>NZ_JAUNTN010000032.1 GCF_030538695.1 Paracoccus sp. (in: a-proteobacteria)
GCTACCACGCTGGATTCACAAGATGAATCCTTCATGAGATTTGTGCAACAGAGCCACTCCCAACGATTCTAAGGTTCGTCGAATGTCCCGAAGGGTACGCTCGTAAGGCTCTCTTTTTCCAACCCGAAGTCGGAAAGCGTAGCTTGCGAGACATTGGCCTTGCTGGCGAGTGCGGATCGCGACAACCCCGCAGCAGCTCTCGCCATACGACACTGACAGCGCTCAGCACCAATTCCCCCTCCAGGTTCAGAAAATCAACCTAATATCATATACTTAACCTGACATTGGTGCCTTGACCAGAGGTTTTCGCGTATGCGAAGCCATCGATGTTCGAGGTCCACACATCAGACGGGATACATCTTGATCAGGATGGAACGCTGGACTTCCCTTGCCTTCTCGCCTTGGCGAAACCGCGATCCGTGGCGATGAACCGTTCCAGCATGGGCAGGATCAGCCTGACGGGATCGGCGGCGGGCTGGCCCGTCTCGCGGGCCAGCACCTTGGCGTAGGCGGCAAGATCGCGGTGAAGCGGCGCGGGCAACTCCACGGCGGTCTTTACGGGCTTGTCGTCTGGCAGCGGGCCGAGTTTTCGTTTCGTCATGGTCAACCTCCTGCCGCGTCTAACACAAGGCTGCGGGTCACGATGATCCTGACGGGGAAGCCGGGCCGGATGGTGAGCGTCGGCGCAACCTGCAACTGGCGCTGCACGATCTGCTGGCCCGCCTGATTGACCATATCCTGCGCCCCGTCGCGGATGGCCCGGATAAGCCGATCCTCGTCGCTGGTCGCAAGCTCAGTTCCGACTGCGAGCAGCGTGGAGAGGCCAGCCGCTTTCATCAGATCCCACCGATGGTAGTCGATTCCGTATTCAAGGCCGGCAGGCGTTCAAGGACGATGGAACGGCCACCCGGCAGGATAAGGCGGTTCCAGACAAGCAACACGCGGCGCTGACCGAAAGTCACGCCGTCATCGTATTGGCCGATGATCCGCATCCCCTGCCGTTGGCGATGCTCGGCTCGAATATCCCGAGGCCGAGCAGCGACAAGGCCACCAGCACAATCACCATGGCGTCGTCGATGGTCGGGGTCGCCCCGCCGAAACCGGCCGTGAATTGCGAGAACAGCGTCGAGCCGATGCCGATGATGACGGCGAGGATCAAGACCTTGATGCCGGACGACACCACGTTGCCAAGCACCTTCTCGGCCATGAACGCGGTCTTGCCGAACAGGCCGATCAGCCACGGGCGCAGTGCGTCACCTTCATTCCAGAACCCTGAGCGGCTGAAAAATCGGGCCGTCGGGCGTTTCGGCGAAATATCCGCTCACCCCGAACACCCGCGCCAGCAGGTCGGGGGTCAGCACTTCGGCTGGCACGCCGTCCGCCACGATCCGGCCCGCATCCATCATCACCAGCCGCGTGCAATGCCGCGCCGCCAGCCCCAGATCGTGCAGCGAGGCGATAACGCAGCGCCCCTCATCCGCCAGATCGCGGAAGGTCTGCATCGCGCCGATCTGATGGGCCGGGTCCAGCCCGGCTATGGGTTCGTCGGCCATCAAAAGAGGCGTTTCCTGCGCCAGAGTGCGGGCGATCAGCACGCGAGCCTGTTCGCCGCCCGATAGCTGGGACACGGGGCGGTCGCGGAAGGCCGCGATGTTCATGCGGCGCAGGGCAGCCTCGACGGCGGCGTGGTCGGCATCAGGGCTTTGGTGCGGGATGCGGCCCAGCCGGACCAGAGTTTCGACAGAAACCGGCCAGACCACCTCGCGGCTTTGCGGCATCCATGCCGCGATCAGCGCACGTTTGGTCGGTGAAAGCCGGGCCAAATTGCATTCGCCCGTTGCCGGAATCAGCCCCATAGCGGCGCGCATCAGGCTGGTTTTCCCCGCGCCATTGGGACCGATCAGGCCGACGAACTCGCCCGCCGTGACGTTCAAGCTGGCGGATGTGACGACCTCGCGCGCGCCGCGCCGCACCGTCAGGTTCTGGATGCACAACATCAGCCGCCCCGCCTTTGTCGCCAGATCAGGTGCAAAAACACCGGCGCGCCGATCAGCGCCATGACAACGCCCAGCTTCAGGTCGCGCCCCGGCAAAATCACCCGCACGGCAATGTCGGCGGCCAGCACCAGGGCCGCGCCCCCAAGCGCCGAGGCCGCCAGCAACCGCCCCGGCTGCGCGCCCGTCGCGCGACGCAGCAGATGCGGCACGACCAGCCCGACAAAGCCGATGGCACCCGCGACCGCTGTGGCCGCGCCGACCATCGCCGCAACGCCCAGCACCAGCCGCAGCCGCAGCCGCGCAAGGTTGATCCCCAGCGAGGCCGCCGCATCCTCGCCCAGCGTCAGCGCATCCAGCGCGCGCCCCGACCGCGCAACCAGCAGCAGGCCACCCGCCATCACGGGTGCGGCAATGCCGACATGCAGCCATGACCGATCCGCCAGCGAACCCATCATCCAGAACACGATCTCATTGGCGGCAAAGGGGTTGGGCGACAGGTTCAACACCAGCGCAGTTGCCGCCCCGGACAGCGCGGAAATCGCCACTCCGGCAAGGATCAACGCCAGCGACCCGCCACCCGGCCCTGCCAGAAACACGATCAGCAGCACCGCCGCCAACGCCCCCGCCAGAGCCGCCAGCGGCAAGGCCAGCGCAAAACCCGCCGCAAAGCCGGTTTGCAACGCGATCACGGCACCAAGTGCCGCTGATCCGGACACGCCGATCAACCCCGGCTCGGCCAGCGGGTTGCGCAGATAGCCCTGCATCAGCGCCCCCGAAAGCCCCAGCGACGCGCCCACCATCACCGCCAGCACGGCGCGCGGAGCACGGATTTCGCGCATCACCAAAGTCAGTGCCCCGTCATTGCGAAACAACGCGGCAAGGCTTTCGCCCGGCCCGACTGGTGCGGTGCCCGTGACCAGCGACAGCGCGAACAGCACCGCGCACAGGACAGCGAGGGGGATGAGCACTTTCATCTTGCGAGCCTTGCCGCGACCTCTGCCACATGTGGCAACCCGCAGACCCAGTCGCGATCCGCAATCGTCATGCGCCGGGCCGTCAGCGCGGCAATTGCGGGGTGATCCAGAACGGCCTCGGCCCGTGAGGGCTGCGCGTAGCGGGCTGCGGTCACCAGCAATTCAGGCGCGGCCATGACAAGATCTTCCAACGGAAGCGATCCGCCATGCGCCCGCCCCTGCCGGTCTGCCAAAAGCTCCAGCCCGGCTGCGCGCATGATATCTCCTGCCAGCGTGTCGCCGCCCGCAGTCCAGCCATTGGCACCATAGGTCGCGGCCAGCCGCCCGGCACCGGGTGCAACCTTTATCATCGCGGCGTCGAAATCGGCCAGAACCTGCGCCGCGCGGTCGTTTTGGCCCAACAAGACGCCCATATGCAAAATGGCAGCGCGAATATCCTCGATCGAGCCGGCGGGCGGAAGGGACTCGACCCGTTGGCCCAGTCGGGTCAGCATATCGACCGTCGCCCGCGTGGTATAAGTGCCCGCCAGCACCAGATCGGGGTTCAGCAGATAGATTTCCTCGGCCAGCCCATGATTGACGCCTATCGCCGCTGCGTGATCCGCCATCAGCGAGACGCGCGGATCGGCTGCCAGATATGACACCGACACGACCTGCCCCGGCGCGGCGATCAACAGCGCCAATTGGTCGGTGCAAAGGTTCATCGACACCACCCGGCGGGGCATCTCTGCCGCCACCGGATGCGCCATCAACAGCGCAAGAGATGCCGCCCTGACCGCAGACCTTACCAACGCGATTCCAGACCGATCCACGCGGTGCGTCTCTGCCCGATATAACCCCAGGCGTCGGAATGGGTGCTGTCGAACAGGTTCGTGATCCGCCCCGTCAGCCGCGCATTGTCGGTCAGGTCATAGCCCGCCGCGACGTTGACCACGGTGTAAGAGGGCAGTTCTTCCGTGCCATAAGCCCCGAACCATTGCGTGTCGTAATTGCCCGTCACATGGCGCAGATCGCCCGCAATGGTGCCGCGACCCTGTGCAAAGGCGTATTCCGCATTCAGGCCGAATTCATGGCGCGGACGGCGGATTTCGACGCTGCCATCCGGATTCTTCGCGCGCAGATAGGTATAGCTTGCGCCAAGGCGCAGATTATCCGTCACCTGAACCCGGCCCGACAACTCGACCCCGCGGCGGGTGCTGGTCCCTGACTGGTTGAAATAGTTGGTCCCATTCGCAAGCGGCACACCGCTATAGGTGATCTCGTTTTCCATATCCTCGTGGAAATAGGTCAGATCGACCAGACCGCGCCCATCCATGATTTCGGCCTCAAGACCAATATCGAAGCTGCGGTTTTCCTCGGGGCGCAGGTTCGGATTGCCGGTCGCCCCCCAGCCGCCGAACAGCTCCAGATAGCTGGGATTGACGATGCCTGTCCCGGCCGAAGCATGGACCCGCATCCCCTGCTGCGGCAAGGTATAGGACAGCCCGACCGACCATGTGGTTGCATCGCGGAACACATCGTTATTGTCGCGGCGCAGCCCGGCCTGAACATCCAGCCGGTCAAAGCTGCCGCGATATTCCAGAATGCCGGATATGCTGCGGCGGTTCTGCTCTGGGGCGACCGTGTTTTCGTCCTGCCGCCGTTCCAGACCAAAGGCCAGGGTCTGATTGGCCGCAGCCACCGCACCGTCGATCCCGTAGGTCGCGCGGTATTTCAGTTCCTGAGTGCGCGCACGGCTCCATGGGCCATCATTTCGGCTGATCTGGAACCGCGACTGGTCATAGGACAGCCGATGCGTCAGGCGCCCGTCCAACGTCTCGGCCTCAACCCAAAGCTGACCGCCGAATTCGCGGCGATTGGCGAAATCGTCGCTGTCGATCAGATATTCTTCGGCAGTCGTGGCTGTATAAGATGTTGTATCGTATTCGTAACGCTCATTCGCACGGCGCAGGGTAAAGCCAGCGCGGGCGAAATCGCCGATGGCATGATCGCCCGAAAAACTCAGCGTATGGCGGCGGATACCGTCACGGTCCCCGCCCGGCGTGTCGGAATAGTCGAATCCCCGGTCGTCGCGGGTGCTTGCGCTAAAGGATAGCCCGCCCGTTTCGGTGCGGGTGCTGGCGCGGGCCGATGCGGCCCAGCCATTCCCGAACTCGACCGATCCGCCCGCCCCGGTGCCGACGGTGTCCCTGCGGGTCACGATATTGACGACACCCGCCGCCGCATCCGCGCCCCAGAACACCGATTGCGGACCGCGCAGAACCTCGATCCGTTCGATATTGGCGGTCTCCAGCCCGGTCAGGATATATTCGCTGTCGCCCGCAGCCGCGCGCACGCCGTCGATCAGAACCAGCGTATGATTGGCCTCGGCACCGCGGATGCGGACCTGCGTATAGCTTGGTCCCGTGCTGCTGACCGCGACGCCCGGCACAGCGCGCAGCGCGTCCTGAACGGATGCAAGGCCGCGCGCCTCGATCTCGTCCGCGGTGACGACCGTATGCGCACGACCATAGCTATGTGCCTCGATCGGGTTCAGACCGGCGGAGAGAATGATCGGGTCAAGGGTGATCGTTTGTTGTGACAAGGCCGGAAAGGGAAGAAACGCTCCGGCAAGAAGGACGGAAAAGCGCATCGGCGCACTCCTGATAGGCGGGCGGTTGGCCCGCGTTAGACGAAAGCCTGACAGGAACATCCCGCAGACGGTTCATGTCACCGCTGCGGATCGCCGCTTCCAAAGCGCACCCCGCGCCCGGAATGGGTGAGGTTCAGGCAGGTCTCCTGGCTCGCGGGTCATCGCGCGGTCGGCCTTCCCGGTTGCCCAGTGGCATTATCGACCTTGCTTTCCGCCTACAGTTGCGGGGGCAGCCACGGATTTGGCCCGTGTTCCCATTTTCATCCGCAGATGCGGAACCTGAACGGCCATATCTTTTGCAGTCGGGTGCATTTTGTCAAGCGTCCCGGTCTGGTGGCGCTGTCAAGTCCCGCTCAGCCCATGGCCTGAGCCTGTGCTGTGGGTTTGCGGCTGGACCATCACCCGGACCGAAGCCAAGCTGAACGCGCCAAGGTTCCGCATCTGCGGATGAAAAGGGAATACAGGATCGGGAATCCCCCGCAATCTGTAGCTGCCCTCGCAACTGTAGGCGGCAAGGTTCTGACCAATCCGCTGGCACTGCCGGGAAGGGGCCATGAACCGTCAGAGCCGCAAGCCCGGAGACCTGCCTGAGGCAAAACCTCAACCTGCCGGCGAGGTGCCCGGCCGAAGAGTGGCATGACTTTATCCAATGCGCTCGGCAGCCTGAGCGCGCTTCATGTAAGCGACGATCTGGTTTTTTGCTGAAGGATCTGTCGCGCATCATGAGCGGGCCAATCCGTATCTATCTGGCGGGCTTTGCCCAAGACGGCACGCTGGGAAACCATGCCGACGTGATCGCTCTGGCGCGCGAGACAGATACGCTTGGCCATGGCGGGATCTGGTTCAACGCGTTCCATCTTAACCGCTACAGCCTTCCCTGCCCGTCACTGCTTATTCTCGGTGCGGCCAAGCGGCACCTATTACGGCGGGCTGACGATCGCCGCACCTGATCGCGTTCTCGACGAAGACCTGCTTGGCGGCCGGACCGTCAGCGAATATGCCTATGTCCCGAGCGGAAAAAAGCAGGCGCTCCGAGAATCTGACCCGTAGAGACAACAATATGTTGACAAAGGTCGCGCCTAACCCCCTAATGATGGTGTCATGGTTCCCTTGGGGCGACTCGGGGGTGAAAATGGGAAGCCGGTGCAAGACCGGCGCTGCCCCCGCAACTGTAAGCGGCGAGCGAAGCTGAAAATCCACTGGGGGACCCCCTCCGGGAAGGCCAGCCAAGCACCGACCCGCAAGCCAGGAGACCTGCCAGGACAGCAGAAACGAAACCGTGCGGCGGGCGCGGGGTGCGTATGTGCAGGCGGCCCATGGCAGCCTGCCGTGCCCTTGCCCGTCATCAAAAACTGGGGACATGAGGCATGACCATCACCGTTTATTCCAAGCCCGCTTGTGTGCAATGCACCGCAACCACCCGCGCACTGGATGCGCGCGGCATTGACTACAATCTGGTGGACCTGACCGAAGACAGCAATGCCTTCGAGATAGTGACCTCGCTTGGCTATCGGCAGGCTCCGGTGGTGGTCGCGGGCGATTCGCATTGGGCAGGCTTCCGCCCCGACATGATCGGCCGGTTGGCCTGAGCGCCATGCCGGGGCTGGTCTGGTATTCATCCACCTCGGGGAACACGGCGCGTTTCGTAACGCGGCTGGGATTGGGCGGCCTGCGCATCCCGATTTCGCCAGGTGATCCGATGCCGGTGCCCGACCGCCCCTATGCGCTGATCTGCCCAAGCTATGCCGATGGTCAGGGACGTGGCGCAGTGCCAAAACAGGTCATCCGCTTTTTGAATGACCCAGACCGTCGCGCATATTTGCGCGGCGTTATTGCCAGCGGGAATCGTAATTTCGGCGCATTTTATGCCTGCGCCGGTGCGGTTATCGCCCAGAAATGTAATGTTCCGGTGCTCTATCGCTTTGAGTTGGCCGGGAATGAAACCGATATTGCCCGCCTGCGCGAAATGCTCGCGATGATGGGGCTTGCGCATATGCAGGAGGCAGAATGCTTGACACCATGAAACCGGCGCAGGATTATCATGCGCTGAATGCGATGCTGAACCTGTATGACGGGGACGGCAAGATCCGCTTTGATGCGGATCGCATGGCCGCGCGGCAGTATTTCCTGCAACATGTCAATCAGAATACCGTGTTCTTCCACAGCCTTGACGAAAAGCTGGGCTATCTGGTCGATGAGGGCTATTATGAAGCCGAAGTGCTGGACCAGTATTCGCGCAATTTCCAGCGCGCAATCTGGGATGCCGCCTATGCCCGAAAGTTCCGGTTTCCGACCTTTCTGGGCGCGTTCAAATATTATACCAGCTACACGCTGAAAACTCGTGACGGGCAGCGCTATCTGGAACGCTATGAAGACCGGGTGGTGATGGTTGCGCTGGCGCTGGCACGCGGCAATGAGGCGCTGGCGATGCGCTTTATGGAGGAAATCCTGTCGGGCCGGTTCCAGCCCGCAACGCCCACTTTCCTGAATGCCGGAAAGAAATCGCGGGGCGAGCTGATTTCCTGTTTCCTGTTGCGGGTCGAGGATAATATGGAATCCATCGGCCGCAGCATCAATTCGGCGCTGCAACTGTCCAAACGTGGCGGCGGCGTGGCGCTGATGCTGACCAACCTGCGCGAGGCCGGGGCGCCGATCAAGGGGATTGAAAACCAGTCTTCGGGCGTCATTCCGGTGATGAAACTGCTGGAAGATTCGTTCAGCTATGCCAATCAGTTAGGGGCGCGGCAAGGCGCGGGCGCGGTTTATCTGAACGCGCATCACCCGGATATTTTCCGCTTTCTGGATACCAAGCGGGAAAATGCTGACGAGAAAATCCGCATCAAGACGCTGAGCCTTGGTGTCGTTATCCCTGATATTACCTTTGAACTGGCGAAAAAGAACGAGGATATGTATCTGTTCTCGCCACATGACGTGCAGCAGGTCTACGGGGTGCCATTCTCGGAAATCTCCGTGACCGAGAAATATCACGAGATGGTCGATGACAAGCGCATCCGTAAACGCAAGGTCAACGCCCGCGAGTTTTTCCAGACCATCGCCGAGATTCAGTTTGAATCCGGCTATCCCTATATCATGTTTGAAGACACGGTGAACCGCGCCAACCCGATCCATGGCCGGATCACCATGTCGAACCTGTGTTCTGAAATATTGCAGGTCAATGAGGCCAGCGAATATAATGACGATCTGTCCTATTCACATTTGGGCACTGATATTTCCTGTAACCTCGGGTCGCTGAATATCGCCGCAACGATGGACGGCCCGGATTTCGGCGCGACGGTCGAGGCCGCGGTCCGCGCCCTGACCGCGGTCAGTGAAATGTCGGCAATCGATTCCGTGCCCTCGATCCGGCGCGGCAATGATGAAGCCCATGCGATTGGCCTTGGTCAGATGAATCTGCACGGTTTTCTGGCGCGTGAGCATATTCATTATGGTTCGCCCGAGGGGATCGAATTCACCAGCGTTTATTTCGCTGCCATCGCCTATCACGCGATCCGCACATCTTGCCTTCTGGCGCAAGAACATGGTTCGACTTTTCTTGATTTTGATAAATCGAAATATGCGGACGGGTCATTTTTCGACAAATACACCGACCGCGACTGGCTGCCCGAACTACCCGATGTCGCCCGGGTCTTTGAAGGCATAACCCTGCCAACCCGCGACGACTGGGCTGCGCTAAAAGCCGATGTGATGCAGCACGGGCTTTACAATCGCAACCTTCAGGCGGTGCCGCCAACCGGGTCGATCAGCTATATCAACAATTCGACTTCGTCCATTCATCCGATTGTGGCCAAAATTGAGATCCGTAAGGAAGGCAAAATTGGCCGCGTTTACTATCCGGCCGCGTTCATGAATAACGAAAACCTTGAATATTACCGAGATGCCTATGAGATCGGTCCCGAGGCGATTATCGACACCTATGCAGCGGCAACCGAACATGTCGATCAGGGATTATCGTTGACGCTGTTTTTCCCGGCTGAGGCCACGACCCGCGACATCAATCGTGCGCAAATCTATGCATGGAAAAGAGGGATCAAAACCATTTATTATATCCGCCTGCGCCAGACCGCCCTTGAGGGGACCGAGGTTCAGGGCTGCGTTTCCTGCACGCTTTGAGGCCAGAGATGAACAAAACGACCTACCCTGCGTTGAAAGCGATTAACTGGAATCGGCTGCAAGATGATAAAGACCTTGAGGTCTGGAACCGGCTGACGGTCAATTTCTGGTTGCCGGAAAAGGTGCCGCTGTCGAATGACGTCCAATCCTGGGCGACGCTGCGCCCCGAGGAACGCGAGCTGACGATCCGGGTTTTTACCGGGCTGACGCTGCTGGATACGGTGCAGAATACGGTGGGCGCCCCCTCGATGTTGCCGGACGCGGTGACGCCCCACGAAGAAGCGGTGCTGACCAATATTGCCTTTATGGAGGCTGTTCATGCGCGCAGCTATTCCTCAATTTTTTCGACGCTCTGCCTGACGAAAGAGGTGGACGAGGCTTTCCGCTGGTCCGAAGAAAACCCGCATTTGCAGGCCAAGGCGCGGCTGATCTGTGACGAATACAAGGCCGGTGCCGATCCGTTAAAGCGCAAGATTGCCAGCGTCTTTCTGGAATCTTTCCTGTTTTATTCGGGCTTCTACCTGCCAATGTATTGGTCAAGTCGCGCCAAGCTGACCAATACCGCTGACCTGATACGGCTGATTATCCGTGACGAAGCTGTGCATGGCTATTATATCGGTTATAAATACCAGCGCGGCCTTGAAAAGCTGCCTGCCGCAAAGCAGCAAGAGTTGAAAGACTTCGCCTTTTCGCTGATCTTCGATCTTTACGATATCGAGCAGAAATACACCGAGGAACTTTATGACGGCATCGGCCTGACCGAAGACGTGAAAGCGTTTCTGCATTATAATGCCAATAAGGCGCTGCAAAATCTTGGCTATGAAGAACTGTTCCCGCCTGCTGCCTGCGAGGTAAACCCGGCCATCCTTGCGGCGCTTTCGCCGGACAGTGAGAACCATGACTTCTTCTCGGGGTCGGGATCAAGCTATGTCATCGGTAAGGCGGTCGCGACCGAGGATGAGGATTGGGACTTCTGAGAGGGATCCGCAACAACGTCCCGGTTGCCATGCCTTATCCGATGGCGTCACCAGCCCGTCATCGTGAAAGACCCGGAAAAATCCGGCTTCCGGCGGTCCAGATTTGGAAAGCGGTGCACGACCACCCGGGCCGTGGGACAGGTCTGGCCAGAGAAACGGGGGCATCGGGCATTTGAAGATTTGAACAATATAAAGCCAGATTCTTCGCGTCCGGCCGAGGTTAATGGTCGATATTACCGCGACTGAATGGCCGCTCAGGCGGTGGGGCGGGTTCCTTCATCCGGCCTTGCCTCGGCGCCGGCGACAAGCGTCGCGGTATTGGTCAGGATGCTGTCGCAGACCTTGCGTTCGGCGGCGGACAGTTCGCGGCCTTCAAGCCACACCACGAACCAGTTACGCATGATCGGCAGGCCCGGAACCGGCAGGGCGCAGAGCCGCCCGTCCGACAGTTCCTGAAGGCATGTATGCTGGCTCAACAGCGCCACGCCCATGCCAGCCAGCACCGCCTGCTTGATCGACTCGTTGCCATCCATCTCGATTGTCTCGAAATGGTGGCCCTCACCGGTGTGGTCCAGCCAGCGTCCCGCAAGGATTCGCGTACCCGATCCTTCTTCGCGCATGATGAAGGTGTCGTCCTGAAGGTCGGCCAGCGTCACTTTCGGGTTGTGGGCATGGCGATGACTGGCGGCAGCCACCAGGATGTGCGGATGGGGGGCAAGAACCTTTGCCTCGACCGCCGGTATCCTCGGAGGTCGCCCCATGATGGCAATGTCGATACGGCCTGAGGCCAGCCTCTCGATCACGGCCTGGCGATTGGCCACGCGCAACTGCACTTCGATATCGGGAAACTGTTCGCGCAAAAGCTGCACGAGCCGCGGTGCCAGATATTTGGCTGTTGATACCGTCCCCAGCACGACCCGGCCTGCACGCCCCGCGCGCAGGGCGCTGACATCATTGGCAAGCCGGGCAAGCAGGTCTTCCATCGCTTCGGCGGTCTGCGCGACGCGCTGACCGATCGGGGTCAGCTCAGAGCCACCGTTGGCGGCGCGGCGCAAAAGTGGCGCGCCCAGCAGATCCTCAAGCGCGCGGATGCGCGCGTGCAGAGCCGGTGCCGTGACCCCAAGGCGTTCGGCCCCCCCGGCATAAGAGCCGGTGACGGCAATCGCGCGCAGCGCGGCAAGTGGGCGCGGGATGATCGACATCATCGCAGCCCTGTTCAGATTTTTTGAATGATCCCCCATTTTTATTAAATATACATAGAAAAACCCCGTGCGCAAGATCAAGGCAGGAGAGGGAGGAACCGATGCTCTCAGGACTGACTTCGACATCGGACGGGCTGACAGATGTTCTGTCGCGCATCGCCAAAGTCGCCGCAGATCTGGCGCGTGTGATTGCCGCGAACGGCATCGCGCACGACCTTGGCAGCAGTGTCGAGGATGCCGATCACGGTGATCCGCAAAAGGCACTTGACGTTATCGCTGACCAGATGTTCGTCGAGGCCCTTCGGGGCAGCCCGGTGCGCTTTTACGCCAGCGAAGAACAGGCAGAGGCTGTTGAGCTGAACCCTTCGGGCACCTGGGCCATGGCCATCGACCCCCTGGACGGTTCTTCGAACATCGACGTCAACGTGTCCATCGGGACGATCTTTGCGCTGCGCCCTGCCGGGGATACCGCCGAAGACAGCTTTTTGCAGCCCGGAACCTGTCAGCGCGCCGCCGGCTATATCATTTACGGCCCGCAGACGGTCATGGTTCTGACGACAGGCGCGGGCGTCACCCGATGGGTTCTCGACCCGGAAAGCGCCGATTTCGTCCAGCTTCCGGGGACCATGGCCGTTCCTGCTTCAACGACGGAATTCGCGATCAACAGTTCGAACTATCGGCACTGGCCGCCCCCGATCCGGGCTTTCGTCGATGACCTCGTAGCAGGTGCCGAGGGACCACGCCGCAATAATTTCAACATGCGGTGGATCGCCAGCCTGGTCGCCGAAACGCATCGGATCCTGACGCGCGGAGGCGTCTTTCTGTATCCTTCAGACAGCCGCAAGGGATACGAGCGGGGGCGCCTGCGACTGCTCTATGAATGCGCGCCTATCGCCATGCTGATCGAGCAGGCGGGCGGGCTGGCCACCGATGGCACCAGCCGCATTCTGGACCAGGTGCCCGACGATCTGCACGCACGCACGCCGCTTGTCTTCGGGTCCCTCGAAAAGGTCGCCCGTGTCGCCGCCTATCATGATCTGCCTGATGCCGAGACCTCGGCACTTTTTGGCAGCCGCAGTCTGTTCCGGAGTTGAGCCATGAGCCGCAAACATCCTGTCATCTCGGTCGTAGGTTCGTCTGGTGCGGGCACCTCGACGGTCAAGCACACCTTCGATCAGATCTTCCGCCGCGAAGGAATCCGTGCCGTCAGCATCGAAGGTGACGCCTTTCATCGCTATAACCGTGCAGAGATGAAGGCGGAACTTGAGCGGCGCACAGCCGAGGGGGATCACAGTTTCAGCCATTTCTCTGTTGCCGCCAACGAACTGGCGGCGCTGGAAGCCGTGTTCCGCCAATATGGCGAGACCGGCACAGGTCGCACGCGCAACTATGTCCATGATGCCGCCGAGGCAGAGCTTTTCGGCACCGATCCGGGCCACTTTACCGACTGGCGCGACCTTGATGCCGATTCCGACCTGCTCTTCTATGAAGGTTTGCACGGGGCGGTGAAACAGGACGGTATCGCCATCGCGGATCATGCCGATCTCAAGGTCGGTGTGGTGCCGGTCATCAATCTGGAATGGATACAGAAAATTCACCGTGATCGCGCCAGCCGCGGTTACTCGACCGAGGCGGTCACGGATGTGATCCTGCGGCGGATGCACGACTATGTGCATGTCATCTGCCCCCAGTTTACCGAGACGGACATCAACTTTCAGCGTGTGCCGGTGGTGGATACTTCGAACCCCTTCGTTGCCCGCTGGATTCCCACGGCAGACGAAAGCCTGGTGGTGATCCGGTTCAAGGACCCGAAGGGCATCGACTTTCCCTATCTCACCTCGATGATCCAGGGGGCGTGGATGAGCCGGGCAAATTCCATCGTGATCCCCGGCGGCAAGATGGATCTGGCGATGCAGTTGATCCTGACCCCGCTGATCCTGCGGCTTGTCGAAACTTCCAGGAAGGCCTGACAGATGACAACCCATGCAACCGCCAAAACTTATAAGGTGACCATGGCCGAACGGGCGATGGCCAACGCGATCCGCGCGCTGAGCATGGACGCGGTGCAAGCGGCAAACTCGGGCCATCCGGGCATGCCCATGGGCATGGCCGATGTGGCAACGGTGCTGTTCGACCAGTTCATGCGGATTGATCCCGCCGATCCGAAATGGCCCGACCGCGACCGCTTTGTGCTGTCGGCGGGGCACGGCTCGATGCTGCTTTATGCGATCAACCACCTGCTTGGCTATGCCGACATGCCCATCGGCGAATTGCAGCGCTTTCGGCAACTGGGCGCCCGCACGGCGGGCCATCCCGAATACGGGCACGCGGACGGGATCGAAGTGACCACGGGGCCACTGGGACAGGGGCTGGCCACTGCCGTTGGCATGGCGCTGGCCGAGCGGATGGCCAATGCCCGGTTCGGCGATGAGCTGGTCGATCACTGGACCTATGTGATCGCCGGGGACGGTTGCCTGATGGAGGGCATCAGCCACGAGGCAATCGACATGGCCGGCCATCTGGGTCTGGGCCGGCTGGTCGTGCTGTGGGATGACAACCGCATCACCATTGACGGCGGAACGGATCTCAGCACATCGACCGATCAACTGGCGCGGTTTGCCGCCTCGGGCTGGCACACCAGCTCTTGCGATGCCCACGAGCCTGCGGAAATCGCGGCTGCCATCGAACAGGCCCGCTCTGACCCGCGCCCTTCGCTGATCGCGTGCCGATCGGTCATCGGCTGGGGGGCGCCGAACAAGCAAGGTGGCCATGATGTCCATGGCGCGCCACTGGGTGCCGACGAGGTCGCGGCGGCGCGCGGCTATCTGGAATGGGCAGACGAGCCGTTCGTGATCGCGCCCGACATCCGGGACAAATGGCACGCAATCGCGGAACGCGGGGCGCGGGCGCGGGCCGACTGGCTGCGCCGCAAAGAGGCTTCGCCCAGGCAAGAGGCGTTCGATGCGGCGCTGTCGGGCGCGGGGCTTGACCGGCTTGGCAAGGCAATGGCGGACTACAAGGCCGGGCTGCTTTCCGACCAGCCCAAGGTCGCGACCCGCAAGGCCTCGGAGATGGCGCTTGGCGTGGTGAACCAGACGCTGACCGACACGGTTGGGGGATCGGCCGATCTGACCGGCTCTAACCTGACCCGCAGCCGTGACATGCGGCCGGTCACGCGCAGCGACTATGGCGGCAACTATATCCATTACGGTATCCGCGAACACGGGATGGCTGCGGCGATGAACGGTATCGCCCTGCATGGGGGCTTTCGGCCCTATGGCGGCACTTTCCTTGCCTTCGCTGATTATTGCCGCCCCTCGATCCGCCTGTCGGCGCTGATGGACGTGCCTGTCACCTATGTGATGACCCATGACAGCATCGGGCTGGGAGAGGACGGCCCCACGCATCAGCCCGTGGAACATGTCGCCAGCCTGCGCGCCATTCCCAACCTGACGGTGATCCGGCCCGCCGATGCTGTCGAGACCGCCGAAGCGTGGGAAATCGCCATGGCGGCGACTGACCGGCCAACCCTGCTGGTGTTGTCGCGTCAAAACCTGCCCACCCTGCGCGATACAGCCGACCAGAACCTGACGGCCCGCGGCGCCTATCTGCTGCGCGATCCCGCTGATCGGCAGGTCACGCTGATCGGCACCGGCTCCGAGGTGGAAATCGCGCTGGCCGCCGCCGACATGCTTGCGCATGAGGGTGTCCGGGCCGCAGTGGTCAGCGCCCCCAGCTTCGAAGCATTTGCCGATCAGCCCGAGAGCTATCGCGCAGCCGTTCTGGGCAAGCCCCCCCGAGTCGGAATCGAAGCGGCTATCCGGCAGGGCTGGGACGGCCCGCTCTTGCGCACGTCGGATGGTTTCGTCGGAATGACCGGCTTTGGCGCTTCGGCCCCGGCAAGCGATCTTTACCGGCACTTCGGGATCACGGCCCAGGCTGTGGTCGAGGTCGCCCGCAATCTGATGGGAGAGTGAACCAATGGCGCTTATCACGCTCAGACAACTGCTGGACCATGCCGCCGAACATGGCTACGGCGTTCCGGCCTTCAATATCAACAATATGGAACAAGGCCTTGCCATCATGGAGGCGGCCAAGGCCACCGATGCGCCGGTCATCATTCAGGCGTCGCGTGGCGCGCGCAGCTATGCCAACGACATCATGCTGGCCAAGATGATCGAGGCGCTGGCGGCGATCTACCCCGAAATTCCGCTGTGCATGCATCAGGACCACGGCAATGACGAGGCGACCTGCATGACCGCGATCCGGCACGGGTTTACCAGCGTGATGATGGACGGTTCGCTTGAGGCCGACGGCAAGACGCCCGCCAGCTATGATTACAACGTCCAGATCACCGAGCGGGTGGCGCGCATGGCCCACTGGGTCGGCGCCTCGGTCGAAGGCGAACTGGGCGTGCTGGGATCTCTTGAAGGGGAAAGCGAGGCCGAGGACGGCCATGGCGCCGAGGGTGTGCTGGATCACTCGATGCTGCTGACCGACCCGGATCAGGCGGTTGATTTCGTGCGCGCGACCAAGGTGGATGCGCTGGCGATCGCCTGTGGCACCTCGCACGGGGCCTACAAGTTCAGCCGCAAGCCGACGGGCGACATTCTGGCGATGAGCGTGATCGAAGCGATACACAACAAGCTGCCCGATACCCATCTGGTGATGCACGGGTCATCTTCGGTCCCGCAGGAATTGCAGGACATCATCAACGCCTATGGCGGCGAGATGCCCCAGACGTTCGGCGTCCCGGTCGAGGAAATCGTCCGAGGCATCCGCCACGGCGTCCGCAAGGTCAATATCGACACCGACGCCCGCATGGCAATGGCCGGGCAGTTCCGCCGTATAGCCAGGGAAAACCCGCGCGAATTCGATCCGCGCAAGTTCCTGAAACCGGCAATGGATGCCATGCGCGACATGTGCCGGGATCGGCTGGAAGCCTTTGGCACCGCCGGAAACGCCAGCAAGATCAAGGTTATCCCGCTGGACGAGATGGCCAAACGTTATGCTGCCGGGGCACTTGACCCGGAAATTACCGCGGCCCGTGCCGCCTGAACGGAGAAGAGAAAATGGACGACGGACAGACCGCGGGTGAATCCAAGCAGGAAATCACCGACAAAAAGAAACGCTATGCAGCCGGCGTGCTGAAATACGCGCAGATGGGTTATTGGGACGGCGATTACGAACCGAAAGACACGGATCTGCTGGCTCTGTTCCGCATCACCCCGCAGGATGGGGTGGACCCGATCGAAGCCGCTGCCGCCGTCGCCGGGGAAAGCTCGACCGCGACCTGGACAGTGGTCTGGACAGACCGGCTGACCGCCTGCGACCAGTATCGGGCCAAGGCCTACAAGGTCGAACCGGTGCCGGGCCAGCCAGGGCAGTATTTCTGCTATGTCGCCTATGACCTGATCCTGTTCGAGGAAGGCTCGATCGCCAACCTGACCGCATCAATTATCGGCAACGTGTTTTCGTTCAAGCCGCTGCTGGCCGCACGACTTGAAGACATGCGCCTGCCGGTGGCCTATTGCAAGACCTTCAAAGGCCCGCCGACCGGCATCATCGTGGAACGCGAGCGCCTGGACAAGTTCGGTCGCCCCCTGCTGGGCGCCACGACCAAGCCCAAGCTGGGCCTGTCAGGCAAGAACTATGGCCGCGTGGTCTATGAGGGCCTGAAAGGCGGTCTGGATTTCATGAAGGATGACGAGAACATCAACTCGCAGCCCTTCATGCACTGGCGCGACCGCTTTCTGTATGTGATGGAGGCCGTGAACAAGGCCGCCGCCCAGACCGGCGAGGTCAAGGGCCATTACCTGAACATCACCGCCGGCACGATGGAGGAAATGTATCGCCGCGCAGAGTTCGCCAAGCAGCTGGGATCGGTCATCGTCATGGTGGACCTGATTATCGGCTGGACAGCGATCCAGTCGATCAGCGAATGGTGCCGGCAGAACGATATGATCCTGCACATGCACCGCGCGGGCCATGGCACCTATACCCGGCAAAAGACCCACGGCATCAGCTTTCGCGTGATCGCCAAGTGGCTGCGGCTGGCGGGGGTGGACCATCTGCACACCGGCACCGCCGTCGGCAAGCTGGAAGGCGACCCGATGACCGTGCAGGGCTTTTACAATGTCTGCCGCGAAGCGGTAAGCCCGGTCGATCTGCAACGCGGGCTGTTTTTTGAACAGGACTGGGCGGACATCAAAAAGGTCATGCCGGTCGCCTCGGGCGGTATCCATGCGGGGCAGATGCATCAACTGCTGGATCTGTTCGGCGACGATGTCGTGCTGCAATTCGGCGGCGGGACCATCGGCCACCCGATGGGTATCCAGGCCGGCGCCACGGCCAACCGCGTCGCGCTTGAGGCAATGGTGAAGGCCCGCAACGAAGGCGTCGACATCAGAACCGAAGGGCCAGAGGTGCTGCGCAAGGCCGCCAAGTGGTGCAAGCCTCTGGAAGCCGCGCTGGATACATGGGGCAACATCACCTTCAACTACACATCCACCGACACGTCGGATTTCGTGCCGACGGCCAGCGTTTCCTGAGGAGGAACAGATGCGTATCACCCAGGGCTGCTTTTCCTTTCTGCCCGACCTGACCGATGATGAAATCACCGCGCAGGTCGAATACATGCTGTCGCGCGGCTGGGCCGTCGGTGTCGAACACACCGACGAGCCACATCCCCGGAACACCTATTGGGAAATGTGGGGCCACCCCATGTTCGACCTCAAGGATGCCAAGGGCGTGATGATGGAACTGGATGCGTGCCGCAAGGCGCATGGCGACGATTATATCCGCCTGATCGCCTTCGACAGCACCCGCGGTTTCGAAACCGTGACGATGTCGTTCATCGTCAACCGGCCCAAGGTCGAGCCGCGGATCGTCATGCGGCGGACCGAAGGGGACGGTCGGTCGATCCGCTATACGCACGAGGTCGTGCGCTGATGCCGTCGGGGCTGTAACCGGCCCCGACCCCTTGCGCCACAGACAGGAGACCACAGATGGATGACGCGGCAAGCACCGTTCCGACCAGCATCGACCTGCGCGGCGAATACGAGGAATCAGGCGTCCGCGAGGTGCTGGACGAACTGGACCGCGAACTGATAGGGCTGGCCCCCGTCAAGGCGCGCATCCGCGAGACAGCGGCGCTGTTGCTGGTTGATCGTGCACGAGCCCGGCTGAACCTGACCCACGAAACACCGACGCTGCACATGAGCTTTACCGGCAATCCCGGCACCGGCAAGACCACGGTGGCGCAAAAGATGGCCGGGCTGCTGCACCGGCTGGGCTATGTCCGCAAGGGTCATCTGGTCAGCGTCACCCGTGACGACCTGGTTGGGCAGTATATCGGCCACACCGCCCCCAAGACCAAGGAGGTGCTGAAAAAGGCCATGGGCGGTGTCCTGTTCATCGACGAGGCCTATTACCTTTACAAGCCGGACAACGAACGGGATTACGGGCAAGAGGCGATCGAGATCCTGTTGCAGGTGATGGAAAATAACCGCGACGATCTGGTCGTCATCATGGCCGGTTATGCCGATCGCATGGACAGGTTCTTTTCCGCCAACCCCGGCTTTCGCTCGCGGATCGCGCATCACATAGATTTCCCCGATTATACCGATGAAGAACTGGCCCGGATCGCCGCATCCATGCTGGAAACGCATGGCTATCGCTTTGACGACGGGGCGCGGGTCGCGATGGCGGAATATGTCTCGCTGCGCCGCGGCCAGCCGCATTTCGCCAACGCCCGTTCAATCCGAAACGCGCTGGACCGCGCCCGGCTGCGGCAGGCGAACCGGCTGTTTTCACAGGATGCGCCGGTCACGGTGGATGATCTGTCAACAATCACCGAAGCCGATCTGCGGGCCAGCCGGGTGTTTTCTGGCGGGCTGGACCCCGACGGCAGCCGCAGGAGAAGCGAAGCATGACGTTTGACCGCAAGATCAAGATCGCCCCGTCCATCCTTTCGGCCGATTTCGCCGATTTCGGCCGGGAAATCCGCGCCATCGAGGATCAGGGCGCCGACTGGGTGCATGTCGATGTGATGGACGGGCATTTCGTCCCGAACCTGACCTTTGGTCCACCGGCGGTAAAGGCATTCCGCAAACATGTCACGACCTTCATGGACGTGCACCTGATGATCGCGCCGGTAGATCCCTATATCGAGGCCTATGCTGCCGCCGGGGCCGACATGATCGTCGCCCATGTCGAGGCAGGCCCCCATATCCATCGCACGTTGCAGGCGATCCGCGCCACCGGGAAAAAGGCTGGCGTCTCGCTGAACCCCGGCACGCCGCTGGAATCGATCGAATATGTGCTGGACCTGTGCGACATGGTTCTGGTGATGAGCGTGAATCCGGGTTTCGGCGGGCAGAAGTTTATCCACTCGACGGTGGACAAGATTGCCCGGTTGCGCGGCATGATCGGCGACCGGCCTGTCCATATCCAGGTTGATGGCGGGGTGGACCCGGTAACGGCGCCGCTGGTGGCCAGGGCCGGTGCCGATGTTCTGGTCGCCGGATCGGCCGTCTTCAAAGGCGGCTCGGTCAGCGCCCCCCAGGCATATGGTGCCAATATCCGCGCCATCCGCGCCGCGGCCGAGGCCGCGCAGTGAGCCTGCGCGCGCTGATCTTTGACGTCGATGGCACCCTGGCCGAAACCGAAGAATTGCACCGCCGCGCCTTCAACGACAGCTTTGCGGCGCAGGGGCTGGGCTGGCACTGGAGCCGGGACGACTATCGCGGCTTGCTGCAAGTCACCGGAGGCAAGGAACGCATCGCCCATCACCTGCGTCTTGCGGGCGCGGATCCTGCCGGATACGACATCGCGGCCCTGCACCGCGACAAGACAGACCGCTATACTGCGCTGATGGCACAGGGCGAAATTGCCTTGCGTGACGGAATCGCCGCGCTGATCGACGAGGCAAAGGCCGCGGGGATCAAGGTGGCGATCGCGACAACAACCAGCCGCCCTAATATCGACGCTCTGATCCGCGCGACTATGGGGGCCGAGGCCGTCAGCATCTTTGATGCCATCGCCGCAGGCGACGAGGTCGTGGCCAAAAAACCCGCACCAGACGTCTATCTGCTGGCCATGCACCGGCTTGGTATTCCTGCCGGGCAGGCTATCGCGCTGGAGGATTCGCTGAACGGGGCGAACTCGGCCCGCGCGGCGGGAATCGCCTGTCTCGTCTCGCCCGCCACCTATACGCAGGGCGACGTCTTTCCCAAGGGAACTGCGTTGGTTGACAGCTTTGCAGATGCGGGTGGCGTGGCGGGTATCGCGGAACGTCTGGGGATGAGGCTGTGACCGTCATGGCGTTGTTGCAGAACTCAGTCTGTTGAGGATTCACATCGTGAATCCATGCGGTTAGACGGGGCGGATGCCCCCATGCGCCCGCTGCCGCGCGACGAACTGGAAGTCCTGCAATGATGCTCTGAAGCGCCGTGGGTCGCTGCTGGGTAGTGGGTCAGTTTGAAATTTCCGGCTGACGCTTCTTATAAGGTCCGCGCTTTTTCGGCGCGTCCTCATTCGCATCAATGATCGCGATCAGGTCAGCGAAATCCCAGAGGCGATCCGTCAGACCCGCAGCCATCGCCGGGGGTAACGCGCAGGATCTGATGCACTTTGACGAAATTGTAATACATGAAGTGCAGCGCGACCGCGTAGGCGTGGTTCTCGACCTTCTTGCTGAAGGCGTTGGTCAGGCGGGTGAACCGGCGCATGGTGAGGTTCTGGCGCTCAACGTGCGAGGTGCTGATCAGCCCCTTGTCCGGGCTACCTTCAACGATACGCTTCTTGATGCCAGTGCATTCCGCTGGCGAGTATTTGCGCGCGGCGGTTTTGCCGCCCATGTCGCTGTAAATCTTCACCAGCATAGCATACCGAACGCACCTTCAACGGCTTCTGCGCATGCAGCTTCTCGACATCCGCGACCGAAACCGTCGGATCGACAGCCGCCTTCGTGCTGAAGGCCAATGCCATGTTCTCGATCACCGCCCGTTTCCAGCCGATGATCATGGTGGATATCGTATTCTTGGCCAGTTCGGCCGTCGTCAGGTCCTCGCGGATGGCCTCAAGAGCCACCTTCGCCTTGAACTCCGCAGAATAGCGTTGCCGTTTCGCCATCTCGGGTCAGTCTTCTCCAGACGCTACAGCTTAACACCCGCTCCGAAAGCCCGCGAACACATCTATGCGCCGTGGCGCGGCAAGTCAGAACCGTGAATGCAGGTTGAAGCTGATCCGGCGCGTCTCGCCATAATAGTTTTCGGCGCCGACATCCCCGACCTCGGCATAGTATTTCCTGTTGAACAGGTTATCGACATTCAGCGACGCGGTAACTTTGTCATTGATGTCATAAGCGACACGCGCATTGACGATGCCATAGCCCGGCGCGACAACCCGGTTGGTGTCGTCCGCATCGGTGGCGGAACCCTTGAACGAACTGCGGAAGTCTATCCCGGCACCAAGGCTCAGCCCATCGAAGCGACCGGGCTGGAATTCGTAGCTGGTCCAGATGTTCCCCGAATGGCGGGCGGTCCCCAGATCCGCACCCTGTGCATGATCGTCCTTGGTGTATGTCGCGTCGGTATAGGCATAGCCCGCGCCGATGGTCCAGCCGGGCCTGATCTTACCGCTCAGGCTCAGCTCGATCCCGCGGCTACGCTGTTCGCCGGTCGATACATAGAACGGATAGCCCGTGGAATCGAGATGCGTGGGATCGGGATCGTCGCGGGCGGTATTCTTCCGGGTAATATCGAAGATCGAGGCCGTTGCCAGCGCCTGACCGTCAAAGACACGCGCCTTGACGCCGATTTCCTTCTGTGTCCCGGTTTGGTTCGGCAGCAATATCCCGTCTTCGAGCGCATAGGAACCGCCAGGTGTCCAGTCCGGGTTCCAGCTGCGATAATAGCTGTTCGCAGTGAACATCTGTGCATATTGACCGTAAAATGTCAGGTTCTCGTTGGCCTCGTAAACTGCGGCCAGCGAAGGCGTGAACTCGTTTTTCGCAATCCACTCGCCATCGCCGGTGCGGCTCCAGCTCCACCGCCCGGCAATCGGGAAGGACAGCTTGTCGGTCGCGCGAAGGTTGACCTGTGCGAAAACCTGATAATCATTGTCTGGCGATGGCTTTGCGCTGAAAGGCCTGGTGAACGTATAGCTCGGCTTGTCGATGACATGATGGTCGGGGTTAAAGATATCGACGATGAAATCACTCGATGCGTCTGAACTTCCGAATTGGCGGCGGAACCAACTGCGCTGTTGCGTCGCGCCGAATATCACGTCATGCGTTCGTCCAAAGGCGTCGAAGGCCCCGTTCAGGCTGGCGTCGAAGATTTCATACTGGTTCCAGTCATTCCAGTAGCTCAGCGTGTGGCATTGCCGGCCATCGGGATTGTCCCGGTCGATTCCTGTCAAGGTATAGTCGTAAACGGCCAGCGGGCCAGAGCATCCGAAGGGAATGCTATGCTCGGCAGGGTGATAGGATTCACCGTTCATATAGGTGAGCTTGGCTTTCCAGCGGTCATTGAACCGATGTTCCAGATCCACCGTCACCCAATCGGAACGGAACGGAAACAGGGTCCAATCCTGAACTGCGGTGGTATCGACGGGAAAGTCGATCAGGGTGCCGTCGCTATATGCTGGCAGACCCTGCCGGAAATCGCGGATCTGATCGTTGCGCTGCCGCCAGCCGTTCAGACGAACCAGTGTCTGGTCCGTCAGATCGAATTCGACCGTGCCGAACAGCGATGTGCGCTCGTATGTTTCGGGATAGCGGTTGGAATCCTGATCCTCGTAGGAACCCACCAGCCGCCACCGCAGCCGGTCATTCAGCATCGGCGTGCTGTTGTAATCGAACATCAACCGTTTCGAGCTTGGATCGCCAAAGCCCAGGATGGTCTTGAAATGCTCGGTATCCAGCGGGCGTTTGAAGCTGTAATTCACCATCCCGCCAAAACCGCCCTGCCCGGTGAACAGGGCCGCCGGCCCTTTCAGCACCTCGATCTGCTCAAAGGCGGTCAGGTCGGCACTGGTCCGACCGACGAAGGTATCGACCGGCACACCGTTGATCGCCCTGCTGCCCCCAAAGCCGCGGACAGTCAGGAATCCCTCGCGGATCGTCGCATCGACCCCCGGCGCCGCGTTGAACAGATCGAGGTCAGAGCGGATGTCCTGTTCCTCGATCCGGGCAGCGGTCACGGCGGTGATGGTCTGCGGCGTATCTATCGGCTCGGCGTCGCTGCGGTTGATCGAGGTCGGCGCGACATATTCGGTTTCCGCCTGACGGCCCTGCTGTCCCTGCAATGTGATCTCATCAAGGACAATCGCACCGCCGGTGTCGGCTGCGGTTTGCGCCCATGCCGGTATGGCCGTGCTGCCAAGCACCGCGCCGATCAGCGCAGTGGGCAGAAGACGCTTGTCGAACTGATTTGTCACTTTCTGCCCCCATGTTATTGCTTGGCGCGCAGACGCCAGACCCGATCGCCCTGCGGGTCATCTTTTTCCAGCGACTGGTTCACGGCATAGATATTGCCCTTGCCGTCGGCGCGCAGTTTGTTCGTCAGCGGCCCTGCTTCCAGATTGGCGACGATCTTGCCGGCCGTATCGACCGCAGTGATCCGGCCGGGACTGCGGCTGGCAATGAAGGCAAGGCGGCTGACCGGATCGAAGGTCACGTTCAGCGGACCGGCATCAAGGCGCACGTCATGCAGCACTTCGCCACTGTCGGCATTGACGATCAGCAGGTTGTCCGAACTCATCGAGACGGCAAAAAGCAGCTTTTCCTGCGGGTCATAGGCAACGCCCCAGGCACCTTTCATGCCCTTCAGTTCGACGACATTGACCTCTCTGCTGTTCAGGTCGATGATGGCGGCTTCCGGGGTTTCGAGGCTGACCGTCACCAGCGTCCCGGATTCCGGGTCGATATCCAGCGCCATCGGGGCAAACTTGCCCTCCCACTGCTTGGACTGGATTTCGATGGGGTCCAGCTGTTCCAGCGTTTCGCTGTCGAAAACGGCGATTTCGTCAGCACCGCTTGCGCTGATATAGACGCGGTTCCGGCCGGGATCGACGGCGACATCACGGGGATGCGAAACGACACCGGGTTCGAACTGTTTGACCAGTGACAGATCTTCGGTGCTGTAAACGGCGGCGGCGTCCTGACGGGTATTGCTGACCCAGACATGGTTATGCGCGTCATCCACCGCGACGCCATAAACTGCGAACAGACCCGTTTCATATCCGTCCTCGCCCACTGGCGCGGGGCCGTCCGGTGTGACCGAGGTGATCGTTTCCAGCGTTTCCGGGTCGATCTTCAGCAGCGCCGATTCCTTGATTGGCGGACGCCCGACGGATGAGGTCACAAACAGCGCGTTCTGCGCCTCGCTGAAGGCAACCTGATAAAGATACTGACCGCCATCCACCTTGCGATATTCGATATCGAACAGGTCGGCGCCGCTGACCGGCAGTTCCGAAGAAATCTTCAGATCGACGATCTCGGCCGCGGCCGGGTTTTCGGTCAGCAAAACGATGGGCTGAATGCCGGGCACCGCTTCGTCATCCACCGTTATTTCGAAGCTGAACTTGCCTTCGGCATCCACGGTCAGGGGACCTTCGGCGTTCAGCACCGTCTGGCCGCGCATCAGGGTAACCGTCTGGCCCGGCACAAGACCGCCACCATTGATGACGGCATTCTGGCCGGGATAAATGGCCTGATTGCCTTCCGCCGCCTGGACCCAGGCCCAGCCGGGGAATTTCGTGACCGTTTCGGTGAATACCGTTTCTGACAGCGCCGGGCCGGCGCAGATCAGCAGCAGCACAGAAGATGTGCCAAGGTATTGCTTTACAGTGATTTTGGGAAGCATACGCATTCCAACCCTCATTTCATGCTGACAGGCTGGCTGACCGGCATATATGGGCTGGCTGATGCGACCAACTTTGGTTGAGTGCCTCGTGAGATTCAAGTGATCGTCGGGACCGGCCGGCGAGAATGCGCCGAAGTCGTCTCATTTTCACAACCGTAGAAACAAAATCCGGGTCGAAGTTGTCGATCCAGCTTGCAACGGCAGGCTGACTTTACGTAATGCTAACGCAGCAAGCCTGATGCGAGCGAAAGTTTCCTTTCAGCAAACAGGCCCTTCCATGACACAGCCAATGACGCGGCGCTGCCGCCTGACGATGACGACGGCGCTTGCGGGGGTGCTGTTCTGCCTGCCGCTTGCCGGTTTCGCACAGGATGCCGATGACACGACCCAAGGCGAAGTTACCGTTCTTGAGCAGATCGAACTTACCGCCGCCCCCGCCACCATAACCGAAGACAGCGGAAGCTGGACAACGGAATGGATGCGGTCCGCCACCGGGCTGGTTCTCAGCCAGCGGCAGACGCCGCAATCCACCAGCGCGATCACCAGCGCCCAGATGGAAGACCGCAATATCACCACGGTTGAGGAAACGCTGAACGCCGCCACCGGGATCACGGTGCAGGCCTATGAAAGCGACCGGATCAATTATTATTCGCGCGGCTTCCCGATCGACGCCTATCAGTATGACGGCGTGCCGATTCCGCGCAACGGGGTCTGGCAGTTCGGCGACAACAATCCCGATATGGCGCTGTATGACCATGTCGAGATCGTTCGTGGTGCCAACGGGCTGATGCAGGGCGCGGGCGAGCCGGGCGCCTCGGTCAACTTCATCCGCAAGCGGCCAACGGAAGGGTTCCGCTCGGAGGCGGCCTTCGCGCTGTCCGATCCCAGTGGCGCGCGTATCGAATCCGATATTTCCGGCCCGCTGAACGCTACCGGCACCGTGCGCGGACGGCTGATCGGGGTCTGGGACAAGCGCGACGGCACGCTGGACCGCTATGAAAAGGAAAAGCAGGTTCTGTTCGGCGCCATCGACATCGACCTGACCGACAGCACCACGCTGAACACCAGCCTGACCTGGCAGCGCACGCAGGGTGACGGCGTCACTTGGGGCGGACTGGCCCCGTTTTACACGGATGGCAGCCTGATCGACTGGCCCAAAGGCGCAAGCCTTGGCCGTGACTGGACCGAGGTCGAAACCGAAAGGACCGAGTTTTCAACCTCGCTGGAACATGTGTTCGACAATGGCTGGACCGGGCGGCTGGTCTATACCCATGTCAGGAACGACATGGATTCGACGCTGGCCTGGATCTATGGTGTCCCGAACCGTGTAACCGGCGACGGCATGCAGGGCTATGGCACGCGCTATGACGGCGGATACAGGCAGAACAACCTGACCGCGATGCTGAATGGCGATTTTCAGGCCTTTGGCCGCACGCATGAATTCGCGATTGGCGCAATGACCAGCAAGGGCAAGGGCGCCTATTACGGCTATGGCTCGGGCGAGACTTTCCTTGTGAATATCTATGATCTTGGTGCCTATGTCCCGCGGCCGGTTCTAAGCTCGACGGCAACCTATACGGATAAAAGTGAAATCACCCAATACGCCATTTACGGCACGGGCCGGTTCAGCCTGTCGGATCGTGCCCATATGCTGGCCGGTGCGCGCATAAACTGGTGGGACGGTGAAACCAGCAACGGCGAAACGGTCACGGCCAGATATAAATACTCTGGCGAGATCACACCCTATCTGGGCTTTACCTATGACATCAATGACAATTACACCGCCTATGGCAGCATCGCCTCGATCTACAAGCCGCAGCTTTACCGGGATGCAGATGGTAATTATCTGGACCCGACCTATGGCTGGAACTACGAACTTGGGGTCAAGGGCGACCTGAATAATGGCGCGATGCAGGTTTCGGCGGCGGTCTTCCAGACCGACCAAAAGGACGTGGCGGATTACCTGTATTTCCTGCCCGATGAAAACCGTAGCGTCTATACCAGCATCGACGGCACCAAGACGCGCGGCTTCGAACTGGAAGCCGCGGGCGAGATCAGCGCGCGCTGGAATGTCTCGGCCGGTTATACCTATCGCAAATCCGAAGATAGGGATGGCAACAAGCTTTATGCCGACCAGCCCGAACACACGCTGAAGATCGCCACCGATTACCGGCTGGCCGCATTCGACGACCGGATGACGGTCGGAGGCGCGATGCGCTGGCAAAGCGGCACTGACAGCATGGATTTCACGTCCGACATTGAACAGCCGAACGTGCATCAGGGCAGCTATGCCGTGTTCGACCTCAGCACATCCTATGACATTGATGACGAAACCGTGCTGACGCTGAGCGTCAACAACATCTTCGGCAAGAAATATTACGCAACTACCGGCTTCTACGACACCGTTGTTTATGGTGAGCCGCGCACAGCAGAACTGACCCTGCGCAAACGGTTCTGAGGGGGCATGGCGGAACCTGATACTGTCAGGGCTGCGTTGACGGCCATTGCGCCGATCCTCGCCTCGCCCCTGCCAGCGCAGGATCAGCCCGCCGCGCCCGAGATAACATTGTCGCAGGTCGCCCCGGCGGTCCTGCGGCAGGACCGCCGGGGCGCTGACGCGGTGATCGAGGCAGCCGCCATTGACGCGGTGATTGTCGCCTCGCCCCCAAGTTTCGACGATAGCACGCCGGGCTGTCTGGACGATCTCGACCGCACCTGCCTCAGCCCGATCCGCCGGATCGAGTTGCCGGGCCGTGCCTTTGCGGCCGGGCTGAAGGACAAGGGGCGCGGACGACTTTTTGTCGGCAATACGCTGGACGGATCGCCGGGCGTCGTCGATGCGGGTCTTTGGACATCCGGGCGGGTTCTGACCCCGGCAGCGGGCCGCGCCTGTTGCAGCGGCGGCGGGACCAGCGAAATCCATGTCCCCGACATGGCGACGGGTGAACAGACCGGCAGCATTTCCACCGGCGGCACGACCGGGGCGGGGTCAGAGGTGCCGACGCATTTCTTCATCAATCTGGCGATGGATACGGATGGCAAGCGTCTGTTTTCGGTCGATGCAAACAGCGGCGCGCTTTATGTTTTCGATACCGAAAGCGGCGCGGTCCTGCGTAATGTCCCGGTTGGGTTGGGGGCGCTGGATGTGGCCTATGCGCCTGCCAGCAACACCGTCTTTTTGACCTGTCGCGGGGCCAGCCGTAAGGATCAGACCGGCACCGGCGGGCTGGTGGTGATTGGCGGCGATGACGATGCGCCCCGCGTCCATATCCCGCTGCCCGCGCATCCGAACAGTCTGACGCTTGGCGGGGGCGGCAATACGCTGTTCCTGACCGTCAAGGCCCCGCATGACCAGAGTCACCCGCCATTCCGCAAGGATGGGTTGGATTCAGTGCTGCGCGTCGGCCTCACCCGGCTGAACAAGGTGCTGGCTGCGCTATCAGCAGAACAGCAAGAAAGCGCAGGCCGGCAGGACCAACCGCCGGCAGAACGTAAAAACGGCATGGAAGGCTGATGATGCTGTTTCGCCGGACAAACCATTGAATCAGATCGAGTTGTGCCAGTGATTATTTCGGACATGGTTTTGGTTGTCGCGCTTGTCATCGCAGGCATGGCCTGGTCGTTTCCGCGCGGCCTCTGGCGTTTTCGCGTGATATTTTTCTTTTGCGGCGTGGCTCTTGCCTCGGCCGTATGGGGTGTTTGGGACGACCGCTGGCAAGCCGCATTCGGCGGCATTGCGGCGGCGATCATGTTGCTGGCTTTGCTTGTATCGCTGCGTTTTACACGCCGGCGTCGCATTTTACGCGCCTTGTCCCAGGCGGTGGTTCTGTGCCTTGCAGGCATGGGCATCGCTGCTATCTGGCTTTTTCCGATCCGCGACCTTCCCACACCCGGTGGCGACTGGCTGATCGGCGTCCGCATGTTCGAACTGTCCGACCTCTCGCGTCCCGGAATCCTTGGCGCTTCCCCTCGGGAACCGCGCCGCCTGTTGGTGCGCGTCTGGTATCCGGCGACACCGGAAAAAGGCGCAGACCCGGCCCCCTATTTCACCGAAGCCGAGACTGCGACGACCGCACGGGGACTTGGTCAGCTTGTCGGCTTCGGGCCGTTCCTCGG
This sequence comes from Paracoccus sp. (in: a-proteobacteria), assembly GCF_030538695.1. Lineage (GTDB taxonomy): Bacteria > Pseudomonadota > Alphaproteobacteria > Rhodobacterales > Rhodobacteraceae > Paracoccus. The sequence goes on from NZ_JAUNTN010000032.1 coordinate 29,901, forward strand.
CTATCTCAAGCATGTCCGCACGAACAGCTTCCCTGATGCGCCGCTTGTCAGTGACGGCGCGCCGCTGCCGACGGTCGTGTTCAGCCACGGCTACATGTCCTTTTCGGGCCAGAACACCGTGCTGATGGAGGAGTTGGCCAGCCATGGTTATATCGTCTATTCGGTGCAGCACAGCCGCGATGCCTCGGACACGGTGATGCCAGATGGTGACATCATCCCGATGGACCCGTCACTGGCCGAACGGCGCAGTGGCGATGCGCGGCCTGCGGGGATGACCGCGATCCTGACCGGCGCGACGCTGGACGGCAGTTGCAGGGGCATTTCGACTATCAGAACTGGCTGATGGACAATTCCGAAAGGATCGCGACCGAAAGTGCCGTGGCATGGGTGGCCGACCGGCAATTCGTCATGGACATGCTGCAACGGGGTGACGTTCCCGCCCATATCACCGAAATCGCGGCTGCCAGCGAGATGACGCGCACAGGTCAGATCGGCATGTCCTTTGGCGGCTCGACCACCGGCGCGCTCTGCATGATCGACCGGCGCTGTGCGGCGGGCATCAATCTGGATGGGCTGAATTTCCACATGGTGGCCTTCGATGCCAGGATGCCCGTGCCATTCCTGATGCTGCATGCCGATCTGCGGCATTTCCAGCGACGCTTTGCGGAGGCAAGCGATGTGAGCCTTCTCAGCCCTAACCAGTTTTCCTATGAAAAGCTCGATCAGGCCGGTCAGTCGCCGGACATCCGACGCCTTCAGATCAACGGCGCCAGGCATATGGGCTTCACCGATTTTTCTCTGTTCGTACGCAGGCCGCTGCGCGATCTGATCCTTGGCAAAGCCGGGCCAGAGATCATGCTCACCGCCCAGAACGACATGATCCGCCACTTTTTCGACAGTGTCTTGCGGGGTGGTGAGCGATTTGACGGCAACGCCGAAAGTGGTTCCCTGACCGCGCTGAACAACGGGCTGGTCCGCGATTGGTGGCAGGCCCTGCCCGATGCGCGCCGACAGGCGCTTGACGCGGAAATCATGGGCATGAAAGCCCGGCAGCCAAAGTGATCGCCGACCATATTGCGACCGTAATGCAACGGATATGCGCATTCGCAGGTCTGCCGCATTGACAAGCATATCCACCGGGTGAAGGCTGTCCGCAGCACAATTGCGGCGCCAGATCATCTCAAGCCCGATCCGCACAAACGAAGGTTTGAGATGATGACACATTCCAACCATGGCCGGATCACCTTTCGGCCACTGCTGATGACGACTGCGGTTTCACTGTCACTGACCCAGATGGTCGCGGCACAAACCGTCAGCGATGACACCACCGTTCTGGAGCAGATCACGCTTTACGGTCAGGAAGGGGCCGGCTACACGGCGCAACGCAGCACCGCCGCCACCAAAACCAGCACCCCGCTGCAAGAAACGCCTGTCTCGGTCTCGGTCGTCACCGGGCAGCAGATGGAGGATCAGGCGGTGAAGTCGGTGGCGCAGGCGCTGCGCTATACCTCGGGTGTCGCGTCCGAATATCGCGGCACCTCGAATATCTCGGACGAAACCTATATCCGCGGCTTCGGTTATGTTCCGATCTATCTGGAAGGTTTGGCCGTCAGCGGTCAGGACGTGCAGATCGACCCCTGGCTGCTGCAATCCGTCGCTGCGGTGAAAGGCCCGGCATCGCTGCTTTATGGTCAGGCCAGCCCCGGCGGGCTGATCGACATGCAACTGAAGAAAGCCGATGGCACATCGGGAACGCAGTTCGGAATCGTCACCGGCACGCACAGTCGCATCGGCACCCGTTTCGACGTTGCACGCAAGCTGGACGATCAGCTTTCATGGCGTCTTGTCGGCAATGCGGAACAGGCCGATACACAAGAGAAAGGGCTGGAAACACGTCGCCTGACCTTGTCATCCTCGATCCTGTGGACGCCGACCGACGCCACTTCCCTCAGCGTTTATGGCATGATCAGCGCGAACCCGATGCAGGTTATCGCAACTTCCGCGAGGCGCTCGGCACGCTGTATCCGACCTCATACGGCTATATCCCCGGTGATTTTCTGGTCAGCGATCCCGATTTCGAACGGTCCGAGCGCACGATATACAGTTTTGGCTACACACTGGAACGCGAGTTGTCGGATACGACCACGCTGCGTCAAAAATTCGGCGCGACAAGTGGCGACTGGGATCTGCGCACGCTGCTTTGGGACGTTCTGGGCAGCGATGAGCGGAGGATCACCCGGTCCGTCACGGATGCCTATACCAAGTCTCGCCAGTTCAGCCTCGACAATCAGGTCGAGCATCGGATGAACCTGGGTGGCGGTGAGCATGTCTTGTTGGGTGGAATCGATTTACGATATGTCCGCACCTATCGTGACACCAGTTATGGCGCGACCGCGAACTCCATCGACTGGCTTGATCCGAATTATGGCGATATCGTCGTGACCGGAAGCCCGCGCCGCTCGGAAAGCATCTCCCGGCTTCGTCAGACCGGGATCTATCTGCAGGATCAGGCGACTTTCGGAAATCTGCATGTGCAGGCCGGTCTGCGCTATGACTGGGCCGAAAACGACGCGCTCAACCTGCTCAGCGGCTCGCGCGAGACGCAGGAATCCGAGGCGCTTTCGGGCCGTCTGGGTCTGCTTTACGAAATGGAGAACGGCTTCTCGCCCTATATCAGCTATTCGACCTCGTTCGAGCCGGTGACGCAGGTTCCGCAAGCCGGCGAAGACCCGTTCGATCCGACCGAAGGCAAGCAGCTTGAAATCGGTGTCAAATGGGCCAACGCGGACGATAGGCTGATGGTGACGGCCTCGGCCTATGATTTGCGCCAGACGAATGTGCTAAAGGCAATCAGCGGCACATTGCCCACCGAATACGAACAGGTCGGCGAGATCCGGTCGCGCGGATTCGAGATCGAGGGGCAGGGTCAACTGACCGAAAGGTTCTCGATGCTGGCCAGCTATGGCTATAACGACTCGCGCATTTCCAAATCCAACAATTCCGGGGAAGTCGGCGCCCATAACGACCGCGTGCCGATGCATCAGGTCTCGCTTTGGGGGAAATATGCGTTCGATAATGGCTGGGATGCCGCGCTTGGCATTCGCTATATCGGCAAAAGCTGGGCGCGCGCGAACGCCTTTCAGGTGCCGGGCGTGACGCTGGTGGACGCCGCGGTCGGCTATGATTTCGGCGCATTGGACAGCCGCTATCAAGGGGTGCGCGGTCAGATCAACATCACCAACCTGACGGATGAATTCTATGCCGCGTCCTGCGCCAGTGCCTATGCCTGCTGGGTCGGGCCCGAGCGCCAGATCACCGCAGCCATTGATTACAAATGGTAAGGTCGGTCATCCCAATGCTGCTTGTGTCGCTGATGCTGGCGTCACAGGCAACCGCGCAGCAGCTTTTGCAACCGGGCGAACCGTTGTCGTTGCAATTGGATCAGGCGGGCGCAGAGCAGCTGCGGATCGACGCGGTTGCGGGCAGTTATGTCGTCGGCGTCATAAAGGCAGAGGGTATGATCGACGCCAATCTGCGCAACAAAAGCGGTCAGCATTTTCGGCAACTTGCGGATGATAAAACTGGCGAAATGACCTTCCGTTTTATCGCCCCGGACGACGCCCCGGCACTGGAGTTGACCGGCAACGGCACGGCGGTGATCGAACTACGGCAGGTGGTGGCCCCTGATGCGCAACGACATGCAGTCGAGGCGGTCAATCCGGGTTACGAAAGTCGCCGCATCGCTGCTCTGGCGGCGGTGCTGGATGGCGGTGGCAGTTCTGATGCTTTCTGGCAAGAGATCGCAGAGAAAGGCACCCCGCTGATCGAGGATGCAGGCGATGGCGAGGTAATCCTGACATTCTTGTGGCGCGGGGCGACACGGAATGTGCGCCTGTTCGGCGGCCCATCCAACGATCACGAGTGGCTGGACCAGCTTGGCGACAGCGATGTCTGGTTCAAGAGCTTCCGCGTCCCGGATCGGACGCGCCTGTCCTATCAGCTTGCCCCGGATGTGCCCGAGGTGCCCGGCAGCTTTCGCGACAAGCGTGCCGCCCTGCTGGCGACCGCCCAGATGGACCCGCTGAACAAGTATCCCTGGCCTGTGGATGCACCGGACCGGTTTAACCAGAAGGCAACCGTCAGCCTGCCCGATGCACCGCCGCAACCCGGCACGCCGCCCACGGCAGATGCCGTTCCCATCCTGTCCGAACTTGCCTTCGAAAGCGAGCTGCTTGGGAATAGTCGCCGCATCACGCTGTCCCATCCGCGCAACTTCGATCCCAAGGATCCACGACTGGTCACGCTGTTTGTCTTTGACGGCGAAAGGGCGATGGACGAACTGGATCTGCCGCACGTTCTGGACAGCCTGACACGTGACGGGGTTTTGCCGCCGGTTCTGACGGTCATGATCCCATCCATCGATTCCGATACACGCGCCCGCGAACTCCCCGGAAACCCGGTTTTCGCCGATGCTTTGGCTGACGAATTGCTGCCGCTGGTCAGCCTGACAACTGGTATTGCACCCGACCCCGCCCGCACCGCTGTCACGGGTGTCAGCTATGGCGGATTGGCCGCAGCGACTGTGCCGTTTCATCGGTCCGATATCTTCGGCAACGGGATCAGCCTGTCCGGCTCTTTCTGGTGGGCGCCGGACAGGAATTCAGATCGAGGCATTCCCTATGTCGCCGCAGAATACGCCGCAGCGCCGAAACTTCCTGTCCGGTTTTTCATCAGCGCGGGCGACTTTGAAAATGCGCGCGACGGAAACTTCGGGATTCTGGAAACCTCGCGCGCGATGCGAGATATTCTGCGGCTGAAAGGTTATGAGGTAAGTTGGCGGGAATATGCCGCTGGCCACGACTATTTCGCATGGCGCGGCGCCGTGGCTGATGGAATGATCGCCCTGTTCGGCAAGTAGTCTGGTTGAGCTACTCCCCATCTCTTGGACAGGATCTGGCGTAATTTAAGCTACTCGT
>NZ_JAUNTN010000047.1 GCF_030538695.1 Paracoccus sp. (in: a-proteobacteria)
CATGAATTTGGTCATGTCGCCCCAGTTCGGGACGTTTGGATGGTGGTGGGCGAGAACGGCGCAGGGAAATCGCTCGATTTCAGAGAAGGCGACCGGCTGCCAACCAAGACCGTGCCAGGCCACCGTCGCGGCCTCGATACCGCTGCACACACTGAGATATCTGATCGAATCCATGCCAGCGGGCGTGGCACGGTGGCTGACCGGAAAGCGCGGAACGGACCGGAAAGTGAACGCGCCGGCCTGTTCCGGTCTTGTGGAAGCGTTGGAGGAGAGGGCGGCGGGTTAGGGTAGGGCTCATAGTTCCGCCAACTTGGCGGCATCGCCGGACCTGTTGACTCAACGCCTGCTCAACAGCTGAACGCCGTTTTAGCCCCATCGAGACCCGACGAAAAGCAGCGGATGCCGCCGGATACGGCGAAGGAAGCTAAATCTATCAAAGGGCTGTCTATGTAACCGATTGATTTGAAATCATATTGCAAATCCCGCATCTATCGGCTCATAACCTGAAGGTCATAGGTTCAAATCCTATCCCCGCAACCAATCCACAAAACCCCGCAAGCACAAAAGCTTCGCGGGGGTTTTTAATGTCGATTTGGTGGGACGTAAAACTGCGCCGTGGAAGCCTCGTGGAAGCACCGCACGGAAAGCTATAGCGTAGAAAACAGCCTGAAAAGGACAGGGATCACTTCTTCGTGATGGCGGCTCGGGCGTAACCGTTCGGCCTGATCGCACTGCCGCGCGTGGGGAGTGCTTCAGCGGGACTATGGTTGGCCACGGTATCGGCCGGCAGCAACAGAACAGGGACAGAGCGGTGCTGAGGTGGGGTGGTCCTGCGGGCGAGAGTGCGTCCGGGGCCTTCACCCTGATTGCGGAGTTTCCCATGATCCCTTATTCCTTCCACGCCCATGTTGCGCCCGAGGCCATCGACAAGGTCGGGCGCCTGTTCAATGCCTCGCTCGACGATATCCTGAACGAGCTGTTGCAGAATGCCCGCCGTGCCGGGGCGACGCGGGTTGCTGTCGATCAGATCGATGATCCGCAATTCGGGGCGGCAATCCGTGTGGCGGATGACGGGCCGGGGCTGGATGATCCGCAAAGCCTGTTCTCGCTCGGCCGCAGTGGCTGGGGCGATGACACCATCACCGCAGAGGATGCGGCCGGAATGGGCTTCTTTGCGCTTGCCAATCGCGGCGCGGGGATCATTGCACGGCGCAGGGGAACTGGCGCGGCGTGGCATATCGAGGCCAGCCCTGACGCTTTCGCGGGCAAGGCGCCGGTGACCGTCAGTGCCGGTCCCGATGGCTGGCAGGGCATGGCGGTGGTCTTTCCCGAAAGTCCGCGTGACAACCTTGCCGCCGCTATCAGGCAGGCCGCGCGGTTCTATCCGCTGCCCGTGACCTTCAACGGTGAAGATCTGCCGCGTGAGGATTTCCTCGCCGGTGCCGATCACATCGAAACCTGGCGCGGCATCCGCATCGGCATCTTTGAACGTGATACCACCATGTTCAGCCGACACGGTAACGCCAATGTCCATGGCATTCCCCTGCGGGTGCCGCTGCCATCGCTCGGTCAGCTCTGGCATCGCTCGTATCACGCCCGCATCGAAGTGATCCACAGCGCCGATCTGAAACTGGTCCTGCCCGCCCGTAAGGAGGTGGTGCAAAACGAGATATTCACCGCCCTATGTGACGAAATCCGCCGGATTTATTATCGACTGATCGCAGCGGCAGGGGCGCATAGCCTGTCCTTCGCCAATCATGCTCAGGCTGCGGCCTTGGGGATCATACTGCCCGAGGCCGCACCAATATTGCTGCCCTTCTTGCCTGATTGCGCCGACGGCAATCGCACCGATTACGCTTCGCCCGCGCGGATCATGCCGGATGCCGTCCTTTACACCGGGGCTGATGCCATTGAGGAACAGAACATGGCCCGCGCTATCCAGCATTGGTCTGAGGCCCCGACGCTTTATCTGCCGAGTTGCCAATGACCCTGACGGATCTCCTAATCCTCTCTGCGGGCTCCCGGTCCCTGAATCGGGGATGGCAACCCGCCCACACCAGCTTTGACAGGCAGGCGCCTTATTCGCCCCCTCTGGTCAAGTCTTCGGCAAGCATCAATGCGTTGCCATCCGGGTCATAAAACGTCGCTGTCTTGACCATACCTTCAACGACAATCGTTTCACCGTCGAATTTGACCATGGCCTGTTCCAGCTTTTCCCTCGCAGTATCCAGATCCGCGATCCCGAACACTGGAACACAGTTGCCCGGAACAGGCACGGTATGTTCGCCCAGACCAATCGTCACCCCCGGCGTGTTGGTCCGAAGCTCTGACCATCCGGCCTCGTCCGAATGGTAGATTGTCTCGAAGCCCAACATGCGCCCATACCACGCGGCACTGACATGCCGATCCTTGACGGACATCGAGATCGTTATCGTTTCATCAGGTGAAATCAGTGGCATGGTCTTTCCTTCCGAAAAGTAATATGGTAACTATATTTTATGGACATAAATTCATTTGTCAACCTCACCTCGCGGGCCTGGGCCATTCCCATCCTGTCACAGCTGCACAGAGGCGTTGCAGGGCGGCAGGCACCACTGCTGACAGCAACCGGAGCAAGCCGGGGTGCATTCAGGCAAAGTGTGGATCATCTGATTTCTCTGGGACTGATCGAGCGAAATCCCGGTTATGGGCACCCGTTGCGCCCGGAATTTCGTCTCACCGCGTCAGGCGTCACTGCCGCTGCCATCGCCAACAGGATTCTAAGCGTATCTGCGGATGAAGATCAGGATCTGTTGCGCCGCTCATGGACCCTGCCGGTGTTGACGGCGGTCCATAAGCCAAGCGGTTTCAATGAGATAAAGCGCAACCTGAAAACCGTTTCAGATCGCGCCCTGTCGCAGTCGTTGAAAACGATGGAGCACAGAAACTGGGTGCTCCGAAGCGTCGATGAAGCAGCCCGCCCACCCAGATCAATTTATCGCTCTGTGAACAAGGGCGAAATCATCAGCCGCGTGACCGTGCCTGAGATTGCCTTCGTTTAAGGAGCACCAGACGTTTCATAACAGCAGGCATCAGCTCGCTTCACCGTGTTCAATACCGCCCAATGCGAGGGCCTGCCCGACGATCTTGCCGTCACCGCCCCGCCGGTGCCGGAAGGCCTGATCGCGCCGCAGGTCGAGGCGCTGATCGCCGCCACCGGCATCGATTTTCGTATCGGCGGCGACCGTGCCTTCTATATGCCGTCGCTCGACTATGTGCAGGTGCCGCCGCCACAGGCCTATTTCGAGCCGATCAACTGGCACAGAACGGCCCTGCACGAGATGGGACACGCCACAGGCCACGCCAAGCGGCTGAACCGTGATCTGAGCGGCGGGTTCGGCACAAAGAAATATGCGCAGGAAGAACTGGTCGCCGAACTGACCGCCGCCTTTTGCTGCGCAACGCTCGGGATCGTGCCGACGGTGCGCCATGCCGATTACATTGGATCGTGGCTTGAGGTCATGCGCGAGGACAGTCGCACCATCATCCGCGCGGCATCGCAGGCCAGCAAAGCCTCCGACTGGCTCTTGGCGCATCTGCCCGAGGCGAGGCCCGATGCCGCGATCCCTGAACGTGAAAGGAGCGCGGCATGATCCTCCTGACCGCAGATCATCGCGCCCGCCTGCTGGCAAATGGCCGCAACCTGGATCAGGATCATGTTCCGGTGGTCAAATTCTTCAACCCAGTCGGGACCGGCACATGGCTGGTCACTGAGATGGAGCCGGATGGGGATACCCTGTTTGGCCTTGCCGATCTCGGCTATCCCGAACTGGGCAGTTTCAGCCTGTCAGAGATCGGGGCGCTGCGCCTGCCGTTCGGCATGGAGATCGAGCGGGATATTCTGTTCCGAACGGACCGGCCAATCTCGGTCTGGGCCGAAGCCGCGTGGGAAACCGGCAGTATCAGTGCGGCAGAGGCGGTTCTGACGATCTGAAACACTCTGACAAAAATAAGGCCTGTTGGAGCGTGAGATTTGGCAGGCATCCATTTAGAAGATCAGGCTTATGGTCTTGGGACGGCGTCAGAGCCAAGTATATCAAGATGCTGGAACACCGGCTCTGCCCTCTTCAGGATATTGGCTTTAAGAACGGCTACTCAGCCGCAAAGGCGTCACGTGGGTTATGGCGTACGACGGCCGACAAGAGATTTTGCAGTGCGATATGTTTGGGGCCCTTCTGGTCGCCTGATTTGATCCGCAACGTGCTAAAACCCAGATCAGGCAAGTCAAGTTTCGTATTTGCTCTGTCGCAAATCTGATGATCCTCCGCAATCTGGCTATCTGGAAGTATGAGCTACCCCCCGAAATTCGGACACTGACATAAGCTACGATTTGCAGTCTGCTGATCTTCGACGAGAAGGAGATCGTAACCGCCCGGTTTCTACCGCTTTGGATTTCGTTGATCAGGCGGCTTCGTG
>NZ_JAUNTN010000006.1 GCF_030538695.1 Paracoccus sp. (in: a-proteobacteria)
CCTCGCGGCGGTCGATGGCGGCTTTCATGGCCTGAAAGCCGGGGCGGCGTGTGTGGCGGCCGGTCCCCACGGCTTCTTTGGCATAGTCGTTGGCGTCGCTGATGATGCCGTTGGCCTTGTCGGTTTTGACGACCTGCCGTTCCATCACCCATTCCAGCGCAGGTTTACCGTTGACCAAGTAGTCATAGACCGCCAGCGGAATGTTCTGCATGGTGATGTTGTCGTTATAGATGATTGGTGATGCGGTCCTTTCCCTTACCTTTTCCGCCGAACTTCATCTTTTTGACCCGGTAGAACTTCTTGGGGTTGAGGTTGGCCTCGGAGATCCGGCGGCGGCAGATCACAGGCGTTCTTAGTATTTCTGTCGATCGTTATAAAATATGATCTGCAAGCTCCCACGACCTGACAACTGCCGGAAAATGCGTCATGCAATATGCGATATAAGCCCTGACAGATGCCAACGGATAGCGGAGTTTTTGGTAAACCAGATGCAGCGGAGAGCGCGGGAACGGATGTGTAGGAAGTAATTCAGTCAGATGGCCTGACCGCAGATAGTCTATGGCCATAAATGACGGAAGTTCGGCAATAACACCACCTGCCAGCACCCGGTTCCTGATCTGAAGATAATCATTCACCATCAAGGTGGCATCAATTTTTTGCACCGTCCCGCCCAATCGCCAGATCGGTTTTGTTTCTATCGACGATCCCCATGCGGCGCATGGCAGGTCGTGAATATCCTCGGGCTGATAAGGACGGCCAACACGCCGAAGAAAGTCAGGCGAGGCAACCAGAATATGCCGGAAATCGCCTAGATGGCGCGCAATGACATTTTCATCCGCTATTTCTCCAACCCGCAGCGCGACATCGATCCCATCCGTAACCAGATTGAGCCTGCGTTCCGTAGTATGGACGCTGACGCGGATCGCGGGGTGCGCACGCTGAAATTGTCCCAACAGATCCCACCATGGGGCAAAGGACTGTGGCGACGAAAGTCTTAGCCGCCCGGTCAGTTCGGGGCTGTCAAGATGCGAGCTGCTTGCGAACTCGTTCAGGATGTCAATGCCGGGGCTGATCCGGGTCAAAAGGCGCGCGCCCGTTTCGGTGACGGTGCAGCCCTTTGGTGTTCGGTCGAACAACTGCGCCGCCAGACTGCGTTCAAGCTCCAGCATTTTTCGGCTGACCGTCGGCAAGGGGATGCTCAGCGATTTTGCTGCCAGTGTGAAACTTCCCTTGTTGGCACATGCCACGAAGATCCGCAGCGCGTTGAAGTCCAGATGATCTACTCTCATTTTTGAAACCGTTCTTCTCATATGAGGCAGTAGGAATTTCACCTGCGATAGGCTTAGGTGTCAATCGAACGATGGGTCATGGAATGGTGGCCGTGCTATGGAACGACTGAAGCTATAGATCGGTTGGTGCTTATAGGATTGCGCTCTCAGCCAATCGGTTGACTGGCGTTTGAGCAGGCCCATCATCGGCCTGAGGAAGGACATACAGCATGAAGAATTTGACCTTGTCTGCCGCTGCGGTCGCCATAATCAGCGCAGCCATGCCCGCTGCCGCCCGTGATATTGTGGTGTCGTCCAAGATTGATACCGAAGGCGGGCTGCTGGGCAATATCATTCTGCTGACACTGCAAGACGCCGGTTTGCCGGTTGAAAACCGGCTGCAACTGGGCGGCACGCCGATTGTGCGCGATGCGCTGATTTCGGGTCAAATCGACATTTATCCCGAATATACCGGCAATGCGGCGTTTTTTCATAACGAGGCCGACAGCGATGTCTGGAACGATGCGCAGGCTGCCTATGCCCGCGCGGCAGAGCTGGACCGGCCCGCTGACCTAATCTGGCTAGATGCCGCGCCCGCCAGCAACACCTGGGCCATTGCCGTCAGGAACGATCTGGCCGAGGTCAACAACCTGACCACCATGTCTGATTTCGGAGCATGGGTGGCCCGGGGCGGGACGGTCAAGCTGGCTGCTTCGACAGAATTCGTGACTTCGCCGGCGGCGCTGCCTGCGTTTCAGACAGCCTATGGTTTCAGCTTGTCGCCTGACCAGTTGGTGCAGCTTTCGGGTGGGGATACAGCGGCAACCATCGCAGCGGCGGCGCAGCAGACCTCGGGCGTGAATGCGGCAATGGTCTATGGCACCGATGGCGGGATCGGCCCAGCGGGGCTGGTGGTGATGGCGGATGACAAGGGCGTGCAGCCGGTCTATCAGCCCGCGCCGGTGGTGCGCGGTCCGGTTCTGGTCGAATATCCGATGATCCCCGATCTGCTGAACCCGGTTTTCGCAGGGCTGGATTTACAAACCTTGCAAGGGTTGAACGCCGGCATCCAGATCAACGGCGAGCCCGCCGATGCCGTTGCCCGCGATTATCTGCGCGGTCAGGGCATTATCGAATAGGGCAAAGCGATGGGCGCGGCGACAGCACAGACAGGAACGGGCGGTCAGGTGATCAGCCTGCCCGGTGTCGTTGCAGCGGTGATCGGTCTGGCGGGGCTGGTGCTGCCTTTTGTGCAGTTTCGGGCCAACCGGATCGTGGCGGGCGAAGGGTTGCATCTGCCTGATGTGCTGGGCGGCACGGGGGCTGCGGTATTGGCCGGATTGGCGGCTGTCTTTGTGCTGGCCGCATTGCGTGGGGTAAGGCCCGCCTTGCGGCTGGCCGTTGCCGTGGCGGCGCTGACTGCGCTGACCCTGACGCTGGGGCAGGCTGCAACGATGCTGAGCGATGGCGGGGCTATCGCCCGCGTGTCGCCGGCGGCCGGTTATTGGGTGCTGACCTTGGCGCTTGGCTTGATCGCGGCGGATGGTGCGGCGCAGATGCGGTTGCGTCCGCCCGCGCACTGGCTGCTGTTGGCGGTGACGGTCGCTGCGGCCGCAGCGCTGATCGGATCGGGCGTGCTGGACGATGTGTCGGTCATGCGCGAATATGCCGCCCGTGCCGATCAGTTCTGGCGTGAGGGAGCGCGGCATCTGATCCTTGCCTTTGCCTCGTTGGGGGCGGCGCTGGTCGTCGGGCTGCCGCTGGGGATTGTCGTTTACACGGTGCCAGGGTTGCGCGGGGCCGTGCTTGGCGCATTGGATTTCATCCAGACGATTCCGTCGCTGGCGCTGTTCGGGCTGATGATCCCGCTGTTCGGCTGGGTGGCGGCCAATGTGCCGGGCGCCGCCGGCGCGGGGATCGCGGGGATCGGTGCCTTTCCGGCGCTGGTGGCGCTGTTTCTGTATTCGCTGCTGCCGGTCGTCTCGAACATGGTCGTGGGCCTTGATTCGATCCCGGCCAGCATCCGCGAGGCCGCCACCGGCCTTGGCATGACCCGTACGCAGGCGCTGCGGCGGGTGATGATCCCGCTGACCCTTCCGGTTGTGCTGGCGGCGGTGCGGATCGTGCTGGTGCAAAATATCGGGCTGGCGGTGATTGCCGGGCTGATCGGCGGCGGCGGTTTTGGCAGTTTCGTCTTTCAGGGGCTGAACCAGACCGCGATGGACCTGATCCTGCTGGGCGCGCTGCCGACCATTGCACTGGCGCTGGTGTCAAGCATCGCGCTGGACATTGCCCTTGTCCAATTGAAACGACCGGAGGCTGCATGATCCAGATCGAGCATCTGACCAAGCGTTACGATGACCGCATCGTGGTCGATGATGTCAGCCTGACGCTGGAACGCGGCCAGATCGTGGCGCTGGTGGGCACATCGGGTTCGGGCAAGACCACGCTTTTGCGGATGATCAACCGGCTGGTCGAGCCGACCATGGGCCGGGTCAGGATCGACGGCGCAGACACCGCTTCGGTTCCGGCGCATCTGCTGCGTCGGCGGATCGGCTATGCCATTCAGGGGCACGGGCTGTTTCCGCATCAGACGGTGGCGCAGAATATCGCCACCGTGCCGCGCCTTTTGGGCTGGGACCGGCGGCAGGTCGCGGCCCGCGTGGATGAACTGCTGGAGATGTTCGGAATGTCCCCGGTCGAGTTCCGCGACCGGATGCCTCATGCCCTGTCGGGAGGGCAGCAACAGCGGGTCGGCGTCGCCCGCGCTTTGGCGGCCCGCCCCGAGGTGCTGTTGATGGATGAACCCTTTGGCGCGCTGGATCCGGTGATCCGCGCCAAGGCCCGCGCCGATCTGCGCGACATTCAGCGCGAATTGGGCACAACGCTGATGATCGTGACGCATGACATGGCCGAAGCGGTATCGCTGGGCGACCGGATTGCGGTCATGGATCAGGGCCGGATGCTGCAATATGCGACGCCGCGTGATATTCTGACCGCCCCGGCTGATGATTTCGTGCGCGACCTGATCGGCACGGATGAACGCCCGCTTCACCTGCTGTCACTGGACCGGGTGGCCGCGCTGGTCGAACCGGGCACCGTTGCGGGTGATCCGGTCGCTCGCGACCTTAGCCTGCGCGATGCCTTGTCAGCCTGTCTGTGGCGCGGGCAAGAAGCCCTGCCGGTCGAGGGTGGCGGCGTGGTCACGCTGGCGGCACTGCGCCGCGCCGCAGCCGGGGGTATATCGTAATGCGTCGGCTGATCCTTGGGGCGCTGGCCGCTGTGCTGGCAGCGTTTTTGCTGATGCCGCAGGCGTTTGCGCCGCTGCTGCAACCGCTGGCCGCCAATAATGCCCCGGCGATCTACACCCAGACCAGCCTGTTGCAACTGACCCTGTCGCATCTGGCGCTGGTGGCGGTCGCGGTGGTGGCATCGTCCCTTGTCGCCATCGGCCTTGCCATCCTTGTCACCCGCCCGGCGGGACAGGAACTGCTGCCCTTGGCGCGCACGGTGGCGGCGGTCGGCCAGACCTTTCCACCCGTCGCGGTTCTGGCGCTGGCCGTCCCCGCGATGGGTTTTGGCAGCGGCCCGACGATGCTGGCGCTGTTTCTTTACGGGCTGCTGCCGATCTTTGAAAACGCGCTGGCGGGCCTGACCGGCCTGCCCCCCGCCGTGACCGAGGCCGCACGCGGCACCGGCATGACCCCGGCGCAGCGATTTTGGCGCATTGAACTGCCGCTGGCCATGCCCGTCATTCTCAGCGGTATCCGCCTGTCGGCAATCATCGCGCTGTCCACGGCAACAATCGGATCGACCGTCGCCGCCCAAACCTTGGGCGAGGTCATCATCGCGGGCCTTTTGTCCTCAAATACCGCCTTTGTGGCGCAGGGCGGCGCGGTGGTGGGGATGCTGGCCATCCTGATCAGCGGATTATTCCGAGAAGTCGAGCGACGGGCAACCGTCTGATGATTAACAATTAACCACAGGAGATCATATGAAACTTTCATCAAAACTGAAATCAGGAGTCATCGCGGTAATGATTGCAACCTTGGGTTCGGCGTCCACCGTATTTGCCGATTCCGATTTTGCAGGTCGGGATAAGCTGATTGCACATTCGGCCGAGTTCGAGAAACGGATCGTCGAGGTTGCCTATGGTGTTTATACTGCCATCGGCTATTCAGCCAGCAATGTCACACTGATCCGGGGTAAGGACGGTTCGATCATCGTTGACACCTCGGCCAACCCGGTTGATGCACGGGCAATTATGGACGCATTTGGCGAACGGCTGCTGCATCCTGTCAAGGCGATTATTTATACCCATAGCCACCCCGATCATTCCGGTGGCGCAACCGTATTCGCGGGGCAGGACAACCCCGAAATCTATAGTCACGAACTTCTGGTGACGGCAAAACCCGATACCGGGCGCGGACGCCGTGATGGTGGTGATGCTTTTGGCACGATGCTGCCTGATGAAGATTTCATCAATGCCGGAACACAGCTTGAATTCGGGCGGACCACACCCGCAACGCGCGAAGGTTTCATGCCGCCGACGAATACTTTTTCTGGTGCCGAAGAGAATTTGACGATCGCAGGTGTGCCGCTTCAACTGATTTATACGCCGGGGGAGGCGGACGAAAATATCTCGGTCTGGCTGCCGGATCGCAAGGTGCTGATTGCGGGCGATGTATTTCTAAAAACATTCCCTAACATCGCCCCGTTGCGCGGCCTACCCACACGTCCGGCCGATAAATGGGTTGCAAGTCTGGATAAGCTGATTGCACTTGATCCCGAAATTATCGTTCCGGGGCATATGGGCACCATCCAGAACGCCACGGAAGCCAGGCAGGCGCTTATGGCATATCGTGACGGTATCAAATTCGTTTACGACAAAACGATGGAAGGCATTGCGCAGGGAAAAACCCCTGATGAGCTGGTGCAAGAAGTCAAGCTTCCTGGAAAGCTTGCAAACGATCCCTATCTGCAAGAGTTCTACGGAACCGTTCCATGGGCTGTGCGCGGCATCTATTCGCAAAATGCAGGCTGGTTCGATGGGAATCCGAGCAATATTTTCCCGCTAACGGCAAAGGACCGGGCAGAAAAACTGATCGCGCTGGCCGGTGGAGCTGACAAGATGCTGAAAAGCGCGCAGGAAGCCTTGGCGACGGCAGAGTTCCAATGGGCTGCTGAGCAGGCTGATTATGTTCTTGCCGCTGACCCCGACAATATGGATGCCCTTGACGTGAAAATCCGTGCATTTAGGGAATTGGGGGAACGCCAGATGAACGCAACGGCCAGAAATTACTATCTTACCGTAGCAAATACCTTGCGAGCCAAGGCTGCAGAGCAGAACTGAATAGGCGCAAATGACCGCACGGCCCGATAAAACCTATCCCGATGGGACCGCGAGGGGGCGCTGAAAGTAGCGGCCCCAGCGTGGACCATGTGCTCTACCCCTAGGGAGGACGTGATGGCACCGCGCGGTCGCCAAGTTTCCGAAAGACGCTTTACTGATCAAAATGTGGAGCATGAACGATTAATAATATAGTATCTGCAGAAACCCGAAGCGCCAAAATACATGAAGGTTTTCCGTCGGCCAATATGCGATGCACTGCAGCGGAACCTCGGCGATGTGGATCATTGCGATCCCGGCATATCTGCGCGAGCAAAGCTTGCGATTATTCGGGTCCATCCTTGAACCAGTAGCGGCCTAGGTCTTATTGTTGCTGCTCGCACAGCGTGCGTGGCCGTGGCGCTTCCATAACAAACGTGTTCCATAACCGGCGCATCGACCGAGGCGTCATACACCACGTCCAGAACCCCGCATCCGCCAGCGGTGATCCTGTCGATATCGGTAAAACGGATGCCGTCCTGGGTCAGCACGCCGTCCGCCCAAGCCTCCATCTGTTCGGATCAGTATTTATAAAAGATGAAGCCTCAGATCTAGTCATGGAATTTATCTGCACTCATCTTGCCGCGCAGGGTCTGGCGATGATCCAAAACTGGGTTTTCAGCAATTTGCGCTGTTCTTTGGTTATACTGTCCTGCGCCTTCCGTTCCGCGCTGTTTCAGCAACCCGAGCATTCGGCGGCACGTACACGTATCTACTTGGTGAGACAGTGTCGCCATCAGTCAGGTAATTCTGGCATCACCCCACGCGCACCTTAAGGGCGAAAGCATGAAAAGGCTCTTCTGGTTGTGGGAAAATACAGGTGATTCCAACCCTTTGACAAGGCCAACACCAAGAAAGCAGCCCGACCTTAGGACCTCCGAACGACACCACGATTGACTTAACCCGGCAGCCGCCCCAGACACTGATAACAAGCATAAGCAATACCGCACAGCCCGACAAAGCGGGCTGTGCGGTGCGAAACAATAGGCAAAACAACGGATAGGCTACGCCCCCCAATCCCTTCTTCTCAGGTAAAGATCAGGTCGCTGTTCAAAAGCTGACTGATGGTGATGTCGTTGATGGTGATGGTCAGATCACCTGCATCAACGATCACGTTCAGATTGCTTTGCGTCAGATGTGCGGCGAAATCGTCGATGTCGTCGAACTGGCCGTTAAAGATCATCCGGTCGGCTTCACCCAGGAACTGGTTGAAATCTTCGACGGTGACATGGCCCTTGCTGTTTTCGGAGAAGATGAACGTGTCATTCCCCTCGCCGCCATTCATCAGATCCCCGCCCGAGCCGGACACCAGCGTGTCATTGCCCGCGCCGCCATACAGCCCGTCATTTCCCGCAGCCCCGGCGGTCAGCAGGTCGTTGCCGTCGCCGCCATACAGCAGGCTGTCACGGCTGGCATGGGCGGTCAGCACGTCATTCCCGCCCATGCCGAACAGAACGGTGCCGGTCAGATTATCCGCGCCCGCCGTGCCTTCGGTTTTCGACAGGTAGAACATATCATTATTGGTAAACCATGCTTTGTCGGTCAGCCGGTCGCCAGAGACTTTGTAGCGATCAGTGTATTCAGCAATGCCCAGCGGGCCTTTGTGGTAAAAGTCCACATATTCCACGTCGTAAGCGATCTTCAGGCCATATTCCTTGGAATACAGAACCAGCGCGCCGTCAGACAGCTTATAGGCCTGATAATCATAGAAATGCCCCTTCAGCCGCAGGGTGTCATTGCCCGATCCGGCCTAAATCTGGTCAAAGCCATAGCTGACGGTGATCGGGTCCGAGCCGCCATAGGCATAGATCTTGTCGTTTCCATAGCTGTCCGACATCCAGTTTGTCAGATTGTTTCCCGTGATATTGCGGGGCGCTTTGTCAGCCATGGCTGTTTCCTTTGCTGTGGCATGATGCCGATTTTATCACAGACATATTAACCTGATCTTATATTAAAGTTAAGTTTTTTCATATGGATGCGGTGTTTTTATGTCTGAGTTGAACGGTTCGTTTGGCGCCCGCCTATTGCGAGAAAAGGCCCGCGTGGTGCGGGCCTTTTCGGTTACAGATACCAGAACACCGCGCCGATCAGGATGCCGGTTGCCAGCAGTTGCACGGTGCAGAAGCCCATGATGTCGCGTGCCTTCAGTCCTGCGATTCCCAGCATTGGCAATGCCCAGAAAGGTTGCAGCAGGTTCGTCCAGGCGTCGCCCCATGCCACTGCCATGATAACATGGCCAAGGTCGGCCCCAAGGGCTTCGGCGGCGGGCAGCATCACCGGGGCCTGCACCGCCCATTGGCCGCCGCCGGACGGGATAAAGATGTTCACGATCCCTGCAGCGACAAAGCTCCAGAATGCCAGTGTGCGCTCGGTCGAGATTGACACGAAGAACTGCGACAGCGCCGCCGCCAGCCCGGTATCAACCATGATGGCCATGATCCCGGCATAAAAGGGAAACTGAATGACGATCCCCGCGCCGCCGCGCACCCCGTCATCCAGTGCCGCCAGCAGCGAACGCGGGCTGCGGTGCAGGGCAATGCCCGTGAACAGGAACAGGAAATTGACGATGTTCAGGTTCAGCAAAAAACCGTTCAGCCAGAAATACTGCACCAGCCAGATGATTCCCGGCACGGCAATCGACCATAGCAGGATGGGCGAACGCTCCAGCCATTCGGCGGGGGTCTGCGGCGGGATCTCGTGGGGGTCGGTTTCGGCCAGCTTGGCGGGATCGACAATGACCATTTCATCTTTGGGCGGCAGCATCATGCGGTTGACCAGCGGCACCAGAACGAACAACAACCCCACCAATACCAGATTGAACGGTGCGAACATGGTTTGCGCAGTCGGAATCACCCCGATCTGATCCGCCGCGAAATGCCCCGGCGTTGCCACCGTCAGCGGGATCGAGCCGGACAGCCCGCCATGCCAGATCACAAAGCCGGAATAGGCCGAGGCGATCAGCAGCCGGTAATCCACCCGCGTATCCCGCGCCAGTTCACGCGCGAACAGCGCCCCAACCACAAGGCCAAAGCCCCAGTTGATCCACGCAGCCACCAGCGACACGACCGAGACCAGCAAAATCGCCGCGCCGGGGCTGCGGGCGGTCAAGGCCAGCCGCTTCAGAATACCGCGCACCAAGGGCGTGGTCGCCATGATATAGCCCGAGACCAGCACCAGCAGCATTTGCATGGAAAAGGCCAGAAGCCCCCAGAAACCGTCGCCCCAGGCGGTAATGACCTGCATGGGTGTGACCGGCTGGGTCAGCATCGCCGCCAGCCCTGCAATCAGCGTCAGAATGATGACAAAGATAAACGCATCGGGCAGCCAGCGCTCCATCAGGCGCACGGCAGGTCGTGACAAAAAGTTCAGCATCGGGTTCCCTCCCCTGTTTCTGTTGCGGCAAGACTGGCATCACGGCCGCGTGAGGGAAAGGGCAGGTCAGAAAAAAGGCGGACCCGAAGGCCCGCCTGTGGTTGCTGATCCGGGACGTGGATCAGTCCAGTTCGTATTCCACCAGCGCAAAGCTGCTGTTGTATTTGATCTCGACCTTGCGGTCTTGGGCGTCGCGGCCCTCGAACTCGTAACCGTCGCGGTCAAAGCTGATGTTTTCAAACTGGCCATCCGCCGGGAAACGCTCTGCGCTCAGCAGTTGTTGCGGCAGCAGGGCGGTGACAGCGGCAACGGGGACCAGGCGCGGGTTGCGGGCCTCGATCTCCTCCAGCGAGCCGTCGCGGCGGAACTCCAGCTCGACCACCTGACCCGAGGGCAGGCGCCCGGTCAGGTCGTCGCCGCGCTTGCTGACTTCGGTCAGTTGCAGGGCCGCGGTTGCGCTGTCGGCGTTAAAGGTGGTCTGGGCCACCGCCGGAACGGTCAGAGCCAGCGCGGTCAGGGTCGATACGATCAGGGATTTCATAAGAGCCTCGCGTTTTCCATTTGAGGGGGCATAACACGCGCGGGCAGGGATGGTTCCATATGTGCAAAAGGCGGGTCCGAAAACCCGCCTCTTTTATCCTGATGCCGGAAAGATCAGCCGATGGCTGCGGCGCGCACGTCGTCGTCGATCTTGTCTTCATACTGGGCAAAGTTGTCGCTGAACATCTTGACCAGTTTCTGCGCCTGTGCGTCATATGCGGCCGGGTCGGCCCAGGTCTGGCGCGGGTCCAGAAGCACATCGGACACGCCCGGCACCGATACCGGCACATCAAAGCCAAAGTTCGGGTCTTTGCGGAACTCTGCGTCGTTCAGCGAACCGTCCAGCGCGGCGGTCAGCAGGGCGCGGGTCGCGGCAATCGGCATCCGCGAGCCGGTGCCATAGGCACCGCCGGTCCAGCCGGTGTTGACCAGCCAGCAGCTTGCGCCGGTGGCGTTGATCTTTTCTTGCAGCAGCTTGCCGTAAACCTCGGGGCGGCGCGGCATGAAGGGCGCGCCAAAGCAGGTCGAGAAGGTCGGCAGCGGCTCGGTCACGCCCTGTTCGGTTCCCGGCGTTTTCGAGGTGAAGCCCGACAGGAAGTGATACATCGCCTGCGCCGGGGTCAGCCGCGCGATCGGCGGCAGCACGCCATAAGCGTCACAGGTCAGCATGATGACGTTTTTCGGCTGACCGGCCAGCCCGGTTTCCGAGGCGTTGGAAATCGCGTCCAACTGATAGGCGCAGCGCATGTTTTCGGTGATGCTGCTGTCCTCGAAATCCAGCTCCAGCGTGTCGGGGTCGTAGACCATGTTTTCGATCACGGTGCCGAAGCGGGTGGTCGTGCCGTAAATCTCCGGCTCGGCCTTGGGCGACAGGTTGATGGTCTTGGCATAGCAGCCGCCCTCGAAATTGAAGACGCCGTTTTCCGACCAGCCATGTTCGTCATCCCCGATCAGGATGCGCGACGGGTCCGCCGAAAGCGTGGTCTTGCCGGTGCCGGACAGGCCAAAGAACACCGCCACATCGTCCAGATCGCCCGGCGCATGGTTGGCGGAACAATGCATCGCCATCACACCCTTGCCCGGCAGGATGTAGTTCAGCAGGGTGAACACGCCTTTCTTGTTCTCGCCCGCATATTGGGTGTTCGCAACCAGGATCAGCTTCTTTTCAAAGTTCAGGGCGATCACGGTATCGGTGCGGCAGCCGTGACGGGCCGGGTCCGCCTTGAAGGACGGGCAGTTGATGACCGTGTATTCAGGCACAAACGTCGCCAGTTCCGACGCCTCGGGGCGGCGCAGCATGGTGCGGTTGAACAGCCCGTGCCAGGCCAGTTCCGCGATCATGCGCACGTCCAGCCGGTATTCCGGGTCGGCCCCGCCGTAAAGATCCTCGACGAACAGCTCGCGGCCCTTCAGATGCTCCAGCATGTCTGCATAAAGGCGGTCGAATGCCTCGGGGTCCATCGGCTGGTTGTTTTCCCACCAGATCGTATCCTCGCCCCCCGGCGTGCGCACGACGAACTTATCCTTGGGCGAGCGGCCGGTCTTGGCGCCGGTCGAGACAAGGAACGTCCCGCCAAGGCCCAGACGCCCTTCGCCGCGGCGGATGGCGGCGTCGATCAGTGCTGGCTCCAGCAGGTTATAGTGAACCTGACCGGCCCCGGTGATTCCCTGATCCTCAAGACGGTGGTTGGGGTTGACGCGCACTTGGCTCATGTCGGCAGGCTCCGTTATCTGGGCAGTAGCTTGCGCGACCTATAACATGGCAGTTTGATGAAGGAAGGCCCGTTAGGGTTGTCGTTATCGCTAACACGAAACTTTAGCGCAATCATGGGGATGGGATGGCCCAAAATGGCGGAATGGTGCTGGTCGATGGCGGGGTGATTCACGCCAGCGCGGTGGTTCTGGCGGGGCAGGGGGTGCTGATCCTTGGACCCTCGGGGGCGGGGAAGTCGACGCTGGCGCTGGCACTGATGGCGATAGGGGCGGCGCTGGTGGCGGATGACCGGGTGCGGCTGCGCACGGCCCCGGATGGCGTCTGGCTGGAGGCCCCGCCTAGCCTGCCGCCGCTGATCGAGGCGCGGGGCGTCGGCCTGCTGCGGGCGGTGCTGGCGGGGCCGGTGCGGTTGGCGCTGGTGGTCGATCTGGCCCGTGCGGAACCTGACCGCTTGCCACCTGCGCGACACATAAACGTGCTGATGCGCGACTTTCCGCTTGTTCTTGGGGCGGATCACCCCCATCTTGCCCCTGCGTTACGTCAGTTCCTGCTGCACGGGCGCATCGACCCGGACCCGCGACAATCCGAGCCTGACCCATGACTGATACCCCGCTTGCCCCCGCTGTTTCTGCCGCTGATGAACCCGCCGGTCAGCGTATTGTGCTTGTGACCGGCCCGTCCGGTGCAGGGCGGTCAACGGCAATCAACGTGCTGGAAGATCTGGGGTTCGAGGCGATCGACAACCTGCCTTTGACGCTGGTGCCGCTGTTGATGGAAGGGTCGCCGCGCCCGGCGCCGCTGGCGCTGGGGTTAGATGTGCGCAACCGGGATTTCTCGACCGCCAATGTGATCGAGCTGATCGACACGCTGACCCGCAACCCGGCCTATCAGCCCGAGGTGATCTATCTGGATTGCTCGACCGATGTTCTGGTGCGCCGCTATAACGAAACCCGCCGCCGCCACCCTTTGATGCCGCACGCAAGCCCGCGTGAAGGGATCGAGGCCGAGCGCGACCTGCTGGCGCCGATCCGGGCGCGGGCGGATGTGCTGATCGACACGTCGGAGCTGTCGCCGCATGATCTCAAGGCGGAACTGACCCCCTATTTCGACATTGCCCCTGACCGGCGGCTGACGATTTCGGTGCAGTCGTTCTCTTACAAGCGGGGCGTGCCGCGCGGGGTCGATGTGATGTTCGACTGTCGCTTTCTGGCCAACCCGCATTGGGAGGCCCGCCTGCGTCCGCTGACCGGCCTGGACCCGGCCGTGCGTGATTATGTCGCCGCCGATCCGCGCTATCCCGAGTTTTTTGCCCGTGTGCGTGATTTGATCCTGTTCATGCTGCCTGCGCAATTGGAGGAGGGGAAAACGCATCTGGCGATTGGTTTCGGCTGCACGGGCGGCAAGCACCGTTCCGTCACATTGACGGAAAATATGGCCGAGGCGCTTGCAGAAGCCGGCTGGCAGGTGTCAAAACGTCACAGGGAGTTGGAACGCCGCGAGCCGGGCCTCGCATCCATGCCAGCCCGCTCTGATGGCGTGGCAAGCGAAGAAAGTGGTAAGCTCAGTTGATCGGAATCGTCATCGTCGCGCATGGGGGGCTGGCACAGGAATACCTGTCCGCAGTCGAACACGTCGTCGGTTTGCAACCCGGCATCCTTGCCGTGACCATCGAGGAGGACCACAACCGCGCCGCCAAACAGGCCGAGATTTGCGCTGCCGCCGATGCGGTGGACCGGGGCAAGGGTGTGGTGGTGGTGACGGACATCTATGGCGGCTCACCTTCGAACCTGTCAATGATGGCCTGCGCGGCCAAGGGGCGGGTGATCGTCGCCGGTGCCAACCTGCCGCTGCTGGTCAAGCTGGCGAAATCGCGCGATCTGCCGGTGACGGATGCGGTCGAACGCGCCAAAGAGGCCGGGCGCAAATATATCGAAAGTTTCGATCTGTCCGGGCAGGACGGGGCGGCGCTATGACCCTGCTGCGTGATCTGGACATCATCAATGAAAAGGGCCTGCACGCGCGGGCCAGCGCAAAGTTTGTCGAAACGGTGGAACGCTTTGACGCCACGGCGCTGGTCGAAAAAGACGGCATGAGTGTGTCGGGCGATTCGATCATGGGCCTGCTGATGCTGGCCGCGTCGCGCGGAACCACGATCCGGGTCACGACCTCAGGGGCCGAGGCCGAGGCGCTGATGACGGCGCTGGCCGATCTGCTGGCCGATTACTTTGGCGAAGGCGGCTGATGCCGGAACGGCGCGGCTATCACCACGGTAATTTGCGACAGGCCCTGCTGGATGCCGCCGCGGATCTGATCCGCGCCAACGGTCCTGCTGGTTTCACGCTGGCCGAGGCGGCCCGTCAGGCTGGTGTCAGTCCTGCCGCCCCCTATCGTCATTTCGCGGGCCGTGAACAGTTGATCGACGAGCTGGCGCGCGAAGGCTACGCCGCCTTTGCCGACCGCCTGAGTGCCGCCTTTGACGCGGGCCGCCCGGCACCGCTGACGGCGATGTTGCGAATGGTGCAGGCCTATCTGGATTTTGCCCGCGAACAGCCGGGCCATTACATCGCCATGTTCGAATCCGGCCTGAACCTTGCCGCCAGCCCCGACTTGTCCCGCGCGGCCGATCAGGCGCTGGCGGTGATGGAAGGGGCTGCCCGTGCGCTTGGCCCCGAAACCGGCCTGCCGCCGCGTGTGATCGCCAATCATATCTGGGCGCTCAGCCATGGCGTTGTCGAGCTGTTCGACCGGGGACAGCCCGGCCAGCGCCTGCCGTTTTCCGCCGCTGAAATGCTGGAAAGCGGGGTGCTGATCTATCTGCGCGGGCTGGGGCTGATTTCCGACTGAAAAATCTTTGCATGGGCCTTGATCGCAGGATCGGCACACCTATTTATGTAAATGTAATTAACATTAACATAAAGGAGCCACCCATGACCGCCTATACGATCTCGCAACCGGTCCCACGCGGGCTTCTGTCTCGCATCGGTGACGCGCTGGCGGGCATCCGCGACTGGCTGGACACGCAGGGCCGCCCGGCGTGGTTCATCGCCACCATCGCGGGTTTTTTCATCGCCCCGCCGCTTGGTCTTGCCATCCTCGTCTATGCCATCTGGAGTAAACGCATGTTCACCTGCGCCCATCGCCGCGAAACCCGCATGATCCCGACCGGCAACAGCGCCTTTGACGCCTATCGCGCCGAAACGCTGAAGCGGCTGGAACAGGAGCAGCAGGATTTCATGGCTTTCCTTGACAAGCTGCGTGAGGCCAAGGACCGGGCCGAGTTTGAACAGTTCGTCGCCGACCGCGACACGCGCAACTGACGCAAAAGGCCGCCCTGATGGACGGCCTTTCTTCTTCATAAAAATATCCCGGGGGTCCGGGGGCAGCGCCCCCGCTCAGCGGGTCGGGACAGGTTCCGGCCCGCTGTAATCATAGAAACCCCGCCCGGTCTTGCGGCCCAGCCAACCGGCCTCGACATATTTCACCAGCAGCGGGCAGGGGCGGTATTTCGTATCCGCCAGCCCGTCATGCAGCACGTTCATAATCGCCAGACAGGTATCCAGCCCAATGAAATCCGCCAGTTCCAGCGGTCCCATCGGCCAGTTTGCGCCCAGCTTCATCGACAGGTCGATGGATTTGACCGAGCCGACCCCTTCGTAAAGCGTATAGACGCCTTCGTTAATCATCGGGATCAGGATGCGGTTGACGATAAAGGCCGGGAAATCCTCGGCGCTGGCGGGGGTTTTCCCCAGTTTCTCGACCACGGCATAAAGCGCGTCATAGGTGGGCTGATCGGTTGCGATGCCGCGGATCAGCTCGACAAGCTGCATCACCGGCACCGGGTTCATAAAATGGAACCCCATGAACTTTTCCGGCCGGTCGGTGCGGCTGGCCAGCCGGGTGATGCTGATGGATGAGGTGTTCGAGGTCAGGATCGTGTCCGGCTTCAGATGCGGCAGCAGATCCTCGAAAATCGCCTGTTTGACGGTCTCGCGCTCGGTTGCGGCCTCGATAATCAGGTCGCTGGGGCCAAGGTCGGTCAGGGTCAGGGTGGTCTTGATCCGGCCAAGCGCGGCCTCTTTATCCGCGGCGCTGATCTTGTCGCGGCTGACCTGCCGTTCAAGGTTCTTGTCAATCTGCGCCACCGCCTTGTCCAGCGCCTCGCGCGAGATATCGGTCATCAGCACATCATAGCCCGCCAGCGCAAAGACATGGGCGATCCCGTTGCCCATCTGACCCGCGCCGACCACACCCACCGATTGAATCGCCATGACCTTACCCTTTGTTGCCTGCGCGAACGATAGGGGTATCGGCCCGACTGTTCAATCTGAAAGCCGCAGGGCAGGGTCGGTTGGGGCCATCCGGTGCATGACGCAGCATATGTGAGGTCCAAGTGTCATCAGCCGCAAGCGTCAATGACAGTGCGGTTTTGCCATTATGGTCTTGGTGGTCAGGTTTGCGCCTGCCCATAAAGTTGATCGCGGTGCCATTGGCAAGCAGCAGATTCAGAATGTCCTATTTCCAAAGAGAGATCCTGCAGCTGCATCGGCAGAAAGCCAAAGACCCCGGCAGAGCTGGCAAGTGTGGGGAGGCGTGAAAGCATGTCCCGGACGGTTGCCGTATCACCCATTTTGACAGCATTGTGAAATTGCTTGGCCAGTGTATCCGGTTACGCGTCAGCGGGGTGGGACAGGCTCAGCAGCAGAACCATCAGCGCCTTCAAGATGCGCATTGCCGGTTCGGGACCGCTCCAAAGCAAAACGCCCCGGCCTGAACCGGGACGTTTCGATTTCATGTCAGCCCTTACAGCTTGTCGGTCAGTTCCGGCACCGCCTGGAAGATGTCCGCGACAAGGCCGTAATCCGCAACCTGGAAGATCGGGGCTTCTTCGTCCTTGTTGATGGCGACGATGACCTTGCTGTCTTTCATCCCGGCAAGGTGCTGGATCGCGCCGGAAATCCCAAGGGCGATATACAGTTCCGGGGCGACGACCTTGCCGGTCTGGCCCACCTGCCAGTCGTTCGGGGCATAACCCGAATCGACCGCCGCGCGGGATGCGCCGACGGCGGCGCCCAGCTTGTCGGCCAGTGCCTCGACCATGGCGAAGCTGTCTTTGGAGCCGACGCCGCGCCCGCCCGAGACGACGCGCTTGGCCGAGGTCAATTCCGGCCGGTCCGAGGCTGCGACCTTGTCTTCGACCCATGACGACAGGCCCGGATCACCGGCAGCCGCGCCCTGATCGACAGCGGCGGAACCGCCCTGACCAGCCGCATCAAAGGCGGTGGTGCGCACGGTCAGCACCTTCTTGCCGTCCTTGGATCGCACGGTCTGGATGGCGTTACCGGCATAGACCGGGCGCTCGAACGTGTCGGCGTCAACAACGGCGGACACATCGGAAATCACCATCACATCCAGCAGCGCGGCGACGCGCGGCGCGACGTTCTTGGCGCTGGCGGTCGCAGGCAGCACGATATGGCTGTAATCTCCTGCCATGGCGACGATCAGATCGGCCAGCGGTTCGGCCAGACCATGCGCATAGGCGGCGTCGGACACGCAGACCACCTTGGCCACACCGTCCAGTTTCGCGGCATCGGAGGCCGCAGCTTCGCAGCCTTGGCCAGCGACCAGAACGGTTACGTCGCCCAGTTTCTTCGCTGCCGTCAGCGCCTTGGCGGTCGCATCAGCGGCCAGCGCACCATTCGAGATTTCGGCAATCAGCAGAACCGCCATCACACCACCCCTGCTTCTTTCAGTTTCGACACCAGCTCATCAACCGAGCCGACCTTGATCCCGGCCTTGCGACCCTCGGGTTCGGCGGTCTTGATGATCTCCAGACGCGGCGAGATGTCCACGCCGTAATCGGCTGGGGTTTTCTCATCCAGTGGCTTTTTCTTGGCCTTCATAATGTCGGGCAGCTTGGCATAGCGCGGCTCGTTCAGGCGTAGGTCGGCGGTGATAACGGCGGGCAGCTTGACGGTGATCGTCTGCAAACCGCCATCCACCTCGCGCGAGACGGTGGCGCTGTCGCCCGCGACCTCGACCGTGTTGGCAAAGGTCGCCTGACCCCAGCCCAACAGCGCGGCGAGCATCTGTCCGGTGGCGTTCATGTCATTGTCGATGGCCTGTTTCCCGGCGATCACCAGACCCGGCTGTTCGGCATCCACGATGGCTTTCAGCAGCTTGGCGACGGCCAGCGGCTCGATATCGTCATGGACGTCTTCGGTTGCCGTGACCAGAATCCCGCGGTCGGCGCCCATGGCCATGGCGGTGCGCAGGGTTTCGCCAGCTTTGGCAACGCCGATGGACACGACGACAACCTCGGTCGCCACACCTTTTTCTTTCAGGCGGATGGCTTCCTCGACGGCGATTTCGTCAAACGGGTTCATCGACATCTTGACGTTTGCAAGATCGACGCCCGATCCGTCCGCCTTCACGCGGGCCTTCACGTTATAGTCGATCACGCGCTTGACGGGCACGAGGACCTTCATGGTCTCCTCCTTCTCATGGTTGCGTCATCTTCGATGCGGGACGTTAGCGGGGTGCGCCGGGCTTGGACAGAGGAAATTTCTGCAACGCGGCGTCCTGTCTGTCGCTAACGGCTGGCACCGGGCACCCAAAGCACATCGCCAGCCGCGCCATTGGCCACGCGGGCCGCAACGAACAGCCAGTCGGACAGTCGGTTCAGGTATTTCACCGCGACCGGGTTGGCCTCGGCATGGGCGGCCAGTTCGGTGGCGCGGCGCTCGGCCCGGCGGGCGACGGTGCGCGACAGATGCAGATGCGCCGCCAGCGGGGTGCCGCCGGGCAGGATAAAGCTGCGCAGCGGGTCCAGCGCGGCGTTCATCGCGTCGATTTCGGCCTCCAGCCGGTCCACCTGCGACTGAATGATCCGCAAAACCGGGTAGGGGGCCTGCGCATCCGCCGCCATATCCGGGCGCGACAGGTCTGCGCCAAGGTCGAACAGATCGTTCTGGATCACCGCCAGCCGCGCGGCGATGTCGCCGTCCGCGTGCAGGCGGCAGAGGCCCAGCGTGGCGTTCAGCTCGTCCACGGTGCCGTAAGCCTCGACGCGTGGATCATGCTTGGCCACGCGGCTGCCGTCTGACAGGGCGGTGTCGCCCTTGTCGCCGGTGCGGGTGTAAATCTTGTTCAGAACGACCATCAGTTCCCCCGAAACCAGACGTAAAGCGCAACCAGCAGGACCACGGCGGCCTGTGCAATCAGCCGCCAGCGCATCATGCGATTGCTGTTCAGCCGCGCATCCTGACCGCCGCGGGCAAAGGCTGCAATGCCCCGGATCAGGATGAGCACCACCAATAGCCCGCCCACGGCGGCGATGGTGAAGAGCGTCTTATCGGTCATCGCAGCCTCCTTTTCGAAGGTAGCCTAGCTGCGCCGGGCCAGCGCGTCCAGTGCGCGGGTTGGCAACAGCCGCCGCCCGATCCCCGCCAGCCATGTCGGCGTGGTGACGTAATATCGCGGGCGGGGGCGGGGCGCGTCCAGCGCGTGCAGGATACGGCGGGCGACGGCCTCGGGTTGCAGCTCGAAGCGATCCTTCTTTGCCTTGGGGTGATACAGGCGGTCCAGCAGCGTTGTGCGATATTGCGCGGCGCGTGGGCTGTTTTGCCAATCGATCCAGCGTTCGAAATGCGGGATGGAATTGGCGCGGATGCGGCTGGCAATCGGTCCCGGCTCGATCAGCACGATATGGATGCCGGTATCTGCCATTTCCAGCCGCAGAATGTCGGTCAGCCCCTCCAGCGCAAACTTGGTCGCGGCATAGGGACCGCGCCACGGAATACCGACCAGCCCGAGGACCGAAGAAATATTCACCACCCGTCCCGCGCCACGCTCTCGGAAATGCGGCAGCAGGCGGCGGGTCAGGTCATGGGTGCCGAACAGGTTGGTTTCAAAGATCGCGCGCAGGGCCTCGCGCGGGATGTCCTCGACCGCGCCGGGCAGGGCAAAGGCGGCATTGTTGACCAGCGCGTCCAGCGGCCCGGCGGTCAGCACCCGATCGACAGCGCGGGTGATGCTGGCGCTGTCATCCAGATCCAATGCGACGGATTCGAACCCTTCGGCCTGACGCGCGGCTACATCGGCGGCGGCGCGGCAGGCAGCCACCACCTGCCAGCCATGCGCCCGCAGGTAATGCGCCGAACCCAGGCCGATACCTGACGAACAGCCGGTCAGCAGAACCCGCTTCACGGTTGATCCGACAGGAACTGTCCCGAAATATAGCCGCGCCGCCCCTGCGGGTCGATGATCTGGACCCAGCCGTTCGGCATGGTTTCCAGCCGCTCGACGGCGGTGCCACGGGTCAGGGCGCCAATGACGCTGTTGCTGGTGGACGGGCCTTCACGGTAATTCACCCGGTTGCCAGTGATATAGGCCACAGTGCCGCCGCGCTGTTCGACCTCTGCGGCGCCATCGCCGGGGGCCGGGCTGTCGGCATATTGAGGCGAGGGCCGCAGCGCCGGGCCGGGAAAGCGGGCGCGGCGTTCCGGGGTCTGCGTGACCTGTGCCGCATCCGGGGCGGGGGCGGTGGTTTCGACCGGGGCAGCCTCGGTGGGGGCAGCAACGGCGGGCGCAGGCGATTCGACCTGCGCCACGGCTGCGGGCGTGGTCTGCGCGGGCGCATCCGGGGTCCGGGACATGACCAGCCAGATTACGCCGAGCGCCGCGACGATCAGCAGCGGCAAAAGAAACAGTCTGGCCTTGAACATCATACCCCTCTTGGCGGCTCGCCTTCAGAACGCCGCTGCCTTAACCAAAGTTTCCCGGCTTGTGAATGGCGGGCCTGCGCCCTATTGCTGGCGCATGTCTGATGATCTGATCCCCGATGACGCGCCCGAGCAGGGCAACACCGTGTCCGAGCCGCTCAGCCGTGCGATTGGTGAGCGTTACCTGACCTATGCGCTGTCCACGATCATGCACCGGGCGCTGCCCGATGCGCGGGACGGGTTGAAGCCAGTGCATCGGCGCATCCTTTATGCGATGCGCGAATTGCGGCTGGCACCGAACGGGCCGTTCCGCAAATCGGCCAAGATCAGCGGCGATGTGATGGGCAATTATCACCCGCATGGCGACGCGGCGATCTATGATGCGATGGCGCGTCTGGCGCAGGATTTCGCCATGCGTTACCCGTTGGTGGACGGGCAGGGGAACTTTGGCAATATCGACGGCGACAGCCCTGCCGCCAGCCGCTATACCGAAGCCCGCCTTGCTGCGCCGTCCGAGGCGCTTCTGGACGGGCTGGCCGAAGAAGCCGTTGATTTCCGCCCGAATTACGATGGCACCCTGACCGAACCCGTGGTGCTGCCAGCGGCATTCCCGAACCTGTTGTGCAATGGCGCGTCAGGCATCGCCGTGGGCATGGCGACGAATATTCCGCCGCATAACCTGCACGAAGTCATTGACGCCTGCCTGCACCTTATCAAGACCCCGGACGCGCGGGATGACACGCTGGTCAGCCTGGTGCCGGGACCGGATTTCCCGACCGGCGGCGTGCTGGTCGAATCGCCCGAAACCATCCGCGAGGCTTACCGCACCGGGCGCGGCAGCTTCCGCCTGCGCGGGCGCTGGCAGGTCGAGGATCTTGGCCGCGGCCAGTGGCAGATCATCGTGACCGAGATCCCCTATCAAGTTCAGAAATCCAAGCTGATCGAGCGTCTGGCCGAGCTGATCCAGACCAAGAAAATCCCGATTCTGGCTGATGTGCGCGATGAATCCGCCGAGGATATTCGCATCGTTCTGGAACCCCGCACCCGCGCCGTGGACCCGGCGCAGATGATGGCCGCGTTGTTCCGGGTTTCGGACCTTGAGGTGCGGTTCAGCCTGAACATGAATGTGCTGATCGACGGGCGGGTGCCCAAAGTGTGCAGTCTGAAAGAGGTTCTGCGCGCCTTTGTCGATCACCGCCGCGACGTGCTGGTGCGGCGCAGCAATCACCGGCTGGACAAGATCGCGCGGCGGTTGGAGGTTCTGGAAGGCTATCTGATCGCCTATCTGAACCTCGACCGGGTGATCGAGATTATCCGCTATGACGACGATCCCAAGGCCGCGCTGTTGGCAGAAGGCTGGCCGACCGGCGAAGGCGCGGTAGCGCATCTGACCGAGCCGCAGGCCGAGGCGATCCTGAATATGCGCCTGCGCAGTCTGCGCAAGCTGGAGGAAATGGAACTGCGGACCGAACGCGACGGGCTGATTGCCGAGCGTGACGGGCTGCTGGCAATGCTGGCCGACGAATCGGCGCAATGGGGCAAGATTTCCGAGGAACTGCGGGCGATCAGAGCGCAATTCGGGCGCAGCGCCCCCGGCGGTTCCCGCCGCACCGAAATCACCGACAGTCTGGATGAGCAACCCATCGACATGGATGCCATGATCGAGCGCGAGCCGATCACCGTGATTCTGTCGAAAATGGGTTGGATTCGCGCGATGAAGGGCCATCAGCCGCTGGATGCTGAGGTGAAATACCGCGATGGCGACGGCCCCGGTTTTGTCCTGCACGCCGAAACCACTGACAAGCTGATGATCTTTGGCGCGAACGGGCGGTTTTATACCCTGTCCGGCGCCGCTCTGCCCGGCGGGCGCGGCTTGGGTGAGCCGCTGCGGCTGATGGTCGATCTGCCGAATGAGGCAGGGATCATCGACATTTTCCCGTGGCGCGAGGGGACGCGCTATCTTGTGGCCTCGAAAGCGGGAGATGGGTTTGTCGTTGGCGCGTCGGATATTCTGGCGCAGACCAAGACCGGCAAGCAGGTGTTGAATGGCGAGGCGCTGCTGTGCCGCGTGGTCAGCGGCGATCACGTCGCCACCGTGGGCGAAAACCGCAAGATGCTGGTGTTCCCCTTGACCGAACTGCCCGAAATGGCGCGGGGTAAGGGCGTGCGCTTGCAAAAATTCAAGGATGGTGGACTGGCCGATGCCAAATGTATCACGTTGGCCGAAGGCTTGAGCTGGCCTGACCCCGCAGGCCGCACCCGTAGCGAAACCGACCTGAGCGAATGGCTGGGCAAACGTGCTACAGCGGGGCGGATGGCACCGCGCGGGTTCCCGAGGGATAATCGGTTCGGGTGAAAAAGGGGGCTTTGCCCCCTCGGGCTGACGCCCTCACCCCCAGGATATTTAAGTGAAGAAGAAAGGGCCGCCCGGTATGACAGGCGGCCCGCTCTGATTTCAGGCGTAGAGGTTCTGGACGCCGATCTGTTCGTGGATCTGGTTCACGACCTGCTGGTTCAGCCCCATGGCCTGCGCCAGTGCGTGCAGATATTGCGCCTCGGCCTTGCTGTCGAAATCAATCGCCATCAGCGACATCATATAGACCTGCGGGGCCAGACCTTGCGGAACCTCACGGGCCAGCGCCTGTGGATCGACCGGGGCTTTCATCTGTTCCTGAATGAAGGCGCGTTCCTCGTCGTCGATGTCGCCAAGCTGACCCAGAAGGCGCTGCTTCTCGGCGTCGTCGATCTGGCCATCGGCCTTGGCGGCCTGAATCATCGCCTTGAGCATCAGCGCAGCCACGGCGTTCTGATCGGCGGTCGGGGCAACCTCGGGTTCGTTCTGATTCGACAGCGCATCGTTGAACAACTCGCCAAAGGTGGCGTCATTGCTGGCTTGTGCGCCTTTTTGCGCAAGGCTGCCCGCGCCAGCCGCACCGCCCAGCAATCCGCCAAGCAGACCGCCCAAGCCACCCGCCGCAGCACCACCGGCGCTGGCTTTGGTCAGTTGGTCAAGGATGCCGCCGAGGCCGCCCTGCGCACCAGCCGAGTTCGGGCCGCCATAGCGGGTGCCGCGCCCTGCGCCTGCGGACTGACCGCCAAGCACCTGACCCAGCAGGTCGCCAAGCCCACCGCTGCCGGCCTGACGCGACCCCGCCGCGCCGGTGTTATTGCCCAGCAAATCGCCAAGGATACCGCCGCCGGTGGTGCGGCTGCCAGCTTGCGCCTGACCGCCTTTGTTCATCACTGCGCCAATGCCTTTTGCCAGCATCACGCCAGCCGCGACCCGTGCGAGGGTTTTCATCATGCTCATGTCAAATCCTTATCTTTGACGGTGCCGGGGCAATCTTCCGGCCGGTTTGCATCGTGAAACGCTTTGGTCGCCGTTCAGGTTCCGCGTAAAACCCGTTCGGGAAGCCTTGATTTTTCCCGAATCTGATTTTAAGTCGCGGCGGATGCAGAAGACCGGGGCCTTGCGCTTTGCCCCGACGACCTAGGAGGCCCTTATGGCGAAGGCAAAATTTGAACGTACGAAACCGCACGTTAACATTGGCACGATTGGTCACGTTGACCACGGCAAGACGACCCTGACGGCAGCGATCACCAAGTATTTTGGTGATTTCAAGGCGTATGACCAGATTGACGGTGCGCCGGAGGAGAAGGCGCGCGGGATCACGATCTCGACCGCTCACGTTGAGTATGAGTCGGACACCCGCCACTATGCGCACGTCGACTGCCCCGGCCACGCCGACTATGTGAAAAACATGATTACCGGCGCGGCGCAGATGGACGGCGCGATTCTGGTGGTGAACGCCGCTGACGGCCCGATGCCGCAGACCCGCGAACACATCCTGCTGGGCCGTCAGGTCGGCATCCCCTACATGGTCGTTTACCTGAACAAGGTCGATCAGGTGGATGACGAGGAACTGCTGGAACTGGTCGAGATGGAAGTGCGCGAGCTGCTCTCGTCCTACGACTACCCCGGCGACGATATTCCGATCGTCAAGGGCTCGGCTCTGGCCGCTCTGGAAGGCCGCGACCCGGAAATCGGCGAGAACTCGATCCGCGCGCTGATCGCCGCTGTCGACGAATACATCCCGACGCCCGAGCGCGCTGTTGACCAGCCCTTCCTGATGCCGATCGAGGACGTGTTCTCGATCTCGGGCCGCGGGACGGTTGTGACCGGCCGGGTTGAGCGTGGCGCGGTGAACGTGGGCGACGAGTTGGAAATCGTGGGCATCCGCGACACCAAGAAAACCACCTGCACCGGCGTTGAAATGTTCCGCAAGCTGCTGGATCGCGGGGAAGCTGGCGACAACATCGGCGCGCTGCTGCGCGGCATCGACCGTGACGGCGTTGAGCGTGGCCAGGTGCTGTGCAAGCCCGGCTCGGTCAAGCCGCACACCAAGTTCGAGGCCGAGGCCTATATCCTGACCAAGGAAGAAGGCGGCCGCCACACCCCGTTCTTCGCGAACTACCGCCCGCAATTCTACTTCCGCACCACGGACGTGACCGGGACGGTGAAGCTGCCGGAAGGCACCGAGATGGTGATGCCGGGCGACAACCTGAAGTTCGAGGTCGAGCTGATCGCGCCGATCGCGATGGAAGAGAAGCTGCGCTTTGCTATCCGTGAGGGTGGCCGGACTGTCGGCGCGGGCGTTGTGGCGAAGATCATCGAGTGATCTGAGCTACGCTTGAGATGAAGGGGGCCGCCTGCGAGGGCGGCCTTTTTCTTTGGGCGGTGGCTCGGTTGCGGGCGAGGGTGCCTCCGGCGGGGATATTTATGGGACAGGAGAGCGCGGAGAAGGGGGGGCGATGGAAGGCGGGCGCATCGGCAAGTTTCCGCCCATTCGTTCAAAATGCGCAAATAAGTCCGGCAGGGCCAGGAATAATTCCTGTCGCAGATCGTTAACCATTTGAGGTGCGATCAGCCGGAGGGAGAAATGGCCAAGGAAAAGAAGACACAAGGGCAGGAAGCGGCTGCGGTTCCGACGCCGCTGGGGTCAGCCAAAGCGGTCGAAACGATGTTTCGCAATTCGGTTCGGGCCGAGCTGGACATGATCCAGCTTGCGGCGACCAAGGCGAATATCATGATTTCCCTGAACGGGCTGATTATTTCGGCGCTGATGATCTCGGGTGCGTTCATTTTTGCATCTTCGACCACCTTTCTGCTGCCTGCCGGGGTGTTCATGCTGACGGCGGCAGCCTCAATCATTTTTGCCTTGCTGGCGGCCTCGCCCGAGCGGGTGGATATGCTGTCGGGCCTGCGCAACTGGTTGCGTGACTGGCGGGTGGGGCAGGCGGGGGCGCGCGATCTGCGCCGCTATCTGAGCCATTCCGATGAGGACGCGCCCAAGGATCTGAACCTGCTGATCTATCAGGACCGGGTGCGGATGTCGCGCGGTGAATACTGGCAGCGGATGCAGGCTCTGCTGCGTGACCGTGACGACATTTACCACCAGATGAGCGACCACCTGTATTGGCTGGGAGGCATGGCGGACCGCAAGTTCCGGCTGTTGAACGTATCCTATCTGGTGTTTCGCTGGGGGCTTTTGGCCTCGGTCCTGACCTTTCTGGCGATCAAGTCGCTGGCCTTTGTGCTGCCTGCGGGCGGCGACCAGCAGGCGCCCCGGCTGCGCAACCTGGGTATCGCAGAGTTTCAGGATATTTATGAGCCGTCAGCCGTTCAGCAACTTCCCGACGGGCGGATTCTGGTGGTTGAGGATGAGGCCAGCCGCGCCCTTAGTCTGATGACCATTGGTTCCGACGGGCTGCTGGTTGAAGACGCCGCTGCCGATATGCGCCTGACCCGTGGCTTTGGGCGCCGCCTGAACGATCTGGAAGGGCTGTCGGTGGACGATCAGGGCTATATTTACACCGTGACCTCTCATTCGGGGAACAAGGATGGCGAACGCAGCCCCGACCGTGAACAGCTTTTGCGGTTCCGCATCCATGGCAACCAGATCGGGGATATTGCCGCCGTGACGCAGCTGCGCGACTGGCTGGAGGGAGACGCCGCGCTGAAGGCGGCCATCGAGCAGGCCGCAGGTGATAACGTCAGTTTTGATCGGCTGAACATCGAAGGGCTGGCCTATTACAAGCAGAACCAGACCCTGATGCTGGGCATGCGTGAGCCGCTGGCGGCGGGCAAGTCGGTTATCGTCGCCATTACCAACCCGGCCGATATGTTTGAACGCCGCGTCCCGGCGCAATTCGGCCCGCCGGTCCTGCTGGACCTGCAAGGCGGGGGTATCCGGGCGCTGAGCTTTGACAATGTGCTGGGGGCCTTCCTGATCGTGAATGAGATAGAGGGCCATGATAATAATAAATATTCGCAGCTTTGGTCATGGAGCGGCAATGCCGCAGACCCGGCCGAGCCGGTGGCGCTGCCCGACATCATTAACCTCAACAACGTCGAATCCATTGATTCTATCACCATCAATGGTGAATCCCGTCTGCTGCTGATGAGCGATGAGGGAGACCCGAAAAAGAACCGTCCGGCGAAATACATGATGCTGGAATACACGCAGTTGAACCGCTGAATGACCGGCAGGGCGGGCTTGACACAGGCCCGCCAACCCGCCATAAGCGCGCATCGCCGCCGATCAGCAAAGAATCGGTTGCTTTGGGCAAGGCCGTCCGTTATGGGGGCGGCCTGCACTTTTTTATATACGGTTCGACGCTGGCAGCGCGTGGTGTGTTGTCAGCCTCTCAACTGGAACTCCCCGCAAGAGGGAAGTCGCAATGCAAAGCCAGAATATCCGCATCCGGCTCAAGGCGTTTGACTATCGCGTTCTGGACGCCAGCACGCAGGAAATCGTCAACACCGCCAAGCGCACGGGTGCCACCGTTCGCGGCCCGATTCCGCTGCCGAACAAAATCGAGAAATTCACGGTTCTCCGTGGTCCGCACATCGACAAGAAGTCGCGTGACCAGTGGGAAATCCGCACCCACAAGCGCCTGCTGGACATCGTTGATCCGACCCCGCAGACCGTTGACGCGCTGATGAAGCTTGACCTCGCCGCTGGCGTGGATGTCGAGATCAAGGTGTAAGGGGGCGATCATGCTGAGAACTGGTATTATCGCCAAGAAACTGGGCATGACCCGTCTGTTCATGGAAGACGGTCGTCAGGTTCCCGTGACCGTTCTGCAACTGGACGGTCTGCAAGTCGTCGCGCAGCGCACGCAGGACCGCGATGGCTACGTCGCCGTTCAGCTGGGTGCTGGCGAAGCCAAAGCCAAGCGCGTGGCGGCCCCGCTGCGTGGTCACTTTGCCAAGGCCAATGTTGCGCCCAAGCGCAAGATTGCCGAGTTCCGCGTGGCCGAGGAAAACCTGATCCCGGTGGGCGAGGAAATCACTGCTGACCACTATTTCGCGGGTCAGTTCGTGGACATCGCCGGCACCTCGATCGGTAAAGGTTTCGCGGGTGCGATGAAGCGCCACAACTTTGGTGGTCTGCGCGCCTCGCACGGCGTCTCGATCAGCCACCGTTCGCATGGTTCGACCGGCCAGTGCCAGGACCCCGGCAAGGTCTTCAAGGGCAAGAAAATGGCTGGCCATCTGGGTGCCGTCCGCGTGACGACCCAGAACCTGCAAGTGGTGAAAACCGATGCCGACCGTGGCCTGATTATG
Organism: Paracoccus sp. (in: a-proteobacteria); assembly: GCF_030538695.1. GTDB lineage: Bacteria > Pseudomonadota > Alphaproteobacteria > Rhodobacterales > Rhodobacteraceae > Paracoccus. The sequence continues at coordinate 28,634 of NZ_JAUNTN010000006.1, forward strand.
GTCAAGGGTTCGGTTCCGGGTTCCAAAGGTGGCTGGGTCACGATCAAGGATGCGGTGAAAAAGCCGACCCCGGAAAACGTGATCTACCCCGCCGCGCTGAAATCGGCTGCTGCCGAAGCCAAGCGTCTGGCCGAGGAAGCCGCTGCGCAAGCCGCTGCCGAGGAAGAAGCCGCCCGCAAGGCTGCTGAAGAAGCCGCCGCCGCCGAGCAGGAAGCCGCGCTGAAAGAAGCCGAAGCCTCGATCGAGGCTGATAAGGCTTCCGAAGGCGAAGCCGCGCCCGAAGGAGACAAGTGATGAAACTTGATGTAATCAAGCTGGACGCTGGCAAGGCCGGTTCCATTGAGCTTGCCGATGACATCTTCGGGCTGGAGCCGCGTGCGGACCTTCTGCATCGCGTGGTGCGCTGGCAGCGCGCCCGTGCGCAGCAGGGGACTCACTCGACGCTGGGCAAGTCGGATGTCAGCTACTCGACCAAGAAGATCTATCGCCAGAAAGGCACCGGCGGCGCTCGCCACGGTTCCCGCAAGGCGCCGACCTTCCGCAAGGGTGGTGTCTATAAAGGCCCGGTCCCGCGTTCGCACGCGTTCGACCTGCCGAAAAAGGTGCGCGCTCTGGGTCTGAAACATGCCCTGTCCGCCAAGGCGAATGCCGGTGAACTGGTCGTGATCGAGGATCTGAATCTGGCCGACGCCAAGACCGCCCTCGTTGCGAAGGCTGTCAAGGAAAACGGCTGGAAGCGCGTTCTGGTCATCGACGGTGCCGAAGTGAACGAAAACTTTGCCCGTGCCGCCCGCAACCTCGACGGCATCGACGTGCTGCCCTCGATGGGTGCCAACGTGTATGACATTCTGCGCCGTGATACTCTGGTTATCACCCGCGCCGGTGTCGAAGCTCTGGAGGCTCGCCTGAAATGAGCGCGAAGGCTGAACATTACGACGTGATCCGCAAGCCGATCATCACCGAAAAGGCCACTCTGGTCGGTGAAAACGGGGCTTATGTGTTCGAAGTCGCCACCGATGCGAACAAACCGCAGATCAAATCCGCGGTTGAGGCGCTGTTCGGTGTGACGGTCAAGGCGGTGAACACCACCGTGACCAAAGGCAAAACCAAGCGGTTCCGTGGGATCGCTGGTCGCCGCAGCGACGTGAAGAAAGCCTATGTGACCCTCGAAGCGGGTCAGACCATCGACGTTTCGACCGGTCTTTGATACATGGGCACGAATCGGCGGTCCCGGTGACGGGGCCGCTGGCTTTTTTTGACGAAACGGACCCTTGGGCATGGTGCCCTCTGGGCCAAAGCAACGGAAGACAGAAAGATGGCACTCAAGTCGTATAAACCGACGACGCCTGGCCAGCGCGGGCTGGTTCTGATCGACCGTTCGGAGCTTTGGAAAGGTCGTCCGGTCAAGTCCCTCACCGAGGGTCTGACCAAAAAGGGCGGCCGGAACAACACCGGACGGATCACCATGCGCCGCCAGGGCGGCGGGGCGAAGCGCTTGTATCGCATCGTCGATTTCAAACGCAACAAATTCGACGTGGTGGGCAATGTCCTGCGCATCGAATATGACCCGAACCGCACCGCGTTCATCGCGCTGGTTCAGTATCACGACGGCGAGCAGGCTTATATCCTGGCGCCGCAGCGTCTGGCGGTTGGCGACAAAGTTGTCGCTGGCGCGAAAGTGGACGTGAAGCCGGGCAACGCCATGCCGTTCAGCGGTATGCCGATCGGCACCATTGTTCACAACGTCGAGTTGAAGCCCGGCAAGGGCGGTCAGATCGCCCGTTCGGCTGGCACCTATGCCCAGTTCGTCGGTCGTGACGGTGGCTACGCTCAGATCCGCCTGTCCTCGGGCGAACTGCGTCTGGTCCGTCAGGAATGCATGGCGACCATTGGTGCCGTGTCGAACGCCGACCACTCGAACCAGAACCTCGGTAAAGCTGGTCGCAACCGCCACAAGGGCATTCGCCCGTCCGTGCGCGGTGTCGCCATGAACCCGATCGACCACCCGCATGGTGGTGGTGAGGGCCGGACCTCGGGTGGCCGTACGCCGGTGACGCCTTGGGGTAAGGATACCAAGGGTAAGAAGACCCGCAGCAATAAAGCGACCGACAAGTATATCCTGCGGTCGCGTCACGCGAAGAAGGGGCGTTAATCCATGGCACGTTCTGTTTGGAAAGGCCCTTTCGTTGACGCTTACGTCCTGAAAAAGGCCGAAAAAGCGCGGGAATCGGGCAAGTCGGATGTGATCAAGATCTGGTCGCGCCGCTCGACCATTCTGCCGCAATTCGTTGGCCTGACCTTTGGTGTCTATAACGGGCAAAAGCATATCCCCGTGAACGTCACCGAAGAAATGATCGGCCAGAAGTTCGGTGAATACTCGCCGACCCGGACCTATTATGGTCACGCGGCCGACAAGAAAGCAAAAAGGAAGTAATCGTCATGGGTAAGGAAAAGAATCCGCGCCGCGTGGCGGATAATGAGGCCTTTGCGAAAGCGAAAATGCTGCGCACCTCGCCTCAGAAGCTGAACCTTGTCGCCGGTCTGATCCGCGGCAAGAAGGTCGAGAAGGCTCTGGCCGACCTGACCTTCAGCAAGCGCCGCATCGCTGGCGACGTGAAAAAGGTTCTGCAATCGGCTATCGCCAACGCCGAGAACAACCACGGGCTTGATGTCGATCAGTTGATCGTTGCGGAAGCATGGGTTGGCAAGAACCTCGTTATGAAGCGCGGTCGTCCGCGTGCGCGTGGCCGGTTCGGCAAGATCATGAAGCCGTTCTCGGAAATCACCATCAAGGTCCGTCAGGTTGAAGCTGTTGAGGAGCGTGCGTAATGGGACAGAAGGTTAACCCCATTGGGATGCGTCTTCAGGTCAACCGCACCTGGGACTCGCGCTGGTATGCCGACGACAAGGATTATGGCAACCTGCTGCTGGAAGATCTGAAAATTCGCGATTTCGTCAAGAAAGAAGCGAAGCAGGCCGGCATCAGCAAGGTCATCATCGAGCGTCCGCACAAGAAATGCCGCGTGACCATCCACGCCGCGCGTCCGGGTGTCATCATCGGCAAAAAAGGCGCTGACATCGAAGTTCTGCGCAGCAAGCTGGCGAAACTGACCGACAGCGAACTGCACCTGAACATCGTCGAAGTCCGCAAGCCGGAAGTTGACGCCGCGCTGGTCGCTGAATCCATCGCGCAGCAGCTTGAGCGTCGGGTGTCGTTCCGCCGCGCCATGAAACGCTCGGTGCAAAGTGCCATGCGTATGGGTGCGCTGGGTATTCGTGTGAACGTCGCCGGCCGTCTGGGTGGTGCCGAGATCGCGCGGACCGAATGGTATCGTGAAGGCCGTGTGCCGTTGCATACCCTTCGCGCCGACATCGACTATGCGCTGGCCGAAGCCTCGACCCCCTATGGGATCATCGGCATCAAGGTGTGGATCTTCAAGGGCGAGATCATGGAGCACGATCCGCAGGCGCATGACCGCCGCGCGACCGAGGCTCAGGACGGTCCGGCCCCGCGTGGTCCGCGCCGTGATCGTGACGCCCGGTAAGGAGTAACGATAATGCTGCAACCGAAACGGACGAAGTTCCGCAAACAGTTCAAGGGCCGGATTCACGGCGAAGCCAAGGGCGGGTTCGAACTGAACTTTGGCCACTTTGGCCTGAAAGCCGCCGAGCCCGAGCGTGTGACCGCGCGCCAGATCGAAGCTGCGCGTCGTGCCATCACCCGTCACATGAAGCGTCAGGGCCGGGTCTGGATCCGGATTTTCCCGGACGTGCCGGTTTCCTCGAAGCCGACCGAAGTGCGTATGGGTAAAGGTAAAGGCTCGGTCGATTACTGGGCAGCCCGCGTCCATCCCGGCCGCGTGATGTTCGAAATCGACGGTGTGTCGGAAGAAATCGCGCGTGAGGCTCTGCGCCTCGGTGCGATGAAATTGCCGATCCTGTGCCGCATCGTCGAGCGCACCGACTGGTAAAGGTGGCGCGTGTAAACACGCAGCTATGAAAATAATAGAAGCCCCGCCGAAAGTGGCGGGGCTTTTGTTTTGTAGCTTGCGGGGCAGATCAGGCTGTATCGGCAAAGGATAGTCCGGGCCTACGATTTCTAGCGCAGCTTGAACCCGGTCTTTGTGGCAAAATCACGCAGCTTTTCGCGTCCGCCCATATAATCCATGCTGGTCATGGACTCATGGACACTACTGGTCCATGTCTTCGGCTTCATCCCCTGACCCTCGCGGAATGTCTGATAGGCGGCCTCATACCCGCCAAGCGCTTCGTGATAGCTGTTATGATTATAGCCGTTATGATGCAGCACAACCGATTGCGGCAGGCGAGGGCGTTGGATGCTTTGCCGATTGGGGTCAGGCACACCAAGTGCCATGCCAAATGCGACAAAGCTGTGTGGCGGCAGATCGATGATGTGTGCGACCTCCTCTGCCGCATTGCGCATGACACCCAGAAAGACAATGCCAAGCCCGATGGATTCCGCCGCCAGGGCGGCATTCTGTGCTGCCAGTGCCGTATCGACCGCTGCCATCAAAAAAGAGTCCAGATAGTCCAGGACAAAGGGATCACGGCCCGCGGCCTCTGTCAGACGGGCACTGCGCGACGCGTCCGCGACCCATAGAAGAAGCGCGGCAGCTTCCTCTATCACGCGAATCCGGTCGGTCGGTACGGTGGCAGCAATCGTATCTGCCAGCTTTTGCTTTAACTCGGGGGCGGTTACGCAAACGAGGCTCCATTGTTGCAGGGCAGAAGATGTCGAGGCCGACTGCGCTGCCGCGACCAGAGTTTCCAGTGCCCCAGCGGGCAGGGGATCTGGCAGAAAGGTCCGCACTGACTTGTGTTCCAGCTGTTGCTCAACCACAGGATTCCAAAGAATCCGCTCAGGCTTTGGCTGATCGCCGTAACGCTGGTTCAATAGTCTTTGCTGATGGGCTGTTTGCGGCATCTATGATGTCTCCTGTGTGAAGCGCCCGCCGGACAGGATAGCTGTTGTTCCGGGCGCGCCTGATCTTTGTGCTGTTCGAGATAGCAACGCAAAGAGGGTTTTCAATAAATCTCCTTGCTAACATTGCTGCCGCCCTGTATAGGCAAGCCTTCATCACGAAACTCCACCGGAATCAGGGTGGCCCGGATCGTCCGGGGCCTGCCGGTGATGTTGAAAGGATAGCGCAATGAAAGCGCAGGAACTGAAAGATAAATCGGTCGATCAGCTGAAAGATCAGCTGGTTGCACTGAAAAAAGAGGCGTTCAACCTGCGGTTCCAGCAGGCGACGAACCAGCTCGAATCGACCGCCCGTATGCGTGCCGTGCGCCGCGACGTGGCTCGCGTCAAAACCGTTCTGAACCAAAAGGCCGCTGAAGCGGCTGCGCAAGCGTAAGAGGGGACCGATATGCCCAAACGCATCCTGCAAGGCACCGTCACCTCGGACAAAAACGACCAGACCATCACCGTTCTGGTCGAGCGCCGGTTCAAGCATCCGCTGCTGCAAAAGACCGTGCGGAAGTCCAAGAAATACCGCGCCCATGACGCGGAAAACCAGTTCAAGGTGGGTGACAGCGTTCGCATCGTCGAATGTGCGCCGATCTCGAAGACGAAGCGCTGGACTGTTCTGACGGAACAGTCGGCTTAAGACTGAAATCGAAACCCTGGGGTGAAAATCCCCATAGGTCGGGAGAAACCAAATGATCCAGATGCAGACCAATCTGGATGTCGCTGATAACTCCGGCGCCCGCCGGGTTCAGTGCATCAAGGTCCTGGGTGGTTCGCACCGTCGCTATGCGTCGGTCGGCGATATCATCGTGGTGTCCGTCAAGGAAGCCATCCCGCGGGGCCGGGTGAAGAAGGGTGACGTGCGCAAAGCCGTCGTCGTTCGCACCGCCAAAGAAGTGAAACGCGAAGACGGTACCTCGATCCGCTTCGACCAGAACGCTGCCGTCATCCTGAACAACCAGGGCGAGCCGGTTGGCACCCGTATCTTCGGGCCGGTCGTGCGCGAGCTGCGCGCGAAGAACTTCATGAAGATCATCTCGCTCGCGCCGGAGGTGCTGTAATGGCTGCCAAGCTGAAAAAAGGCGACAAGGTCGTCGTGCTGGCCGGTAAGGACAAGGGCAAGCAGGGCGAAATCACCGCCGTTATGCCCAAGGACAACAAGGCCATCGTGGACGGCGTGAACGTCGCGATCCGTCACACCCGTCAGTCGCAGACCTCGCAGGGTGGTCGCGTGGCGAAAGCCATGCCGATCGACCTTTCGAATCTGGCGCTGCTGGACAAGAACGGCAAAGCGACCCGTGTTGGCTTCCGCGTGGAAGGCGACAAGAAAGTGCGCTTTGCCAAGACCACGGGGGACGTGATCTGATGTTGGACCAAGCAACCTACACCCCGCGCCTGAAGACGCTGTTCAAGGACAAGATCCGCGCAGCCCTGAAGGAAGAATTCGGCTATAAAAATGACATGCAGATCCCGCGTCTGGACAAGATCGTCCTAAACATGGGCGTCGGCGAGGCTGTCAAGGACACCAAAAAGGTCAAGCAGGCCTCGGAAGAACTGTCCCTGATCGCTGGTCAGAAAGCCGTCATCACCAAGGCGAAAAAGTCGATCGCAGGCTTCCGCGTCCGTGAAGAAATGCCGCTGGGAACCAAAGTGACCCTGCGCGGCGACCGGATGTATGAATTCCTGGACCGCCTGATCAACATTGCGCTGCCCCGCGTCCGCGACTTCCGCGGCGTGAAAGGCACCTCGTTTGATGGCCGCGGCAACTACGCCATGGGTCTGAAAGAGCATATCGTTTTCCCGGAAATCAACTTCGACAAGGTCGATGAGGTTCTGGGGATGGACATCATCATCACCACCACCGCGAAAACCGATGCGGAAGCCAAGGCGCTGTTGAAGCATTTCAACATGCCCTTCAACAGCTGATCGCGGGAGGAGAGAAAATGGCCAAAAAATCTATGGTTGAACGCCAGAAAAAGCGTGAGAAACTGGTTGCGAAATTCGCCCAGAAGCGCGCTGATCTGAAAGCGGTCATCGAGAATCAAGACCTGCCGATGGAAGAGCGTTTCAAGGCTTCGCTGAAGCTGGCTGAACTGCCGCGCAACTCGTCGGAAACCCGCCTGCGCAACCGCTGCCAGCTCACCGGCCGGCCGCGTGCGTATTACCGCAAACTGAAACTGTCGCGGATCATGCTGCGCGAGCTTGGCTCGAACGGTCAGGTTCCGGGTCTGGTCAAATCCAGCTGGTAAGGGGCGAATTATGTCGATGAACGATCCTCTCGGCGATATGCTGACCCGCATCCGCAATGCGCAGATGCGTGGCAAATCGACCGTCCGCACCCCGGCCTCCAAGCTGCGCGCTTGGGTTCTGGACGTGCTGCAATCCGAAGGCTACATCCGTGGCTATGAGCCGGTGACGACCGATGCTGGTCACTCGGAACTGGAAATCAGCCTGAAATATTTTGAAGGCACTCCGGTTATCCGTGAACTGGCCCGCGTGTCCAAGCCGGGCCGCCGCGTTTACGCCGGCGCTCAGGAAATCCCGGTGGTCCGCAACGGTCTCGGCGTTTCCATTGTCTCGACCCCGAAAGGTGTCATGTCTGATGCAGCGGCTCGCAGCGCCAACGTTGGCGGCGAAGTTCTCTGCACCGTGTTCTAAGGAGGGCAGGAATGTCTCGGATTGGTAAAAAGCCGGTCGAACTGCCCAAGGGCGTGACCGCCGAGATCAAAGGTCAGACGATCGAAGTGAAAGGGCCGAAAGGCACCCGCAGCTTCACCGCGACCGATGATGTCGATCTGGTGCTGGAAGACGGCAAGGTTTCGGTCAAACCGCGTGGGCTGTCCAAGCGTGCGCGTCAGCAGTGGGGCATGACCCGCTCGATGATCGAGAACCTGGCCACCGGCGTCAGCGAGGGCTTCAAGAAAGAGCTTGAGATTCAGGGTGTTGGTTATCGTGCCAACATGCAGGGCAAGACCCTGAAACTGTCTCTGGGCTACAGCCACGAAGTCAACTTCGAAACCCCGGAAGGCGTGACCATCACCGCCCCGAAACAGACGGAGATCGTCGTTGAGGGCATCGACCAGCAGCTTGTTGGTCAGGTGGCTGCGAACATCCGTGAGTGGCGTCGTCCCGAGCCCTATAAGGGCAAAGGTATCCGCTATAAGGGTGAATTCGTCTTCCGTAAGGAAGGTAAGAAGAAGTAAGGACGCGAGAAATGGCACTGAAAAAGCAAGAGCTGTTCCAGAAGCGCCGTCTGCGCGTTCGGAACAAACTGCGTGCGACCTCGGATGGTCGCCCGCGCCTGTCGGTTCACCGGTCGTCCAAGAACATCAGCGTTCAGCTGATCGACGATGTGAAAGGCGTGACCCTGGCTGCGGCCAGCTCGCTGGAAAAAGACCTTGGTGTGGTCGGCAAGAACAACGTCGAGGCGGCTGCGAAAGTCGGTTCGGCCATTGCAGAGCGTGCGAAAGCTGCTGGCGTGGAAAACGTGGTCTTCGACCGTGGCGGTTTCCTGTTCCACGGCAAGATCAAGGCTCTGGCCGATGCTGCCCGCGAAGGCGGTCTGAAGTTCTGAACCCATGCGGGCGGCATTTGTGCCGCTCCGATGATCCGGGGGCCTGCCACTGCGCAGGCCCACTTGGATTGACATTAACGGCGCGGCCTCGCGCCAATCATAAAGGAATGCCATATGGCAGAACGTGAAAACCGCCGGGACCGTCGCCGCGAAGAGCGTGAGGAAACCCCGGAGTTTGCCGACCGTTTGGTGGCGATCAACCGTGTGTCGAAAACCGTGAAAGGTGGTAAACGCTTTGGCTTTGCCGCTCTGGTGGTTGTTGGCGATCAGCGTGGCCGTGTCGGTTTCGGCAAGGGCAAGGCGAAAGAAGTGCCGGAAGCTATCCGTAAGGCAACCGAGCAGGCCAAGCGCAACATGATCCGCGTGCCGCTGCGCGATGGTCGCACGCTGCACCACGACATCGAGGGCCGCCATGGCGCTGGCAAGGTCGTGATGCGGACCGCCGTTCCGGGGACCGGGATCATCGCCGGTGGTCCAATGCGCGCTGTGTTCGAGATGCTGGGCGTTCAGGATGTTGTGGCGAAATCGCTGGGTTCGCAGAACCCCTACAACATGATCCGCGCCACCATCGACGGTCTGAAAGCCGAAGCCTCGCCCCGCTCGGTGGCGCAGCGTCGCGGCAAAAAGGTTGCCGACATTCTGGGCAATAACGACAAGCCGGCAGAAGCCGAAGCTGTTGAGGCGTAAGGGGATAAGTCATGGCTAAAACCATCGTCGTCAAGCAGATCGGCAGCCCGATCCGTCGCCCCGCCATCCAGCGCGAAACGCTGAAAGGCTTGGGCCTGAACAAGATGAACCGCACTCGTGAGTTGCAGGACACCCCTGCAATCCGTGGCATGGTCGCCAAGATCCCGCATCTGGTGCAGATCATCGAAGAAAAGGACTAAGATCAGGCCGGGGCAACCCGGCCTTTCCTTTTGCCGCGCCTAGTTTCGTAACAAGGCGCGGCATTTCATTAAAATTGAAATGAAAAAATCCTGAGGCGGCCGTTTTCCGCTCCCGCATTAACCGCTGGTTAAGGATTTTGCGCATAGGTTGGGGCAAGTCGTTTATGGATGCCCGCTCGTGCGATTCGGATGGTTGCTTTCTCTTGTGTTGCTGGTCTTTGAGGCCGGTGCTTCGTTCGCGGGGCCTTGGCCGCGTGCGGAAGGGGGGATGTTCCTATCCTTCTCTGTCGAGGGGGATCGTGACGGCAATCACTACATTGGGTCTTATGGCGAATATGGCCTGAAGGATCGAAGACACCTGATTCTGGAGTTCGGGCGCAGCAGCGGTGGCGAAAGGCGGGGACTGGCCAGCCTGCAATGGGCGCTGGACGACGGGCAGGGGGCTGATCGGCTGGCGGTATCGCTGGGGCTGGGGGCGTTGCATCGGGACGGGCAGACTCGCCCGATGGCACAGATTGCGGCAGGTTGGGGGCGTGGTTTCGATGGGCCCATGCCGGGTTGGATCAGTGCCGAATCGCGGCTGCGGGTGACGGGGGACATGGCCGCAAGTGTGGCCAATTACAGTTTGCCCTATATGACCCCCAAGGTTGCGAGTCATTTGGATGTGACGCTTGGCCTACGGCCCTGGCTGGGGTGGATGCTGGTCAATCAGCTTCGGTTTGAACGACGTGAGGATAGCGGCTTTTCCAGCAAGCTGGCGGTTTCGGGGCTGCGTGATCTGATTGGCCCGGCAAAACTGGAAATCGGGGTGATCGTGCCTTTGTCGGGCGCGGGGGAGGGGGCCATGAAAATTGGCACATGGGTCGCATTTTAGCCGAAGGCTTGGCGGTGCTGGCTGTTGCGGTCGCAAACCTTTGCCGCTAAAAGGGCGGCTGGAATCGGCTGCCGGTTCTGTAACCAACAAGAAATGCCGTGTCTGTCCCTTTGCTTCGCGGGATGGTTCCGGCTTTAGGAGAAGCACATGAAACTGCATGAAATCCGCGATAACGAAGGTGCCAACCGCAAGAAAAAGCGCGTTGCCCGTGGTCCCGGTTCGGGCAAGGGTAAGACAGCTGGCCGCGGTATCAAAGGTCAGACCTCGCGTTCGGGCGTGGCGCTGAACGGTTATGAAGGCGGTCAGATGCCGCTGTATCGCCGCCTGCCCAAGCGCGGCTTTACCAAGCCGAACGCGCTGAAGTTCGCCGTGGTCAACCTGGGCCAGCTGCAAGCCTTTGTCGATGCGGGCAAGCTGACCGCTGGTGATGTGTCCGAAGACGCACTGGTTGAAGCGGGCGTTGTGCGCCGCAAGCTGGACGGTGTGCGCGTTCTGGCCAAAGGCGAGCTGAAAGCCGCTCTGAACCTGACTGTTGCCGGCGCATCCAAAGCTGCGATTGCGGCTGTCGAAAAGGCTGGCGGCAAAGTAACCGTCACCACCCCGGCCAAAGCCGAGGCGGCGGAATAAGACCCGGTTGCCCATTGTGGCGGGGCGCAGGCCCCGCTACATAGACCGCAAGTTTTCCTAGCGCCGCGGGATCGGGAAACCGTCCGGCGGCGCTGCCATGAAAGAGGCTTCACATGGCGTCAGCCGCTGAACAGATGGCCGCAAACCTGTCCTGGGGGACGTTTGCCAAGGCCACCGAACTTCGCCAGCGCATCTGGTTTACGATTGGTTTGCTGATTATTTACCGTCTTGGCACCTATATTCCGGTGCCGGGGATCGACGGTGCAGCCCTGCGCAGCTTTATGGATCAGGCGCAGACAGGCATTGGTGGCATCATGTCGATGTTCACCGGCGGCGCGCTGTCGCGGATGGGGATTTTCGCGCTGGGGATCATGCCCTATATCAGCGCGTCGATCATCGTTCAGCTTTTGACGGCGATGGTGCCTTCGCTTGAGCAGCTCAAGAAAGAGGGCGAGCAGGGTCGCAAGAAGATTAACCAATATACACGCTATGGCACGGTCGCGCTGGCGCTGTTCCAGGCCTATGGTCTGGCGCGAAGCCTTGAGGTCGGCGGCATGGCGCATGATCCGGGGCTGTTCTTTCAGGCCACGGTGGTGATTACGCTGGTTGGCGGCACCATGTTCCTGATGTGGCTGGGTGAGCAGATCACCGCGCGCGGCATCGGTAACGGCATTTCGCTGATTATCTTTGTCGGTATCGTTGCGGAAATCCCCGGCCATCTGGCGCAACTGTTTGAACAGGGCCGGATCGGCGCGATCTCGACCCCGGTTATTCTGGGCATTGCGGCGCTGATTGTCGTGGTCATGGCCTTTGTCGTGTTCATGGAACGCGCCCTGCGCAAGATCCACATTCAATATCCGCGGCGTCAGGTCGGGATGAAGGTCTATGACGGCCAGTCCAGCCACCTGCCGATCAAGGTTAACCCGGCAGGGGTGATTCCGGCGATCTTTGCCAGTTCGTTGCTGCTGCTGCCAATCACGATTTCGACCTTTTCAGGCAATCAGACCGGGCCGGTCATGTCCACGATTCTGGCCTATTTCAGCCCCGGTCAGGTGCTGTATCTGGTATTCTTTGCCGCGATGATCGTGTTTTTCAGCTACTTCTATACGCAGAATGTGGCGTTCAAATCCGATGATGTGGCCGAGAATCTCAAGAATCAGGGTGGCTTTATCCCCGGTATTCGTCCCGGCAAGCGGACCGAGGAATATCTGGACTATGTGGTGAACCGCGTGCTGGTGATCGGCTCTGCCTATCTGGCGCTGGTCTGTCTGCTGCCTGAGTTCATCCGCGATTTCTGGCAGGTGCCGTTCTATTTCGGCGGGACGTCTGTTCTGATCGTGGTTTCGGTGACGATGGATACGATCAATCAGGTGCAAAGCCACTTGCTTGCGCATCAATATGAAGGTCTGATCGAAAAGTCGCAGCTTCGCGGTCGCCGCAAACCGGGCGAGCGTAAGCCACGCAAGGCGCCCGCGCGGCGCTGATACAAGAGGGAGAGAGGGACCATGACCGTTAACATCATTCTGCTTGGCCCGCCGGGTGCCGGCAAAGGCACGCAGGCCCGCCGTCTGGTTGAGGAGCGCGGCCTGGTCCAGCTTTCCACCGGCGATATGTTGCGCGAGGCCCGGTCCTCGGGGACTGAAATGGGCAAGGTCGTGGCCGAGGTCATGGACAAGGGGCAGTTGGTCACGGATGAAATCGTGATCGGGCTGATCCGCGAAAAGCTGGCGGATAGCGCGGCCAATGGCTTTATCTTTGACGGCTTTCCGCGCACTTTGGCGCAGGCCGATGCACTGGATGATCTGATGGCCGAGCAGGGTGCGCAGATCAATGCCGTGATTGAAATGCAGGTCGATGACACGGCGCTGGTCAAGCGCATCACCGGGCGCTTTACCTGCGGAAATTGCGGCGAGGTTTACCACGATGAAACCAAACCGACCGCCAAGCCGGGCGTTTGCGATGTCTGTGGTTCGGATGATCTGCGCCGCCGTGCCGATGACAATGAGGACAGCCTGAAAACCCGGCTGTTGGAATATTACAAGAAAACCTCGCCGCTGATCGGCTATTACTATGCCAAGGGCAAGCTGCGGCCAGTCGATGGCCTGGCGGCGATGGATGATGTGGCTGCGCAGACCGCACAGATCATGGACAGCCTGTAGGGGCGGGGTTGACAGCTCTGCGTTAAACCTATACGCGCAAGCATCCCATCAGGGAATCGCACCCATTCGGGGTGCAGCGATTCGGCCCGAAGGCAGAGCTTTCGGGCCTTCGGTTGTGAAAAAAGGTTCCGGTGCTACGGAATCGCAACATAAGGACAGCACATGGCTCGTATTGCCGGTGTCAATATTCCGACGGGGAAACGTGTCCCCATCGCTTTGACTTATATCCACGGGATTGGTCCCGCCTTTGCCGAGCAGATCTGCGAAGGTGTCGGCATCGAACGCACCCGTCGCGTGAATGAGCTTTCGGACGCCGAAGTTCTGCAAATCCGCGAATACATCGACGCGAACCTGACGGTTGAGGGCGACCTGCGCCGCGAAACCCAAATGAACATCAAGCGTATGATGGATCTGGGTTCCTATCGTGGCCTGCGTCACCGTCGCGGTCTGCCGGTGCGTGGTCAGCGGACCCACACCAATGCCCGCACCCGTAAAGGCCCGGCAAAACCCATCGCTGGCAAGAAGAAATAAGGGGACCGGACATGGCTCGTGATAAGGTTCGCACCAAGCGTAAAGAGCGCAAGAACATCGCCGCTGGCGTGGCGCATGTGAACAGCTCGTTCAACAACACCAAAATCCTGATCTCTGACGTGCAGGGCAATGCGATCTCGTGGTCGTCGGCAGGCACCATGGGCTTCAAGGGTTCGCGGAAATCGACCCCCTATGCCGCGCAGTTGGCCGCCGAAGATGCGGGCCGCAAGGCACAGGAACATGGCGTGAAAACGCTGGAGGTTGAGGTTCAGGGTCCGGGTTCGGGCCGTGAATCGGCGCTGCGCGCGCTGGCCGCTGTCGGGTTCAACATCACGGCGATCCGTGACGTGACCCCGATCGCGCATAATGGCTGCCGCCCGCCGAAGCGCCGCCGCGTCTAAGGCAAAAACTGTTACGCCGGTCCGCCTTTCGGGCGGTCCGGTGCTTTTCGCATTTCACCTCGGGCGTTTCCGGCCCCGGACATGAGCCGGAAACAGGAATGGAGGCACACGCATGTTCGAAAAGAATTGGGCCGAATTGATCAAGCCGACGCAGCTTGACGTGAAGCCGGGCGCCGATCCCACCCGCACCGCGACCGTGGTTGCGGAACCGCTGGAGCGGGGCTTTGGCCTGACCCTTGGCAACGCGCTGCGCCGGGTGCTGATGTCGTCGTTGCAAGGCGGTGCGATCACCAGCGTTCAGATCGACAACGTGCTGCATGAGTTTTCTTCGGTCGCCGGGGTGCGTGAGGATGTCACCGACATCGTTCTGAACCTCAAGGGCGTGACGCTGAAAATGGATGTGGATGGCGTCAAGCGCCTGACCCTCTCGGCCAAAGGTCCGGGCGAGGTCAAGGCTGGCGACATTCAGGAAACTGCTGGTATCACCATCCTGAACCGGGACCATGTGATCTGCCATCTGGACGATGGTGCCGAGGTCAACATGGAGCTGACCGTGACCACCGGCAAGGGCTATGTTTCGGCCGACAAGAACCGCCCGGAAGATGCGCCCATCGGGTTGATTCCGATTGATGCGATTTTCTCGCCGGTCAAGCGTGTCAGCTATGACGTTCAGCCGACCCGCGAAGGTCAGGTTCTGGACTATGACAAGCTGACGATGAAGGTTGAAACCGACGGTTCGGTGACGCCCGAGGACGCTGTGGCCTATGCGGCGCGCATCCTGCAAGATCAGCTTTCGGTGTTCGTGAACTTTGACGAACCCGAGCAGGCTGGCCGTCAGGACAACGAGGACGGGCTGGAATTCGATCCGCGCCTGCTGAAAAAGGTTGACGAGCTGGAACTGTCGGTGCGTTCGGCCAACTGCCTGAAAAACGACAATATCGTCTATATCGGTGATCTGATCCAGAAAACCGAGGCCGAGATGCTGCGGACCCCGAACTTTGGCCGCAAGTCCTTGAATGAAATCAAGGAAGTGCTGTCGGGCATGGGCCTGCATCTGGGTATGGATGTGGTCGATTGGCCGCCGGAAAACATCGAAGATCTGGCCAAGCGTTTCGACGACCAGTTTTAAGAAATAGCGGCGGGGATCAAACCCCGCCGTCCGGGCATCCCGCCCCAAGGAGAGCCTCCCGCACGCATGGGGGGCCGGACAAAGCAAAAGACGTTATAGGAGATCATCATGCGTCACGCTCGCGGCTACCGTCGCCTTAACCGCACTCACGAACACCGCAAGGCGCTGTTCGCCAACATGGCTGGCTCGCTGATCGAGCATGAGCAGATCAAGACGACTCTGCCCAAGGCCAAGGAGCTGCGCCCGATCATCGAAAAGCTGATCACGCTGGCGAAACGCGGCGATCTGCACGCCCGCCGTCAGGCGGCTTCGCAACTGAAGCAAGACGCCTATGTGGCCAAGCTGTTCGAGATTCTCGGCCCTCGCTACAAAGACCGTCAGGGCGGCTATGTCCGTATTCTGAAGGCCGGCTTCCGCTATGGCGACATGGCGCCGATGGCGATTATCGAATTTGTCGAGCGTGACGTTGACGCCAAAGGTGCCGCTGACCGCGCCCGCCTTGAGACCGAGGTTGCTGCGGAGGATTGATCCCTGCGCAAATTCTGAAGATCGAAAGCCCTGCCGTTTGGCGGGGCTTTTTTGCGGGAAAACAATCGGTTGCAAACACGCATAGGCTGATGCGCAGACAAAAGCGTGGGCCGTTGTGCCGTCGCGCCCCGCGCGTGAGCAAAAATGATGCGGCCGGGCAATGGGTTGATCGCAAAAAGGAATTGCGTTCATCCGATCTTAATATCAAGACTGTATCCGTCGGCAGGGCGATTTGCCGTTGACCGCCCCTGCTATAATTTGTCTAAAAAGCTATGACCGCACAAACTGAAATCAATTCCGCCTTGCAGCAGTTCCGTAAACTGGCCCCCTCGGGTTATTTTCTGGGGCTTCACATCCGCTTTGCTGCGCCGTTGATGCTGTTTCAGTCCTATCCGCAGAAGTGGTTGGATCACTATTCGCAGAACGCTTATGCGTTGCGTGATCCGACGATTGCCTGGGGGTTTTCGGTGACGGGTTCCTGCCGGTGGAGCGCATTGCCGATTCCTGATCCGTTCCAGATCATGCAGGCCGCATCCGAACATGGGTTGCGCTATGGTCTGACGGTTTCGGTCGGGGAAATCACCTCGCGCACGATTGCCAGCTTTGCGCATGATAAACGAGAGTTTTTGGATGACGAGATCGCGCAGATCTCGACAATGATTCGGCGGCTGCACAAAATCACGGAGCCGCCGGAGAGCCTGACCAAGGCTCAGCAAGAGGCCCTGCGCTGTATCGCGGCAGGTGATCGTCATGCAGCAGCGGCAGCCAAACTTGGCATCACCGAAAGCGCCTTCAAGGCGCGTCTTATCAGCGCGCGTGAGCGGCTGATGGCACGCACCACCGCTGAGGCGCTGCAAAGAGCCAAGGATTTCCGTCTATTGTAAGGCATCGTCTGGACCGTGGGCAGCTGGGGCGCCCTCGAACCCAGGAGAGAACGCCTATGGAAACCACCACTCTTTCTTTCGCCAATCTGCACAACCATGGCGAGTTGTTTGCGAATGTTTTTCGTGCGCGAAAACAAAGTTTTATCGTGCAGAAAAATTGGGACCTTCCCGAAGCCGAAGGGATGGAGTTCGACCAATACGATACCCCGCAAAGCCGCTGGGTGGCCATTCACGAATTGGGGCAGGTCTTGGGCGGTCTGCGCCTGACGCCGACGACGGCGCGTTGTGGGATTTATTCCTATATGATCCGTGATGCGCAGCTTGGCATCCTTGGCGGCTCGATTCCGCAGGATTTGCTTTATGGCCCGGCGCCGGTTGATCCGCATATCTGGGAATGCACCCGCGTGTTCGTGAACCATGCCGTGCCGATGGCGCAGCGGCGCAAGGTGCATTTCCGCATGGCTGAGGCGATGGTAGCCACCGCCCGCGAGCAGGGCGCAACCCGGCTGGTCGCCCTGACCGCAGGCAACTGGGAACGCTGGTATGGCCGCTGCGGGGTTGAGGCCGAGGCGATCGGGCCAATGCTGACCATCGACGACGGCCAGTTTCAATGCGTCTCGATCAGCCTTGCGGGCAAGATGCACTGACGGGGCTTTCGTGGCAGCCATGGGCGGCGTAAACTCTGCTCATGGCTGATTTGTTCGACAATACCGCTGAACCTTCCCGTCCCGCGCGGGCCGCGCCGCTGGCGGATCGCATCCGCCCGCGGGCGTTGTCGCAGGTGATCGGGCAGGCTCATGTGCTTGGCCCCGATGGTCCGCTTGGGGCGATGCTGTCGGCGGGGTCGCTGTCCTCACTGATCCTCTGGGGGCCGCCGGGGGTGGGCAAGACCACCATCGCGCGCTTGCTGGCGGCGGAAACTGATCTGAGCTTCGTGCAGATCAGCGCGATTTTCTCGGGCGTACCGGAACTGCGCAAGGTGTTCGAGGCCGCGAAGCTGCGTCGTGCGCAGGGCGGCGGCACGCTGCTGTTCGTCGATGAAATCCACCGTTTTAACAAGGCGCAGCAGGACAGTTTCCTGCCGCATATGGAGGATGGCACCATTTTGCTGGTGGGGGCGACCACCGAAAATCCATCCTTTGAACTGAACGCTGCGGTGCTGTCGCGGGCGCAGGTGATCGTGCTGGAACGCCTCAGCCTGACCGATCTGGAACTGCTGGCGCAACGGGCCGAGCAGGAGTTGGGCCGCGCCCTGCCGCTGGATGGCCCGGCGCGCGAGGCGTTGTTGGAGATGGCCGATGGTGACGGCCGTGCGGTGCTGAACCTGATCGAGCAGGTGATGGCCTGGAAGGTTTCGGGCAAGCTGACCACCGATCAACTGTCACAACGGCTGATGCGACGGGCGGCGAAATATGACAAATCCGGCGAGGAACATTACAATCTTATCAGTGCCTTGCATAAATCGGTGCGCGGCAGTGACCCGGATGCGGCGCTGTATTGGCTCGGCCGGATGCTGGAGGGGGGCGAAGATCCGCGCTATCTGGCCCGCCGCATCACCCGCATGGCGGTCGAGGATATTGGCCTTGCCGACCCGGCGGCGCAGCGGCATTGCCTTGACGCCTGGGCGCTTTACGAACGGCTTGGCAGCCCCGAGGGCGAACTCGCGCTGGCGCAGGCGGTGATCTATCTGGCGCTGGCTCCGAAATCGAATGCGGGTTACAGCGCCTATAAAGCTGCGCGAGCCGAGGCCAAGCGCAGCGGCAGTCTGATGCCGCCTGCCCATATCCTGAATGCGCCAACGAAAATGATGAAAGAACAAGGATATGGCGTAGGCTATGAATATGACCACGATGCCGAGGATGGCTTCAGCGGCCAGAACTATTTTCCCGAAGGTATGAAGCGCCCGGTGTTTTACCTGCCGGTCGAGCGTGGCTTTGAGCGCGAACTGAAAAAGCGCGTCGAATGGTTCGTCAGCCTGCGGGCAAAGCGTGGGCATTGACTTGCGTCCCGCGCCGGGGCAGGGGTCGCGGATGGAATACCAGTTTCTTCAGGTGGCGTTTGGCGGAGCAATGGGCGCGTCAATGCGCTATGGCGTCGGGCTGCTGCTGAGGGGCGGGCCGCTGGCGACGCTGACGGTGAATGTCGCGGGCTGCTTTGTCATGGGCCTGCTGGTGGTGGCGCTGGGGCCGCGCGGGCCATATACGCCCTTGCTGCTGACCGGGCTGCTGGGCGGGTTTACCACGTTTTCGGCCTTTTCGCTGGATGCGCTGACCCTGTGGGAAGCTGGCCAGACGGGGACGGCGGCGATATATGTCATGGTTTCGGTTATGGCCTCGCTGGCGGCGGTGTTCGCCGGGGCGGCCCTTGCAAGATGGATAGGTGCATGAGCGGCGTGCAGATGATCCGCATTGGCGCGGATGAGGGCGATCAGCGGTTGGACCGTTGGCTGCGCAAACGGTTCCCGCAACTGACGCAGGGCGCGGTGGAAAAGCTGTGCCGCACCGGGCAGTTGCGCGTCGATGGCGGGCGGGTCAAGGCCAGCACCCGGATCGAGGCCGGGCAAGACGTCCGCGTGCCGCCCTTGCCGCAGGCCGAGGCCCCTAAACCGGCGGCCCCCTCACGCGGGGGGATTTCCGCAGCGGATGAGGCAATGATGCAGGCGGCCGTTTTGTGGAAGGATCAGCATATCATTGCGCTGAACAAGCCGCCGGGGCTGCCCTCGCAAGGCGGCTCGGGGCAGGGCGAGCGCCATGTGGACGGCCTCAGCGCGGCGCTGATGTTCGGCTATAAGGAAAAGCCCAAGCTGGTGCATCGGCTGGACAAGGATACCTCGGGGCTGTTGTTGCTGGCGCGGACCGACCGCGTGGCACGGCGCTTGTCCGAGGCTTTTCGCAACCGCACCACGCGCAAGATCTACTGGGCCGCCGTCGCTGGTGTGCCGCAACCGCGCATGGGGACGATCCGTTATGGGCTGATCAAGGCACCGGGCGCGCATGGTGAAAAGATGCTGTGCATCCACCCCAACCGCGTGGCGGAAACTGAAGGGGCCAAGCGGACGACGACCGATTATGCCGTGCTGGAGAACCTTGCCACGCGGGCAAGCTGGTGTGCGCTGGTGCCAGTGACGGGACGCACACATCAGCTTCGGGCGCATATGGCGGAAATGGGCCATCCCATTGTCGGGGACGGGAAATATGGCGGTTCGGGGCAGGAAAATCTTGGCGATGGCTGGGGGGCGCAACTGGGCGGAGAGATCAGCCGCAAGCTGCATCTGCACGCCCGCAGCCTGTCGTTCGACCATCCGATTACGGGCGAGCGCATCAGCCTGACCGCGCCCTTGCCGGAGCATATGGCGCGGACATGGGCCACGCTGGGCTGGTCCGAGCGCGACGTGCCTGCCGATCCGTTCGAGGATGAGGCATGAAGCTGTTTATCTTTGATGTAGATGGCACGCTGGTTGACAGTCAGGCGATGATCGTCAACGCGATGACCGATGGTTATGCCGCTGCGGGCCTTGCTGCACCTGCGCGTAGCGATGTGCTGTCCATCGTCGGGCGATCCTTGCCCGAGGCGGTGGCGGATCTGCTGCCCGAGGCTGACCCTGCGACCCGCGCCAGGGTGGTCGAGGGCTATAAGGCCGGGTTCTTTGCCCGCCGCGCACAGGGCGAGGACATGCCACTTTACCCCGGTGCGCAGGATTGCCTGACCGCGCTGGATCAGGGCGACTGGCTGCTGGGTATGGCAACCGGAAAGTCGCGGCGGGGTATCAAGATGATGCTGGATACCTATGGCTGGCGCGGCCGTTTCGTGACCACGCAGGCGGGGGATGAGAACCCTTCGAAACCCGCGCCCGAGATGCTGTTTCAGGCGCTGCGGGCGACCGGCGTTGACGCGCGGGACGCGGTGATGATCGGGGATACGGTGTTCGATATTCAGATGGGAGTGGCTGCCGGTCTGGCGGTCTTCGGCGTGGCATGGGGTTATCACCCTGCTGACGCGCTGATGGATGCAGGGGCGCGGCTGGTTGCGCCGGATTTCCCGACGTTGACGCGTGAATTGCAAGGGTGGGCGCATGGCTGAGTGGAAAGCGCGGCGGTTCTGGAAAAGTGCCGGGGTGCGGCAGGTCGCGGATGGGTGGGAGGTTACGCTGGACGACCGCCCCCTGCGCACACCGGGCAAGCTGGCGCTGGTTTTGCCTACGGAACGGCTGGCGAAGGCCGTGGCGGACGAATGGGATGCGCAGGCCGATATGATCGACCCGAACACCATGCCGCTGACCCGTGCGGCCAATTCGGCGGTGGAAAAAGTCGCACCGCAATTCGATGCCGTGGCCGATATGCTGGCGGAATATGGCGGCACCGACCTGCTGTGCTATCGCACTGACGCGCCTGCCGCGCTGGCCGAGCGGCAGGAGACTGAATGGCAACCGCTGCTGGATTGGGCCGCGGACCGCTACGGTGCGCGGCTGGCGGTAACGCAAGGGCTGATGCCGGTGGCGCAGGATAGCGCGGCGCTGTCGCGGCTGCGGGCGGCGCTGGCTGGACTGGACACGTTCGGGCTGACGGCGCTGCATGATCTGGTGGCGCTGCCCGGATCATTGGTGCTGGGGCTGGCGGTGATCGAGGGCCGTCTGGATGCGGATGCCGCCTTTGCCCTGTCACGGCTGGATGAGGACCATCAGGCTGAGCAATGGGGGCGCGACGATGAGGCCGAAGCCGCCGCCAGTGCCAAGGCCGGGGCAATGCAGGTTGCGGAAAGGGTATGGCTTCTGTCCCGCCCGCACAGCTTTGTTTCTTGACCCCTGCTGTATGATCGGCAGAATGTCGCGCAAAGGGCCGTCGGGCTTTCGGAAGGGTTGACGATGACAAGAACCGCATTGTTTGCGACGCTGGCGGCCTGTGCTTTGGGCGGTGCGGCCCTGGCCGAAAGCGGCGAGACGCTGACGCAGGCGCGCGAACGTGATGTGCTGAATTGTGGTGTTAATCAAGGGCTTGTCGGGTTCGCGGCGCCGGATGCAAATGGCAACTGGTCGGGCTTTGATGTGAACTTTTGCATGGCGGTTGCGGCGGCAGTGCTGGGCGATCCGGCCAAGGTCAACTATATCCCCACCAGCGGTGAGGGCCGGTTTGAGGCGCTGACCTCGGGGCAGGTCGATCTGTTGGCGCGGAACTCGACCTGGACTTTCTCGCGCGATGCCGAGCTGGATTTCGGTGCGGTCAGCTATTACGATGGCCAAGGGTTCATGCTGCGGAAAACGCAGGGGATTTCATCTGCCAAAGAGCTGGATGGAACCTCGATCTGTGTGCAGTCAGGCACCACGACTGCGATTAATCTTGCTGACTATTTTCGCGCCAATAACATGAAATATACGGCCGTTCCGGTCAACAGCAGCGCCGAGGGCGAGCAGAAATATGTGGCGGGGGCCTGCGACGCCTATACTGCGGATATTTCTGGCCTTGCGGCGACGCGGGCGGCTTTTGCTGACCCGGAAAATCATATCATCCTGCCGGAAGTGATTTCGAAAGAGCCGCTGGCTGCGGTGGCACGGCAGGGCGATGACAATTGGTCGGATATTCTGCGCTGGACCATGTATGCGCTGATCGCTGCCGAAGAATATGGCGTGACATCGGCCAATATCGAGGAATTGTCGCGGTCGTCCCAAAGCGCCGAGGTGCAGCGTCTGCTGGGAATGGGCGAGAATGACCTTGGCGCATTGCTTGGTCTGGACCGGACATGGGCCAAGCGGGCGATCTCGGCCAGCGGCAATTATGGCGAGATTTTCGCCGCGACGATTGGCGAGCAGACGCCGATCGGTTTGCCACGCGGACTGAACGCGCAATGGACGCAGGGCGGGCTGATGTATGCACCGCCGTTTCACTGACGGCAAAAAGGGAGGGCTGTCTGCCCTCCCTCTGGCCTGACGGCCATTCACCCACCCGAGGATATTTTCTGACAAAAGATGCCGGATCAGACCTCGAAGCCAAAGTTTTCCGTCACATAGTCGATGTCTTTATCCCCGCGGCCGGACAGGTTCACCAGAATCGTCTTGCCGGGGTTCTTTGGGGCTTCGCGCAGGGCGAAGGCGACGGCATGGGCGCTTTCCAGTGCCGGGATGATGCCTTCACGCCGGGACAGGCGGAAGAAGGCGTCCAGCGCCTCGTGGTCGCTGGCCGAGGTGTAATTGGCCCGGCCCGAGCGGTGCAGATAGGCGTGTTCCGGGCCGATGCCGGGGTAGTGCAGCCCGGATGCGACGGTATGGACCGGGGCCGGATTGCCCTGATCGTCATGCAGAACCATGGTGCGGAAGCCGTGGATGTCACCATCTTCGCCATAGGTAATCGTGGCAGCGTGATCGCCAAGTGCTGAGGAGCTGCCGCCCGGCTCGACCCCGTAAAGCGCCACATCGGCGTCGTCGATGAAACCGGCGAAAATCCCCATCGCATTTGAACCGCCGCCGACGCAGGCCGCGACCATATCGGGCAGGTTCCCTGTCATTTCAAGGAATTGTTCGCGTGCTTCGATACCGACAACATGCTGAAAATCACGGACAATGCGCGGGAAAGGATGCGGTCCAACGACCGAGCCGATAGCGAACAGGGCGGTGTCGGCCTGTGACAGATAGCTTTCGAAGCAACTGTCCACGGCCTCTTTCAGCGAGCGGCCACCGAAGCCGACCGGCACCACCGTCGCGCCGAGCAGCTTCATCCGGGTGACGTTGGGGGCCTCTTTGGCGATGTCCACCTCGCCCATGTGGATTTCACATTCCAGCCCGAAATAGGCGGCAGCGGTGGCCAGCGCCACACCATGCTGGCCCGCGCCGGTTTCGGCCATCAGCTTGGTCTTGCCCATGAACCGGGCCAGCAGCCCCTCGCCCATGCAGTGATTCAGCTTATGGGCACCGGTATGGTTCAGATCCTCGCGCTTGGCATAGATCTGCGCGCCCCCAAGCGCGGCGGACAGATTTTTCAGGTAGCTGATCGGGGTCGGACGGCCTTGGAAATGCTTGCGGATATGGCGCAGTTCCGCAATGAAATCAGCGGAATGTGCGATCCGGTCATAGGCGGCGGCGATGTCCTTGAAATGCGGTTCCAGTTGCGGCGGCAATTGCGCACCACCGTATTCCCCGAAAAACCCGTCGCGGGTCGGGTGCGATTTCAGATAGCTCATCATGTCCTCTTAGCGGCGACCGTCGAAGCGGGTAAAGTCCAGCACGCTGCCGGTGCCGGGCTCAATCTGTGACCAGTTGTCGATCTGGAAATCCACGACCAGCGTTGCTGCCGTGGGATAGCGGCGGAAATCCGGGTCCAGTGGCGGGTGCGCGGGCAGGCTGGCGGCAAACTCGGCAATGCCGGGATTGTGGCCGACCATCATCACGGTTTGCGCCTCTGCGCTGCGCAGCACGTTCCGCATGGCCTCGGGGGTTGCGTGGTAGAGCGAAGGTTCAAAGCGCAGCAGGGGACGGGTTTCAAAGGCAGCCTGCGCGGCCAGTTCCCATGTCTGCCGGGTGCGTGTGGCGGTCGAGCAAAGAACCTCCTCCGGGTCATAACCCCGGCTGGCCAGCCAGTCACCCAACTCCCGCGCGGCGCGGCGGCCACGGGCGTTCAGCGGTCGGGCCTCATCCGGTTGGGCAGGGTCATCCCATGCGGATTTGGCGTGGCGGGTCAGGATCAGGCGGCGATAGCCGAGCGGAGTCATGGCGACCTCTGGTTGCAGCGGAATCACCGCAAGCGTGGCACGAAGCGGCGCAGTCGTCCAGTATGTCTTTGGGGTTAAAGCGATTCACCACCCTGACGCAGCCCGTGCGGCTTGACCTTTGGCTCGGTCGAGCGGATCAGGCTGCCCGCGCCATGCTCGGTGAACAGTTCCAGCAGGACGGCGTGTTTCACCCGACCATCCAGAATCACCACCGCCCGCACACCGTCATCCAGCGCCGCCAGCGCGGTTTCGGTTTTCGGGATCATGCCACCTGCAATGGTGCCGTCGGCAATCATCGCCCGGACCTGATCGGGGTGCATTTGCGTCACGACCTGACCCGAGCCGTCCTTGACCCCTGAGACATCGGTCAGCAGCAACAGCCGGTCGGCCCGCAGCGCCCCGGCAATCGCCCCGGCAGCGGTGTCGCCATTGACATTGAAGGTCTCGTTATCGGCCATGCCGGTTGCGACCGGGGCAATCACCGGGATCAGACCGGCGTTATACAGGTCACGGATGATCTGAATGTTCATCTCGATTGGGCGACCGACAAAGCCAAGCTCTGGGTCGTCCGCTTCGCAGACCATCATGTCGTCGTCTTTGCCGGAAATCCCAACCGCGCGGCCGCCAGCGTCGTTAATCGCCTGAACGATGCGCTTGTTGACAAGGCCGGACAGGACCATTTCGACCACTTCGACCGTTGGTTTGGTCGTAACGCGCTTGCCGCGCACGAAATGGCTTTCGATGCCCAGTTTCGACAGCATTTCGTTAATCATCGGCCCGCCGCCATGCACAACAATCGGGTGAATCCCGACCTGTTTCATCAGCACGATGTCGCGGGCGAAATCGGCCATGTCGTCGTCGTCGCCCATGGCATTGCCGCCGAACTTGACCACCACGACAGCGCCCGCATAACGCTGCATATAGGGCAGTGCTTCGGACAGGGTGCGGGCGGTTGGGGTCCAGTCGAGATCCATGTTCTGCTTTCTCATTGCGGCGTCCTTGCGAGTGGCGGTCAGTTTACCCGGCCCGTGCGATCAGTCCAGACCGGCGATAATGCTGCGGAGCGTGGCGATACCCTGCCCTTTGTCGGAGGAGGTCACGACCAGTTCCGGGAAGGCGGCAGGGTGCTTTTGCAACTCGGTTTCGACCTGTGCCAGAACCGCGGTCATCGCCTGTGGGCCGATCTTATCGGCCTTGGTCATCACCACCTGAAACGGCACCGCCGAGCGGTCCAGAAGGGCCATGATTTCATGGTCCACGGGTTTGACGCCGTGGCGGGAATCAATCAGGCAAAAGGCGCGGCGCAGGGTCGGGCGGCCTGCCAGATAGGTTTTCAGCAGCGCCTGCCATTTCGCCACGACGGCAACCGGGGCCTTGGCAAAACCATAGCCGGGCAGGTCCACCAGATAGGAGTGGTCGCCAAGGGTGAAATAGTTGATTTCCTGCGTCCGCCCCGGTGTGTTCGACGCCCGTGCCAGCCCTTTGCGACCAGTCAAGGCATTGATAAGGCTGGATTTTCCCACGTTGCTGCGGCCTGCAAAACAGACCTCGGGGCGGTCAGCCGGGGGCAGGCCATCCATGGCGACCACGCCTTTGAGGAAATCGACCGGGCCGGCAAACAGCAGCCGCGCGGCCTCGGCCCGATCGGCGGCGGGTTCGGGGGCAAGGGGAAAGGCGACTTTCACGGGCGCACCTCGTCATTCAGGGCGATTTCGGCAGAGGTGATGACCTCGGCAAAAATACCGAAATCAGTATGGCCAAACTGATCCTTCAGTGCGGCCAGCATATCAATATCCGGGTTTCCGGTCGTCGTATCCACCCCGGTGGCAGTGCAGCGGCCAATCGGTTCAACCACCCGCAGCCGGGCCTTGCCGATGTGAAGGTCGTGCCCGATCCAGTTGCGCTCTGACTGCGGGGCAAAGCCTTCGATCCACAGGTTTGCCCGCCAGCGATGCAGACCAAGCGGTTGGCCAAGTCGAGCTTCCAGATCGCGCAGGCTGTTCAGAGACAGAATTGAAATGACCGGATTTTTGTCGTCGGCAAAGCCTGTCATCGCCTGTTCCAGCCGCAGCGGTGCGGGCTTGTCTGCGGGCCAGAGCGGGCGCAGCCAGTCCACGATCCGCGCGCCCTCATCATGGGGGGATGCGATCAGATCCGGCAGGTCAGGGTGGCGCAAATGCAGCTTATCACCCTGCCAGCCGCCGATGACGGCCTGCAATTTGCCCGATGCCGCACCGCGCAGAAAACAGGCTTTGGGCAGCCAGCCACCCGGCCCGGCCTTTTCGGTATGGGTGGCCCCGGCCTCGGTCAAGACCGCCCATTTCCGGTCGCCGGGCAGGCGCTGCCCGACGGTCAGACTGACGTGATCCAGTGCTTCTCCTCCGGCGGATTTGACCGGATAGCGAAACAGATGCGCCAGCCGTCCGGTCATTTGCGCCGCACCTTCAGGCCCTCTTTGATGTTGCCGAACAGTTGCGGGCGGTGGCCGTGCATCGACATGATCGTATACTGCTGGATGATGGTGATGATGTTGTTGGCGATCCAGTAAAGCACCAGCCCTGCGGCAAAGCCGCCCATCATGAACATGAACACCCAAGGCATCCAGGCAAAGATCATCTTTTGCGTCGGATCGGTCGGTGCCGGGTTCAGCTTTTGCTGGACCCACATGCTGAGGCCAAGGATCAGTGCCATCAGTGGCAGCGACAGGATGTAAAACAGCGAGTCAGGGCCGGGCGCATGAAAGGGCAGCAGGCCGAACAGGTTCAGCACACTGGACGGGTCGCGCACGGACAGGTCTTTGATCCAGCCGAGCCAGGGCGCATGGCGCAATTCGATGGTGACGAAAATCACCTTATACAGGCTGAAAAAGATCGGGATTTGCAGCAGCATCGGCAGGCAGCCGGCAGCCGGGTTGACCTTTTCGCGCTTGTAGAGGGCCATGACCTCCTGCTGGAACTTCATCCGGTCCTCGCCGGTGCGTTCCTTGATGGCCTCCATCTCCGGCTGCAATTCGCGCATTTTGGCCATCGAGACATAGGATTTTCGGGCCAGCGGAAAGACCAGCGCTTTCAGCACGACGGTCAGCGCGATGATGGACCAGCCCATGTTGCCGATCAGCCCATGCAACCAGTGCAGCAGCGAGAAAATCGGCTTGGTGAAGAAATAGAACCAGCCCCAATCCACCGCATCGACAAAGCGCTGGATGCCGGGGGTGGTTTCATAGCTGCGCAGCGTATCGACAACCTTGGCACCAGCGAACAGGTAGCTGCTGGATGTGATGCTGGCGCCCGGTGCGATGGTCTGCACGGGCAGGCGGGTTTCGGTCTGGTAGATGTCGGCTGCGTCGGAATATTTGGTGACAGCGCGGAACGGCTGGCCTGGTGCAGGGGCCAGTGCCGCCATCCAGTATTTATCGGTAAAGCCGATCCAGCCGTTTTCCGCAACTTCGGTGGTTTTAGCGCGGCCTTCAACGGGGCTGAGGTCGAACTTGCTGACATCCTTGTAGGATTCTTCGTCAAGTTTGCCGTCCAGCATCCCGATCACACCTTCATGCGAGATGAAGAAGTTTTCCAGACCATCGGGCATCCCGTGGCGGGCGATAATGCCATAGGGGGCCGCCGAAAATGCTGTGGCACTGTTATTGGTGACGGATTGGCCAATGGTGAACAGGAACTTGTCGTCAACCTCGAAGGTGCGACGGAAGATCTGACCGGCGCCGTTGTCCCAAACCAGCGTGACCGGATTGCCGGGCGACAGCGTGGTGCCGGTTTCAAGTGTCCAGAGCGTCGTTGGGCCGGGAACCAGTGCCGGATCGGTGCCGGCAGCAGGCATCCAGCCATAAACCGCGTAATAGGGTTTGGTGGCAGGCACATCATTGGCCGGATTGCCTGCTGTCGGGGAGAGCAGGCGGACATAGGGCGAATCTGCGGCCAGCGTGGCGCGATAGTCGGTCAGCAGCAGGTCATCGAGGCGACCGCCTGCCAGCGAGATCGAACCGTTCAGCGAGGGCGTTTCGATCATCACGCGCGGCGCATCCGCCACCGGATCGCCGGTGCTGGCGATGCTTTGCGCCAGCGTATCGCCGCCCGCCGCCTGTGTCGTGGCGGTCGGTGCGATGGGGGCGCCATCCTGTGCGGTGATGGCGGCCGGTTCATCTGGCAGGACCGGGGGTTCTGGCGCGAACAGCGTATACCATACGACGATCACCAGAAACGACAGCACGGTCGCCAGAATGAGATTGCGGTTATTGTCTTCCATACCGTCACCAGATCGCGGGAAAGGGATGGGGCGGTTCAATAGAAGGGGGGGGCAAAGGTCAAGGGGCCGTGCGGTTTGCAACCGCGGTTTTGCCGGATTTTCCCCGATCCTGCGCCGCCCGTTCCGTCCGCGTGATCCGCTTGCACAATCTTAACCTGCACGGGCCTGAAGCCGGGGCAGGTTGTTTTGCCGACTGCTGTGGCTTTCCATGAAGGCGAAGGTGCGGTCCAGAGGCATCGGGGCGGCAATGCCGTAGCCCTGCACCTCGTTACAGCCGATTTGAGCCAGGAAATAATGTTCTTCGGGGCTTTCGACACCTTCGGCAACGGTTTGCAGGTCCAGATGATCGGCCAGTGCCAGAATGGCCAGAATCATGCGCTGACGTTGCGGGTCCTGGGTACAGCCCTTGACGAAGCTGCGGTCGATTTTCAGGCGGTGCACCTCGAACTGGCGGATGGCGTCCAGCGTGGTGCTGCCGGTGCCGAAATCATCAAGGTCGATGCGGCAGCCCGCCAGTGCAAGGCGGCGCAGATTGGGACCCGCCGCCGCGCCGGTGGTGTGAGGGCCAAGATCCTCGATGACCTCGATCACCAGACGCGACGGTGGGATATTCTGACGGTCCAGTTCCCACAGGACCAGATCGGCAAAGGCGGGTTCGGCCAGCTCTTGCGGGGTGACATTGACCGAGACGGTCGGCACATGCCAGCCGGCGTCATCCCATTTCTGCAATGCCTCAAGCGACTGGCGCAGCATTTCTGCGGTCAGGGTGGCGCGTGAAGTGTCATCCAGTCCGGGCAGGAAATGTGGCGGGGCCAGCAAGCCGCGGCTGGGGTGGTTCAGGCGGGCCAGCGCCTCAAACCCCATGACCGCGCCGGTGTCGCAACAAATCTGCGGCTGAAAATGTGCCTGCACTGCGCCCTGCGCAATCAGGGACGCAAAGTTATGGTCGGGGGTGGCGTCGCTTTGCGGTTGCCATGCGAAAATGGCCAGTGCCGCAGGCGTCGGGGGGGTGCGTTCCAGCATCTTGCGGCCAAAGCTGGCCAGTTGCGCCGGGTCCGCGCCGGGCTTGTCATGCGTGACCAGCACGCCAGTCAGTTCCGGGTGCAGATTATGCCCGGCCAGTGTAAAGGTGCCACCGCAGGCTTTGCGCAGCCGCATGGCGATCTGCACCGCGAGATCGGGCGAATCAGTGGCCAGCGTGATGCAGAAATCCCCGGCCGGGGCAGCAAACAGCCGATCGTCGTGGCGCAGGCAGCCGCGCAGCCGGTCGCGCATCTGCATCAACAGCCGGTCCAGCCCGGATTGCCCCAGCAATTGCCGCAGCCCATCCAGTTGTGTGAGGCGCAGCACCAGCACCTGTTGCCGGGGAGACTGCTTGCGGGGCAGCAGGTTGCGCAGGCGTGTCAGCAAGGAAGCAGCGGTCGGAATCAGCATAAAGGCCACCGGAAGAATCGTTTCATTCCCCCAAGGCTTAGCAGCAATTCCCTTATGTTCCGTTAATGCGCGCCTAAAATCGGCGGGGAAACCTCCTTAAAGTTGTTTGCATCCGGGAAAAGCGATGCGAAATCAAAAAGGTTTGGATCTGCCAGATGTGAGAGCCGGACATTGGTCAAGGCCCGGAACATGACCTGACGGCGGCCTGGCGTACGCTTTTCCCACTCATCCAGCAGCGCCTTGACCTGCATTCGTTGCAAGCCGTCCTGACTGCCGCAAAGGTCGCAGGGGATTATGGGATAGTTCATGGTACGAGCGAAACGGTCGCAATCGGCTTCGGCCACGAAGGCCAGCGGGCGCAGAACAGTCAGGTCGCCTTCTTCGTTCAGCAGCTTGGGCGGCATCGTTGCCAGCCGCCCGCCGTGAAACAGGTTCATAAAGAAAGTCTCAAGAATATCATCGCGGTGATGGCCAAGCACGACCGCACTGCATCCTTCTTCGCGGGCGATGCGATACAGGTTGCCGCGCCGCAGGCGGGAACACAGGCTGCACATCGTCCCGCCCGGCGCGATTTTATCGGTGACGATGGAATAAGTGTCCTGATATTCAATGCGATGCGCGACCTGACGATCCGCCAGAAACGCTGGCAGCACGGTCGAAGGGAAGCCCGGCTGGCCCTGATCCAGATTGCAGGCCAGCAGGTCAACGGGCAGCAGGCCACGCCATTTCAATTCATGCAGAATGGCCAACAGGGTATAGCTGTCCTTGCCGCCCGACAGGCAGATCAGCCAGCGGTCGCCGGGGCGAACCATGCCATATGTCTCGATCGCATCGCGGGTTTCGCGGACCAGACGCTTGCGCAGCTTGCGGAACTCGGTCGAGGAAGGGGCACCGCGGAACAGCGGGTGGATCTCGTCCAGATCGGCTTCGATGTTCATGCGAAAACCCTTTCGATGATAAAAGCTACCAGTAAAATCAGGATGATGGCGGCGAGAATGACGGCGGCAAGGCCGATGAGCCGCCGCTTAATCATGGTCGCACCGTTTGGGCGGCACCGGATCATAGCCGGACCCGCCCCACGGGTTACAGCGCACCAGACGCCGCAGGGTCAGCCAGCCGCCCTTGATGGCGCCGTGCTTTTCCAGCGCCTCCAGCCCATAGACGGAACAGGTCGGTTGAAAGCGGCAGCCGTGACCGATCCACGGCGACAGAAACAGCCGATAGGCGCGAATGGGCAGGGCGAAAATCCGGGCCAGCGGGGTCATGGGCGATCCCCATGGATGCGGGTCAGGGCCTGTTCCAGATCGGCCAGCAGATCGGTGAAGGGGCGGGAAATTGTCGTTTCAGGACGACCAATCAGAACGTAATCCCAGCCGGGGCGGCCAAGTTTGGGCAGGATGGCCCGTGCAACCTCGCGCAAGCGGCGCTTGGCACGATTGCGGGCCACGGCATTGCCGAGTTTTTTGGAACAGGTATAGCCAATGCGGATGTCTTGCGGGTCGGCTTCGCTTGTGTCGCGCTGGCGGGCTTGCAGCAGGAAGCCCGCCGTTCCCTGACGGCGGGCCTTGGCGGCGCGCAGGAAATCCGCACGTTTGCGCAGGATCACCGGACGCAGAAAAGCCGCCGCGCCACTCCCGGTCGGCTGGCCTTGCGGTTCAGCGACAGGGGCGGGGCGCGACGGCATATTTTTGCAGCCTTGCGGGGCGCAAACCCCGCGTCAGACCAATCAGGCCGACAGACGCTTGCGGCCCTTGGCGCGGCGTGCGTTCAGGACGCGACGGCCCCCTTTGGTTGCCATGCGGGCACGGAAACCGTGACGGCGCGCGCGAACCAGGTTCGACGGCTGGAAAGTGCGTTTCATGTGTCCACTCCGATATTCAGCGGTGTTCAGCAGAGCGCGACAGGCAACAGGACAATGCCCTGCGCGGCCACGCTGGTTATCTCGAAGCCCGCCTGATAGGTCAGACGCGCCCCCGAGTCAACGGTGATGGTAAGGGTTTGCCAGAATATTTCGCGCAAGAACCCGCTTAGGGAACCCGCAGCCCGGTTGCAATGTTTGACAGGAAACGCGCGAAAGCGTGATAACCCGCGACGGAACCCCGCGCGGGTGCTGGTTGGGGTGCGCATGAGACTGAACAGCTTGTCAGGCCGATTCGCCGCAGTAACGATCGTTTTCGTTCTGCTGGCCGAGGCGCTGATTCTTTTGCCTGCGCTGGCGGCTGTCCGGCAGACCTATCTGGAATCGCGGCTGGAGCGGGCGCAGATCGCCAGCCTTGCCCGGCTGGCCACCGATGATTCGATCAGCAGCGAGCTGGAAGCCGAGTTGTTGCAGAATGCTGGCGTGTTCAACGTGGTGCTGCGCCGCAATGATGTGCGCCAGCTTGTGCTGGCCTCGCCCATTCCGCAGCCGATTTCCGCGACTTATGATCTGCGCGACCTGGGTTTCCTTGAGGCGATCCGGGATGCGGTTCAGCAGATTGCGGACCCTGACGACCGGGTGATCCGGGTGATCGGTGCGCCGGTGAACCATGCCGGGCAGTTGATCGAGATTACGATGGAAAGCGCACCCTTGCGCAAGACGATGATCGACACCGGGCTGCGGTTGCTGGTGATTTCTGCGGCGTTCTCGATCCTGACAGCGGTGCTGCTGAACTTTGCCGCGCGGCGGCTGATCGTGGTGCCGATCCGGCGGGTGATCCAGCATATGAGCGCCTATGCCAGCGCCCCGCAGGATGGCCGCGCCATTATTACCCCGACGGCACGGATCGCCGAGGTGGCCGAGGCCGAAACTGCGCTGGCTGCGATGCAAAAGACGCTGACTTCGGCGCTGAACCAAAAGGACCGGCTGGCGCAGCTTGGACAGGCGGTGGCCAAAATCAGCCATGACTTGCGCAACATCCTGACCACCAGCCAGATTTTTGCCGACCGGCTGGAGGAAAGCGAAGACCCTGCGGTGCGGCGGGCGGCGCCCAAGCTGGTGAACTCGATCAGTCGGGCGGTGAATCTGTGCGAAACCACGCTGGCCTTTGGCAAGGCCGAGGAACCCTCGCCCACGCTGTCACGCTTTCCGCTGGCGGCGCTGGTCGAGGATGTGACCGAGGCTGAAAGCCTTGCCGGGACGGGTGGGGTCGAGTTCATCGTCGATATTCAGCCCGCTTTGACCATTCGCGCCGACCGTGAGCAGCTTTACCGGGTGCTGTCCAACCTGACCCGCAACGCCCGGCAGGCGTTGGAAGGCAGCGGCCAGCCCGGCACCATCGAGATCAGCGCGGGTGAGACCGATGCCGAATGGTGGATCAAGGTCGGGGATACTGGCCCCGGCCTGCCGGAAAAGGCGCGCGAGTTTCTGTTCCGCCCCTTCAGCGGCGGCACCCGCAAGGGCGGCACCGGGCTGGGCCTTGCCATCGCGCAAGAGTTGGTGCGCGGCCACGGCGGTCGGCTGGATCTGGTGCGCAGCGATGAACACGGGACCGAGTTCCGTATCCATCTGCCGCGCGATCTGGGTATGGGGGCGCTGCTGCGCGGCGATCAGTAAACCGGCTGCCCCGGCGCAACCGTGCTTTCCGTCGTCAGCACGACGACCTCGCCCGCCGGGTTTTCCGCGCCCATAATCAGCACTTCGGACTGGAACCCGGCGATGTTGCGCGGGGCGAAATTGACCACGCAAACGACATTGCGCCCAAGCAGCTCGTCGGGCGCATAGCGGGTGATTTGTGCGCTGGACCAGCGCAGGCCAATATCCGGGCCGAAATCAACTGCGACCTTATAGGACGGGTTGCGGGCGCGGGGAAAAGGCTGCACCTCGACCACCCGGCCGATGCGAAGGTCGAGACTGTCAAAGCTCTGGTAATCAACCTGCGGCTTGAGCGGCATTGGGGATCCTTACAGCGCGGCCAGAATGGCGGTGGTGATCTGTTCGGTCTTGTCCTTGCCCGGCACCGTGCCGATCCCGGCAGAGGTGGCCGCCGCGATGGCGGTGTGAACGCGGGCGGCGGCATCGCTCTCGCCCAAATGCTCCAGCATCATCGCGCCCGACCAGATCGCCGCAATCGGGTTGGCAATCCCCAGATGGGCAATGTCAGGGGCCGAGCCGTGGACGGGTTCGAACATCGACGGGGCCGAGCGGTCGGGGTTGATATTGGCCGAGGCCGCAAAGCCAAGCCCGCCCTGAATCGCCGCGCCAAGATCGGTCAGAATGTCGCCAAACAGGTTCGAGGCCACAACGACATCAAGGCTTTCCGGGGCCATGACGAAACGCGCGGCCATGGCGTCGATGTGATAGCGTGTCACCTGAATGTCGGGATATTCGGCGGCAAGCTGGTCTGTTACCTCATCCCAAAACACCATGGAATGTCGTTGTGCATTGGATTTCGTGACCGAAGCCAGCTTGCCGCGCCGGGTCCGGGCCTGCTCAAAGCCAAAGCGCAGGATGCGTTCGACCCCTTTGCGGGTAAAGATCGAGGTTTCGACCGCCACTTCATCGGCGCTGCCTTGATGCACGCGGCCCCCGGCACCGGAATATTCGCCCTCGGTATTCTCACGGATGCAAAGAATGTCGAAATCTTCGGCCCGCAGCGGTCCGGTGACGCCGGGCAGCAGCCGGTGCGGGCGGATATTGGCGTATTGGGTAAAGCTCTTGCGGATCGGCAGCAGCAGCCCGTGCAGCGACACGCTGTCGGCCACCTTGGCGGGCCAGCCGACCGCGCCCAGCAGGATGGCGTCATGGCGGCGCAGGGTCTCGATCCCGTCTTCGGGCATCATATGGCCGCTGCGCAGATACGTGTCGCAGGACCAGTCGAACCATGTCCCCTCCAGCTTGCCGGGGGCGGCTTTTTGCAGCACCTCCCATGCGGCCTGGGTGACATCGACGCCGATTCCGTCTCCGGGGATAATGGCGATTGCGTGGGGCATGGTGGGGCCTTTGTCTGAAATCTGCGGAACATAAGGGTTGTAGCAGGTTTGAAAGGCACGGAAAGGGGCCAGAAGCAGCTTGCCAAGCA
Organism: Paracoccus sp. (in: a-proteobacteria); assembly: GCF_030538695.1. Classification (GTDB taxonomy): domain Bacteria; phylum Pseudomonadota; class Alphaproteobacteria; order Rhodobacterales; family Rhodobacteraceae; genus Paracoccus. Next base: position 63,604 of record NZ_JAUNTN010000006.1, read on the forward strand.
CCCGTAAAGCCCGGCAATGAAGAAGGGGCCAGACGGGATCGGCAAGGGGGCGGGATGAAGATACAGGTCATCGGCGTGTGCCGCTTTTCGGTGCTTGTCACCAACGCCTTTCGCGGCGGCCCGACGGATATGCAGCAGCGCATTGGCCATCTGTTCGCTCCGGCGCGGCTGGCCGAGCGGTTCGCGTGGTTTGAGCATGTCACCCTGCCGTCGCTGCGGGCGCAGACCGATCAGGATTTCCAGTTCGTTGTGCTGACCAGCGAATTGCTGCCCGATGAATGGCTGGAACGGCTTTATGCGCTGGTCGGGCATCTGCCCAATTTCAGCATCGCCATGGTGCCTGTCAGCAGCCATGCCGAGACGGGCAGGCCGGTTTTCACCCATCGCATAGACCATCGCGCGGATGTGGTGGCGCAGTTCCGCATTGATGACGACGACGCGCTGGGCCGGGATTATGTGGCGCGGGTTCGTGCGGATTTCATCGCCTGCCTGCAACCTGTCCTTGATCTGCGCGGGATGCTGGCCAGCAATTACGCAAATGGCTTCATTTTCGAGGCCAACCGCGATCATGCAGTGCTTTACCGGACGTCGGCGCGGGATCTGTCCTGTGCGCAGACGTTGTATCTGCGGCCCGATGATCCGAACACGTTGTTCAATTTCAGCCATCACAAGCTGCATGAGGCGATGCCGACCGTGACCTTCGACAACAGCTATATGTATGCGCGGGGCCGCAATGGCAGCAATGACAGCAGTTTCCGCACGCCGCGCGACCTGAAACGCTGGGATATGGGGGCGTTGTCGCGGCGCTTTGGTATTTCGTTGCCTGCGTTTCAGCAGGCATTGCGCGATTTGTCGGTGTAAGGGGGCAAGGTGGCTAAGCCTGTGACAGCGCCGGTGGAACCGGGGGATAATCTGCGTGGGGCCGGGCTGATGTGCCTGTGCATGACGTTTTTCACCACCAATGACACGGTGATGAAATTCGTGGCGCAGGATTTGCCTTTGTTCCAGTCCATCGCTCTGCGCGGCATGGCGGTGATGCTGTGTCTGGCGTTGGTCGGCTGGTGGCGGGGCGGGCTGTCGCTGCGGGTGCCGCGTCAGGATTTCGGGGCGCTGGCGGGCCGGACGGTGGGAGAGGTCGGCTCGACCATCGCCTATCTGGTGGCGCTGACGCATATGGCGATCGGTGATCTTTCGGCGCTGATGCAGTCGCTGCCGCTGGTCATTATGCTGTCGGCGGCGCTGTTCTTTGGTGAAAAGCTGGGCTGGCGGCGGCTGCTGGCGGTGGGGATCGGCTTTGCCGGGGTGATGATGATTCTGCGCCCGGCGGATGGGACGTTTGATATTTGGTCGCTGTTGGGGCTGGTCTCTGTCGCCATGATCGTGCTGCGTGATCTGGCGACGCGTAAGCTCAGCTCCGGGGTCGGGTCGCTGACGATTGCCTTTTACGCGGCGCTGTCGGTGACGCTGATGGGGCTGGCGGTCAGTGTGGGCGAAGGCTGGCAGGCCCCGACACTGGGGCAGGCAGGGCTGTTGATCCTGGCGGGGGTGTTTCTGACCGTCGGCTATCTGACCGCCGTTGCGGTGATGCGGGTGGGCGAGATTTCCTTTGTCGCGCCGTTCCGCTATGTTTCGCTGGTGGTGGCGATCTTCTGGGGGCTGGTGATTTTTGGCGAATGGCCTGACCTGTGGACATGGGCCGGGGCGGCGCTGGTCGTGGGCGCTGGCATCTATTCGATCTGGCGCGAGGGGCGGGTAAGGCGATGAAAGAAATGTTTATCGGGGCGGCTTTCGCGATTCTGATCGTTTCCGCAACGGTGTTTCTGGTTCTGTTCACGCCCGAAAATACCGAACGCCGAAAGGCCCGTCACGCCTGCGAAAACCTTGCGCGGCAGGTTGCGGCGGGGGATCTGCCGCTGGATCGGTTCATGGCGACGCGATGCAGCGCGAAATATCTGCCCGATGCGGTTCTGACCCCGTAAATGCCGGGCAGGGCAAGGGGATGGCCGTTGACACAAGTCCCGTTTCCACCTATACGCCGCACACCTGCGGGGAATCCCCTGCGGGCTGGCCAGAATCGCCGGGCTGACCCGGCGATGATGATCCGGGCCTCAACAGCCTCGATCCTCTGGATTTTACGTCCCGTCCGCTCCCCTTTTGGGAATGGATGGGTTTGGCGTTTCGCGGTCCGCGCGGATCGCCGTCGAGAAGTGGTGCAGCAATGCTGCGAGTATTGACAGAAGCAAAACGGGGAACCGAATGCCGACGATTCAACAGCTGATCCGCAAGCCGCGGCAGCCCAAGGTGCAGCGCAGCAAGTCGCAGCACCTTCAAGGAAACCCTCAGAAGCGCGGCGTTTGCACGCGCGTCTATACCACCACCCCGAAAAAGCCGAACTCGGCTATGCGTAAGGTTGCCAAAGTGCGCCTGACCAACGGTTTCGAGGTGATTTCTTACATTCCGGGCGAAAAGCACAACCTTCAGGAACACAGCGTCGTGCTGATCCGTGGCGGTCGTGTGAAAGACCTTCCGGGTGTCCGTTACCACATCCTGCGCGGTGTGCTGGATACCCAGGGCGTCAAAGATCGCCGTCAGCGTCGTTCGAAATACGGCGCCAAGCGTCCGAAATAAGGAGAGACCGGAATGTCCCGTCGTCACGCCGCTGAAAAGCGCGAAGTGCTGCCCGACGCCAAATATGGCGATCGCGTGCTGACCAAGTTTATGAACAACCTGATGGTTGACGGTAAGAAATCCGTGGCCGAGCGTATCGTTTATTCGGCGCTGGACCGCGTTGAAGGCCGCCTCAAGCGCGAGCCGATCGAAGTGTTCCACGAGGCGCTGGATAACGTTAAACCCTCGGTCGAGGTGCGTTCGCGCCGCGTCGGTGGTGCCACCTATCAGGTGCCGGTCGAGGTTCGCCCGACCCGCCGCGAGGCGCTGGCGATCCGCTGGCTGATCGACGCAGCGAAAAAGCGCAACGAAAACACGATGGAAGAACGCCTGGCCGGTGAGCTGGCGGACGCCGTCAACAACCGCGGCACCGCGGTGAAAAAGCGCGAAGACACCCACAAGATGGCCGACGCGAACAAAGCGTTCAGCCATTACCGCTGGTAAAACGGAAGGACATCCACCATGGCTCGCGAGTATCCGCTCACGCGTTACCGCAATTTCGGCATCATGGCCCATATTGATGCCGGCAAGACCACGATGACCGAGCGCATCCTGTTCTACACCGGCAAGAACCACAAGATGGGCGAGACGCATGACGGCGCCTCGACCATGGACTGGATGGAACAAGAGGCCGAGCGCGGCATCACCATCACTTCGGCCGCCACCACGACCTTCTGGCAGCGGCACGAAGACACCCAGTATGAAGAAGATGTGAACCAGCGCAATCGGTTCAACATCATCGACACGCCGGGTCACGTTGACTTCACCATCGAGGTGGAGCGTTCGCTGGCCGTTCTGGATGGCGCCATCTGCCTTCTGGACGGCAACGCGGGCGTCGAGCCGCAGACCGAAACCGTGTGGCGTCAGGCTGACCGCTACAAGGTGCCGCGGATCGTGTTTGTGAACAAAATGGACAAGATCGGCGCAGATTTCTATAACTGCGTCGCCATGGTCAAGGACCGCACCGGCGGCACCCCATGCCCGGTCGCTCTGCCGATCGGCGCGGAAGACACGCTGGAAGGCATCATCGACCTGGTGAAGATGGAAGAATGGGTCTGGAAGGGCGACGACGTTGGCGCAAGCTGGGTCCGTCAGCCGATCCGGGCTGAGCTTCAGGAGCTGGCCGACGAATGGCGCGGCAAGATGATCGAACTGGCTGTCGAAATGGACGACGACGCCATGGAAGCCTATCTGGAGGGCAACGAGCCTGACGAGGCGACCCTGCGTCAGTTGATTCGTAAGGGCTGCCTGTCGATGTCGTTCTTCCCGATGCTGGCCGGTTCTGCGTTCAAAAACAAGGGTGTGCAGCCCCTGCTGAACGCTGTGATCGACTATCTGCCCGCGCCGACCGACGTGCCGACCCTGATGGGCTTCGCACCGGACGACGAGACCGAAGAACGCAACATCGAGCGTCCCGCCGATGATGCGGCGCCGTTCTCGGCGCTGGCGTTCAAGATCATGAACGACCCCTTCGTTGGTTCGCTGACCTTTACCCGCATCTACTCTGGCGCGCTGAAAAAAGGCGACCAGATGCTGAACGCGACCAAAGGCAAGCGTGAGCGCGTTGGCCGGATGATGGTCATGCACGCCATCAACCGCGAGGAAATCGAGGAAGCATTTGCGGGCGACATCATCGCGCTGGCCGGTCTGAAAGAAACCACCACGGGCGACACGCTTTGCGACCCGGCCAAGCCGGTGGTTCTGGAAACCATGACCTTCCCCGAGCCGGTGATCGAGATTGCCGTGGAGCCAAAGTCGAAAGCCGACCAGGAAAAGATGGGCCTTGCCCTTCAGCGTCTGGCCGCCGAAGACCCCTCGTTCCGCGTCGAAACCGATCTGGAATCGGGTCAGACCATCATGAAGGGCATGGGCGAACTTCACCTCGACATTCTGGTTGACCGCATGAAGCGGGAATTCAAGGTCGAGGCGAATATCGGTGCTCCGCAGGTGGCGTATCGTGAGACCATCTCGAACGAGGCCGAGATCGACTACACCCACAAGAAACAGTCGGGTGGGACGGGTCAGTTCGCGCGCGTCAAACTGGTCATCACGCCCACCGAGCCGGGCGAAGGCTATTCCTTCGAATCGCGGATCGTCGGCGGCGCGGTGCCCAAGGAATACATTCCGGGCGTCGAAAAAGGCATCAAGTCGGTGATGGATTCCGGTCCTCTGGCGGGCTTCCCGGTCATCGACTTCAAGGTCGCGCTGATCGACGGTGCGTTCCACGATGTTGACTCTTCGGTGCTGGCCTTTGAAATCGCGGCGCGTGCCGGGATGCGTGAAGGTCTGCGCAAGGCTGGTGCGAAACTGCTGGAACCGATCATGAAGGTCGAGGTCGTGACCCCGGAAGAATATACCGGCTCGATCATCGGCGACCTGACCAGTCGTCGTGGCATGGTGCGCGGGCAAGACAGCCGCGGCAATGCCAATGTGATCGACGCGATGGTGCCGCTGGCCAATATGTTCGGCTATATCAACAACCTGCGCTCGATGTCCTCGGGCCGCGCAGTGTTCACGATGCAGTTCGACCATTACGATGCCGTGCCGCAGAACATCTCGGACGAAATCCAGAAGAAATACGCCTGATAAGGGCAGGGCGGGGGGAGACCTCCGCCCATCACGCAACATCAGCATTGAGGAGCTACGCCCATGGCGAAGGCAAAATTTGAACGTACGAAACCGCACGTTAACATTGGCACGATTGGTCACGTTGACCACGGCAAGACGACCCTGACGGCAGCGATCACCAAGTATTTTGGTGATTTCAAGGCGTATGACCAGATTGACGGTGCGCCGGAGGAGAAGGCGCGCGGGATCACGATCTCGACCGCTCACGTTGAGTATGAGTCGGACACCCGCCACTATGCGCACGTCGACTGCCCCGGCCACGCCGACTATGTGAAAAACATGATTACCGGCGCGGCGCAGATGGACGGCGCGATTCTGGTGGTGAACGCCGCTGACGGCCCGATGCCGCAGACCCGCGAACACATCCTGCTGGGCCGTCAGGTCGGCATCCCCTACATGGTCGTTTACCTGAACAAGGTTGACCAGGTGGACGATGAAGAACTGCTGGAACTGGTCGAGATGGAAGTGCGCGAGCTGCTGTCCTCCTACGACTATCCGGGCGACGATATTCCGATCGTCAAAGGCTCGGCTCTGGCCGCGATGGAAGGCCGCGACCCGGAAATCGGCGAGAACTCGATCCGCGCGCTGATCGCCGCTGTCGACGAATACATCCCGACGCCGGAGCGCGCTGTTGACCAGCCGTTCCTGATGCCGATCGAAGACGTGTTCTCGATCTCGGGCCGCGGCACCGTGGTGACCGGTCGTGTTGAGCGTGGCGCCGTCAACGTGGGTGACGAACTGGAAATCGTGGGCATCCGCGACACCAAGAAAACCACCTGCACCGGCGTTGAAATGTTCCGCAAGCTGCTGGATCGCGGGGAAGCTGGCGACAACATCGGCGCGCTGCTGCGCGGCATCGACCGTGACGGCGTTGAGCGTGGCCAGGTGCTGTGCAAGCCCGGCTCGGTCAAGCCGCACACCAAGTTCGAGGCCGAGGCCTATATCCTGACCAAGGAAGAAGGCGGCCGCCACACCCCGTTCTTCGCGAACTACCGCCCGCAATTCTACTTCCGCACCACGGACGTGACCGGGACGGTGAAGCTGCCGGAAGGCACCGAGATGGTGATGCCGGGCGACAACCTGAAGTTCGAGGTCGAGCTGATCGCGCCGATCGCGATGGAAGAGAAGCTGCGCTTTGCTATCCGTGAGGGTGGCCGGACTGTCGGCGCGGGCGTTGTGGCGAAGATCATCGAGTGATCTGAGCTACGCTTGAGATGAAGGGGGCCGCCTGCGAGGGCGGCCTTTTTCTTTGGGCGGTGGCTCGGTTGCGGGCGAGGGTGCCTCCGGCGGGGATATTTATGGGACAGGAGAGCGCGGAGAAGGAGAACAGGCATCCTGCCGTGACATAACAAAACAAATGGCGGTCCCGAAGGGGCTGGGCTTTTTGTGGGGGAGGACGGGGCAGGGGCTGCGCGGGCAATATGCACGCTGCCAAGGTCTGTCGGGGTGGCCGGCGCTCATCGCATAACATGGCTCGTGGATTTACACGCACCGATATTTGGGAGATCAACAGCTTATCAAGCGCATTGTTGGTCAGAGAGCTGTCACCGGTCAGCAAACGACCATTCTTTCGTGCGGGGCCAGTCATCAGCCTGTTGGTCACGGTAATGCCCTGACCCTCAAGCGCCTTGCCGAACCTCCCAACGACACCCACGATATGAGGTGCTGCAATACGCATCAAGATTGGTCCATTTTATGTGAAAAAGCGCAAACGCAGCGAGAAAGGGCTGAAGCCTCGGATTTTTTAGGAACGCCGACGGGACGTATTGCTGCAAAATTATGGTTTCCGCTTGTGATTTATGCCAGAATAGTCTGGTTAATACGGGTATGTTATGCGGGTTCCTGCCTTGCTTCCACCCGCCCTTTCCCGCACCATCGGCGCAGGAGGAACCACCATGACCACTTGCCTGTTCTGCCGCATCGCGGCGGGGGAAATCCCCGCGCATAAGATCCATGAGGACGATCTGACGCTGGCCTTCCTTGACCTTCACCCGATCCGGCCCGGTCACGCGCTGGTTATCCCCAAGGCGCATCACGTCTGGTTCGAGGACATGCCTGCGCCGTTCGCGGCCCGTGTGACCGAGGTCAGCCAAAAGATCGCGCGGCGGCAAAAGGCGCTTTACGGGGTTGAACGGGTGTCGATGTTCTTTACGGGTATCCATGTGCCACACGCCCATGCCCACATCGTTCCGATGCATGAGGTGCATGACGTGACCTCGCAGGCTTATCTTCAGGACGGCCCGGCGGGCTATTCCATTCCGCCGCAATTACCGCAGGATGAAATGGCGCAGATCGCCCGTGATCTGGCGCAGGGTTTATAGGGCATCTTTTGTCTCCAAATATCCTGGGGGTATGGGGGCAAAGCCCCCATGAAAAACCATCCGCCCGCGCAGAAAACCGCTTGACGCCCCCGGCGCTTCGCCTTAAATCCCCGCTACCTGATGGCGGAGTAGCTCAGTTGGTTAGAGCAGCGGAATCATAATCCGCGTGTCGGGGGTTCAAGTCCCTCCTCCGCTACCATCAGTTTCCCGATCGTCCCCGAACCGCTTGGCAAGACGCCGTTTCTGGCGCAGGATTTGCGGCGGAAAAGGGGTGTCGGAATGGTCAGGATCATCGGAGATATTCAGGCTGAAGGGCGGCTAAGCTGGCAGGGCGCGGTCGAGGCGCTGCGGGCCGGGCATCTGCGCGAGCGGGCGCAGATCGGGGATATGTTCCTTGGGCCGGGGACGCAGACCTTGCTGACCCGCGCGGCCTATATTCCGGGGCTTGGTTTCGGGGTTAAGGCGTTTACCGTTTTTGATGAGAATGCGGCAAAGGGGCTGCCCACGGTTCAGGGCGGGATGATGGTTTATGAACCCGACAGCGGCAGCCTCGGTGCGGTGATCGAGGTGCCTTTGGTCACGGCCTATAAGACGGCGGCAGATTCGCTCTTGGGGGCTTCGATTCTGGCGCGGCCCGACAGTCGCCGCCTGCTGATCGTGGGGGCGGGGACGCTGGCGGGGAACCTTGCGCGCGCATATGCGGCACTGTTTCCGGGGCTGGAGCGCATCGCTATCTGGGCGCGCCGCCCGGAACAGGCGCGGGCGCTGGTTGCGGAGCTGGACCTCGCGCGGGCAGAGGTCGCGGGTGATCTGGCCGATGAGGTTGCGCAGGCGGATATTATCAGCACCGCAACGATGGCCCGCAGCCCGGTGATCCGTGGTGACTGGGTGCGCCCCGGCACACATATTGACCTGATCGGTGCCTATAAGGCTGACATGCGCGAGGCCGATGACGCGCTGATTGCCAAAGGTCGCCTGTTCGTGGACAGCCGCGAAACGACCATCCACCATATTGGCGAGTTGATGATTCCGTTGGCCGCCGGGGTGATTTCTGAAAATGATGTGCTGGGGGATCTTTATGATCTGGTCGGCGGGCAGCCGGGCCGCCGCACAGCGGATGAAATCACGCTGTTCAAGAATGGCGGCGGCGCCCATCTGGATCTGATGACCGCCGCCTATATCATGCAGGCTGTCAGCGGGGCCTGACCTGCATCGCCATGCCTTCTTTTATCGCGGCGGTAAGAAAGACGAAGCCGGCGGCATCGCGGCGTGGCCTTTATCTGTCCCCGTGGTGGCGATCATGGCTGCCGTTATGCGCTTTCATGCCAGAACTGTCTGACCTTCTGCTGTTCGTTCAGCGGGTCGGACCGGGTTTCAAGATTTTCGTTGACCTGTAGTTTAACTTCCTTACTGTAGCTTTATTACAAATGCGTGAATCGCAGCGATGGGGAGGATGAAGATGAACAGGATGTTCCTGAAAGGCGGGGTGGCGGCCCTGGCGTTGGCTGTGGCCGCACCGGCTTCGGCGGGCGAAGTTGTCTATTGGTCGATGTGGAACGAGACCGAGCCGCAGGCCGAGGCGCTGAAACAGATCATGGCCGATTACACCGCCGCCAACCCGGACACGACCTTCAACGTCGTGTGGAACGGGCGGCAAAACCAGACCAAGCTGCGGCAGGCGTTGGCGGCTGGCACGCCGGTCGATCTTATGGATCAGGACAGCGATCAGCTTGCCGGTGGCTTGCAGTTGCAGGGCCAGTTGCGCGACATTGCGGGCGATTTGACGGATGAGGTCAAGGCGGCCATGCTGCCCGGTGTGCTGGATCTCTATGCCCGCGACGGTCAGGTGGCGCAGCTTCCCTATATCTATAACACCGTTAACTTCTGGTATGACAAAGAGGCGCTGGACGAACTGGGCGGGGCGCCCGCGACATGGGACGACCTGCTGGCGCTGTGCGGCAAGGCCCGTGCCGCCGACACGCATTTGCTGGTGATCGAAGGCAATGTCGCCTTCTACAATGCCGCTTATTTCTCGCACTATCTGGAACGCAAGAACGGTGCCGATGCGCTGGGCGTGGCTTTTGCCGATAAATCCGGCGACGGCTGGCGCACGCCAGAGGTTCTGGAGGCCGCAAAGGCAGGCCGTCAGCTTTGGGATGCGGAATGTATCGCCGCTGATGCGCGCGGGTTCCAGTATCCGGCGGGACAGCAGACCATCGCGCTGGGCGAAACCGTGGGCGAACTGGTTGGTTCATGGTTGCCGACCGAGCTTTCCGCCACCACCGGCCCGGATTTCGTCTGGGGCGCGTTCAATTTCCCCGCCGTTGCGGATGGCAAGGGCAAGGCCACCGACCTGGAGGTGGCAACCGTTTCCGTGGCCGTTCTGAAAGACGCGCCTGCCGGGGATGAGGCCGTGGGCTTCCTGAACTATCTGATGGGGGCCGAGGCGCAGGCCGTTTTGGTCGCAAAGGGCGGCGTTGGTGTCACCCGTGGCGGCGTTGACTGGCCGCCCGCGCTGAGCGATGCGGCGGCTGCTGCTGCCGCGGCAACGGCGCTGACCCCTTATGGCGGCGGGCTGAACGTGGATTACCCCGAGTTTACCTCGCAGGTGCTTCAGCCGGAATATAACAAGATGTTCCTTGGCCAGACCACGCCTGAACAATTCGTCGAGGCGCTTGCCACCGAGACGAAAAAGTTCTGGGACGCCCAATAAATCCCGCTGCGCTGGCCGGATTGTCCGGCCAGCTTTCGCCTAAATGAACGGAGGCCGGGATGATCCGCCGCCGCATGGTTCTGCTATTCCTTGCGCCCGCGCTGGTGCTGTATCTGGGGCTGATGATCCTGCCCGCGATACAGGCGTTCCAGCTTAGCTTTTACGCCACCTCGGGCTTTGGCGACACGCCGCGCTGGGTGGGGTGGGGCAATTACGCCCGGCTGTGGGGCGACCCGGTGTTCTGGCGCGCGGTTGCCAATATGCTGTTCATCCTGCTGGTCGGGGGGGCGGCAATTTTTGGGCTGGCGTTTTTGTTCACCATGCTGCTGAACGCGGGCATCTGGGGCAAGAAACTATTCCGGGCGCTGATCTTTCTGCCGAATATGATTGCCGTGGTGGCGATCACGACATTCTGGTCATTCGTCTTTACGCCCCGCTATGGGCTGCTGACCAATCTGTTGAAATCTCTGGGCCTTGACGGGCTGGCCGGGACTGCATGGACGGCACCGGAAAATGTGCTGGGCGCGATGCTGGTGGGCCTTGTCTGGGTGATGGCGGGCTTCTTTACCATCCTTGTGCTGGCCGGGGCCGATAAAATCCCGCAAGATATGTTCGAGGCCGCCCGGCTGGAGGGCGCATCCAATTTTCAGATTTTCCGCTATGTCACTTTGCCGATGATCTGGGACATCGTGACGATCTCTGTCGTGCTGTGGGCGATTCAGGCGATCAAGCTGACCGAGTTTCCCTATGCGTTCGGCGGGCCGAATATCGACCAGAACCTCTATACCCCGGCAATTTACCTTTACATCATGGGGTTCGGTCAGCGCGAGCCGGTCTATGCGCTGGGCTATGCCTCGGCCATCGGGGTGGCGCTTTTCGTTTTTACCATGCTGACCGTCGTGGGCCTGCGCCTGCTGATGAAACGCGAGCGGCTGGAGTATTAAGATGCGCAACCTGACCCCGCGCCTTGGTCGCGCCGTGACCTATCTGATCGTTGCCGGATGGTCCTTTACCTCGGTGTTTTTCGTGGTCTGGATCATCTCGGCCTCGCTGAAAACCAACCGGCAGTTGTTCCGCGAACCCTGGTCGCTGCCGTTGGACCCGAATTGGGGGAATTATGTCAAGACATGGGTGGCGCATCGGTTTGGGGATTATTTCCTGAACTCGGCGCTGGTGGTGTCGGTGTCGGTGCTGGGTATCCTGCTGGTCTCGGTGCCTGCGGCCTATATTCTTGCGCGGGCGCGGTTTACGGGGCGTTCGGCGCTGTCCAGCTTTTTCGCCTTTGGTATGGGGATCCCCTATCCGCTGCTGTTCGTGCCAATTTTCGTGATTATGAACCAGTTGCGCCTTGGCGACAGCCTGACCGGGCTGACGCTGGCCTATATCGCGCTGTCGATCCCGTTTTCGATCTATGTGCTGGAGGGTTTTTTCACCTCTCTGCCCTCGGAACTGGAAAGCGCGGCGGTGATTGACGGCTGTTCCGATTTTCAGGTGTTCCGTCATGTCATGCTGCCCCTGGCGATGCCGGGGATTGCGACGGTGGCAATCCTGAACTTTGTCGGGCTGTGGAATGAATACCAATGGTCGCTGGTGCTGCTGAACAGCCCGGAAAACCGCACACTATCGCTGGGGATCTATTCGATGATTACCTCGATGCAATATTCCGGCGGTGATTGGGTCGGGCTGTTTGCGGGCGTGACCATCGTCATGTTGCCAACGGTGCTGCTGTTCATCGCGCTGTCGGAAAAGATGATTTCGGGCATTACCATGGGGGGCGTGAAATGACCGCCACCCTGACCGAAACCCGCCTGACCCTGCCGATGGCGGCGCTTGGTCCGGCCTGCCCGATGCCGCGCTATCGCTGGCAACAGCCGATCCCTTCGACCGACACACTGCCCGCGCAGGGGTTGGTGGGGGATGAGGTCACGCACCCGTTCAACTGGGGCGAGGACAGCATCCTGCCCTATCAGGTGCAGGACAGTTACGACCGCGACCAGCAACCCGGCGTGCTGGATGTGCTGGTGCTGGAAAATGACCGCTTCCGCGCGCAGGTTGCGCCGGGGCTTGGCGGACGGCTGTTAAGCCTGTTGGACAAGGTGGCGGGGCGCGACCTGCTGTTCGCCAACCCGGTGTTTCAGCCCGCGAATCTTGCGGCGCTGAATGCGTGGTTCTCGGGCGGGGTGGAATGGAACGGGCTGACGCCGGGCCACAGTCCAACCACATGCAGCCCGGTGTTTGCGGCGCGGGTGGACACATCGCGCGGCCCGGTGCTGCGTTTGTATGAGTTCGACCGCACCACCGAATGTCTGTGGCAGGTCGATCTGTTCCTGCCGCCCGGCGATGCGCCGCTGGTGCTGCATGGGCGGATCGTGAACCCCAATGACGCGCCCGCGCAGGTCTATTGGTGGACAAATATCGCCGTGGCGACGCCACCCGGCGGGCGGGTGCTGTCGCCTGCGGATTACAGTATCGAACACGTCCTGCCTGACAACCATCTGGAGCGCCGCGCGTTTCCGCGCCAGCCAGATGGCTCGTATCCGGGCAACTGGGAGGGGGCGACTTCGGTGTTTTTCCGCTCGGGCCAGCCGGGCGGGCTGATCTGCCTGTTGGATCGGGACGGGCAGGGCGTGGCGCATCTGGCCAGCGCCAGCCTGCCGGGGCGCAAGTTTTTCTACTTTGGCACCGGGCCGGGCGGCCAGCATTGGATGGATTTTCTGTCGCGGCCGGGGCAGGGCGATTATGTCGAGATTCAGGCCGGGATCACCCCGCATCAGAACCAGCGGCTGCAACTGGAGGCCGGGCAGGCGCTGGACTGGACGGCGGCTCTGATGCCGCTGTCGGTGGATGCGGCGGCGCATGATCCCGACTATCATCGCGCCACGGCGGCGGCAGAGGCCGCAGCAACGGCCGCCATGCCTGCCGCTGATTTCGCCGCGCTGGACAGGTTCATGGCTGGGATCGCGTGTCAGCCTGCCAGCACGCGACTGCGGCAGGGCAACCCTTGGGGCCATCGGCATGAGGTGCTGACCGGCACCCCGTTGACGGCGCATCTGGACCTGACCACCAGCCATCCGCGTGATTTTTGGGACGATCTGGCCGACGGGTGCCGCCCGCAGGATCAGGATTTGCCCGCCGGTTTTGCCCTGTCGGCACCGTGGCTGGCGCGGCTGAGCCGCCTGCCCGACGACTGGCGAGCGGCGTTGTTCCTGTCCATCGCGGCGCTGGATCAGGGCGATGCAGAGGTCGCGCAGGCGCTGGCATTGAAGTCGTTGACCGTGCGTGAAAGCTGGCTGGCGCGGCGGCAGGTTGCGCTAACCTCGACCGGACGGGAAGCGCGGGATCATTACCTTGCTGCGTGGCAACCGGGCGCGCCGGATGCGCTGGCGGTCGAGATTGCGGATTTCCTGCGCCAGCATTTCCCCGATGATCTGGCGGGGTTCCTTGACCGCCTGCCAGAAGCCACCCGTCGGCATGAGCGCATCACCCTGTTGCTGGCCCGGCAGGCGGCAGATGCAGGGGACACGGCGCAGCTTGCGGTGCTGCTGGCCCGTGACTTTGCCACCATCCGCGAAGGCGAAACCCTGACCGATGCGCTTTGGCAGGCGCTGGTCCGGCTGAAGCTGACCGACCGGCTGGGGCGTACGCCTGATCTGGCGGAGATGGCGGTGGCGCTGGCTGATGATCCTTTACCGCCGCATCTGGATTTCAGAATGCAGGCGACTGAAAACGAGGTGCAAAATGGCGCGAGTTGAACTGAAATTGCTGGGTAAATCCTTTGGTCAGCATCCGGTGATCCGCGCGGTCGATCTGGATATTCAGCACGGCGAATTCGTGGTTCTGGTTGGCCCCTCGGGCTGTGGGAAATCGACGCTGCTGCGCTGTATCGCGGGGCTGGAGGAGATCACCTCGGGCCAGCTTCTGATCGACGGGCAGGACGTGACCAAGGCGCCGCCGGTGGCGCGGGGGATCGGCATGGTGTTCCAGTCTTATGCGCTTTACCCGCATATGACCGTGGCGCAGAATATGGGCTTTGGCATGAAGATCGCCGGGGTGCCGCGGCGCGAGATCGCCCCGCGCGTGCTGGAGGTGGCGCGTCTGTTGCAACTGGATCACCTGCTGGACCGAAAGCCCCGCGCCCTGTCGGGTGGTCAGCGTCAGCGCGTGGCGATTGGCCGGACGCTGGTGCGCAACCCGCCGATTTTCCTGTTCGATGAGCCGCTGTCCAATCTGGATGCCGCGCTGCGGGGGGAAATGCGGGTGGAGCTGTCGCGGCTGCATGGGCAGTTGGGCAATACGATGATCTATGTCACCCACGATCAGGTCGAGGCGATGACGCTGGCCGACCGCATCGTGGTCATGCGGGCGGGCAATGTGGAACAGGTCGGCACCCCGCTGGAGCTGTTCAACCATCCGGCCAACCGCTTCGTTGCGGGGTTTCTGGGGCAGCCGGGGATGAACTTTGTCCGCATCGGGACAGAAGGCGGGGGGGCAATCCTGCCCGGCGGTGCGCGGCTGGCGTTGCCGCCCCATGCCAGCCATGCGGTCGAGCTTGGCATCCGGTCCGAGGACGTGCGCATCTCGCCCGATCCGGCCGATCTGGCGCTGGCGGTCGAGGTGGTCGAACAGCTTGGTGATGAGACCATCGCCCATGGCAAGCTGGCCGATGGGCAGCCCTTTGTGGCGCGACTGGGCAAGCAGCATCCGGTGCGGCCCGGCGATCTGGTGCATCTGCATTTCGACCGCGCCCGGCTGGCGGGTTTCGATGCGGATGGGCGTAATCTGCTGGCCGAAGGGGGCTATGATGGTTGATCTGAACGCCAATCCCGGCCTGCTGGACCAGGTGCGGGCCGACCTGCCTGCCATGACGCGCGCCAATCGGCGCGTGGCCGATTCCCTGCTGGCCGCACCTGCCGCCTTTGTGCAGGAACCTATCGCGCAGATTGCGGAACGTGCGGGTGTCAGCGAACCAAGCGTGCTGCGCTTTTGCCGCAGCTATGGGTTCAAGGGGGTGGCGGATTTCCGTATCGCGCTGGCTTTGGCGGTGGCACAGGGCGGCAGCGATCCCGACCGGGTGGAACCCAATGTCATGGATAAGGCGGTGATGAACCGGGCCGCAAAAGAGGCCATCGCGGCGGCGGCGTTGCACCACCTTGGCGCGGCTGGCTCGATCCTGCTGGATGGTGGTTCGACGATCGAGGTCTTTGCCCATCATCTGCGCCGGGCCTCGGCCCTGAACATTATGACCACCGGGCTGAACGTGGCCGAGGTGCTGCATGGTGCGGCACAACACCGGCTGATGCTGCCCGGCGGGGTGCTGCGCCCGGAATCATGGTCGCTGATGGGGGAACTGGTCGAGCGCACGCTGGCCGGGCTGCGGTTCGACATCGTGTTCCTTGGCGCTGACGCCATCGACCCGGATTTCGGCCTGTCCACCTATAACGAGGCCGAGGCGCGGCAGAACGGCCAGATGGTCGGGGTCAGCGCCCGCGTGATCGTGCTGGCCGACAGCACCAAGTTCCGCGCCCCCCGGCTGCATCGCTGTTGTGGGCTGGATCAGGTCGATCTGGTGATTACCGATGACGGTATCCCACCCGAGATTTTCAACGAATTGACCGGGCGCGGCATTGCCGTTGTCCGTGTGGCTGTATCCTGAAAGGACAGGCTGATGGCAACGACCTATCACACCGAAACCGAAATCCGCCAGCAACCGCAGGTCTGGCGCAGCTTTGCCCCGGCCTTGCAGGCCCGCGCCGATGCGCTGCGCGACTGGGCTGCGGATCACGACGAAATCTGGTTCAGCGGCGCGGGGACTTCGGCCTTTATCGGTGAAACGCTGGTGGCCGTGCTGAACCGCGAGGGGCGGGCACGGTTCCGGGCGGTGGCCTCGACCGACCTTGTGGCCTGTCCGCAGAATTATCTGCGCGATGGGCTGCGGGTGCTGGTGGTGTCTTTCGGGCGGTCGGGGAACAGCTCGGAAAGCCTTGGCGTGCTGGACCTGCTGGATGCGCATGCGCCGGGCTATGACCGGCTGCATATCACCTGCAACGCGGGGTCCGCGCTGGCGACCCGCGCCATGCCTGCGGGTGCCGCCGGGCGGCTGGAAACCCTGATCCTGCCGCCGGAAACCGAAGATCGCGGCTTTGCCATGACCTCCAGCTATACCACCATGCTGCTGTCGGCGCTGGCGGTGTTCGCCCCGCCGACGGATTGTGTGGCGGCGCGGTTGAAGGCGCTGGCGGATCAGGCCGAAACGGTGATCGCAGAGGCTTTCGCCGCTGATCTGCCGCTGCCGGAACGGGCGGTGTTTCTTGGTGCGGGGCCTTTGGCCGGGGTTGCGCGGGAATCGGCGCTGAAAGTGCTGGAGCTGACCGCCGGGCTGGTGCCGACGCTTTACGATACGCCCCTGGGGTTCCGCCACGGGCCAAAGGCGGTGGTGAATGACGGCACGCGGGTTTATCTGCTGCGGTCTGACAACGCTTATACCGGGCGCTATGAAACCGACCTGCTGGCCGAGCTTGGCCGCCAGTTCCGCGCCGATACCGCCATGAGCTTTGGCCCGCATCCGGGGGATGACGGCTGGAATACGGTGCTGCATGTGATCCCGGCGCAGATCATGGCGCTGCGCTGGTCGGTTGCGCTTGGGCTGAATGCGGACGATCCTTTCGCGGGGCGGAACCTGACGCGGGTGGTCGCGGGCGTGACGCTGTATCCTTACGAGGGGCAGGAATAATGACGACAGGCGGCATCGATATCGGTGGCACCAAGATCGAGGCGCGGCTCTATGATGCGGATATGGCCGAGGTCACGCGCCACCGCATCGCCGTGCCAAAGGGTGATTATGCGGCCATCGTTCAGGCGGCGGTCGATATGGTCGGCTGGCTGCGCGAACAGGGCGGTGCGGATCTGGCCGTTGGTATCGGTCTGCCGGGGATAATCGACAAGGCGACCGGCGATGCGACCACCGCGAACCTGCCCGCCACCGGCCGCCCGATCACGGCCGAGATAGCCGCGCGGGCGGGCGGCGTGATCCGGTTCGAGAACGACTGCAAGCTGTTCGCCCTGTCCGAAGCCATCGGCGGCGCGGGTGCGGGCTTTGCCACCGTCTTTGGCCTTGGTATCGGCACCGGCGTTGGCGGTGGCGTGGTCCATCAGGGCCGGCTTGTCACCGGCAAAAGCGGTCTGCCCGGAGAGGTTGGCCATTTCGGTATTCCGGCCCGTCTTGGCCTGCCGGTGATTGCCTGCGGCTGTGGTGCGCGGGGCTGTTACGAAACCTATCTGTCGGGTGAGGGCATTGCCCGGCTGGCGGATCTGGAAACCGGCCAGCCGGTTCCGGCGGCGCTGGTCTTTGCCCGTGCGGCGGCGGGGGATGTGGCGATGATCCGCGTCACCGACCGCTGGTTCGCGTTGCTGACGGAAATGCTGCTGACCCTGAACCTGACCCTTGATCCTGATGTCGTCGTGTTGGGGGGCGGGGTCTCGACCGTGCCGGGGCTGGCGGATCGGGCGCAGGCGCTGATCGACGCCCGCGTGCTGCGCGGCACCCGCGCCCCGCGCATCGTGACCGCCCGTTTCGGTGATGCCAGCGGCGCCCGTGGGGCGGCGCTTCTGGTGCGCGACATTGGAAAGGACATGGCATGAAACTGCTGCGCGATACCATTGCCCGCAACCGCGCCGGGGATGGCGTGGCCCTGACCTCGGTTTGTTCGGCGCATCCGCTGGTGCTGGCGGCTTCGCTGCGGCTGGCCGAGGCGCTGGATCAGCCGCTGCTGGTCGAGGCGACCTCGAATCAGGTCAACCAGTTCGGCGGCTATACCGGGATGCGCCCGGCGGATTTCGTCGCTTGGGTCGGTGATCTGGCCGATCAGCATGGCGTGTCGCGCGACCGGCTGTATTTCGGCGGCGATCACCTTGGCCCGCAGGTCTGGCGCAAGCAGCCCGCCGAGCAGGCAATGGCCCATGCCCGCGATCTGATGCGCGAGTTCGTGACGGCGGGCTTTACCAAGATCCATCTGGATTGTTCCGAAGGCTGCGCGGGCGAGGCCGCTCAGGTCGGGGATACGCTGTCTGCTGCCCGTGCCGCCGATCTGGCCGCCGTGTGCGAGGCCGTCGCGCCCGATCCTGCCGCGCTGTCCTATTGTTTCGGCACCGAGGTGCCGCCACCCGGCGGGGCGCGGGCCGACGATAACCACGACAGCGTAACGCCGACCGATCCGGCAGCGGCGGCGGCGACCATTACCGCGCATCATCAGGCTTTCGTTGAACGCGGCCTGTCCGCCGCATGGCCGCGCATGGTCGCGCTGGTGGTGCAGCCGGGGTTGGAGTTCACGCCCGACCACGTGATCCGCTTTGACATGGGGCAGCCTGATCTGCTGTCCCCGGTCTTGCCCGAAGGCATGGCATTCGAGGCCCATTCCACCGATTATCAGGCCGATGCGGTTTATCCCGACCTTGCCCGGCGTCACTTTGCCGTTCTCAAGGTCGGCCCGGCGCTGACCTTTGCCATGCGGCGCGGGCTGTATGCGCTGGATGCTTTGGCGGCGTGGCAGGGCCGCAAATGCCGTCTGCCCGAGGTGATGGAGCAATTGATGTGCGCCGATCCTGCCGTGTGGGCTGCGCATTACCCCGAGGGCGAGGGCCTGCGCGATCTGCTGCATTTCGGCTATGCCGACCGTATCCGCTATTACTGGAACCTGCCGCAAGCGCAGGCGGCGGTGGCCGGGCTGCTGGCCGCGTTGGACGGCCCGCGCCCGCCCGCGCCGCTGCTGGATCAGTTCTTTGCCCCCGCGACCATTGCCCGCGCGGCCGGGATCAGTGGCGTGTCATGGGCCGAAGCACTGGTTCTGGCTGAGGTTCAGGCTGTATTACTGCCTTATTTCGCCTGTCAGAAAGGGTTGTAATGATGGAACACTGGCTGGCCCCCTCGCGCCTGTTCGATGGCGAGGCGTTTCATTCCGGCATGGCGCTGCGGATGCAGGGCGATACCGCTCTGGAATGGGCATGGGCGGATGAGCTGCCCCCGGACGCTGCGCTGCGCCGATTCGATGGGATTGCGGCGCCGGGGCTGATCGACTTGCAGGTGAATGGCGGCGGTGGGGTGCTGCTGAATAACGCGCCCACGGTTGATGGGTTACGGGCGATTGCCGCCGCGCATCGGGGGCTGGGGACGGCGCATATCCTGCCGACGCTGATTACCGACGCGCCTGAGGTGCTGGAGCGCACCACCGCCGCCATGCTGGACCTGTGGACCGGTGATCGGGGCGGGGTTGCCGGGCTGCATATTGAAGGCCCGCATATCAGCATCGCCAAGCGCGGCACCCATGATCCGCGCTTTATCCGCCCGCTGGATCAGCCCACGCTGGATTGCGTCGCGCGGCTGCGTCAGGCGGGCGTGCCGGTGCTGATCACCCTCGCGCCTGAGGCGACCGCGCCGGGTCAGATCGCGGCGCTGGTCGGGATGGGGGCCGTGGTCTCCGTCGGCCATTCCGCCGCCACCCCGGACGAGATGCGCCGCGCACTGGCCGAAGGCGCGGCCAAGGGGACGCATCTGTTCAACGGCATGACCGGCCTTGCCGGGCGTGATCCCGGCGTGGCCGGGGCGCTGCTGGACAGCGATGCAGCTTTGGGCCTGATCGCGGACGGCCATCACGTCAGCGATGTGATGATCCGCCTTGCATGGCGGGCGGCGCGAGGGCCGATGGTACTGGTTTCGGACGCGATGCCGACGGTGGGCGGGCCGGATCATTTCACGCTTTATGGTCAGGAAATCCATGTGCAGGGCGGCAAGCTGGTCAATGCCGAAGGCTCGCTGGCCGGGGTGCATATGGCACTGGCCGAGGCGCTGCCGCGCGTCACCCGCATCCTTGGCGATGACGGCACGCAGGCGTTGGCGGCGGCGACATATGCCCCGGCGACGCTGATGGGGCTGGACGGCTTTGGCCACCTGCGCCCCGGTGCGACTGGCGGTGTGGCGTTGTTTGATAGCGCCCTGCGTTGGCTGGAATGAGTCGCGCCCTTCTGATCTATGCCGCTGCCGCGCTGGCGGAAATCGGCGGCTGTTTTGCCGTTTGGGCATGGTGGCGGGCGGGGGCCTCGGCGCTGTGGCTGATCCCCGGCGCGGCGGCTCTGGCGGCGTTCGGCTTTCTGCTGGCGCTGTCTCCGGCCGAGTTCGCGGGTCGCGCTTATGCGGCCTATGGCGGGGTCTATATCGCGGCTTCGCTGCTGTGGTTGCGGCTGGCCGAGGGCCAGCGGGCTGATCTTTGGGACATCGCCGGGGCGGGCCTGTGCCTGATCGGCGCGGCGGTGATCCTGTTCGTGCCGCGCGGTTAGTAGCCCGCGGTTTCGGTGCTGCGCTGACCTGCGGGCAGGTCGATCTGCACGCCATTCTGCCGCAGCCGCAGGCAGCCTGCCTCAGTCACCGTCCCCGGCAGACCGTTCAGAGCAACGGACTGAATCCTAAGAGAAAACGCCGTGTTCAGTGCCGGTTCCACGCTTTCCGACCACAGCGAGACCGCCATCGGGCCGGGGTGGTTTTCGGCCAGCGCCACGGCCTCGGGCGGCAGGCGGAATGTCAGGATGAACCCGACCGGCTGATCTGTTTCGGGCAGGGTCGCGGGGCCAAGCCCGGTGCAGATGCGCCCGCTCAGCATTCCGCCTGCCGCAGCTATCCGTGCCGCCAGATCGGGGGCAGGTGGCAGCGGCGCAAGGTCGCTGTCCAGCGCCAGCGGATCACCCATCCGCAGCCGCGCCAGCCGGGCGTTGAGCCGGGCGATAAAGGCATCCGTCACGCCCTCTTGCACGATCAGCCGGACAGGGCGCGGGTTCAGCGGCCAATAACGGTCGCAAAGCGCATCCGCCACCGCATCCAGATCGGCGTCGGCGTGGATGATAAAAGCCAGATCAGGCCCCGGAACAGCATCCCCGGACTGCACGACCAGCGCCCCTTCGGGCAGGGCCATCACCGCAAGAAGCGCATGGGCCAGCGGTAGCGCTTTGGGCGCGACACGCAGCACCGCGGCCCGGCCTGCGGCTAAAGCCGGGACGGCTGCGCCGATCAGGGCCGAGGGCAGAACTCCCGCCGGGATAAGGACCAGCGGTGTGGCTGTCGTCTGGTCCAAAGATCCGGCCCGTGCCGGATCGCGCAGGGCGCTGATGGCCAGCGTCAGATCCTCGGTCAGCACCGCGCGGGCGGGCAGGTCAAGGCTCAGCGCCGCCAATGCCGCCAGATCGCGGGCGTGGTGGTTCAGCGCATCCGCCGCACGGGCAAGGTCGGCTGCGGGGGTGCCTGTCCAGACGGCGGCTGGCGCGGGCCAATCTTGCGCCCGCCATGCCTTTGCCTGCGCGCTGTCCAGCCGTTCGGTTCCGTAATCCATCGTCTGCCCCCTTAACCCATCGCCATGCTGCGCGGGTCTGGCGCGGCACCAAAGGTCAGTTCTTCCAGCCGCGCCTCAAGAGCGCCCAACAGCGAACTGGCACCGATGCGGAACAGGTCCGGCTGCATATGACGCGCCCCGAGTTCCTGCTCGATCAGCGACAGCCAGATCAGCGCATCGTGCCATGTCCGCAACCCGCCCGCAGGCTTGAAACCCACCTGCTGCCCGGTCTGGTCCTGATAATCGCGCAAAGCCCGCAGCATCACCAGCGACACCGGCAGCGTCGCGTTCACGGGTTCCTTCCCGGTCGAGGTCTTGATGAAATCTGCCCCGCCCTGCATCGCCACCATCGCGGCGCGATAGATGGTTGTCGCATCCCCCAGTTCCCCCGTAGCCAGAATCGCCTTCATCCGGGCCGGACCGCAGGCGTCGCGCATGGCGCGGGTCTCATCGTAAAGACGTGGCCAGTCGCCGGTCAACGCGGCCTCGCGGCTGATAACGATGTCGATTTCTGCCGCGCCCTGTTCGACGCAGTAACGGATTTCCGCAAGCCGCAGGTCCAAGGGCATCAGCCCGGCGGGAAAGCCCGTTGCAACCGAGGCTACCGGCAGCGCCCCGTCCAGCGCGGCAACCGCATGGGGAACCATGGCCGGATAGACGCAGACCGCGCCGGTGTGCAGCGCCTTCAGCCCAAGCGCTTGTAACAGTTGCGGTCGTAGCGGCTGGCGGGCCTTGGCGCAGAGGCGGCGGACCCGGCCAGCGGTATCATCACCGGCCAGCGTGGTCAGGTCGATGCAGCGGATAGCGTGGGTTAACCATTCTGCCTGATGCTCGGGTGTGACCGGACGGGCGGCGGCGATGGCGCGGGCGCGGGCCGCGATGGCGCGGTCGTTCAGCCGGTGGTGCAGCCAGCCGGGGATGAAATCGGTGCCGTGGTTCATGCGCCTTCCCTGGTCAGGGCAGCGAATTCGGCCGCGTCGGCATAGCTGGACTGCGCCCCGCGCCGCGTGACCGAGACCGCCGCATAGCGGGCGGCGCGGGTCAGCGCATCGGTGGTGTCGTGGCTTTCGACCCAAAACCGGGCGAAGCTGCCGATAAAGGCGTCGCCCGCGCCGGTGGTGTCGACGGGCTGCGCGGGATGGGCGGGGATGCGAACCGTGCCTTCCGGCCCGAACAGCCGTGCGCCCTTTGCGCCAAGCGTCACGATGACCTGCCCCACGCCTTGCGCCAGCAGCGCCCCGGCTGCCGCTGCGATCTGATCGTCACTTTCGACCGGCAGGCCGGTCAGCAGGGCCAGCTCGGTCTGGTTCGGGGCGATAAAGGTCAGCCCGGCCAGCCGCAAAGGGTCCAGATCGGGATGCGCAGGGGCAGGGTTCAGCAGGCAGGGGATGCCATGGGCAGCGGCAAAACGGATGGCGTGGTAAACGGCGGGCAAAGGGACTTCCAGTTGCAGCAGGATCAGTCCGCAACCGCGCAGATCATCGCCCGCAGCATCAATATCGGCAGGCGCCACCTGACCGTTCGCACCCGCCACAATAATGATGCGGTTCTCGCCCGAGGGTTCCACCAGCACCGTTGCCACGCCCGAAGGTGTGCCGGTCAGACGACGCAGATGGCGGGTGTCGACGCCCTGCGCGGCCAGATTGCGGGCCATGTCGGTGCCGAAAATATCATCACCCACCGCGCCGACCATCAGCACATCGCCGCCAAGCCGGGCGGCGGCCACGGCCTGATTGGCACCTTTGCCACCGAAACCCAGCGCGAAATCCGGGGCGGCGATGGTCTCGCCCGCCGCAGGAAAACGGGTCAGGAACGTGACCATATCCATATTGACCGAGCCGATAACGGCAATCCGCTGCGACATGACGCCCCCGTTACGCCCCTTGTTCGCGCCGGATTTTGCCCCGGCGCGAAGCGAAAGGCCAGCGTCTAATCGCCGTCGTTGTCGTCACCGAAACGGGCGTCATCGGCATATTCGTCCTCGCCCTCGGGGATGTATTTGGCCGAGTTGCGGATGGAATGATCATCATGTGCCGGATCCATGACCACATCCGAGGGGATTTCCCCGGCCAGCCATTCCAGCACCTCGTCGCGGGCCTCGCGCGGGTCTTGTTCGGTCAGTTCCGCGATATAGGCGATGAACAGTCTGGAATCGCCGTCGATGTCGTCCAGCCGCTCCTCGTCCACACCGTCCCAGCGGTCTGTGATGGCCTCATAAAAGGCGGGCCAATTTGCCTGAACATGATGCCATTTCATCCGGTCCCCTCCTCCGGTTAATAGCTGCTGCCAGCCCCCGCCATTTCGGCCAGTCCGGTGATGTCGCGGCCAAAGCCTGCTACGGTATTGCAGCCTGCCAGAACCGATACGCCCAAAATCAGCGCCAGAATCACGCGGGCCTTTCCGGGGGTCTTGCTGTTACGATACATCATTTTACTGTCCTTCGTCTGCTCTGCTCTGCTTTGTTGTTATTTTGCCTCCCACCACCAGCTTTCGGGCAGGAAACCCGGCCAATCGCCGTAAAGCGGAACGTATTCGGGAAACTTCAGTTCCCGCGCATGGGCCAGCCGCGAGACCTTGGGGTAGGACACCGGGATCACATAGCGCCCCGACATCAGCACCCGGTCCAACGCTTGCGCGGCGGTGACAAAGCCGGCGCGGTCGGTCGCATTCACCAGCCGGTCGATCATCGCTTCGGCGGCGGGGCTATCCATGCCCATCCAGTTGCGGCTGCCGGGCTGGGTCACGCCCTGACGGCCCCAATACAGCCGTTGTTCCACACCGGGCGAGATCGACAGCCCGCGTTCATACCAGGTCATGTCGAACTGATAGTTGTTCGTGCGCTCGATATATTGTGCGGAATCCAGCGTGGTGATGCGGGCGTTGATGCCAAGGTTCTTCAGCGATTCGACATAGATCGACACGATTTGCTGGGTTTCCGAGGCCGTGCGCATGGCCGAACCCGACTGGTTGAGCAGGATTTCAAAGCTGAACGCCTGACCGCGCTGGTTTTTCAGCACCCCGTCCCGAATGGTCCAGCCGGCCTCTGCGAACAGGCGCAGGGCTTCGCGCAGGCTGTGGCGGTCGATGGGCTGATCGCTGCCGTCGGGCAGGGTATAGCCCTCCAGCGCGCCGGGCAGCAGATCGGCGGCGAAAGGTTCCAGCAAGTCGCGCACCGCTCCGGTGGCGGGGCCGGGCTGCATCCCAAGCTCCGAGTTCGAGAAATAGCTGGTCACGCGCGGGTCGCTGTCGCCGGTCAGGGCGTGGTTGATAAAGCGGAAGTTGAACGCTTCGATCATCGCCTGACGAATCCGCCAATCGGCAAAGAGCGGGTTGCGGGTGTTCATCACCAGCCCCATGATCCCCGAAGGCCGCTGATGGCCGATTTCGGATTTCACCACCCGCCCGTCGCGCATGGCGGGGAAATCATATTCGGTTTTCCATTTCACGCCGCTGAGTTCACGCCAGACGTTGATTTCACCGGCGCGGAACGCCTCGGACATGGCGTTGGCGTCACCGAAGTAATCGTAACGGATCTGGTCAAAATTGTTCATGCCCCGGTTCACCGGCAGGTCGTTGCCCCAGTAATCCGGGTTGCGCCGCAGCGTGAGCGAGCGGCCGGGGTCCACCTTGTCAATCACATAAGGCCCCGACCCGATGGGGGGCATCAGGCTGGATTGGGTGAAATCCACGCCTTCCCATTGCGCCTTTTGCAAAATCGGGCGCAGGCCCATCAGCAGCGCCTGTTCCCGGTCGGGTTCGGTAAAGGTAAAGCGGATCTTGTCCGGCCCGGTCTGTTCCATGCTGGCGACCTTGGCCCATGTGCTGCGATAGCGCGGGTGGCCCTGTGTCCCCAGCGTTTCATAGGACCACATCACATCCTGCATCGTGACCGGGCTGCCGTCGGAAAAACGTGCGTCGGGGTTCAGCGTGAACTCGACCCATGTGCGGTCGGGGTCAGTTTCCACGGCGCTGGCCAGCAGGCCGTAAAGGGTGAACGGCTCGTCAATGCTGCGATACATCAGGGTTTCGACCACGCGCCCGCCAAGGATGCCGGAAAATACCGGGTTGCCCTTGATGATCCAGGCGTTGAGCGAATCGAATCCCCCCGGCTCGGCAAAGCGAATCGTTCCGCCTTTCGGCGCCTCTGGGTTGGCATAGGGCAGCGCCGTGAACCCGTCGGGCAGGGCGGGTTCGCCCACCATTGCAATGCCATGCGCGGGCGCGGCAAGGCTTGCCAGCGGCATTGCTGCAACAGTTGCGGCCACAGCCAGAAGTTGAACAAATCGCGGTCTGATCGCAGATTCGTTAGCAAAGTTGAAGATTCGCATTGTCCTGCCCGGTCCTTCGTTGGTCGAGGATCGCCTTTATCTGCATGACCTTAGCCTTGGCTTTGATCCCATGCAAACTTTTGGCTTTCCGGTCGGGGGGCAAACGCGTATAAAGACTGCACTGCTCGATAGGTTTCTTGCCTGTATGAAACCTGCCTCATGACTTGCGCCCGCCTTGTGCGGGCGCTTTTTTTCTTGGGCTTAGCCGGAACTGCATGATGCGTTTTACCCGTCCAGAACTGGCCTTGGTCACAATTACGGCAATTTGGGGTGTGACCTTTCTGGCGGTCGAAACCGCCATGAGTTTCAGCGGGCCGATGGGATTCGTCGGGTTGCGATTCGGGGTTGCGGCGCTGATGCTTGGGCTGTGCAGCATGGGTGTGCTGCGTGGGCTGACGCGGCGTGAACTGGTTGCGGGCGGCGTTATCGGCCTGTCAATCTGCGCGGGCTATGGCTTGCAGACCGCAGGCGTGGCCGAGGTTGGGGCCAGCCGGTCGGCCTTTATCACCGCGCTGTATGTTCCGATTGTGCCTTTGCTGCAATGGCTGGTGCTGCGCCGCCCGCCGCGCTGGGCGGCATGGGCGGGAATCGTGCTGGCCTTTGCCGGGCTGCTGCTGGTCGCGGGGCCGGGCGGGGCCGAAGGCGGCTGGGGTCGGGGCGAGTGGCTGACACTGGGTTGTGCGGTGGCGATTGCCGGGGAAATCCTGCTGATCGGGGCTTTTGCCGGGCAGGTCGATTCGCGGCGGGTGACGGTGGTGCAGCTTGGCGTGGCCTCCGCCGCGGCGTTTGCGGTGATGGGGGCTGTGGGCGAGGGCTGGCCGCCGTCAAGCTGGCAACTTTGGGCGCTGGTCTTGTCGCTGGGGCTGGCCTCAGCGCTGATCCAACTGGTGATGAACTGGGCGCAGCGGACGGTTTCACCGGCGCGCGCCACGGTGATTTATGCGGGCGAGCCGGTTTGGGCGGCGCTGTTCGGGCGGCTGGCGGGCGAACGCCTGCCTGCGCTGGCCCTGTTGGGCGGGGTGTTGATCGTCGCCGGGGTTCTGGTCAGTGAAATGAAGCCCCGCAAGCGGCGCTGATTGCGGTTGCCGCCGGGCCGGGGCGGGCTATGCTGTGGCCAGCAACGCGAAGGAGGCGCAGACAATGGCTGACAAGATTCTGGCGGGTAAGCTGGCGGTGGTGACGGGGTCGAACTCGGGCATCGGGCTTGGGGTGGCGCGGGAACTGGCGCGTGCCGGGGCGGATGTCGTGCTGAACTCCTTTACCGACCGTGACGAGGATCACGCGCTGGCCACTGAGCTGGGGGCCGAGTTTGGCGTGACCGCCCGCTATATCAAGGCCGATATGTCCAAAGGGGCCGAGTGCCGGGCGCTGATCGAACAGGCCGGGCGCTGCGATATTCTGGTGAATAACGCAGGGATTCAGCATGTCGCGCCCATCCCCGATTTCCCGGCCGAGAAATGGGATGCGATCATCGCTATCAACCTTTCTTCGGCCTTCCACACCACCGCCGCCGCGCTGCCTCTGATGCGCAAGGCGGGCTGGGGGCGCGTAGTCAATATCGCCTCGGCCCACGGGCTGACGGCCTCGCCGTTCAAATCGGCCTATGTCGCGGCCAAGCATGGCGTGGTGGGGCTGACCAAGGTCACGGCGCTGGAAACCGCAGAAGATCCGATCACCTGCAACGCCGTCTGCCCCGGCTATGTGCTGACCCCGCTGGTCGAGGCGCAGATCCCCGATACGATGAAGGAATATAACATGAGCCGCGACGACGTGGTGCGCAACGTCTTGCTGGCGCGGCAGCCATCCAAGCAATTCGCCACGGTCGAGCAGCTTGGCGGTACCACCGTGTTCCTGTGCAGCCCGGCAGCGGATCAGATCACCGGCACGACGATTTCCGTCGATGGCGGCTGGACCGCGCTTTAACGGCAGCCTTTCGGCCTGTTGCCGCCGGGGGAGCCTCCGGCGGGGATATTTTCAGACAAAAGATGAGGCTGATTCGGCCTGGATTTCCGCCGTCAGAAAGCGACGGAAGGCTTTGATTGCCGGGCGGTTGCGGCGGCTTTCGGGGCATGTCAGCCAATAGGTATCCGGGCCTTTCGTGACCAGCGGGAAGGGCTGGATCAGTGCGCCGGTTGCCAGCTCGAACCGGAAAAAGCGGGGCGTCAGCAGGGCGATGCCCTCGCCTGCCATGGCCGCGCGAGCCTCTTGCAACTGCGAGGGCATTGTGACCGCCTGACGTGGCGGACAATCCGGGGCGATCACGCCCGCCTGTTGCAGCCAGACTGGCCAATATGGGTCGCCGGGGTTGATCCAGTGCAGGGCCACGATTTGCGCCGGGTCGGTCAGGGCTGCGTGGCGAGCAAGGAAATCAGGTGAAGCTATGGGCGTGACCTCAAACGGCAGCAGCGGCCATGCGGACAGGCCGGGCCAGTCGCCCTTGCCTTTGCGAATCGCAACGTCGATGTCTTCGCGGGCAAAGTCGGTCAGCCGGTCGTTCATGTCGATGCGCAGCGTCAGGTTGGGGTAATCGGCCTGAAACCGTCCGATCCGTTGCGCCAGCCAGTTGCCCGCAAAGCTGGCGGTGGTGGAAATCGTCAGCCGCTCCGCCTGACGGGCAGCCTCGGCAAAGGCAAGCCGCAGGGTCTCGAAGGCCTGCGCGGTGGGGGTGGCGAGGCGGGCGCCGGTCTCGGTCAGGGCCACACCGCGCGGCTGGCGCAGGAACAGGGGCGTGCCAAGGCGATCCTCCAGCATTTTGATCTGATAGCTGACGGCGGCCTGCGTCATGCTTAGCGATTCGGCGGCACGGGTAAAGGACAGGTGACGGGCCACGGCTTCAAAGGCGCGGATGGCGGGCAGGGGCGGCAGGTCCATAAGCTGTGTTTATGTGTGATCTGTGGCGTTTTGTTGGTGGATTGGCGCTGATCGTAGCAATCTGAGCGGGCGGATCAATCAGCTTTATGCGGATGCCGCGCCCGATCTTGCGGCCCCGATCGCAGTGGGCCGGGGCAGGCTGGTGCAAAAGGAGAAGACACCATGGAACAGATCAGCCGCCCCTTGACGCATCCGCTGGCCTTGTGGCTGGTCCGTCTGACCGCCCGGATCGATGCGCGGCACCAGCGCCCGCCGCGCATCGCCTATGACGAAATCCCCGAGGCCCTGCGCCGCGATCTTGGGCTGGACGGCGGCGCACCCCTGCACCGGGACCGGCCCGACGCCCGCAGGTTCTAGTGCAGCACTTCGCAAAAGCCATGGATGCGGGCGATGGCCTCGGCCAGCACCTCATCGGCGGCGGCATAGCTGACGCGGAAATGCGGCGACAGGCCGAAAGCCGCGCCGAACACCACCGCCACGCCGGTTTCATCCAGCAGCGCGGTGCAGAAGGCTTCGTCGTCGGTTATCAGCGTTCCCCCGGCCGAAGTCTTGCCGATCAGCGCCTTGATCGAGGGATAGACGTAAAACGCGCCCTGCGGCGTGGGGCAGGTGATGCCGGGGCAGGCGTTCAGCCCCGCGACGACCAGATCGCGGCGGCGCTGAAAGGCGGTGCGGCTGTCGCGTATGTAATCCTGCGGCCCGGTCAGCGCGGCCAGCGCCGCATATTGGCTGATGCTGCACGGGTTCGAGGTCGATTGCGATTGCAGCTTGGCCATCGCCCCGATCAGCACCTGCGGGCCAGCGCCATAGCCGATGCGCCAGCCGGTCATGGCATAGGCTTTGCTGACCCCGTTCATGGTCAGGGTGCGGTCTTTCAGGCGCGGCTCGACCTGAACCGGGGTGACGAAATCGAACCCGTCAAAGGCGATATGCTCATACATATCATCGGTCAGCAGCCAGACATGCGGGTGATCCATCAGCACATCGGTCAGCGCCTGCATGGCAGCCCGGTCATAGCCCGCCCCCGAGGGGTTCGAGGGCGAGTTCAGGATCACCCATTTCGTGCGCGGCGTGATCGCGGCGGCAAGCTGCGCGGCGGTCAGGCGAAAGCCCTGTTCCAGATGACATTCGACGATCACCGGCGTGCCGCCCGCAAGTTGCACGATGTCGGGATAGCTGACCCAATATGGCGCCGGGATAATGACCTCATCCCCCGGATTGACGGTGGCCAGCAGGGCGTTGAACAGCACTTGCTTGCCCCCGGTGCCGACCGTGACCTGCGCGGGCGTGTAATCCAGCCCGTTCTCGCGGGCAAATTTGGCGGCGATGGCGGCTTTCAGTTCGGGGATGCCGTCTACGGCGGTATAGCGGGTGTGGCCTGCGTCGATGGCGTCCTTGGCCGCCTGCCGGATATGCGCGGGGGTGTCAAAATCAGGCTCGCCCGCCGACAGGGTGATGATGTCACGGCCTTCGGCGGCCAGTTCTCGGGCGCGGCCGGTGATGGCGACGGTGGGCGAGGGTTTGATGCGCGACATTGCGGCAGAAAGGAAAGACATGGCGGGCCTGTTCATCCGAGGGTTCGCCGCCTATGTTGCCCGCAAAACGGGGGAAAGCAATGCGTGAGACAAGGGAAACCCGGCTGAAGCGCCTGCGGATGCGCAGTTGGCGACGCGGGATGAAGGAAATGGACCTGATTTTCGGGGCCTGGGCCGACGGGCCGATGGCGGCGCTGGATGATGCCGGGCTGGACGCTTACGAGCGGGTGATGGATGAGAACGATCAGGATTTGTATTTGTGGCTGACCGCGCGGATTTCGGGGCGCGAGGACCGCGGCCCCGCCGAATTGGCGCCGATGCTGGACCAGATCGCCACCTTCGCCGCCGGGAAGTTGCACGGATAGTTACTATTTTAATGAAAAAATCCGGGGTGCGTTAACGGGATATTGGGATTTTTGCGCCTATGGTCGGTCAAAGAGAGTTAAGGACCGACAATGACCATGTATGCCCCCCTTCGCCCCTCTGATGCGCTTGCGGTTGTGGATCGCAGTCGTGACTTTTTCGATGCTCTGGCCCTGCTGGTGCGGATGCACCGCCTGATGCTGGATGTCATCAAGGATGAGTTTGAGCGTCTGGGCCAGACCGAGCTGACCCCGGTGCAGGCGATGTTGCTGTATCACCTTGGCGAAGACGAGGTGACGGCGGGGGAGTTGCGGTCCCGTGGCATGTATCAGGGCAGCAATGTCAGCTATAATCTGAAAAAGCTGGTAGCGATGGGTTATGTCAGCCATGCGCGCAGCGATACCGACCGCCGGGCGGTGCGGGTGCGGCTGACGGAAACCGGCGAATGGGTGCGTGACCGCTTGCGTGATTTGTTCATCCGCCACGCCAAGATGCTGGATATGTCCGGGGTAATGGACGACCCGCCGCTGGATCTGGTCAACGCGCAGACGCGGCGGATCGAACGGTTCT
Source organism: Paracoccus sp. (in: a-proteobacteria) (assembly GCF_030538695.1). Lineage (GTDB taxonomy): Bacteria > Pseudomonadota > Alphaproteobacteria > Rhodobacterales > Rhodobacteraceae > Paracoccus. The sequence continues at coordinate 94,969 of NZ_JAUNTN010000006.1, forward strand.
GGATGGAGCAGATCCGCTATATCTATTGATTACCAATGCCCGGTATTGCCCATGCTGGCCCAGGGCTCTTGCGGGGGCAGGGTGCCGTCTTGCAACAGCTCGATGCTGATGTTGTCGGGGCTGCGGACAAAGGCCATATGCCCGTCGCGCGGCGGGCGGTTGATGGTGATGCCCGCATCCATCAACTTTTGGCACATCTCATAGATATTCCCGACCCGATAGGCGAGGTGGCCGAAGTGGCGGCTGTCAGAGGGCAGGCCGTCGTCGCCATCCCAGTTATAGGTCAACTCGACCGGACATTCCGGCTGGTCGGGCGGTGCCATGAACACCAGCGTGAAGCGGCCCTGTTCATTGTCGATGCGGCGGGTCTCGACCAGTCCCAGCAGGCCGAAAAAGCGCATGGAGGCGTCAAGGTCTTTGACCCGGACCATGGTATGCAGATAGCGCAGGCTCATTGCGATTCCTTTCCTGATCTGGCGACAGATTGCCAGCTTCATCAGGGCAGGGCAAATCCGGTTGCCGCGCGGCGGGGGCGGGACTACAAACCCGGTAAGTAAAACCGGAGAGACCTTATGCCGCTCAGCCCCGAACAGCAGGCCGAAATCGACGCCCAACGGCAGGACAGCCACAGCACCCTGCGCCCCACAGTGCCGGGGATCGAGGCGCATCTTTACAGCGCCCATCCGGTTCTGGACCACGGCTTCGTCCGGGTCATTGACTATATGGGCGACGATTCCGCCATCGTGCAAGCGGCGCGGGTCAGCTATGGCCGCGGCACCAAGTCGGTGTCCACGGACGAAGGGCTGATCCGCTATCTGATGCGGCACTGGCATTCGACTCCGTTCGAGATGTGCGAGATCAAGCTGCATGTCAAACTGCCGGTTTTCGTCGCGCGGCAATGGATCAGGCACCGCACCGCGAACGTGAACGAATATTCCGCGCGCTATTCGATTCTGGACCGTGAGTTTTATATTCCCGCGCCGGAGCATCTGGCCGCGCAATCGACCCAGAACCATCAGGGCCGGGGCGAGATTTTGGAAGGCGAGGAAGCCGCCCGTGTGCTGGAGGTGCTGAAAACCGACGCCATGCGGTCCTATGACAATTACGAGGCAATGATGTCTCAGGACGGTCAGCAGGGCCTCGCCCGCGAATTGGCGCGGATGAACCTGCCTGCCAATATCTACACTCAGTGGTATTGGAAAACCGACCTGCATAATCTGTTGCATTTCCTGCGCTTGCGGGCTGATCCTCATGCACAATATGAAATCCGCGCCTATGCCGATGCCATGTGCGACATCGTGGCGGATTGGGTGCCTTTTGCCTTCCGTGCCTTCCGCGATTACCGGATGGATGCGCAAAGCCTGTCGGCGCAGGCGGTGGCGGTGCTGAAACGGCGGCTGGCGGGAGAGAGCGTCACGCAGGAAGAGTCCGGCATGTCCGCGCGGGAATGGCGCGAGTTTCAGGCCGAATGGGGCTGATGGAAAGGGCCGGCCGCAGGGCCGGCCCGATGCTTACACGCGGGTGACGCGGATCGCGTTGCCCCAGGGGTCGCTGCGCAACCCGGCTTGCAGGCTGCTGCCAGTCCCGGCCCGCAGCTCCACCTCGGCCAGACCCAGCGCATCCGCCGGGCGCTTGCCTGCGCCACGGCTGTTCCACACATTCCCCGCAAGGTGGTGGTGATAGCCGCCAGTCGCAAAGAAGCTGGCCGAAGGGATGTGTGAGGTCAGGTCAAAGCCAAGCTCACCCACATAGAACTTTTCCGCCTCGGCCACATTGCCGACTTGCAGGTGGACATGACCGATCACCGTGCCATCCGGCGCGCCGGACCAGGTGCCGGGTGCGGCCATCAGCTCCAGCAGGTTCAGCGGCACCGTGTCCATATTCACGCGCTTGCCGTCGGTATCCCATTGATTGCGCGGCCGGTCGGCATAGATTTCGATGCCGTTGCCTTCGGGATCGTGCAGATATATTGCCTCGCTGACAAGGTGATCTGATGCGCCGTCCAGCCGGATGTCGTTGCTGCGGGCGTGGTTCAGCCAACGGCCGAGATCCTCGCGCGAGGGCAGCAGGAAGGCATTATGAAACAGCCCTGCCTCACGCGGGTAAACCCGGCCCGCCATGTCGCGGCGCAGTTCCAGAAGGGGGCGATCCGCCGCACCAAGGGTCATGCTTTCGCCGTCGCGGGACAGCAGATTCAGGCCAAGCGCGGTTTGGTAAAAGTCACCGATCCGGTCCAGATTGCGCACCTTCAGCGCAACGCGACTGATCGAAACGGGGGCGTCACTGGTTGCCATTGGTGTCTCTCCTTACTTCGTCAGGGCCGCAGCGCCGCCGCCAAGCAACGCCTGAACCAACAGGGCTATCGCCCAAAAAGCCGGATATTCCCAGCCACCGCCCTGATTGTTGAACCAGAACCCATTGGGCGCATGGGCGAAAATCGCTGCGCCAAGCAGAACCGGGATCAGCAGCAGCGCCACAAGGCTGGTCTGAAAGCCCAAAATCAGCGCGATGCCACCCAGCAGTTCCGCTGCAATGGTCACATAGGCCAGCGCACCGGGCAAGCCGAGCGAGCCGAAATACCCCGCCACGCCCGCAGGGGTCAGCACGAAAATCTTCAGCCAGACATGGGCCAGAAACAGCGCTCCAAGCGTCACCCGCAGGATCAATGCTGCATTGGCGACGGCGTTGGGGCTGCCAAAACCAAAACTTTGCAGAAGGTTGTTCATCGTTTTTCCTTTCAAGGCCCGCAGGCCGATTGTGTTGCGGCAGAGATAGGATATTGCTTGCGGGCCTGAAATGGACATAATTATGGAATAACTTTCGCCAATTTGGAGGCAATTGTGGAATTGATCGACGGGATCAAAACCTTTGTTGCGGTGGTCGAGACGGGTTCCTTTACCGCAGCGGGGCAGCGGTTGGGGATTTCGGGCAAGCTGGCCAGCAAATATCTGGCGGCGCTGGAAGGGCGGCTGGGGCGGTCGCTGTTGTATCGCACCACGCGGGCGGTTTCGCTGACCGGGGCGGGGGCGGCGTGGCTGCCCCATGCCCGCAAGGTTCTGGCGGCACTGGATGAGGCCGATGCGGCGCTTGATGAAACGGCGGGGGGGCTGTCCGGGCGCTTGCGCATCACCTGCGGCACCACGCTGGGCGAGCTGCTTCTGGCCGATGTGGTGCGCGATTTTACCACGCAGCACCCGCAGGTGCGGGTGGATCTGCTGCTGTCGGATGGGTTCACGGACCTTGCCGCAGGCGGCTTTGATCTGGCGGTGCGCATCGGTGTTGCCAAAGATTCCAGTCTGCGGATGCAGCGGCTGGGCCTGACCCGGCTGCGTGTCGCGGCCAGCCCGGCCTATCTGGCGCAGCACGGCACGCCGCGGAGCATCGGGGCGCTGGCCGATCACCGCATCCTGATCGACCTGAATGCAGAGCAGCCCTATCGCTGGGGGTTCACTGTGGATGCGGCACCGCAGATGGTGTCGGTCAGTGGGACCATGGCCGTGAACAGCGCCTCGGTCACGATCCGGCACGCGCTGGCCGGGGCGGGGCTGGTGCGGGCGCCGGATATTTTTCTGGCCCCGCATCTGGCCAGCGGCGCGCTTGTTCCGGTGCTGGATGCGCTTGCCCCCGAGCCGCTGCCGGTCAGCCTGATGACGCTGCCGACAACATTCCGGCAAAGCAAGATCGCCGGTTTCGCCAAGGTTCTGAGGGCGCATCTGCGGCAGTTGGAGTATTTCAAGGAATGAGGCGCAACACATTGTAAAAAATCCAAAACGATCCAGCCCCTTTCGGCGATTGACAGTCCCTCGCAAAAACTGAACAGTGGTTCAAATCGCCACCAGAGGGAGGAGGGGTGCATGATTACGGTCATCGACTGGATCAACGAATCCGTCGGTCGCATCCTGTCGCTGATTGCCGGGGTTTTTGCGGCAATCATCATTTATGATGTGTTCATGCGTTACGTTCTGGTCGCGCCGACCCCTTGGGGGTTTGACGTGACCAAAATGCTGTATGGCTTTTATTTCGTCATGCTGGGCGGTTACGCGCTGCGCCATCAGGCGCATGTCAAGGTTGACCTGCTGACCGCGACCATGGCCCCCGGCCTGCGCCGTTGGGTTGAAATTGCGGGCTATATCATCTTTTTTCTGCCGTTCAGCATCATGTTCATGCTGTATAGCTGGCAATTCGGGCTGCGGTCGCTGGCGCAGGGGGAAAAGACCTATGGTGCGGTGCAACTGCCGGTCTATCCGCTGAAGCTGGCCATGGGTGTGGCCGCCACGCTGCTGTTCGTTCAGGGCATTTCCGAACTGCTGAAACTGATCCTGCACCGCACCGACCACCTGGAGCCGATGGAGCCGCTGGATGTTCACTGATTTCATCAACAGCGCCATTCCGGTTCTGAACAACGCACTGGGCTGGATGGCCATTCCCGGCATTTCGGGCGAAGGGATCGCGCTGATTATGGCCGGTTTGCTGGTCATTGGCCTGTTCATGGGGCATCCGCTGGCCTTTGTGCTGGGCGGCACCGCCGTTCTGGGGGCCTTCATCGCGGGCAAGCCGATGGTGCTGGGCATCACCATCAACCGCATTTTCGGCGATGTACTGGACAATTTCACCCTGATCGCGATTCCGCTGTTCGTGCTGATGGCGCGGTTCCTGTCGGACAGCGGCGTCACCGACAAGATGTTCGAGGCGCTGCGGCACCTGATGGCCAATGTGCGCGGGGGCTTGGGCCTTGCGGTGGTGTTCATCTCGATCCTGCTCGCGGCAACGACCGGGATCATTGGTGCCTCGATCACCGTCATGGGGGTGATGGCGCTGAAACCGATGCTGCAATACGGCTATGACAAGAAACTGACCACCGGGCTGATCGGGGCGTCGGGCTGTCTGGGCATCCTGATCCCGCCCTCGATCATGCTGATCCTGATGGCCTCCTATGCCCCCGGCCTGTCCGTGGGCGAGTTGTTTGCAGGTGCGCTGATCCCCGGTGTGGCACTGGGGCTGATGTATGGGGTCTATGTTTTCCTGCTGGCCATTTTCCGCCCCGACATGGCCCCCCGCCTGTCGGAAAGCGAACAGATCAGCCGGTCCGCCATGTGGCAGATGCTGATCGTCGAGGCCGTGCCGCCGCTGATCCTGATCCTGGGCATTCTGGGGTCGATGCTGATGGGCATCGCCACCGCGACCGAGGCATCGGCCATCGGCGCCGTGCTGGCGCTGCTGATCGTGATCGTTCGCGGGCGTTTCACCTGGGCGAATTTCTACAGCGCCTTTCTGGAAACCGGCCGCACCTCGGCGATGATCCTGTTCATCGTTGTGGGCGCGACCGCCTTTACCGGCGTGTTCAACATCACCGGCGGGCTAAGCGCGACGCAAAGCCTGATCCGCGGGCTGGCCGACGACCCGAACACGCTGCTGATCGTGATGCTGGTGTCGGTGTTCATCCTGGGCATGTTCCTTGACTGGACCGGCATCGTGCTGCTGTGCTTTCCGATCTTTCTGCCGATCGTGACGGAAATGGGCGTCAGCCCGCTGTGGTTCGTGGTGCTGATGGCTGTCGTGCTGCAAACCAGCTTTCTGTCGCCGCCCTTCGGCTATGCGCTGTTCTATATGCGGGCCATATCGCCGCCCAACATCACCATGGGCGACATCATCAAAGGGGTGATCCCCTTTATCCTGATGATCCTGTTGATGTGTGCGCTGATCGTGCTGTTCCCGGCGCTGGTCACCTGGCTGCCTGAAACGCTGTATAAATAGTTAACGGAGGAGAGATGATGAAAACCACTTTGCTGACCTGCGCTGCGGTTGCTGCTTTGGCTGCCCCGGCGATGGCGGATACCTGGACGATGACCAGCACCTGGCCGTCCTCGCTGGAGCTGGTCGAGAATGACAAGAAGTTTGTCGAAATCGCCAATGCGCTGATCGACCCGGCCGATCTGAAGATCGAGTTTTTCGAGGGTGGCGCACTGGTCCCGGCGGGCGAGGTGTTTGGTGCGGTTGAATCCGGCACCATTCAGGCGGGCGGCGATTGGCCGGGCTATTGGGCCGGGCGCGATGCGGCGTTTTCGCCTCTGGCAACCACGGCCAGCCTGTTCAACGCCGTTGATTACGTTAACTGGATCAAGGGCTGGGGCGGGGATGAGGTCTATAACGAGGTCTATGGCCGGTTCGGCATGGTCTATCTGCCCTATGCCGTGACGAATAATGAATCGGGCTTCCGCACCGTCAACAAGCCGATCCGCACCACTGAAGACCTCAAGGGGATGCGCCTGCGGGTTTCGGGGCTGGAGCAAGGCAAGCTGCTTGAGAAACTCGGCGGCAGTCAGGTGTCCATGGCCGGCGGCGAGATCTATCAGTCGCTTGAACGTGGGGTGATCGACGGGGCGGAATTTTCAACCCCGAACGTTGATCTGTCGGGGGGCTTCCAGCAGGTGACGAAATACTGGTCCACGCCGGGCTGGCACCAGTCGTCCTCGGTCTTTGGGGTGATGATTAACAAGGCCGCATGGGACGCGCTGTCGCCAGGGACGCAGGAAAAACTGAAGATCGCAGCCGATGCGACGATGCTGTGGTCGCTGGCACAGACCGAGAAGCGGGCAACCGAAGCCTATCAGGCATTTCAGGAGGCCGGGACCGAGATCACCCGTCTGGATGATGCGACGCTGGAAAACATTCAGAACATGGCGAACGAAACCATCGTCGAGGTGTCCTGCGCGAATCCGACCTCAGCCAAGGTCTATGCGTCGATGCTGACCTATCTGAACGATTATGCCAAATGGCGCGACGCTTCGGCTCCGTTCAATTTGGGCCGCACGCCGGTTGGGCCGGATCTGGCCAAGATTCAGGAATGTGCGGGCTAAGCCTGTTATCCTGCGCAGGCCGTTCGCGGCCTGCGCGCCCCTTACCCCTTAGCTGCGGCAGGGGGCAGCATAAAGCCCCACCCAATAGAGATAGCCGCCGGGACCATGTGCGACGCCAAAGCCCATGCGGGTCGCCAGCGGGCTTTCCTGATTGACCCGATGATCGGGTGATTCGCGCCACGCGGCCACCGTTGTCAGCGGCTGATCCGTTCCCCAAGCCACGTTTTCTGCCGAAAAGCAGGCGCGATAGCCGCCCGCCCGCAGCCGTTTCATCGGTGTGCGCCCACGGCTGTCGGTATGCGAAACCACATTGCGGCGTGCCAGATCGCAAGCATGGCGCTGCGCGGCGGCATTCAACCCCTGATCCAGCGTCAGTCTGGGCAACCCGGCCTGCTCCCGCATCTGATTCGTGGTCTGAACCAGTGCGTTTACCGCCGACGGCGCAGGGGTTGGGCAGGTCAGTTGCCGGCTGGCATGAGCGGGCAGCGCCGTCAGAATCAGCGTCGCCATCAGGAAAAAGGCTGCGGGAATAGCACCAGATTTCATTCGTAACCTCCGTGTCGCTGCTGTCAGTTCGACCAGCCATAGCTGATACAAGTTAATACGTCGTAAACGACATGGTATTCCAATAAAACTTTAAGATGAAAAAACGAACCGCGAAAATGGTTGAGCGTGTCCTTCGGCTGGCTTAGCAGAAAAGGATGAAGATTCTCTTTCTAGGCGATGTGATGGGCCGTGCCGGGCGGCGCGCGATAACCGAGCGGCTGGCCGGGTTGCGGGCCGAGCTGCGGGCGGATTTCGTTGTGGTGAATGGCGAAAATGCCAGCGGTGGCATGGGCCTGACCGGCGGCCATGCGCAGGCATTGCTGAACGCCGGGGCCGATGTCGTGACCCTGGGCGATCATGCCTTCGATCAGAAAGACATGCTGACCTTTATCGGCAAGGAGCCGCGCATTTTGCGGCCGATGAACTTTGCCAAAGACGCGCCGGGCCGGGGTTTCGGTGTGTTCAGCGATGCGCGCGGCCGCAAGGTTCTGGTCGCGCAGGTGTTGGGGCAGGTGTTTATGAAGCGCCCCTTCGACGACCCGTTCGGGGCGCTGGATCAGGTCTTGCGCGCGCATCCGCCCGGTGGGCTGGTGCAGGCGTCGCTGATTGATTTTCATGCCGAGGCCACCAGCGAAAAGATGGGGGCCGGGCATTTTTGCGACGGTCGTGCCAGCGTGGTGGTCGGCACCCACACCCATGTGCCGACTGCGGATGCGCAGATCCTGCCGCGCGGCACCGCTTATCTGTCCGATGCGGGGATGTGCGGCGATTATGACAGCGTGATCGGCATGGAAAAAACCGAGCCATTACGCCGCTTTGTCACTGGTATGGTGCGGGAACGCTTTACCCCCGCCGAGGGCGAGGCTACGCTGTCCGGCCTGTTGGTGACGACCGATGACAGAACCGGGCTGGCGACGGCGGTTCAGCCGATCCGGCAGGGCGGGCGGCTGGCACCAGCGATGCCTGCAAGCCTCTGACCTTGCGGAATCCCTTGCGGGATTTTAGCGAATAGGCGAAACAGGGGCGCTGGAAATCAGGAAAAGACGATGTTCGGATTTGAACTGACAGGGGCCACCGCTGCAATCTCGACGATGTTTGTCATCGCGGGGATGCTGACGCTGTTTGTGCGTGAGACCTATCCGCCCGAGGTCACGGCGATCCTTGGTGCGGTGGTGCTGCTGGCGCTGGGGATTTTGCCGGTCAGCAGTATCTCGGGGGTGCTGTCGAACAGCGCGCCATGGACGATTGCCTTTATGTTCGTGATCGTCGGCGGGCTGGTGCGCACCGGCGCGCTGGAATGGATCGGGCAGAAGGCTGCGGCCCATGCGGGGGCGCGCCCGGTGATGACGCTGGGGATGATCTCGGTCGTGGTGGTGGCCATGTCGGCTTTCGTCAACAACACGCCGCTGGTCGTAGTGATGATGCCGATTTTCATGCAGCTTGCCAAAGAGATGCAGACAGCCCCTTCCAAGCTGTTGATGCCGCTGTCTTATCTGTCGATCCTCGGCGGCACGGTGACGCTGATCGGCACCTCGACCAACCTGTTGGTGGACGGGGTGGCGGCCAAGGCAGGGATGGAGCATTTCGGCATTTTCGAAATCACCCCGGTTGGCATTATCATGGCGATTGTCGGTGTGGGCTATCTGCTGTTGGTTGCGCCGAAGCTGCTGCCGGAGCGGGCCTCGATGTCGGCGCTGTTGTCTGGCACGCGCTCGCAGATGAAGTTCTTTACCGAGGTGGCGATCCCCGAGGGTTCCAACCTGATTGGCAAGGCGCTGAAGGATGTGGATATTTTCACCCGCCAGCCCGCCCGTGTGATTGACGTGCTGCGCGGCGATGCCTCGCTGCGGCGCGATCTGGATGCGGTGCTGCTGGAGGCGGGCGACCGTGTGGTGCTGCGCACGCCGATGTCCGAAGTGCTTGGGATTCAGGCGCATAAAGACCTGCGCAGCGTGGATAAGCTGTCCTCGGTTCAGACCTCGACGGTCGAGGTGCTGATTACGCCGGGCTGCCATATGATCGGCCGCAGTCTTGGGTCCATGCGGCTGCGGCGGCGCTATGGCGTCTATGTGCTGGCCGCGCATCGCCGTAACCAGAACATTGGCCGTCAGCTTGACGATCTGGTGGTGCGCGTGGGCGATACGCTGCTGCTGGAGGGCACCGCAGAGGATATTCAACGCCTGTCCGCTGATATGGAGATGGTCGAGGTCGCCGCCCCGACAGAGCGCGCCTATCGCCGCCGCCACGCGCCCATCGTGGTGCTGACCCTGCTGACGGTGGTGGGGCTGTCGGCGCTGGATGTCGCGCCGATCCTGTTGTTGTCTTTCATTGGCATGGCGGTGGTGCTGGTGACGCGCAGTATCGACGCGGACGAGGCTCTTGGCTATGTCGATGGACGGCTGATGGCGCTGATCTTCGGGATGCTGGCCGTTGGCGCAGGGCTGGAAAACTCGGGCGCGGTCGAGATGATTGTGGGCTGGTTTGCACCCTGGCTGGAAACGCTGCCGTCATGGGCGCTGATTCTGGCGGTCTATGTGCTGGCCTCGACGCTGACGGAACTGGTGACGAACAATGCCGTGGCGGTGATTATCACCCCGGTGGCGATCACGCTGGGGCATCATCTTGGCGTTGATCCGCGCGGGCTGGTCGTCGCAGTGATGATGGGGGCCAGCGCCAGCTTTGCGACGCCGATCGGCTATCAGACCAATACGCTGGTTTATGGGCCGGGCGGCTATCGCTTTGCCGACTTTATCAAGGTGGGGATGCCGCTGAACATTATCATGGCTTTTGTGGCCGCGGCGGCGATTCCGATCTTTTTCCCGCTGTAATCCCGGCTGCGGGGCGCTTGCCCCGCGCCTTTGCTCGCGCTAGGAACGCGCCAATCCGAAGAACACAGAGGTAATACCATGGCGGGCCATTCCAAATGGGCCAATATTCAGCACCGCAAAGGTCGTCAGGACGCCGCGCGGTCCAAGCTGTTTTCCAAGCTGGCCAAGGAAATCACCGTTGCCGCAAAGATGGGCGACCCCGATCCTGAGAAGAACCCGCGTCTGCGCCTTGCGGTCAAGGAAGCGCGCTCGAACTCGGTCCCCAAGGATGTGATCGACCGTGCGATCAAGAAATCGCAGGGCGGTGACGCGGAAAACTATGATGAGATCCGTTATGAAGGTTACGGCCCGAACGGCATTGCGATCATTGTCGAGGCGATGACCGACAATCGCAACCGCACCGCGTCCAATGTGCGCAGCTATTTCACCAAATCGGGCGGTGATCTTGGGCAGACGGGTTCCGTCAGCTTCATGTTCGACCGGGTGGGCGAGATCATGTATCCCGCCAGCGTGGGCGATGCCGATACGGTGATGATGGCCGCGATTGAGGCGGGCGCGGATGACGTGGAATCCGATGAGGAAGGCCACTGGATCTATTGTGCTGACACCGCGCTGAATGAGGTCTCGACCGCGCTTGAGGCCGCGTTGGGCGAATCGGAAACCGCCAAGCTGATCTGGAAGCCGCAGGCCCCGACCGAGATCACCAGCCTTGAGGATGCGCAAAAGCTGATGCGCCTGATCGAAACGCTGGAGGATGACGACGACGTGCAGACCGTCACCGGAAATTTCGACCTGTCCGAAGACGTGGCCGCGCAGTTGTAAGTGGTCGGCGACATGCGCAGAAAGGGGCCGTAACGGCCCCTTTTCCAATGCTCGGGTTCAACGATCCGGTGCGGTCCAGTTTTCGGGGCGCGGCTGGAACCGGCGCAGGATCAAACCAAGCAGCACGCCGGTGCCAATGGCGATGGTCAGATCCGCCAGCACCGTCAGCAACAGCGTGATAACCAGCAGGGCAAGCTGCGGGCGGGGCAGGGACAGGTGGTGCCGCCATTTCTGCGGCTCGGTCATGTTCCATGCGGTCAGCAGCAACAGCCCGGCCAGCGCGGGCATGGCCAGTTGCCCGGCCAGCGGCGCGGCGACGATCATTGTCACCAGCACCGTTGCCGCATGAATGATCCCGGCGACCGGGCTGCGGGCGCCGGCCTTGATGTTCGTTGCGGTGCGGGCCAGCGCCCCGGTGGCGGGCAGCCCGCCGAACAGGGCGGACCCAAGGTTCGCCGACCCCTGTGCCATGACCTCGGCATTGGGGCGGTGGCGCTGGCCGGTCATACGATCCGCGACCAGTGCCGACAGCAGCGATTCGACCCCGGCCAGAAAGGCAATGACCAGTGCCGAGGGTAACAGCTCGACCAGCCGCGCGACTGAAAGATCGGGGATATGTGGCATGGGCAGGTGGTTGGGCAGATCGCCAAAGCGTGACTGGATCGTATCCACCGGCAAATCCAGCGCGACCGCCAGTGCGGATGCCGCCCCGACCGCGACGATCAACCCAGGAAAGCGCGGAAACGCCCTGCGCAGCACGGTAATCAGCGCCACGGTCAATGCCGCGATTGCGACCGCAGGCCATGAAACTGTCGCCCGCGCATCCCATAACGCGGCCAGCTTGGGCAGGAACTCGGCCGGGGCCGGTGCGGCAAGGCGCAGGCCGAACAGATCGGGCAACTGACTGGTGGCAATGATGATACCGATGCCGATGGTGAAACCGTCGATGACAGGTTCCGGCACATATGTCACCAGCCGCCCAAGGCGCAACAGCCCCGCCGCAATCAGGATCAGCCCGGCCATGAACGTGGCGATGACCAGCCCGCCCATGCCATGCGCGGCGGCAATCCCCGCGACCACGACGATAAACGCCCCGGTCGGTCCGCCGATCTGCACCTTTGACCCGCCAAGCGCCGAGATCAGGAACCCGGCCACCACCGCCGTGACCAGCCCCGCACCCGGCGGTGCACCAGAGGCAATGGCGATGGCAAGGCTCAGCGGGATGGCAACCATGGCGACGGTCACGCCTGCCAGCCCGTCGGCCAGCAGGTCCGCGCGTTTGTAGCCGATCAGAGAGGACAGAATTTCGGGCTTCATCTTGGCCCGAAACTTGCATAACCATTGGGGAACGCTCAAGGGTTTTATGATGCTATCCTTTCCCGACCTGTTAACCGGATTTTTCACCAGCCTGTCGCTGATTCTGGCGATCGGGGCGCAGAACGCCTTTGTGCTGAAGCAAGGGTTGTTGCGTCAGCATGTATTTGCGGTCTGCGCCTTTTGCGCGATTTCCGATGCGCTGCTGATTGCTGCCGGAGTGGCCGGGGCCGGGGCGCTGACGCAGCGGGTGCCGTGGCTGATGCAGGTGATGCGCTGGGGCGGGGCGGCGTTTCTGTTGTGGTATGGCTGGCGCAGTTTCAGGTCTGCGATGGTGGCTGACGCCGCGCTGCGGGCTGAGGGGCAGGCCCCGCGCAGCCTGTGGGCGACGCTGGGGATTATTGCCGCGCTGACGTGGGCGAACCCGCATGTCTATCTGGATACGGTGGTGCTGGTCGGCTCGATCTCGGCGCAGGCGGCGGACCGGCTGGCCTTTGCGGTGGGGGCGATGGCGGCCTCGGGCGTGTTCTTTTTCAGCCTCGGTTATGGGGCGCGGCTGCTGGCCCCGGTGTTTGCACAGCCCCGCGCGTGGCAGGTGCTGGATGTGCTGGTCGGCGCTATCATGTGGTCGATTGCAGCGGGGCTGATCTTTTACGGCTGATTTTCAGGGGGCGACCCGGCCAGCCGTGCCAGCAGGCCAGCGCGGGTGATGCGCCCGCCGCCCGCCAGTGGAAGCGCCTCAGTTCCGGCCAGAAGCGCCGCGACCTGCTGCAAGGGCATATCCGGGGCGACCGGCTGGCCGCTGGCCTCGCCCGGTTCTGCCAGATCGCCCGCCCGCAGAACCGCCAGCGGGTTCATATGGGCGACGAAATCGGCTACATAATCATTGGCGGGCCGGGCGATGATGTCGCGGGCGGTGCCGCACTGGACGATGCGCCCGCCTTCCATCAGCGCGATGCGGTCGCCCAGTTTGAAGGCTTCGTCCAGATCGTGACTGACAAAGATGATGCTGCGGCGGTTGCGGGCCTGCATCTCCAGCAACTCGTCTTGCAGGCGGGTGCGGATCAGCGGGTCCAGCGCACTGAACGGTTCGTCCATCAGCAGAACCGGGGCCTGTGTGGCAAAGGCACGGGCAAGGCCAACGCGCTGCTGCATCCCGCCGGACAGCTCGCCCACCTTACAGTCAGCCCAAGCGGCCAGGCCAACGGTGGCCAGTTCTGCATCCACCCGCGCGGCGCGGTCGCGCAGTCCTGCCAGTTCCAGCCCAAGGCCAACATTATCACGCACGCTGCGCCATGGCAGCAGGCCGAATTGCTGAAACACCATCGACACGCTGCGCAACCGGATGTCGCGCAACAGGCGGGGGCTGGCCTGCGTGACCGAGACCATGCCGCCGTTGCGCCGGATGCGCACCTCGCCCCGGCACACCGGGTTCAGCGCATTAACCGCCCGCAGCAGGGTCGATTTCCCCGATCCCGACAGGCCCATCAGCACAAGGATTTCGCCTTGTGGCAGGGTCAGGCTGCAATCATGCACACCAAGCACCTGTCCGGTTTCGGCTTTGATGGTTTCCCGATCCGCACCCGCATCCATCAGCGGCAGGGCGCGTTCGGGGCGTGGGCCGAACACCACGCTGACCCGTTCGAACTCGACCGCGTTCATTTGCGCCTCTCGATGCGCAGGGCGCGGTCAAGGACGATGGCAAGGATCGCGATGACCAGCCCGGCCTCGACCCCCAAGGCGGTGTTCAGCGTGTTGATGGCCCGCAGGATCGGCACCCCGAGGCCGGGAGCGGCGACCATGGCGGCAATGACCACCATCGACAGCGACAGCATGATCGTTTGGGTCAGCCCGGCCATGATCTGCGGCAGGGCGCTTGGCAGCTCGACCTTCCATAACAGTTGCCGGGGCGAGGCGCCAAAGGCGCGGGCGGCCTCGGTCAGCGCGGGCGGGGTTTGGGTGATGCCAAGATGTGTCAGCCGGATTGGCGCGGGCAGGGCAAAGACGATGGTGGCAATCAGCCCGGCGACCATGCCAAGGCCAAAGAACACAATCGCCGGGATCAGATAGACAAAGGTGGGCATGGTCTGCATCAGGTCCAGCACCGGGCGGACCCAGGCGTAAAGCCGGGGCCGGTGAGCGCAGGCAATGCCGATGGGAACGCCCAACCCCATGCAGATCAGGCAGGCGGCCAGCACCAGCGTCAGCGTCTGCATCGTGGCGTCCCAATAGCCTTGGTTCAGGATGAACAGCAGCCCCGCCGCAACGATCAGGCAGACCGTCCAGCGCCGTTGTGCGAACCACACGGCCAGCACCACCAGCAGGATCAGCACCAGCGGATGCGGAGCCATCAGCAGCCAGAGGATCGCCCCGGTCAGTGCCGTAATCCCGGTTGCGATTGCATCAAAGACCGGCGCGCCATGCGCGGCCAGCCAGTCAATCAGCCCGTTGGCCCATGTGCCGACCGGGATTTTTTTGCCGGTCAGCCAATCCATCACCATGCCTTGCCCCGTTGCTTGTCCGGGGATGCCTTAGCCGATCATGCCGGGCGGGGAAAGATTTAGCCCGCCAGCGCGGCGCTGACGACGGTCACGGCATTGTCGCCATCGAACGTCGTCACCCCGTCCAGCCAGTTGATGACCTGATCGGGGTTGGCCTTCATCCAGTCCAGCGCAGCGCGGGTGGGGTCGGTGCCGTCATTCAGGATCGCGCCCATGATCTGATTTTCCATCGGCAGGGTGAAGCGCAGGTTCTGCACCAGCCTGCCAAGGTTGGGACATTCCTGCGCCAGTCCTTTACGGGTGTTGGTGAACACCTGAGCGCCGCCGAGATCGGAGCCAAAAACCTCATCGCCGCCTTCCAGATAGGTCATCTGATAGGCTTCATTCATCGGATGCGGTTCCCAGCCAAGGAACACCACCGGCTTGCCTGCACGGTCGGCACGGGCGACCTGTGCCAGCATCCCTTGTTCGCTGGATTCGACCACCTCGAAGGTGCCAAGCCCGAACTTGTCCCCGGCCACCATTTTCAGCATCAGCTCATTGCCGTCATTGCCCGGCTCGATCGCGTAAAGTTGGCCGTTCAAGGCGTCCTTATGCGCGGCAATATCGGCAAAACTGCGGATGCCAAGATCGGCCCCGGCCTTGTTGGTAGCCAGCGTGTATTTTGCGCCGATCAGGTTCGGGCCGTAAACCTCGATACTGCCGGAGTCGGTGAAAGGCCCGATCAGCGCGGTTTGCGTCGGCATCCAGTTGCCAAGGAATACATCAATGTCGCCCTTGGCCAGCGCGGTAAATGTGACCGGCACCGACAGCACTTTGGTGTCGGGCTGATAGCCAAGCTGCGTCAGCAGGTTCGAGGCCACCGCCGTGGTCGCGGTAATATCGGTCCAGCCCACATCCGACAGGTTCACCCGGCGACAATCGGCGGGATCGGCGGCCAGCGCCTGACCGGCAAGAGTGGTCATAAGCAAAGCGGCCAAAGCAGGACGGAACATGGATCACCTCGGAATTGTATCCGGGGGATTAAAGGTGGCTTGCCCCGGCTTTGCAACCCGGTTTGCGGGGCGGTTTGGGGCAAATGCGCTTGCAGTCGCGGGGAACTGCGGAAATGCTGGCCGCAAAATATCGTGAAAGATCCGTTATGCTGAATCGCCTGCGCCGCTCTGGCTCGCTGTCGGACTGGCCGCGCCCGGCGCGGGTGGCGGCGTTGCTGTTGGTCTCGGGCGTGATGGTGGGGCTGATGGTGGCGGTGCGGCTGCCCGCTGTCTTTCTGCTTGGCCCGCTGGTCGCGGCAATCTGGCTGGCGACGCGGGGCATCGGGCTGAGCGTCCCGCGCAAAGGGTTCGTCGCCGCGCAGGGTGTGGTTGGCATGATGATTGCTGGTAACATGCCCGCCGAAATTTTTGCCGAACTGGCTGCCGACTGGCCTGCGTTCCTGTTCGGCACGCTGTCGATACTGGCGGTCTCGGGGCTGCTCGGCTGGTTGATCCAGCGCCGGGGCGTGCTGCCGGGGTCAACGGCCGTCTGGGGGATCGCGCCCGGTGCGGCATCCGCCATGGTCATCATGTCCGAGGATTATCAGGCCGATATGCGGCTGGTGGCGTTCATGCAATACCTGCGTATGGTTTGCTGCGCCTTCAGTGCCGCGCTGCTGGCGCTTTTGATCGGAGAGCCGGGCGGCACCCCAGCCGTATCCGCCCCCGCACCGCTGTGGCAAGGCGTGGGTTCGGTCGGCATCGGCGTCGGGCTGGCGCTGCTTGGGGTGCGGTTGCGGTTGCCGGGGGGCGGGATGCTGCTGCCGCTGCTGACCGGGCTGGGGCTGAGCCTTGGCGGGGTCTGGCACATCGCCCTGCCAGCGCCGGTTCTGGCGGCCAGCTATGCGGTGATCGGCTGGACCGTCGGGCTGCGCTTTACGGGTGAGGTGCTGCGCCACGCCGCCCGCGCCTTTCCCATCGTGCTGGCGGCAATTGCGGCACTGCTGCTGGCATCCGGGCTGGTGGCATGGGGGCTGGTGGTCATGCTGGAGGTTGACCCGCTGACCGCCTGGCTGGCGGCGCTGCCGGGGGGCGCGGACAGCATCGCCATTATTGCCTCCAGCACGCAAGTGGACCTGCCCTTTGTCATGGCGATGCAGGTCGGGCGGTTTCTGGCGGTGCTGGCCTTTGGACCGCTGATGGCGCGGGCGCTGGCGCGGCGGGGGGTGTCGCGCTAGGCTGGTGCGGCAACAAGGAAAGGATCGGGCCATGGCGCCGGTCGGCTTTCGGATCGTCTCGGGGCACGGGACCGTTCAGGCAGAGATTTCCTGCAATGGCGAACACGCCGGGCAGGGGGATTACTTTGCCACTGTCACCATTCGCGGCCAGATGCAGGGGCAGCCGGTTTACGGGATCGACCCGGTGCAGGCGCTGACCCTTGGGCTGCGGCTGATTGAGGATCTGACGCAGGACCAGCGCGCAGCCGCCGCCGATGCGGGCGAGGTCTGGCGGCTGGAGGCATGGCAGCCATGAAGAAGGCGGCCCCGAAAGGCCGCCCCAGAGATTGTTTCCGGTGATTACTGCGGCATCTGCGCCGTAATCCCCTCAACGAAAAAGTTCATGCTGGACAGGTCCGCATCCGAGGCGGTTTCGCCCTCAGCCAGCCACGCGCTGCCGTCCTGCTTGTTCAGCGGGCCGGTGAACGGGTGGTATTCACCCGCCGCGATCTGGTCACGCAGAGCCTCGGCCTCGGCCTTGACTTCGGCGGGAACAGCGTCGGTGATTTCACCGATCACGACCTCGCCATCACCGATCCCCAGCCAGACATGCTGTGATTCCCAGGTGTTGTTCAGCACATCGTTCACGCGCTTGATGTAATAGGGCGACCATTCGTCGATGATCGAGGCCAGCCGCGGCGCGGGAGCAAAGTTCGACATATCGCTGGCCTGACCAAAGCCGTAAACGCCTGCTTCCTGAGCCTTGGCCAAGGGCGCAGTGGAATCGGTGTGCTGCAAGATCACATCGACGCCCTCCGCGATCAGCGCAGCGGCGGCATCGGCCTCTTTGGTGGGGTCGAACCAGCTATAGGCCCACACCACCCGCATTTCGACATCCGGGTTCACCTTCTTTGCGTGAATGAAGCTGCTGTTGATGCCCTGAACCACCTCGGGGATCGGGAACGACCCGATATAGCCGATCTTGTTGGATTTCGTCATCCGGCCCGCGATGGTGCCAAGCACGGCGCGGCCCTCATAGAAGCGGGCGTCATAGGCGGACACGTTCGGCGCGGTCTTATAGCCGGTCGCGTGTTCGAACTTCACATCCGGGAACTTGGCTGCGACGTTCTGCACCGGGTCCATAAAGCCAAAGCTGGTGGCAAAGATCAGCTTGTTCCCGGCCAGCGCAAGCTGGGTCAGGGCGCGTTCGGCATCGGCGCCTTCGGGGACCGATTCGATGAAGGTGGTCTGCACGCGGTCGCCGAATTCGGCCTCGATGGCCTGACGGGCCTGATCGTGCTGATAGGTCCAGCCGCCATCGCCCACCGGACCAACATAGATAAAGCCGATCTTCAGCGGCTCGTCCTGTGCAAAGGCGGGCAGGGCGGTGGCCAGCGACAGCGCGACGGCGCTGGTCAAAAGGGTTCTGCGTTTCATGTGACCTCTCTCTGTGGTGTCGGGCGCTTAGTGCAGCGCGTGGAAATTATTGCCAAGGCTGGCGGGCGCGGCGCTGCTGGCCGAGCGCCCGTATTTCTGCCGGGCCGAGATCAGCACCAGCACGATGATCGTTGCCAGATAGGGCGCGGCGGACAAAAGCTGCACCGGAATCGCCACGCCTGCCGCTTGCAGCCGCAGTTGCAGCACGGTGACGCCGCCGAACAGCCACGCCCCGGCCAGCACACCCCATGGCCGCCAGCCTGCGAAAACGACGATAGCCAGCGCGATCCAGCCCGCGCCGGCGGTCAGCCCTTCGGTCCATTGCAGCACGCGGGCGATGGAAATATAGGCACCGCCGATCCCCGCCAGCGCCCCGCCAAAGGCAATCGCCGCCAGCCGCGTCAGATGCACGGAATAACCAAGCGCATGGGCGGCGTCGTGGTTCTCGCCCACGGCCCGCAGGATCAGCCCGCGCCGGGTCCGGCCCAGCCAAAGCCACAGCACCGGCACCAGCGCAAGGCCCAGCCACATCACCCAGTCAAAGCCCATCGGCGGGGCCTTGACCCCTTCCAGCGGCTTGCCGAACATGGCGGCAAGGCCAAGCCCGAACAGCGTCAGCGCCAGCCCGGTGGCGACCTGATTGGTCAGCAGATATTGCGTCAAAAGGCCAAAGAGCAGCGACAGCGCCGCCCCCGCCAGCGCAGCGGCCATAAAGCCGACGGAAGGGCTGCCGGTCAGATGCGCCGCCGCAAAACCGGCCAGTGCGCCGGTAATCATCATGCCCTCGACCCCAAGGTTCAGCACGCCCGCGCGTTCCGCGACCATTTCGCCCAAGGCGGCGAAAAGGATTGGCGTCGCGGCGGCAATCAGCATCCAGATCAGGTCCATCAGTGTTTCCCCCAGCGGATACGGAACCGGGTCAGCAGGTCAAAGGCCAGCAGGAAAAACAACAGCATCCCCTGAAACACCTGCACCGAGGCGGCAGGCAGGTTCAGCAGCATCTGTGCCATTTCGCCGCCGATATAGGTCAGCGCCAGCAGCAGCCCCGCCAGCAGGATACCGACAGGGTGCAGGCGGCCAAGAAAGGCCACGATGATTGCGGTAAAGCCATAGCCTACGCCTACGCTGTCGGTTAGCCGGCCAGCCGGGCCTGCGACCTCGAACATGCCTGCCAGCCCGGCGAAAGCGCCCGAAAGGCCAAGGCAGAACAGGACCAGCCGTTCGGGGCTGACCCCCGCGAAACGTGCGGCGCGGGGGGCGAGCCCCGCGACGCGGATGTCGAAGCCGCGCTTGGATCGTTCCATCAGGAACCAAACCACCACCACCGCCAGCGCGGCGGCAACGGTGCCCCAATGCGCGCCCCATCCGGCGATCAGCTCGGGGTTGGCGGCGGCGGGGTATTGTTGCAGGTTGCGGCTGCCGGGCATCCCATAGCCCTCGGGGTTGCGCAGCAGGCCAAAGGCCATCCACGCCGCCAGCACGCGGGCGATATAGACCAGCATCAGCGACACCAGAATCTCGGACGCGCCAAAGGCGTTTTTCAGCACTGCCGGGATCATCCCCCACAGCCAGCCACCCGCAGCGCCCGCAAGGATCATCGCCGGAAAGATCAGCGGGCTGTCAGAGGGATAGGCCGCCAGCGCCACCGCCGCGCCGCAGATGGCACCGATGATATATTGCCCCTCGGCCCCGATGTTCCAGATGCCCGCCCGGAATCCCAGTGCCAGCCCGCAGGCAATCAGGATCAGCGGCCCGGCCTTGACCAGCAGTTGCGGCCGCGCATAGCCCGCGCTGGCCCCGAACAGGGGGTCCCAGAAAATCACCCGCAGCGCCGCCAACGGGTCGGTCCCCATCAGCGCAAACAGTATTCCGCCCGCCAGCATCGTCGCCAGCACTGCCAACAGTGGCGCACCGACTTGCCACAGGCGGGATGCCTCGGCGCGGGGTTCCAGCCGGATCATGCTGCGCCCCCCGTGCTGGTCTGGCTATGTGCCGCACTCATGCCATGGGCGCCGCCAAGCATCAGGCCGATTTCATCCAGCGTCAGCCCTTCGGTCGGGCGGGGGGCGGACAGGCGGCCCTCGTTCAGCGCGGCGAAGCGGTCGGAAAGTTCAAGCAATTCATCCAGATCCTGACTGATGACGATGATCCCCGCACCCGAGGCGGCAAGGTCCAGCAACGCCTGACGGATGGCTGCCGCCGCCCCCGCATCGACGCCCCAGGTCGGCTGGTTCACGACCAGAACGCGGGGGGCCTGCATGATCTCGCGGCCGATAACGAATTTTTGCAGATTGCCGCCTGACAGCGCCCCGGCAGCGGTGTCCGGGCCGGGGGTGCGCACGTCAAAGGCTTTGATGACGGTTTCGGCAAAGCTGCGGGTGGCAGGCCGGTCGATCAACCCGCGGCGCACCAGTCCTTGCCGCGCCCCGGCGGTCAGCAGGGCGTTTTCCACCAGCGACATTTCCGGCACGGCGGCATGGCCCAGACGGTCTTCGGGTGCGGCCAGCAGTCCCGCCTTGCGCCGCGCATCCGGTCCTGCCCCCGACAGATCGGCCCCAGCCATCACCACGGTTCCGGCCGGGCTGCGGACCTCGCCCGAGAGGGCTTGCAGCAATTCTTCCTGACCGTTTCCAGCCACGCCGCCAATGCCCAGGACCTCGCCCGCGTGCAGGGTCAGGCTGACCTCACGCAAGGCATGGCCTGCCGACAGTTTGGTGACGCGCAGGACCTCTGACCCCGGCTGGCGTCCGGCGCGGTCCACCAGCCGCATTTCGCCGCCGACCATCAGCCCGGCCAGCTCACGGGCGGAGTGGTCGCGCGGGGTCACGCTGTCCACCACCCGGCCATGACGCAGGATCGTGGCGCTGTCGCAATGGCTGCGGATTTCGTCCAGCTTGTGGCTGATATACAGAACCGAAGTCCCCGCCGCCGCCAGTTGCCGCAGCGTGGCAAACAGGATCTCGGCCTCTTGCGGGGTCAGCACGCTGGTGGGTTCGTCCATGATCAGCAGGCGAGGATCTTGCAGCAGACAGCGCACGATCTCGACCCGCTGCCGTTCGCCCGCCGACAGGGTTGCGACGCGACGGGCAGGGTCCAGCGGCAGGCCGTATTCGGCGCTGACTTCGGCAATCCGGGCGGGCAGGGTGGCGCGGGGCGGCGGGTTGTCCAGTCCAAGCGCGATGTTTTCAGCCACGTTCAGCGCGTCGAACAGGCTGAAATGCTGAAACACCATCGCCACGCCCGCCGCCCGCGCCGCCCGCGGGTCCGCCGGTGCAAAGGGCTGACCGTTCAGCAGCATCCGCCCGCTGTCAGGCCGCACAAGACCATAGATCGTTTTGACCAGCGTTGATTTCCCGGCCCCGTTTTCGCCAAGCAGCGCATGGATGCGGCCCTTTTCCACCGAAAAGGACACATCATCATTGGCGCGCACGCCGGGATAGCTCTTGGTCAGGCCCTCGGCCCGGAAGGTCTCTGTCACGCCGTCGTCATCCGCGGGAATCTGTCTTTCCTTATGCTTAGCGTGGTTTTATCCGTCGGGGAAGTTGCGCCGCACCTCTGTGGCGGGGTAGTTTGCACCATGACCGAAAATAAACCCCGATTCATCCATCTGCGCACACATTCTCAGCACTCTCTGCTTGAAGGGGCAGTGCCGGTGAAAAAGCTGATCGCCATTGCCGCGGATCAGGGGATGCCTGCCGTGGCGCTGACCGACACCAACGCGATGTTCGCCGCGCTGGAGTTCTCGGTGACGGCCCAAGGCGCAGGGGTGCAGCCGATCGTAGGCTGTCAGGTGACGTTGCGGGCCGATGGGGTTAGCGGCGGCGTGGTGCTGCTGGCGCAGAACCGTGACGGCTGGATGAACCTGATGAAGCTGTCCTCGGTCCTGTATCTGCGCGAAGGCTCGGGCCTGCCGCATGTCACGCTGGCCGAGCTTTGCGACCATGCCGAAGGGCTGATCTGCCTGACCGGCGGGGCGACCGGGCCGTTGGGGCAGATGGTCGGGGCCGGGCATATAGCCCCGGCGCGGGCGTTGCTGGAGCGGCTGGCGGCGGGGTTCCCGACCCGTTTGTATGTCGAACTTCAGCGTCACCCCTCGGATGCCGGTGCGCTGATGCCGGTCGAAGCCGCGTCCGAATCGGGCATGATCGCGCTGGCCTATGAGATGGCCCTGCCGCTGGTCGCCACCAATGACGTGCATTTCCCCAAACCCGAGATGTATGAGGCCCATGACGCCCTGCTGTGCATCGCGGACAAGGCTTATGTGGATCAGCCGCAGCCCCGCCGTCGCCTGACGCCCGCGCATTATTTCAAGACCGCAGCCGAGATGGCGGCGCTGTTCGCTGATCTGCCCGAGGCGCTGGAAAACACCGTTGAAATCGCCCGCCGCTGCGCCTTTGCCGTGGCCAGGCACAAGCCGATCCTGCCCCGCTTTGCCGATGATGAGGTCGAGGAGCTGCGCCGTCAGGCCCGCGCGGGGCTGGAGGCGCGGCTGGCCGTCATCCCCCATGCGGTGACGGTAGATGAATACCATCAGCGGCTTGATTTTGAACTGGGTATCATCGAGCAGATGGGCTTTCCCGGTTACTTCCTGATCGTGGCCGATTTCATCAAATGGGCCAAGGACCACGGGATTCCGGTCGGGCCGGGCCGGGGGTCGGGGGCGGGCAGCCTTGTCGCCTATGCGCTGACCATCACCGACCTTGACCCGTTGCGCTATTCCCTGCTGTTCGAGCGGTTCCTGAACCCGGAACGGGTGTCGATGCCGGATTTCGACATCGACTTCTGCATGGACCGGCGCGAGGAGGTGATCCATTACGTCCAGCAGAAATACGGCGCGGAAAAGGTGGGTCAGATCATCACGTTTGGCGCGCTTCTGTCCAAGGCGGCGGTGCGCGACGTGGGCCGGGTGCTGCAACTGCCCTTTGGTCAGGTGGACCGGCTGTCCAAGATGATCCCGGTCGAGGGGGTGAAACCGGTCAGCATCGAAAAAGCGCTGGCCGATGAACCGCGCCTGCGCGAAGCCGCCCGTGCCGAGGAGGTCGTAGACCGGCTGCTGACCTATGCCAAACAGTTGGAGGGGCTGTATCGCAACGCCTCGACCCATGCCGCCGGGGTGGTGATCGGTGATCGCCCGCTGGATCAGCTTGTGCCGCTGTATCGTGACCCGGCATCGGATATGCCCGCGACCCAGTTCAACATGAAATGGGTGGAGCAGGCCGGGCTGGTCAAGTTCGACTTTCTGGGGCTGAAAACCCTGACCGTCATTCAGAACGCCGTGGACCTGATCCGGGGCAGCGGGCGGCATTTGCATATCGCGCCGGATGGCCGTCAGCTTTACGCCCCTGCCGATGGCACCGTGGACGAGATCAACGCCATTCCGCTGGACGATGCGCCGACCTATGACCTGTTCGCCGCCGCCCGCACGGTTGCGGTGTTTCAGGTGGAATCCAGCGGCATGATGGACGCGCTGCGGCAGATGCGCCCGACCTGTATCGAGGACATCGTGGCGCTGGTCGCGCTGTATCGTCCCGGCCCGATGGAGAACATCCCAACCTATTGCGACGTGAAAAACGGTCGCCGCGAGATCGAATCTATCCATCCCAGCATCGACCATATCCTTGCCGAGACGCAGGGCATCATCGTCTATCAGGAACAGGTGATGCAGATTGCGCAGGTCATGGCGGGTTACAGCCTTGGCGGCGCAGACCTCTTGCGCCGGGCGATGGGCAAGAAGATTGCCGAGGAAATGGCCAAGGAACGGCCCAAATTTGTCGATGGCAGCGTCGCGCAGGGGGTGGATTCCAAGAAGGCGGGCGAAGTCTTTGACCTGCTGGAAAAGTTTGCCAACTATGGTTTCAACAAATCGCACGCGGCGGCCTATGCGGTGGTATCTTACCAGACCGCGTGGCTGAAGGCGAACCACCCGGTCGAGTTCATGGCCGCCGTGATGAACTGCGATATTCACCTGACCGACAAGCTGGCCATCTATAAGCGCGAGGTGGACCGCATGGGGATCGAGGTCGTGCCGCCCTGCGTCAACCGATCCGCCCCGACCTTTACCGTGGCCGAGGGGCGCATCCATTATGCGCTTGGCGCGCTGAAAGGCGTGGGGATCGAGGCGATGCGGCTGATTTCGGATGCGCGGGGGGACCAGCCCTTCCGTGACCTGACCGATTTCGCCCGCCGCGTGGATATGAAGCGCGTGGGCAAGCGCCCGCTGGAAATGCTGGCCCGTGCCGGTGCCTTTGACCTGCTGAACCCGAACCGGGCGCAGGTGCTGGCCTCTATCGACAAGCTGGCGGCGTGGTCGGCGGCGGTGCAGGAACAGGCGGCCTCGAACCAGTCTTCGCTGTTCGGCGGGGGCGAGGATCTGCCGCCGCCGCGTCCGGCGACCGCCCCCCTCTGGCTGCCCGGCGAGCGGCTGGCCGAGGAACACCGCGCTATCGGTTTCTATCTGTCCGGGCATCCGCTGGATGATTACATGCCTGCGCTGCGCCGTAAAAAGGTGATGACCCTGACCGAGCTTGCCCGTGATGCGGCATCCGGCCCGATGGTGGCGCAGATTTCCGGCACGGTCTCCTCGCGGCAGGAAAAGAAATCTGCCAAGGGGACGCGCTATGCCTTTGTGCAGCTTTCGGACCCGACGGGCCTTTATGAAGTCACGGTGTTTTCCGATACGCTGGACGCGGCCCGCGCTTTGCTGGAGCCCGGCGAAAACGTGGTCTTGCAGGTCGAGGCTGAACCCTCGGGCGAGGGGGTCAAGATGTTGGCCCGCAGCGTGGTGTCGATGGAATCGGTGATCGCGGATGCGGGGGCGGATGTGCTGATCGTGCGGCTGGCCGATGCGACGCCCTTGCTCGACGTCGCCGCCATGCTGGCCCGGATTCAGGCCGAGGTGAAGGCCCCCGCCCGAGGGCGCGGCCCCTTGCGCCTGCGCCTGCCGTTCGGTGATGCATTGGTCGATGTGCAGATCGACGACAAGGCCCCGCTGACCCCCGCCGCCCGTCAGATGTTGCGCGCCGTCCCCGGTGTGCTGGAGGTGGTCGAGGAATGACCCGCTGTTGCAAGACGCGCCATATGGCGTTAACGCGCCCGCAAAACCAAGGAGTTCGCCCGATGCAGACCCGTCTTGCCCTTTCCCTGACCCTGTTCGCTGCGCTGGCCGCTTGCGGTGGCGGCGGCAGCCAGACCAGCCGCGCCCCTTCGGGCAATGCCAACACCGCGCTTGTCGATCCCGCGGCGCTTTACTGCGCAGGCCGTGGCGGCGAGGTTATTCAGCGCGTATCGCAGGGGCGTCGGGCCGATCTGTGCCGCTTGCCGGGTGGGCGGACGGTCAGCACGGCAGACCTGATTAACAGCAACAACGATCTGTAAGGATATACCATGCTGAAAACTCTGCCAGTTTTTGCCGTTCTTGCCTTGGGGGCCTGCGTGACCGAAGACGATACGAACGCCATCGGCATGGCGAACCCGGCTTCGGTCTATTGTGCCGAGACGCTTGGCGGTCAGTCCGAAATTCGTGACGAAGCCGCCGGTCAGGTCGGCTACTGCCGCCTGCCGGATGGTCGCGTGTTCGAGGAATGGGCGCTGTTCCGTGGTGAAATCCCCGGTATTCCCGGCGCGAAATAAGCGACCCTTCGTCTGAAACCCGATGCGCGGCGGGCCGTCCTGCCGCGCTTTTTCATGTCAGCGCGCGGCAGGTGCATGGGCGGCGCGGCCGCAATGCGGTGGGCAGGCCTCGGAATACAGGGCCGCCGCCATAGGCTGCCGCTCGGGCGAGGTGATCTGCATGTCATCAGCCGCGCGCCAGTTGCCATAGCGATACAGCAGCACCGCCATGACCATCGTGGCGAGCATCGCGGCGGAAAAGCTCAGCCAGATTGCATCGGTGCCTAACAGCCCTTGCATCCCATAGGCAAAGCCAAGCCGCACCGGGAACATCGACACGCACAGGATCAGCAGCGGCCAGACCACCTGACCATTAGCGCGGATCGTTGCAAACAGCACCATGGTGACGCCAAAGGGAATAAAGCCCCATGTCCCCAACAGCGCGATCCGCTGGCCAATGCTGATGGCGGTGCTGTCATCACCCAGAAAAACCTGCATCGCATGGCGGTCCACCGCCAGCAGCAGCACGACCAAAGCCCCGGTCAGCATCAGGTTATAGATCACCCCGATGCGGGTGATCTGCGCCACCCGGTCCCACAGGCCCGCGCCGATATTCTGCGCGGCCATCGCGCTGACTGCCGCGCCAAGCGCCATCGCGGGCATCTGGACATAGGTCCAGATCTGCTGCGTTGCGCCAAAGGCCGCCGTCGTGTCCACGCCCTGCGCATTGACCAGCCGCATCATCGCCAGCATGGACCCTGACACCACGATCATCTGCACCCCCATCGGCAGGCCCTTACGCAGCATCAGCCCAAGGATCGCCGGATCGGGCCGCAGCCATGCCAGTTCCGCTCCGCGCAACCGCAGCGGCAGGTCGCGGGCATAGATCCAGACCAGCATTGCCGCCAGTGCGGTGTAATTCGCAATTGCCATGGCAAAGGCCGAACCGCCGATTCCCATGCGCGGGGCCGGGCCAAGCCCAAGGATGAAGACCGGGTTCAGCAGAATATCCAGCACCACCGCCAGCGCCATGAAGATCAGCGGCGTGATGGAATCACCGCTGCCGCGCAGGGCCATCATCAGCATGGTCATCAGCAGGATACCGGGCAGCGCCAGAAAGGTCACGCGCAGGAAATCCCGCGCCAGCGGGGTAATCGCCGGGTCGGTGCCGAGGGTTTCCAGCACCGCAGGGGCCAGAAACCAGCCGCCTAAGGCCAGAACTGCGGCCACCGGAACAAACGTGCCGACAGCGGTGCCAACCACCCGGCGCGCGCTTTCCAGATCGTCGCGCCCGTAAGCCTGTCCGACAAGGATGGTCGAGGCCATGCCAAAGCCAAAGACAAAGGCCGTCATCAGGAACATCACCAGATTGCCGTTCGTCGTCGCCGCCAGCGCACCCGACCCCAGCAGCCGCCCGACCCAAAGCGCAGCAAAGGATCCGTTCGCGGATTGCAGCATGGATGAGGCCAGCGTCGGCAGGGCAAACAGCAGCAGCGTTGAGGCAATGGGGGCCGTGACCAGATTGTTTTGGGCTTTCACAGGATGATCCTTTTCCATGCGCCGGGGCGCTCTGGCCCGTTCAACCCTTTGGGCGCGGCAAAGTTTCCACAGTGGGCTGGATCACCTATTCAGCCAGAACACGACAGCGACGATCTGCACCAGCAGATGTGCCACCCCGACCCAGCGCCAGCCGCCCACCTGCGGGCTGCGTCGTGCCGCCCGGAACAGTGCCGGCAGCAGGGCCAGATACCAGATCAATGCCGCGATCTGGCACAAACGGACCACCGCGCTCACGGCGGCAGCCGAATGGGTTGCTGCCGCCAGCGCCGCCAGCCCAAACCCGGCCAGCACCAGCAGCATGGTCACGCCGTAATTGCCGATAAAGAACGTATCGCCCAACCCTTCGCGCCCGCTTAGCAGGCTGCGGAACCAGCCGGGGGTGAAATAACGCCGCCGCTCGGGCGCGGTCCGGGTCAGTTTCTGGAAATCGTCCTGCATTGGCTCCACCATAGGAAAGGGCGCCCGAAGGCACCCTTTGGGGGTAGGCTTAGTTGCGGGCCTTGTCCACCATCTTGCCTTTGGAAATCCACGGCATCATCTCGCGCAGCTTGGCACCGACCTGCTCGATCTGGTGTTCGTCGTTGATGCGGCGGGTCGCCTTGAAGAAGGGCTGGCCGACGGCGTTTTCCTGCATGAAATCGCGCACGAATTTGCCGTTCTGAATGTCAGTCAGGACCTCTTTCATCCGGGCCTTGGTCTCGGCATAGGGCAGGACGCGCGGGCCGCTGACATATTCGCCATATTCCGCCGTGTTGCTGATCGAGTAGTTCATGTTGGCGATGCCGCCTTCATAGATCAGGTCAACGATCAGTTTCACTTCATGCAGGCACTCGAAATAGGCCATTTCGGGTTCGTAGCCGGCCTCGACCAGCGTTTCGAAACCGGCGCGGATCAGCTCGACCAGACCGCCGCACAGCACGGCCTGTTCACCGAACAGGTCGGTTTCACATTCCTCGCGGAAGTTGGTCTCGATGATGCCCGAACGACCGCCGCCGATGGCGCTGCAATAGGATAGGCCGATGTCCATGGCCTTGCCGGTCGCGTCCTGATGGACGGCCACCAGACAGGGGACGCCGCCGCCCTTGGTGTATTCGCCGCGAACGGTGTGGCCGGGGCCTTTCGGGGCCATCATAATCACGTCAACGCCCGGTTTCGGCTCGATCAGGCCGAAATGCACGTTCAGGCCGTGGGCAAAGGCAATTGCCGCGCCTTCGCGCAGGTTGTCGTGGACGTATTTTTTATAGGTTTCGGCCTGAAGCTCATCCGGCATGGTGAACATAATCAGGTCACACCATGCGGCTGCCTCGGCAATCCCCATGACCTTCAGCCCCTCGCCTTCGGCTTTCTTGGCCGAAGCGCTGCCTTCGCGCAGGGCAACGACCACGTTCTTGGCCCCCGAATCACGCAGGTTCAGCGCATGGGCGTGGCCCTGGCTGCCATAGCCAAGAATGGCGATTTTCTTGTCCTTAATGAGGTTCACATCGCAGTCGCGGTCGTAATAAACGCGCATTTTTTCGTCCTTTCGGTTATGCTTGGGATATTCTTAGCGGATTTTCGACTGCATAAACATACAATCTTTTCATTTATGGCAATTTTGAGGATATTATCATAATGCAATATGGAAACTTATGAAAAAATCATGCTTGATGATACGGACCGCCGAATCCTGCGTCAGATGCTGGCCGATCCTGATGCGCCCTCCGCCACGCTGGCCAGCCGTGCCGGGGTGACGGATGCGACATTGTGGCGGCGTGTTGAACGGTTGCGGGCGAGGGGTGTGATCCGGGGGATCGAGGCGCGGATCGACTGGCGGGCCTTGGGCTATGCGGTCGAGGTTTCGTTGCGGTTTACGCTGGACAAGACCGAGCCGCGCGCCACCGACGCCTTCATCGCCGCCGCCCGAGAGGTTCCCGAGATCATCGAGATCCAGACATTCCTTGGCAGCGTCGATCTGCGCCTGTCCGTGATCGCCCGCGATATGGCGCATTGGCAGGAATTATACCGCGAGCGCATCCTGACCCTGCCGCATGTAACCGATCTGGAATCGCTGATGCTTGTCGCCACATTGCAAAACCGGCAGGAGCTGCCGCTGTGACCGCGCTGGACGAGACCGACCGCGCCATTCTGCGGCTGCTGGCACAGGATGCGACGCTTGGCGCGGCAGAAATCGGGCGGCAGGTGGGGCTGACCCAACCCGCCACATGGCGCCGTATCCGTCGCCTGACTGACAGCGGCGTCATTGCGGGCCGCCGGGTGGTGGTGGATCACGCCGCCATCGGTTTTGGCGTAACGGTGTTTCTGGGGATCAAGCTGGCGGCGCGTGGCCGTCCGGGGCTGGAGGATTTCGAGCGCGCCGCCGCCGCTATCCCCGAGGTGCAGACGATTCAGCATGTGCTTGGCCAGTTCGATTACCGCCTGCGGATCATCGCCCGCGATATTGCAGATTTTGAACGCATCCTGCGCCGCAGGGTTATGACCCTGCCGGGGGTGGGGCAGGTCGAGGCCAATGTTATGCTGTCCGAAGAACGCCGTCCGGGGCCGTTATAGGGGCTTTGCCCCTCGGCGCGTTCCGCGCCTCACCCCAGGATATTTTTATGAAGAAGAAAGCGGCTTCTTCTTCACTTAAATATCCCGGGGTGAATTGGCCGCAGGCCAAGAGGGGCTACGCCCCATGCTGCCTTTGGGGTCAGCGCATCCCCAACCCGGCTTGCATCATCAGTCGCCGCACGGGGCGGGCGGCGTAAAGCGCGCCAAGCGCCGCTGCACGCAGGTCGCGCAGGGGGCGGGGGCTGACCATGCTTGCACGGTTCAGCGCGTCGATGCCAAGAATACGCAGCCGGGCCTCGGGCCAGCGGCGGCGGTGATAGGCGTCAAGGCTGGCACGACTGCCGGGATTGTCGGCGGACAGATCGCGCAGGCAGGCCAGATCGGCAAGGCTCATGTTCAGCCCTTGTGCGCCAATCGGCGGGACGACATGGGCGGCCTCGGCAATCAGCGCGGTGCGTGGGCCGGTAAAGCGGTCTGCCAACTGGCTGATAATCGGCCAGTCGGTCAGCCCGGTGGCTTGGGTCAGATGGCCAAGGATACTTGCGGAGCGGGCATTTAATTCCGCCGCGAAATCCTCGCGGGGCAGGGCTTTCAGCCGGTCGATCTCGGCCCCGCGTTCCATCCAGACGACGGCCGAGGAGGGGCGCCCCTCACGATCCGGCAGTGGCACCAGTGTGAACGGCCCGCCCGAGCGGTGAACCTCGGTCGAGACGTTCTCGTGCGGTTTGTCGTGCGTGACCGCGAAGGCCAGCGCCCGTTGGCCATAACGGGTGGTTTTCACGCCGATCCCAAGCGCCTGCCGTATGGTCGAATTGCGCCCATCCGCAGCGACGACCAGTTGCGCCTGCACCCGGCTGCCGTCCGACAGGGTGACGATGGCGCAGTCCTGACGCGGGGTCAGGCCGGTTGCGCCAATGCCGGGGCGAAACGTGACATTGGGCATATCTGCCAGCCGGGTGGTAATCTCGCGCCGCAGCAGCCAGTTGGGCAGGTTCCAGCCAAAAGGCTGATCCCCGATTTCCGAGGCATCAAAGTTGCGCACCAGCCGGGCTTGCGGCTCGGCTCCGCCTGCATCGACAATGCGCATGATCTGAAGCGGTGCGGCATGTGGTGCGAAAACGTCCCACAATCCGGCCCGCACCAGAACTGCGCGCGATGGTTGCAGAAACGCCGTGGTGCGCAGATCTGACCCCGCCGCCGATTCCTCGGTCACGGGTGGGGCAGGGTCCACGCAGATGACGCTATGGCCTTCGGCACCAAAGGCTGCGGCGGCGATCAGACCGGCGATCCCGCCGCCCGAAACAAGGATATCGACCTTGGCGGCGGGTGTCGTCATGGCGTCAGTTTCCTGCCGTAAAGGCCAGCATCACCGCATAGACGATAAAGGTGCCGATCAGGCCATAAATGCCGATCAGTTGCGGCCCGAACAGCGCCACCAGAATCACTGCAAGGATCACCACGGCGGCAATTGCGATCAGGATTTTTGCGGCCAGTGCATTTTCCTTGCGGGCCTCGGCAGCAGCGGCGGCGGGGTCTTGAACGTGATCGTGGCTCATGGTGTGTCCTTGGGTTGGCAATTGCGGCGCTATTCTGCCACGTCCGCGCCGGTCAGGGCAAGCGTGGTCAGAAAGCCGGTCAGATCGTGGCTGTGGAAATCGACATCGCTGCCATGGTCATGGTCGGGGGGCAGCGCATCCGGGCCGTGGCGTCCGGGGCCGATCAGCACGGTCTGCATCCCCATCCGATGCGGGATGGACAGGTTGCGGTGGTCGTCCTCGAACATGGCGGCACGGGTGGGATCATAACCCTCGGCATGCAGGATTGCGGCATATGACCGCTGGTCCGGTTTCGGGTGATAGCCGGTTTCGGCAATGCCCCATATGGCGTCAAAGCCCGGCAGGCCGCGATGCGCCAGCACCTTGGCGGCATAGGCGGCATCGGCGTTGGTATGCACGATCTTGCGCCCCGGCAGCGCCGCAATCGCCGCCGCCAGCGCCGGATCGGGGCGCAGAACGGAAAAGTCGATGTCGTGAACCTCGGCCAGATAGGCGTCGGGGTCGATGTGGCGTTCGGCCATCAGCCCGGCCAGCGTGGTGCCGTGGCGGCGCCAGTAATCGGCCCGCAGCCGGTCCGCTGCATCGTGCGGCAGGCCGGTTTCGCGCATGACCCATGCGGTCATGCGTGTCTCGATCTGCGCGAACAGCCCGGCTTCGGGCGGGTAAAGCGTGTTGTCCAGATCGAAGATCCAGAAATTGATGTGATCCCAATTCATTGTCTTCGGATAGCTGTTGCCGGATGGGGTTGCAATCACCGCCGTTGCTGCCATTCTGCGGCGCATGAAGGACGCATATTCCCTGATCGTAACCGCCATCGACGACGGCACCTACCGCCCCGGCGACCGGCTGGTCGAGGCCGAACTGGCCGAGCGTTTCGGCGTCTCCCGCACCCCCGTGCGTGAGGCGTTGCAACGGCTGGAAACCCAGGCGATGCTGAAACGCGACGGGCGCAGCCTGATTGTCGCCACGCTGGATCACAACCAGCTGGCTGAGCTTTACACCGTCCGCACCGAGCTGGAGGCGCTGGCTGCCCGGCTGGCCGCCCGCCATGCCACGCCTGAGGAAGTGCGCGTGCTGCAAGCCATGGTGGCCGAGGACCGCGCCATCATCGACGACCCCGAGGCGCTGTCTCGCGCGAATCGCCGCTTTCATCGACAGATTCATCTCGCGTCCCATAACCGCTATCTGGTGCAGCAGCTTGATCTTGTGCATCGGAGCATGGCGCTGATGGCGCGGACCTCGCTGGCCGCGCAGGGCCGGGGTGCGGTTGCGCTGGCCGAACACGCCGCGCTGGTCGATGCCATTGCCGCTGGTGACGGGGCCGAGGCCGATGCCGCCCTGCGCCGCCACATCTCGCAAGCCTATGAAACCCGCCTGAAAGAAGATGCCAAAGAGGTGCGCTTCGGTTAACAGGCACTGTCCTCGATCAGCAGTTCGACGTGAAGCCGTGCGCATCGGCTGAGCGAGTCGAGATTATATCCCCCCTCCAGCACCGATACGACCGGCGCGGCCAGATCGCGGGCCATGGCGCAGATCATCCGGGTGAGGGTGACGTAATCCGCATCCTGCCAGCGCAAATGCGCCAGCGGGTCATCGGCATGGGCATCGAATCCTGCGGACAGGACCACCATATTCGGCCTGAAGTCATGGCAGCGGCTGAGGATTTGCTCCAATGCCGCCAGCCCCTGCGCCCCGTCGGAATGGGGCGGCAGCGGGACGTTCATCACCTGCTGACCTGCCCCCCTTTGTTCCCTCGTTTATAACGAGAGTCTGCGGGTTTTATT
>NZ_JAUNTN010000048.1 GCF_030538695.1 Paracoccus sp. (in: a-proteobacteria)
AATATCAACCCCAAGGACTCTTGTTATGAACGAGGGACGAACGGGGGGCAGGTCAAAATGTATCCGGCCTCTGATCAGTCAGCCGCTTTTGGCGACAAGGCCTTGATGAGATCCGCACCTCAGGTTCCAGATTAATGGCACGGGATCGCATCCCGCTTTTTTGCGCGTGCCTTACCCGTGGTCGATCAACCGTTTGGTCATCACGTCCCCTGCAATCGGTTTTGCGGTGAGGGGTTCAGGGGTTAGCGGTTCCCTTCGACGGCAAATAGACAGTTCCAGGTCTGGTCAGAATCGCCCAGACAATTCTGGTCAGTTTGTTGGCCAGTGCGACCACAGTTTTGTTCCGATGCGTTCGCGCCTCGAGATCCGAAAGCCAACGCCCGATGGCATGATTGGCGCGGTTCAGATGCAGAAGACACAATCTGGCACCATGGATGATCAGGCAGCGAACATATCGATTGCCCCGCTTACTGATGCCCAGAAGGGTCTGTTTACCCCCGGTCGAATGCTCTGCGGGCACAAGGCCCAGCCACGCGGCAAGGTCCCGCGCTTTGCGGAATTGGCGTCCGTCCCCTGCAGCTGCGACAAGAGCAGTTGCGCCAAGTGCGCCGATACCTGGGATCGTGACAAGCCGGCCTACGGCCTCGTGCTGGCTGGCATAGGCTTCGACCTTGCCATTCACGGCTTTTATCCGGCCCTCGACATAGGCGAGGTCATCTAGCAGCTCTTCGAGCAACGTCCGCATGGTCGGGGTGAGATCATTGTCTACATGCGCCAGATGCCGCGGGATATCGGCATGAAAGCCACCCGCGCCAACCCGCATAGCCAGGCCATATTCGATGCAAAAGGCGCGCGCCTGGTTCATCAGCGCGGTTCTTTGTCCGACAAGCCGGTCGCGAATCCGATGCAATGCCTGCAAGTCAATCTGATCGGGCGTTCGAACTTCGACAAAGCGCATGGTCGATCGGGTCACCGCTTCCGCGATCGCCGCGGCATCTACGGTATCGGCCTTGTTCGACTTCACATAGGGCTTCACAAAGCGGGCGGGGATGATGCGCGCATTATGTCCCATCGCAGCCAGTCGCCGCGCCAGCCATTGCGATCCCGGACAGGCCTCCATGCCTACCAGGGCTTTCGGTGCGGCGTCGAAGAAGGCCATCAAAGTGTCGCGCGAGAATTTGACGCACTGAATAATGCCTCCCGCCGCGTTCAAGGCAACGACCTGGAACACCTTCTTGCCGATCTCGATGCCGAAGGTCGTAGTCTCAGGGATAGGTTTGGTTCGCATCCTTTCTCTCCGTTTGCTGAGGGTTCCCCAAACGATACGCCGGGGCGCGGGGCGGGCCATCTCATTAGTGGTTATGAGGCGGATCAGAAAACAGTCCGGGGGACTGTTTTCGCGCCGATTGGCCCGTCGTGAAGCGCGAGGCTGTCGCGCATCTGAAGGCCCTGCTTGGGCTGTCGGAACGGCGGGCGTGCCGGATTGCCGGTGTGGATCGGAAGACGGTGCGCTACCGGTCACAGCGCGCACCCGATACGGCATTGGAGGTCGGCTTCGGGATCTGGCGAATGAACGGCACAGGTTCGGCTACCGGCGGCTGTTCGTGCTGCTGCGCAGCGAGGGCGAGCCATCGGGGATCAACCGCATCTACCGGCTCTATCGCGAGGAAGGGTTAACCGTCCGTAAACGCCGCGCGCGCCGCACGGCCATCGGCACCCGCGCACCGATCCTGATCGAGGCGCGCCCTACCTATTTGATCCCGGTATTTGATGGTGCGGGTTTAGCCTAAAGGTCGCGGGTTCATTTTGCCATGCCTTGCAGATGGCTTGGTAGGGAGTGAGCCCCTTGAGCGTTTTGAGCCTGCGGGCGAAGTTATAGGCGGCGACGAAGTTGCCGAGGTGCTGCCGAAGCTGTTCGTGGCTATCGTAATGGTAGCGTTTGACCGTGGCTTCCCTGATCGTCCGGTTCATTCGCTCGACCTGACCGTTTGTCGGGAAAACAGTCCCCCGGACTGCTTTCTGATCCGCCTCACTCCACGGGTGCTTCACCTTGGTCAGGCGGTGTTCGATGCCATTCTCGTCGCAGACGCGATCGAAGATGTGGTGGAAGGCGTATTTGTGGTGGGCGTGATTGGTGAACTGGATGCCGTTATCCGTCAGCACGGTATGGATGGTGTAGGGCACGGCTGCGACCAGGTTACGCAGGAACTGAGCCGCGATCATCTTGCCACCTTCCTGGTGCAGTTCGACGAACGCGAACTTGCTGGTGTGGTCGATCGCCACGAACAGGCGTAGTTTACCTTCGGCGGTCTGCACCTCTGCGATGTCGATATGGAAGTAGCCGATGGGATACGTCTTGAACTTGCGCTTCGGCTCCTTTTCACCGGTTACCTCGGGCAAGCGGCTGATCCCGTGCCGTTGCAGACACCGGTGCAGCGACGACCGGCTCAGGTGCGGGATCGTCGCCTGCAACGCATAGAGAGCAGCCATCCAGCGCTAGCAACGTGTGACGGCGGAAGGCGACGATAACGCCTTCATCGGAGCGTTCAACGGACGGTTCCGGACCGAATGCCTGAACCAGCACTGGTTCCTGACCCTTGCGGATGTCGCCGAAAAGCTGGAGGCTTTGCGTAGATACTACAACGCGGAACGGCCACACGGCGCGATCGGCAACAAGGTTCCGATCATGCTAACGAAATCAGGGGGCGTCACCAGCCCGCCGTCGTGACCAAACCCGAAAACTCCACGTTCGGGCGGTCCAGAGTTGGTAGGCAGTGCAATAACCACCGGGCTCCGGTCACGGCGGAATGAATGTTCAGGGGCAGGTCAGCCAGTCCATTTTCTCCTTCATCGACGGGTGAGACATCCCATCCGCAATCGCTTCGACGATCTGCGCTGCACTTTCCTGACGGCACAGCCGTTCCACTGTCGACGTCAAGCCCGAAAACTCGACCTTCCGGCGATCCAAAACTGGTAGGCAGAGCATGGCCTGGCGTGCCCTCTCCGACGGCTTGAAGGGCGAGTGGTGATCAGGTCAGGTTAATGCTGGATAACTTCACCCTGCTTGAACAATCTCATTTATCTGCCGCGTGTTCAGCACGCTGGCACCCGTCCCCTCGCGGCCGAGGATTAACATGGCGCGGGCCAGAGCCGCGGATGTCGTTGCCGCCCCCGGCGCAAGCCGCAGGATCGGACCAAGCACCGGGCCGATGATTGCATACATCACCCGATAGATCGGCGTGCGCGAGGTCACGCCATCCACCGGCTGGATGAAACTGGGCCGCAGCATGAAGGTGCCGCGAAAGGGCATGGCCATCAGCGCATTTTCCGTCTCGCCCTTGACCTTGCGCCACAGGGTGCCGCTGTTCGCATCCGTCCCCGCGCCCGAGATATACAGAAACCGCGCATCCGGGTTCGCCGCCAGCAGCGCCGTTGCCGCGGCCAGCGTGTAATCATGGGTGATAACCCGGTAAGCATCCGGCGTGACACTGCTGGAGATCACCCCAAGGCAGAACAGACAGGCATCCACGTCATGCAGGTCAAGATCGTCGTAGTTCAGGAAATCATCGCGGGCGATTTCGGTCAGTTTGGGGTCTGTCACGCCGGTCGGCTTGCGCACCAGCGACAGGATTTGCGTGACCTGCGGGTCGGCGATGGCCTCTTTCAAGACGGCCTGCCCGATCATGCCACTTGCACCGAAAAGAAGGATTTTCATGCTGTTTTCCTATGCTGGTCGGGGCGCGACACATGCCGCGCCCCATTGTCTTAGCCCTGCGCCGTCATCGCCCGCCATGCCGCAAGCGAGTCGGTATAATCGCGCCAGCGGGCGATCTTGCGGTCCTTGATCTCGATAATGGAACAAAAGCGGTTTTCATATTCCGCGCCGGTCGCCAGAATCGTGCCGTGGATGTCATATTCGATCACCACGACGCGACCGTTATCGGCGCGGGTGACGATCAGCCCGTCGGCGCTGTTGTGCCGGAAGGCGCTGACATAGCCTTGAAAGACCTTCATCAATTCCTGACGGCCCCGGATGATCCGGGGCCAGTCCATGTCATAGCGGACCTCATAGGAAATATCCTCGGCTACCGCGTCAAAGAAATGGTCGCCATCGACCAGATCACCAAGCGCCTGCCGCACCAGCGTGAAATAGGGTTCGGCATTGGCAAAGGCGGTATAGTCGTTCATGGCGCTGTTCCCTTTCGCTTATACAGGCCGGCCATGCGCGGCCAGAGAAACCTCTTGCCAGTCTTCCCATGTTTTCAGGCGCTG
>NZ_JAUNTN010000049.1 GCF_030538695.1 Paracoccus sp. (in: a-proteobacteria)
CATGTCGGTGCTCAGCAGCCGGTCGCGGTTCTTGGTGAAGACCGTCGGCACCCAGATTGGATCGTCGATCCCCAGGCCAACGAACCACCGGAACAAGAGGTTGTAGTTCATCTGCCCATTAACTGCTGCTCCGACCGGACCGAGAACAGGATCTGGATCAGGCTGGCCCGGATCAGCCGCTCCGGCGCAATCGAGGGGCGACCGAAATCGGTGTAGAGTTCCTCGAACTCGGCATCGAGACTGTCCAGCGCGTCATTCACCACCTGCCGAATCTTGCGCAAAGGGTGTCGCGCCGCGATGCGCTCCTCCAGATCGACATAGCTGAACAGCGACCCGCTCGTCTCGTCCGCCCCACGCATCTTCACCCCCGACGTTGCTTTGTGCAGGGGAAAACATGTTCTCAAATTACTGGCGAGACAGAACTATTTCAGCGGTATGTTAGATGCTGCCTCCGCGTCTCGGTCCGAGCGCCTTTCTCCATATCCTCAGCACTGCGTGTCGGTTTCGTCGGGCCAAGCATCCCGAAGACCTCATCCACCGATGTTGCCGGGAATCTGCTCAGCACCGATGCAATATCAGTCCTGACAAAATCATCGCCGACATAAAGCAGCGCCAGCCCGCGATCTTTGGCAAGCGCATAGGCAAAGCAGTCGCCAAAGTTCAGCCCGGCGGGGTGAATACCCTTGCCCCATTGCGCATAGGCGGCGGCAACCTGCTGTGCGGCCAAAGCGGTGACGCTGGCGGTCTCGATCCCCAGCCCGGCGATCAGTTCCGCCATCTCAGGCCCGACGCCGCGCCGGTCGGCGACGATCTGCGCCTCGGCCATGGTTCCGGCCGAGATCAGCAGGTGCTGGTGTCGTGTCAGCGCCTCGGTGCAGGCCGGGGCGGCGGGTTCCGATAACAGCACCGCCATCAGCGCCGAGGTATCGATAGCGATTGCCGGGCCACTCATCCGGGCAGGCCATCATCATCATAAAGAAAGTCCTGAGACCGCGCGGCGCCCGGCCCGCCACCAGCCTTGGCGGCCGCCCGCACTTGTATCCTTCGGATCACCGCCTGCCGCGCGGCTGCGTCAACAGGCGCGTGAACCGGGGTCAGTTGTGCCACCGCCCGACCGTGGCGGGTCAGAAACACCTCATCCCCGGCCTCGGCGCGGCGGATGAGCTCGGTCAATTGGGCTTTCGCCTCGGAAACGGACACCTGCATCGGACACTCCATTCTGCTTGCATGAATATGGACTATCAAATGGTCCAAATCAAGGGCGCGAGAGTGCGAGGGTTGCCGTGAGGGGGTGATCCGGGTGGCGCGAGAGCGGGCGCGGATCGGCCCTGATCCCTCACGAGGTTTTCCCATGAATCTGATCCCTGCTTCGACCGCTCTGGCGGTCCCTGTCGCGCCTGCCCATCCGGTGGTCGCCAGCTTTGCCGCCGCGCAGGCTTTGTTTATCCATCTACAACAGGGGCGGTGCATTGACGCGGCGCTGCTGCGTGATGCGATGGAAACCGCCTTCGGCGCGTTCGACGCGTCCGGCGCCTGGAGCTGGAAACAGGCCTATGATGCCTGCGAGGCGGCCCTGGTGCTGTTCCTGCGCCAATACGGCAAATCGCTTTTACGCAAGGCCGGATCGCCGAGCGCCGCACTGCCGATGCTTGAGCGGTTGGCGGCGCTGATGCCGTCTCATACGCGCCGTTCCGAGGAATCGCGTGATCTGCAACAGTTTTCGACGCCATTGGCGCTTGGGCTGGCAGCCGCAATGGCGGCGGCGATCACGCCCGATGATCTGGTGCTGGAACCATCTGCCGGCACAGGGTTGCTGGCCGTGTTGGCCGAATTTTTTGGCGGCCAGCTTATCCTGAATGAGCTGGCCGAGACCCGCGCGGAGCTGCTGACGCGACTTTTCCCCGGCATCGCCGTCACCCGGTTCGATGCCGCGCAGATCGACGATCATCTGCCCGCGGAGATCGCGCCCTCGGTGGTGCTGATGAACCCGCCCTTCTCGGCCATGACCCATGTCCGGGGGCGGGTGGCGGATGCCGCGTTGCGCCATATGTCTTCGGCACTGGCGCGGCTTGCCCCCGACGGGCGGCTGGTGGCAATCACCGGGGCCAGCCTCGTGCCCGACAGTCCCGACTGGACCGATGCCTTCACGCACATGCAACAAACGGGCCGGGTGTTGTTCAGCGCGCCCGTATCGGGTGCAATCTATGCCCGCCATGGCACGACCATCGACACAAGGCTGACGGTGATCGACAAGCGGCCCGCCGATGATCCGGCGCGGTTTCCGCCGTCACCCGGCAAGGCCGGGGATTGCGCCACGCTGATGGGCTGGCTGCGTGAGGCTCTGCCACCACGCCTGTCGGTTGAGCGGGCGGCACACCCGGCTATCCGCCGTTCTGCGCCGTTAACCCCGGTCCGACCCTCGCCGGTTACCCGACCACGTCCCACCATGATGCCCGCACCAGAGGCTGTCGATCTGGCCTATGAAACGCATGACTGGACCCCGCCAGAGGGGGTAGCCTTGGGGGATGCGCTCTATGAACCCTACCGGCTACAAAGCATCCGCATTCCCGGCGCACAGGCGCATCCGACAAAACTGGTGCAATCGGCGGCCATGGGTTCAGTCGCGCCGCCCAAGCCCTCTTACCGGCCTAAACTGCCCGCCAACATTCACAACCTGCTCTCTGACGCGCAGCTGGAAACCGTGATCTATGCCGGAGAAGCCCATAGCGCCCATCTTGCCGGTCATTGGCGCGTTGATGACAGTTTTGACACCCTTAGCGCCGCGCCCGAAGATGCGCCCGACGCCATCCGTTTCCGGCGTGGCTTCATGCTGGGCGATGGCACCGGCGCGGGCAAGGGGCGGCAATCGGCGGGGATCATTCTCGATAACTGGCTGCAAGGCCGTCGCCGCGCGCTCTGGATCTCCAAATCCGACAAGCTGATCGAGGATGCGCACCATCATCTGCCTCGCCCCTTGGCATGGAACGCCGTCTAGCGATCATACTCCATCAGCTTGTGGTGATCAAGCAGTCCGGTCCTTTCATTTCCGAGGTCACGCTTCAGCATTGCAAAGGTGGCTGCCTTGCTGTGTCGGGGTGGTTTCCCTACTGCGCAGATATCAGCTATATGGAGGTCGATCAGGTCACTCAATGTGTGCAGGCGCGCTATGGATGATTGGTTAGGCGGCGGCCTTGACCGACCAAGGCTTCCGGCCTGACACGCCCATTCCTAGCACATAGACTCATTACGGCTTACACCATAGGTGGGCTGCGCCGAATTTGACGGCGGCGAGATAGTTTGCGGGGCCCTTGTCGTATCGGGTTGCGACGCCCCGGAAGTGCTTGATACGGTTAAAGAATCTCTCGACCAGATTTCGTTGGCGATAGAGCCAGGCCGAGAAGGCGAATGTTCCCCTGCGATTTGCCTTGGGCGGAATGTTGGCCCAAGCCTTTCGCTGCTTGGCCCTGGCGCGGATCGCATCGCTGTCGTAGCCCTTGTCGGCCAGCAGGATGCCGCCCTCACCGAGAGTGTCGATCAGGGCTTCGGCCTCCTTGCAGTCGGCAACCTGACCGGCCGTCAGGCGCAGAGTGACAGGGCGGCCTTCGGCATCGACCAGCGCATGGATCTTGCTGGTCAGCCCGCCGCGGGAACGTCCCATGCAGCCATCGTCTCCATCCCCCTTTTTCCCGTGGCCGCGTGCTGGTGGACACGAACACAGGAGGAATCGATCATGACGATGTCACCGTCGTAAGCCTCTGAGACCGCTGCAAGCATACGGTCCCAGACGCCTGCCTTTCGCCAGCGAACGAAGCGATTGTAGCAGGTTGTCGGGGGGGCGTAGCGTTCGGGAACCTCCGCCCAT
Source organism: Paracoccus sp. (in: a-proteobacteria) (assembly GCF_030538695.1). Lineage (GTDB taxonomy): Bacteria > Pseudomonadota > Alphaproteobacteria > Rhodobacterales > Rhodobacteraceae > Paracoccus. Next base: position 3,863 of record NZ_JAUNTN010000049.1, read on the forward strand.
GGCGATCCCGTGCGAAACCGCCACAGGATGCCGTTCAACACCCGCCGATCATCGACGCGCCGAATACCGCGAGGCTTATTCGGCAACAGCGGGGCGATGATCGGCGGGTGTTGAGCGGACAGTTCGTAACGGCGACGGGACATCAAAGGCTCTGTTTAGTCCCATCATGTGATGGTCTACTTACCTGTGACCATCGGAAGGACGCAC
>NZ_JAUNTN010000007.1 GCF_030538695.1 Paracoccus sp. (in: a-proteobacteria)
TAACAAAGGGTTAATGCGGGTCAGAGCCATGCCTCGGGCTGGCGCGCATAGGCGATATAGAGCGGATGTTTGGGGTGGCCGTCCTTTGTCAGCCCAAGATGCAGCAATTCCCGCCCCGAATCGCGCAGCAGCCGCGCCACCGCAGGCCCCCGGTCCATATGCGCGCCATGCGTCCCCCATGCGCAAACGATGCTGTCCGCCCAGTCCAGCGATTCGCGGATCGCCGCGTCATTACCCGGTCCCACCGGGTCCGCCTGCGCCCGCATCTGGCGCGGGTCGGTGGCGCGATAGGCAAAGATATTCACCACCCGGAACGCACCGTAACCCAAGGTCCGCGCCCGTCGCTCGCAGCGCTCCACGGTGGGGTCGTTCTGATATTCCGTCGCCGTCGAGGGGTTCAGCATCACGAACAGCACCCGCCCCCCCGGTGCCCATTCGCGGGTCAGCAGATAGCGATACCGCTCGCAATCCGAATAAACGGCGGTGGACCGGGTGGTCTCGGTCTGGTGGTGGCGTGTCAGCATCAGCGCAAGAAAAAACCCGCGGAAACCGCGGGTTTTCGCATCAATCCTGCCGGATCAGCCCTGACGGGCCTTGAAGCGGCGGTTGGTCTTGTTGATGACGTAGATGCGGCCCTTGCGGCGCACGACCTGGCAATCGCGGTGACGGCTCTTGAGCGAGCGGAGCGAGTTGCGAACCTTCATCGGTCTTCTCCTCATTCGCGGCGCTCGCGCGCCAAGGGTAAACTGAAACACCCCCGGCAATCCGGGGGCTGCGAAAAAATGGTGGGCGGTACTGGGATCGAACCAGTGGCCACTACGATGTCAACGTAGTGCTCTACCGCTGAGCTAACCGCCCCTGCCGCCACAGGGTCGCCCCTGCTTTGGTTCGCAGGTCTATACAGATACAGTTTCCGGGTTGCAAGAGGCTATCGCCACGGAAAATCCACGCTATGCTGATGCCATTGCGCCGAAAGCTCCGCCGATGGATCAGACCGCCCCCGTTTTCGACCTGCACTGTCCGCCCGACTGGACGGGAATCATCATCGCGGCCCCCCATTCCGGGCGATATTTCCCCGATTGGTTCCTGCGGGAAGCCATCTTACCGCTGCACCTTCTGCGCTCATCCGAAGATCCGTGGCTGGATTTGCTGATCGCAGGCGCGGCACGGCATGGGGCGGCGGTGCTGACGGCGCGGGTCTCGCGGGCGGTGGTCGATCTGAACCGCGCCGATTCGGACCTTGATCCGTTGCTGATTCAAGGGCTGCCGCGCCGGGTGACAGATGCGCGGGTCGCCTCGGGGCTTGGGGTGATTCCCCGCGTGGTCAGCCGGGGCCGGGCCATTTTTCCGCCTTTGCACCGCATCCCGCGTCCCGAAGCGCAGGCCCGGCTGGCGGCGCTGTGGCAGCCTTATCACGCCACGCTGGCGGCGCTGATGGCCCGAGGGCGGGCGCAGTTCGGGCGGGCCATTCTGCTGGACATCCATTCCATGCCGCATGAAGCCGTCGCCAGCCAGCCGCCCCCCATGCCGCAGGTGGTTTTAGGCAATCGTTACGGCGCCTCCGCCACAGCAGAAATCAGCGATACGGTGGCAGAAATCTTGCATGAACAGGGCTTTACCCTGCGCCACAACAATCCGTTCGCGGGGGCGCACATCCTGTCGGCACATGGCCTGCCCCGGATCGGCCAGCACGCGATTCAACTGGAGTTCGACCGCAACCTGTATCTGCAAGCCGACGGGCTGACGCCCTCGGATGGCTATGACGATTTCGCCCGGCGGCTGGATGCGGCGCTGGCCGGGATCATCGCCCGGCTGGCGCCCTCGCAGCGGCTGGCGGCGGAATAGTCAGGGCAGCTCGGCCAGAATCGCCTCTGCCGCCACGCGCGGGTCGGGGGCCTGCCAAATCGGACGACCCACCACGATATGATCCGCCCCCGCCGCAATCGCCGCCGCCGGGGTCTCGACCCGCTTCTGATCGCCCAGCGCCGCACCGGCGGGCCGCACCCCCGGCGTCACGATCAGCCGCCCCGCCGATTCGGGCAAGGCACGGATCAGCGCCGCTTCGCGCGGGCTGGCAATCACACCATCCGCCCCGGCCTCGAAAGCGCGGGCGGCACGGGTCGCCACCAGATCGGGAATATCCCCCGCCACCATCAGCCCGGCGTCCAGATCCGCCCGGTCCAGCGAGGTCAGAACCGTCACCGCAAGGATTTTCAGCCCACTGTCGCCCGCCCCTTCACGCGCGGCACGCACCACATGCGGGTCGCCATGCACCGTCAGGAAATCCAACCCGAATCGTGCGATTCCCCGCACGGCGGCTTCAACCGTGGCGCCGATGTCAAAAAACTTCATATCCAGAAAAATACGCTTGCCGTGGTCCTGTTTCAGCTCATTCGCCAGCGCCAATCCGCCGCCGGTCAGCATCCCCAGCCCGATCTTGTAAAAACCCACCGAATCGCCAAGTTTTTCGGCCAAAGCCAGACCCTGCAACGCATTCGGCACATCCAGCGCGACGATCAGACGGTCATCCATGATTTTCTCCGGCGTTAATCAGATATTCATGCCTGACCTGTAAGGCTTGCAGTCGAATCGGAACAGCCCATAATTCGCCTGCATGAAACGGAGGGTCGGATGTTACAGGAAATCGAGGCCATGACCGGGCTAAGCAGCACGCTGGTCGTGCTGGCGGTGGTGCTGTTCATCGCGGTGATGATGGCGGTGCGCATCGTGCCGCAATCGGAAAAATATGTGGTCGAACGCTTTGGACGACTGCGGGCGGTGCTTGGGCCGGGGATCAACTTTATCGTGCCGTTCATCGACCGGGTGGCGCATAAGATTTCCGTCCTGGAACGACAGTTGCCGACCAGCCGTCAGGATGCGATCACCGCCGATAACGTGCTGGTGCAGGTGGAAACCAGCGTGTTTTACCGGATTCTGGAACCGGAAAAGACCGTTTACCGCATCCGTGACATCGACGCCGCAATCACCACCACCGTTGCCGGTATCGTCCGGTCCGAGATCGGCCGGATGGAGCTGGATCAGGTCCAGTCCAACCGCGCCCAACTGATCGACCGGATCAAGGATTCGTTGGAAAATATGGTTGACGACTGGGGGATCGAGGTCACGCGGGCCGAGATTCTGGACGTGAACCTTGACGATGCAACCCGTGCCGCAATGCTGCAGCAGCTCAACGCCGAACGCGCCCGCCGCGCTGCCGTGACCGAGGCCGAGGGCAAGCGCCGCGCCGTTGAACTGGCCGCCGACGGTGATCTTTATGCCGCCGAACAGACCGCCAAAGCCAAGCGCATCCTTGCCGATGCTGAGGCCTATTCAACCGAGGCCATCGCCCGTGCCATTGCCGAAAACGGGCTGGAGGCCGCGCAATATCAGCTTGGCATCCGTCAGGTCGATGCGCTGACCCAGGTCGGACAGGGACCGGGCAAACAGGTCGTTTTGCTGCCTACCGCCGCACTGGATGCGTTCAGCGACGCCTTTGGCCTGCTGAAAGGGCGGGGGCCGAAAACATGATCTGGACGAATGGCTGGCTGTGGATCATCGCCGGGCTGGTGCTGGCAGGGCTGGAACTGATCCTGCCAGGTTACGTCTTTATCGGCGCGGCCATCGCGGTGGCGATGGTCGGGTTGCTGTTGCTGCTTGGCCTGTGGCCATGGTCACTGCCTGCCGCGCTGGTGCTGGTGGCCGTTCTGACGGCGCTGGTCTGGTGGTGGCTGCGTCGCTCTATGGGGGTGCAAAAGGGTCAGGTCCGCATCTGGGACCGCGACATCAACGACTGATGCCATTGGGATCAGAGTCTCGGGGCGAGGCCCTGTCAGGCGCGAAAATCATCGCCACCTGCGGGCCGGACCTGCTGACCTATCGCCGCGATAATTTCGACCATATCCCTTGGCCCGACCATTGGGACTTGCCCGGTGGCGGGGCCGAACCGGGCGAGGCGGCCGAAGCCTGCGCCCTGCGTGAACTGGCAGAGGAGTTCGGCCTCACCCTGCCGCCCAACCGCCTGCTGATCCGGCAGGATTATACGCCGTCCCATCAGCCGGGGCGCTATGCCGCCATGTTCACCCTCCACCTGACACGGGCCGAAATCGCCAGCATCCGCTTTGGCAATGAGGGGCAGGAATGGCAGATGATGCCAGTCACGGATTACCTGAACCATCCATGTGCCATACCGCATTTCCAGGCGCGCATCCGGGCTATACTGGATCTGCGCTAACCCTGCCAGATCGCCGCAGCCCGCCAGCCCATCAGCGCCATAACCACAACGCCCCAGCCACCCATAGCCTGCCTTGATCCGTCTGCATCCACGGCCAAACCAAGGCCAAGGCATTACGCTTGCCCCTTTCTCGCTCCTGCGTCGTCAGGCCGACGCACCACCGACGAGCGACATCCCTCTGGCGCCTGTCCAAACTCCCAAAGCCCGCCGCAGTCTGCCGATACCCCGGTTCAGCGCAGCAATACCGCCCCCTTTGAACCGAACCACACAACTGGCCTGAATGGTAAAAGGCGCGCGGTTTCAGCCAACCCCAGCAACCTGCGGATCGCATTTCCCGACACGATTTCCCGGCGCGCATCCGGGCCATGCCGGACCTGTCTGGCTATCTCTCGACCAGCCGGACCAAGGGCCGCAGCCCGTCGCCCTTGACCTGCCAACTGACCGAGAACGCCACCGTCGCAAGCGCCTCCAGCCAGAACACCAGCGACCAGCGGGCAATCACCTCACGCGGCAACCAGACCGAGGCCACCGCAATCAGCACCATACACGCCACGATCACCCAGCCGCAGATTCGATACAGGCGATTGCTGGCCCGCTTTTCCGGGGTCTTGCTGCCGCCGCGCACGAACAGCACCAGACAGAACACCGCCAGCGCCGCGAAAAACGCCACCGCACAGGCGTAATGCAACCGGCTGGCCCATGTCACCCCAAGCAGGCATTGCGCCATCGTGCAGACCACCGGCCCCGGCTCTGACGGCAGGGTCGGAATCCAGGCGACGCCCAAGATCCCCAGACTCGCAACGCGGGCGACATTGCGATCATTCAGCCACCGCGTCCCATCCGCATAGCCGCGATAGCTCCACAGAAACACCGACAGGGCGCAGAGCGTGCCGACAAAAACCTCGCGCATCGGGGAATAGTAATAGTCCGAGATCGTCGGCAACAGCCCGCCGCCGAACACCCCGGCATAGGCCAGCAAAGCCGCAGGCAGAAACAGCCCCAACTGACCGATGGCACGGCGCAACGTCAGATAAGACAGCACCAGATGGTTCTGCGCCCGCTGCCCGGCGCCGCTGGATTGATCGGCCATGATGCGCCCTCCCGACCCCAGCCTACAGCCCGCGCCAAACCCGTCAACCGGTCCGCTTGAAAGCCTGCACGGGTATCCCCATCTGCTCAGTATGACCCGCATCGCGCCGTGCCAGATTGGGCGGCGCACAGGCGGGGGCTGCAAAAGGACGCATCACATGAACATTGAAAAGTTCACCGAACGGTCACGCGGTTTCATTCAGTCCGCACAGACCATTGCCATCCGCGAAGAACAACAGCGCGTGCTGCCCGAACATCTGCTGAAGGCCCTGCTGGACGACGATCAGGGCTTTGCCAGCAACCTGATTACCCGCGCCGGGGGCGACGCCGCGGCGATTCTGTCCGCTGTTGACCGGGCGGTTGCCAAACTGCCCAAGGTCTCGGGCGGGGACGGTCAGGTTTATATCGACCCCTCGCTGGTCCGGGTTCTGGATGAGGCCGAGAAACTGGCGAAACAGGCTGGCGACAGCTATGTGCCTGCCGAGCGCATCCTGACCGCGCTGGCCGTCACCAACACCAACGCCCGCGACGCGCTGAGTGCCGGGCAGGTCACGGCGCAAAAGCTGAACGCCGCCATCAACGACATCCGCAAGGGCCGCACCGCCGACAGCGCCAGCGCCGAGGACACGATGGAGGCGCTGAGCAAATATGCCCGCGACCTGACCGAAGCCGCAGAGCAGGGGAAAATCGACCCGATCATCGGCCGGGACGAAGAAATCCGCCGCGCCATGCAGGTGCTGTCGCGCCGCACCAAGAACAACCCGGTGCTGATCGGGGAACCCGGCGTCGGCAAAACCGCAATTGCCGAAGGGCTGGCCCTGCGCATCGTCAATGGCGACGTGCCAGAGAGCCTTCGCAACAAAAAGCTGATGGCGCTGGACATGGGCGCGCTGGTCGCCGGGGCGAAATACCGGGGAGAGTTCGAGGAGCGGCTGAAAGCCATCCTGAAAGAAATTGAAAACGCCGCCGGTGAAATCATTCTGTTCATCGACGAATTGCATGTGCTGGTTGGCGCGGGCAAGACCGATGGCGCGATGGATGCCGCGAACCTCATCAAACCGGCGCTGGCGCGGGGCGAGTTGCATTGCGTTGGCGCGACCACGCTGGACGAATACCGCAAGTATATCGAAAAGGATGCTGCCCTTGCCCGCCGGTTCCAGCCGGTGCTGATTGAGGAGCCGACCGTCGAGGACACGATCAGCATTCTGCGCGGGATCAAGGAAAAATACGAGCTTCACCACGGCGTTCGCATCTCGGATGCGGCGCTGGTGGCGGCGGCGACGCTTTCGAACCGCTATATCACCGACCGCTTCCTGCCAGACAAGGCGATCGACCTTGTGGACGAGGCCGCCAGCCGGTTGCGGATGGAGGTGGACAGCAAGCCCGAAGAACTGGACGCGCTGGACCGTCAGATCCTGCAAATGCAGATCGAGGCCGAAGCCCTGAAGAAAGAGGATGACGCCGCCAGCCGCGACCGTCTGGAAAAGCTGGAAAAAGACCTGTCCAACCTTCAGGACCGCAGCAATGAAATGACCGCCCGCTGGCAGGCCGAGCGTGACAAGCTGGAAGGTTCGCGCAACCTGAAAGAGCAGCTTGACCGCGCCCGCGCCGAACTGGATCAGGCCAAGCGCGAAGGCAACCTCGCCCGCGCGGGTGAGCTGTCCTATGGCATCATTCCGGGGCTGGAAAAGCAGCTTTCGGATGCGGAAACCCAAAGCGATCTGATGGTCGAGGAGGCCGTACGCCCCGAACAGATTGCGGAGGTCGTCGAACGCTGGACCGGCATCCCCACCAGCAAGATGCTGGAGGGCGAGCGCGAGAAGCTGCTGAAAATGGAGGATGTGCTTGGCCAGCGCGTCATCGGCCAGTCCGAGGCCGTGACCGCCGTTTCCAATGCCGTCCGCCGCGCCCGCGCCGGTCTGAACGACGAAAACCGCCCGCTTGGCTCGTTCCTGTTCCTTGGCCCGACCGGCGTCGGCAAGACCGAGCTGACCAAGGCCATCGCCGGCTATATGTTCGACGATGACAGCGCCATGGTGCGGATTGATATGTCCGAGTTCATGGAAAAGCACTCGGTCTCGCGGCTGATCGGCGCACCTCCGGGCTATGTCGGCTATGATGAGGGCGGCGTGCTGACCGAAGCCGTGCGGCGGCGTCCCTATCAGGTGATCCTGTTCGATGAGGTCGAAAAGGCACACCCGGATGTGTTCAACGTGCTGTTGCAGGTGCTGGACGACGGACAACTGACCGATGGTCAGGGCCGCACGGTGGATTTCAAGCAGACGCTGATTATCCTGACCAGCAACCTTGGCTCGCAAGCCCTGTCGCGCCTGCCCGAAGGGGCCGACAGCGACGCGGCCCGCGCGCAGGTGATGGAGGCCGTCCGGGCGCATTTCCGCCCCGAGTTCCTGAACCGTCTGGACGAAATCATCATCTTTGACCGGCTCAGCCGCGAGAACATGGACGGCATCGTGAAAATCCAGCTTTTCCGGCTGGAACAACGGCTGGCACAGCGCAAGATCACGCTGGATCTGGACGCGGCAGCACTGAAATGGCTGGCGGACGAGGGTTACGACCCGGTGTTCGGCGCCCGCCCGCTGAAACGGGTGATTCAGCGCAGCCTGCAAGACCCGCTGGCCGCGTTGCTGCTGTCGGGCGAGGTTCTGGACGGCCAGACCGTCAAGGTCAGCGCCGGTGATGAAGGGCTGATCGTCGGCAATCGCATCGGCCGCGCGGGCCATAAACTTGGCGATGCGGGCAGCGGTCCGGCAACAGACCCGCACCCGATCCACTGACAGAAAAGCCCCCGGTTCGCCGGGGGCTTTTTTCTGACCCGGCTGTTATGTTCCGCCGTATCGGCCAAGGATAATCCGGCTGCTGACCGATGCAATCAGCGGCGACAGCGCAACCCGGTCGGTCAGGGCGGACAGGCTGGCCATATCGGGCAATGTGACCCAGGCGATTGCATCGACCTCACCGGAAAGGGACAGCACCGTTTCAACCCCTTCCTGCGCCGCCAGCCAGCGCAGGGCGGGATCACAGGGCCGCCCGGAAATCTGGATGGTCAGAATTGCCGAAACCAGCCCCACATGCTCTGCAATCCGGGCATGATAGCCCTGAATGATCCCCCGCTGTTCCATCGCCGCCACCCGATCCTGAACCGCCGTCCGGGACAGACCAACCTGCTGGCCGATTGCGGTGGCGCTGATCCGGGCATTTTGCGCCAGCAGGGCCAGAATACGCTTTCCGGTCCGGTCAATATCCATCGAAATACTGCAAATTGCAGGCCATTTCCGTCACTCTGCAAGGTGATCTTCAGGGGTGAATGTCATCATATAACCCCATCAGCAGGAGATGAAGATGCGCAAGATTTCCCCCCTCGATTTCACCGGCACCCGCGCATGGGATGCTTTGCCGGTCGAGACATTCACCGGCACGACAACGGTTCAGCTGCATTGGAGCGATGCGCCCTATAAATGGCACATCAACGATGGTCCCGAAGTCTTTGTGGTGCTGGACGGGATGGTTGACATGCGGACGCGCCAGAACGGCCAGACAGTCACGCACCGGCTGCAACCCGGCGATATTTTTCACGTCGGGAACGGCGATGAGCATGTCGCCCATCCCATCGGCTCCGCCCGTATTCTGGTGGTCGAACGACAAGGCAGCGTCTAGGCCACCCGATCACGGGCCGGCGCTGGGACAGATTGCACAGTCTGGGTTGTCCGGCCCCGTATTCATGCCCGACCGGAACACCCTGACGGATCGTCGTCCTAATGTGTCACCGGTGCCGGATCGTCGTCCTTGGGTGGCCTGACCTTGTAAACCACGCAATACAACGCCGGAACAAAGATCAGCGTAATCAGCGTCCCGGCGATGATCCCGCCCATCATGGCATAAGCCATCGGCCCCCAGAACACCTGCCGCGAAATCGGGATCAGCGCCAGCGAGGCGGCGGCTGCCGTCAGCAGGATCGGCCGCGCCCGGCTGTCTGACGCAACAAAAACCGCGCTCCAGTGATCATGGCCACGTTGCAGCAGAACCTGAACCTCATGCACCAGAATGACCGAGTTTCGGATCAGAATACCGATCAGCGCCAGCACCCCCAGAATGGCGACGAAACCCATCGGCACCCCAAAGGGCAGCAGCGTGGCAACCACCCCGATCAGCCCCAGCGGCGCAGCCATGAACACGATCAGCGACAGCCGGAAGGATTGCATCTGCGCCATGACCAGCACCGCCATGATCAGCAGCATGACCGGCACCACGGCCGCAATCGGGGCCTGCGATTCGCCCGAGGTCTCGACCGTGCCGCCAACGACGATCTGCACATTCGGCGGCAGGCTGGCGGCATAATCCGCCACCCGCTCCGCCATGGCGGCGACCAGCGTCGCGGGCTGATCATTGCTGGCGATGGCGGCCTTGACCGTAACCGTCGGCAGCCCGTCGCGCTGGATCACAAGGGGCTGCTCGGTGTCGAACTCGACCCGCGCCAGGCTCGCCAGCGGGATCGGCGTCCCGGTCGGGGTCGCCAGTTGCAGGTTGCTGACGGCCTCCAGTGATTGCCGGTCGGCCTGATCGCCACGCGCAATCACGTTAATCAGGAAAATCCCGTCACGAATCTGCGTCACCGTCGTGCCTGACAGCATCGCATTCAGCGCCCCGGCAATATCGGTGCTGGTGATGCCCAGTTGCCGGGCCTTGTCCTGGTCGATCTGGATGCGCAGCACCCGCGCCGGTTCATTCCAGTCCAGTGCGATGTCGCGCAGGCGCGGCTCGGTTGCCAGAACCTGCTCCAGCCCCAGCGCCGCATCGCGGGCCACATCCAGATCGGGCGAGGAGACGCGGTATTGCACCGGCTTGCCCACCGGCGGGCCGATTTCAAGGTTCTTCACATAAAGATCGACGCCGGGGAAATGGTCATGGGCAATCTGGTTCAGACGTGCCTTCAGCCGGTCACGGGCGGCCAGATCCGGGGTCTGAATGACGATCTGGCCCATATGCGGCCCCGGCGTCGGCACATCCATCGACAACACGAAACGCGGCGCACCCCGGCCCACATAAGAGGTCCAGAACAGCGCGTCGTCGTCGCCCTGCAAATAGGCCTCCAGCCGGTCCATGTCGTCGCGGGTGCGGGTGATGCTGACGTTCTGGCGTTCGTTGACATCGACAATGATTTCCGTCCGGTCCGAGGTCGGAAAGAACTGCTGCTCGACAAAGCGCATCCCCCAGACGGACACCACAAAAATCAGCATGGTCACGGCCACGGTCGCCCATTTGAACCGCATCCCGACCCGCAGCAGGCGATGGAAACTGCGCCGCAGCCAGCCGGGTTCGGCGCTGTGATGCTTCATCGTCTGCGGCAGCAGCGCCACCCCCAGAATCGGCGCGAACAACACCGCAACGATCCACGAAATCACCAACGACACGGCAATGACGACAAACAGGGAAAAGGTGAACTCGCCCGCAGCCGAGTTGTTCAGCCCGATGGGAATGAACCCCGCCACCGTCACCAGCGTGCCAGTCAGCATCGGAAAGGCAATCGAGGTCCAGGCATAGCTGGCGGCCTCGGTGATATTCTCGCCCAGCTCAAGCCGCGAAATCATGGTTTCAATGGCGATCATCGCATCATCGACCAGCAGGCCCAGCGCGATAATCAGCGCGCCAAGGCTGATCCGTTGCAAGGTGATGCCGTAGAGGTCCAGAATCACAAAGGTAATCGCCAGCACCAGCGGAATGGTCAGCGTCACCACGAACCCCGCCCGCAGGCCAAGGCTGATAAAGCTGACGATCAGCACGATCACCACCGCTTCGATCAGCGCGGTGATGAAATGGCCCACCGCATCCTTGACCACATGCGGCTGATCGGCAAACTTGTGCATCTGGATACCGGCAGGCAGATCAGCGGCAACACGATCCATCAGCGCGTCCAGATCCTTGCCGAACTCAAGGATATTGCCGCCTTCGCGCATCCCGATTTGCAGGCCGATGGCCTCTTGTCCCTTATAGCGGAACAGGCTTTGCGGCGGGTCTTGATAGCCGCGCCGGACGGTCGCCACATCGGCCACGTTAAAGAACCGGTCCCCGATCCGCAGGTTCACGGCGGCGATGGATGCGGCATCGTCGAACTGGCCGCCAACCCGGACAAAGACCCGTTCCGGCCCGGCCTGCACCACACCCGACGAGGCAATCGCGTTCTGCGCCGCCAGCGTATTCATCACCTGCGCCTGATTCAGCCCCAGCGCCGCCAGCCGGGTCGAGGAAAACTCAAGATAGATTTCCTCTTTCTGCTCACCCAGCAATTCGGTCTTGCCCGAGGCAGGCAGGGCCTGAACCTGCTTGCGGATGCTTTCCACCCGGTCGCGCAGCTCGCGCTGGGAAAAGCCGTCAGCGGTAAAGGCATAGATATTGCCGAACACATCCCCGAAATTGTCATTAAACTGAAAGCCCGCGAACTCTTGCGGGAAATCGCCGCGAATATCGCCCATCATGTTGCGCACCTGCTTCCAGACCTCTGGCACCTCAGGACCACGCACAGTCGGCAGCAGCTCCAGATAAACGACCGAGGTGCCGGGCATGGTCACGGATCGGGTGAATTTCAGTTCATCCAGCTCCTCCAGCTTGGTTTCGATGCGGGTCGTAACCTGATTCAGCGTTTCATCAATGGTCGCGCCAGGTAAGGCGGCACTGATAACCATGATTTTGATGGTAAAATTCGGGTCTTCCTCGCGGCCAAGGTTGTTATAGCTGATCGCCCCGGCAATCATGCTGATAATCAGCAGGAACCAGACGAAACTGCGGTGATGCAAGGCCCAGTCTGACAGGTTGAAGCGGTTGATCTTCATGGTTTGACGCTCCTGCCGACAGGTTGGCCTTCGGTCAGCGAATTGACGCCGCGGGTGACGATTTCTTCGCCCGCACTCAGCCCGCTGGCGACGGTGACGCGGCCTTCGATGCTGGCCCCCAGCGTCACCGGGCGGGCCGATACGGTGGCGGTGTCATCGTTGCGGGTGACAATCCACAGATACGGTTCATCGGGGTTACCAGCGATAGCCTGCTGCGGCACGGTCAGCACCTCGGCGCCCTCGCTGGCCAGCCTGGCACGGATCAGCGCCCCCAGCCGGAACGCCTGCGGATCATCCAGCCGCAGGTGCAGCCGCCGGGTGCGGGTCGCGGCATCGGCCATCGGGTCAATCTGGCGCAGGACCGCACCAACCTCATACGGGGCTTGCTCGCCGCTGCTATAAACGACAAAGCGGCTGCCCTCGGCCAGCGCGGCAAGGGCGGAATCGGGCAAGTCGATCACCGCTTCGCGCTCGTTCTCATCGGACAGTTGCAGCACGGGTTCACCAGCACTGACCACCGCGCCGGGGTTCTGGAATGTGGCGCTGATCACCCCGTCGAAGGGTGCACGCATCACCGCGAAACTGGCCGCATCGCGGGCGCGGATCAGTTGCGATTGTGCCTGATCGGCGGCGGCGCGGGCGCTGGCAAGGCCGCGTTCTGCCTGCTCAAGCTGTGCCTGACTGGCGACATTGCGGGCGGCCAGCGCACGGGTGCGGCTGGCCGTCGCCTCAGCGGTGGCAAGCTGTGTCCGGGCCGATTCCACGGCGGCCTCGGCGGCGCGAACGTCACTGTCCAGATCATCCGGGTTCAGTTCGGCCAGCAGATCACCCGTCGCCACCCGGTCGCCCAGATCCACCGGACGCGAGATCAGCCGCCCCAGCGTCTGAAACCCCAGCGCGACCTCGACCCGCGCCGCGATCACGCCGGGAACGGAACGGGCAGCCGGGTCGGTGAGTGCGACAATCTCGCTGACGACCGGCGGCGGCGGAAGCGGCGCGGCAGGTTTCTCACCCCCGCCCCAAGGCAGGGAAATCGCGCCGGAAACCGCAGGGAACAGCGCCAGAACGGCAGCAAAAATCAGGGTTCTGTTCATGGGCGGGCCTCTGGCATGGTGGTCGCGGTGGCGGCAATGTCGATCACCTGACGGCCCGGATAGATCAGTTGCGCACCGGCGGCGATGACCTTCTGACCGGGTTCCACCCCCGCGCCAATCACGATGTCCCCGGTGGTATAGCGCAGCACCTCAATCGGGGCGATCTGCGCACCACCCTGTTCGTCCAGCACCCAGACAGCAGGCTGGTCGCCCGTCTTGGCCAGCGCCGACCACGGCACCGCCAACCCCTCACCGGCAGGCATCTGCACCTGCCCCAGCACCGCCGCACCCAGCATCCCGGCATCGCGGGGCGCATCCTCGTCGATCAGCACCTTGATCGTCACCGAGCCGGTCTGCGGCCCGACCAGAGGCGAGATTTCCGTCACCTGCCCCCGCAGCCCCGGCCCGTCCATATCCAGCAGGGTCATATTCACCGGCATGCCCATCGCCTGATCCAGATGTTGCCGGTCGGGGCTTTGGAACACGGCCTCCAGCGGATGCAGGCTGGCCACCGACAGCGCGGTTTGCGCGGCCCCCATGATCTGCCCCGGCTCGACCGAGCGGGCGGTGATCACACCATCGACAGGTGCGGTCAGGATGGCATCCTCGACCGCGCGCTGCGCCTGTTCGACGCCGGTGCGGGCGCGCTCCAAGGCACCTTCGGCCGAGCTGAGCGCCTCATTCGCGGCATCGCGGGCGGCGCGGGTGCCGACGCCACGGGCCAGCATGGCGCGGGCGCGTTCGGCGGCCTGCGCGGCCTGATCCTGCGTGGCCTGCGCCGAGGCCTGCGCCGCCTCTGCGACCCGCAGCGCCTGTTCCTGTTGCAACGCATCCACCCGCGCCAGCGCCTGCCCCGTCACCACCCGGTCGCCGGCAGAAACCAGCACTTCGGTCACACGCCCGCCCTGCCGGAAGCCAAGGTCCACACTGTCACGCGATTCGATACTGCCGGTCAGGGACAGATCGAAACTCAGCGGGCGTTTCTCGACCTCGACCAGTTGCACGGGCAAAGGCACATCCGCCAATGCGGGCAAGGCCAGCACAACCAGAGCAGCAGCAAGACTGAAACGCAGGCGCATCGGCAGATTCCTTTCGCTTGTCCCACAGTTTTTGCGGCAATCCGCTGCGAAAGGAAAGCCTGCGCAGGTTATCCCGACCTTACGTCATCAGATGTTGACCTGGCAACCGCAGCCTGTGGCGGAATCCGGGCAAGCTGCACCATCAGGATGCCCGCCGCAATCACCGCCGCACCAATGGCGTCGGACAGGCCGAACCGTTCCCCCAGCAAGGCGGCGGCGATAGCCACGCCGAAGAACGGCGACAGAAAGTGAAACGTCGCCGCACGCACCGCGCCGATGCGCGTTACCAGCCGGAACCAGACGAAAGTTGCCGCGATCCCCGGCACCAGCACCGTATAAAGGAACGCCGTCACCAGCCGCGGCGACCAGTCCACAGCCGCAGGCCATTCGGTCAGCGCCGCCACCGGCAGCAGCGCCGCCGCGCCCACGCCCATTTGTAACCCTACGATCATCAGCACATTGCGCCCGCCGCCCGCACCACGCATCGCCAGCGTTGCCGCCGTCAGCGCGATCACGCCGCCAATCGCCAGAATCAGCCCGATCAGGTCCAGCCCGTGCGAGATCCGCACGCTCATAATCACCGCCACGCCGATCATGCCAAGAATCAGCCCGGCAAAAGCCATCGGGCGCAGCGGCTCACGCAGGACCAGCCAGCCGAACAGCGCCACCAGCAGCGGCATGGTCGAGGCCACGATGGACGAGGCCGACGCCTCGATCCGCTGCATCGCCAGCCAGCTCAACCCCAGATACAGCGCGTTCTGGCAGATGCCGAACACCACCACCGCCCGCCATTCGCCCCGCGTCAGCCGCCAGCTTTGCCCCATCAGCCGCGCCAGCCCCACGGCAATCACTGCCGACAGGGCAAAGCGGATCACCAGCGCCGTCAGCGGTGGTGCCGCCAGAACAATCATCCGCGTCGAGGTAAAGGCCGAGGCCCACATGGCCGCAAAAGCGACCCCCATCACGATTGCCCGAATATCCACCGCATCCCCCCTGACATCGGGCCAGCGTGGAAGCACCAGCCCGGACGGTCAACTGCGCCTGTCGCAACCCTGCCATGCGCAAGACACAACAATGCAAAAGGCCGCCCCAAAGGACGGCCCCCGCAACTGTCTGTCAGGCCCGGAAAGGCCCGCACAGAAATCAGCCGTTCACGCTGTCTTTCAGCGCCTTGGCGATGGTGACTTTCACCACTTTATCAGCCGGCTTGGTCATCATTTCCTGGGTCTGCGGGTTGCGGACCTGACGCTCGGGGCGTGCGCGGCAGCCGATTTTACCGACGCCGGGAATAGTCAGCGCGCCGCCTTCCGAGACGGTGCGGGTGATAACAGCGGCAACCGCATCCAGCGCGGCAGCAGCGGTTTTCTTGTCCGACTGCATTGCTTCGGCCAGTTCGGCAACGAATTGGGTCTTGGTCAGCGGCTTGACGGCAGGCGTAGCGGCCATGGTCTGTCTCCTCGGTGGTTTCCCGTCTTGCGGGCATTATTATCCGCCGTTGTCACGGCAATGCGACTGCTGAACATGGTTTCGGAGGCTTTTCAAGTATTTTCCGCATGAAACAGTCGGATTCCCCCACGTCCTGCCCCCCAACCGGCTGGTTTCCGCCCTAAAGAAAGGCCGTTTCGCTGAAACTGCGCAGCTTTCGGCTGTGGATACGCTCCAGCGGCATGTCGCGCAGCTTCTCCATCGCGCGGATACCGATTTGCAGATGGCGGGCGACCTGGGTGCGGTAAAAATCATTCGCCATGCCGGGCAGCTTCAATTCGCCGTGCAAGGGCTTATCGCTGATGCAAAGCAGCGTTCCATAGGGAACCCGGAACCGGAATCCGTTGGCGGCAATGGTGGCGCTTTCCATGTCCAGACCAATGGCACGGGACTGCGACAACCGCTTGACCGGGCCGGACTGGTCGCGCAATTCCCAGTTGCGATTGTCGATGGTGGCAACGGTGCCGGTGCGCATGATGCGCTTCAGCTCATAACCCTCCAGTTGTGTGATTTCGGCAACAGAATCCTGTAAGGCGACCTGCACCTCGGCCAGCGCCGGGATCGGCACCCAAACGGGCAGGTCGTCATCCAGAACGTGATCCTCGCGCAGATAGGCATGGGCCAGCACGAAATCACCCAGAGATTGCGAATTGCGCAGCCCCGCGCAATGGCCGACCATCAGCCAGACATGCGGGCGCAGCACGGCGATGTGGTCGGTGATGGTCTTGGCGTTGGATGGCCCCACACCGATATTCACCAGCGTAATCCCCTGCCCGTCGGCACGTTTCAGGTGATAGGCGGGCATCTGCGGCATTTTCAGCAGCGGCTCGATAGCCGCATCGCTGGTCGTGATCTCATGGTTTCCCGGCGCGACAAAGCCGGTATAGCCCGATGCCGGATCGGCCAGCGCCTGCCGGGCAAAGGCTTCGAACTCATCGACATAGAACTGATAATTGGTGAACAGCACAAAGTTCTGGAAATGCTCGGGCAAGGTGGCGGTATAATGCGCCAGCCGCGCCAGCGAGTAATCCACACGCTGCGCCGTGAACGGGGCCAGATAGCGGATACCGTCAATATCTTCGGCAAAGCCGTTCACGATATCATCGTTCATCGTGTTCAGGTCCGGCACGTCGAACACATCGCGCAGGGAATAGGACAGGACGCCTTCCTGCGGAACCGCCAGATCAGATTGCGAGGCCACGGCGAAATGAATCGGGATCGGGGTCTCGCTGTCACCGACCACCACCGGCACATCATGGTTGCGGATCAGCAAACCGACCTGCTGAATCAGATAGTTACGGAACAGGTCGGGCCGGGTAATTGTCGAGGAATAAGTGCCGGGGTTCACCACATGCCCATAGGACAGGCGCGAATCAGTCTGGCTGTGGCGCGTCGTGGTCAGGCGCAATTCCGGGTAAAAGGCGCGATAACGGGCATCCGGCCTGCGCCCGTCCATCGTCCCGGTGAACCGATCCAGCAGAAACCGGGTCGAGCGGTCATACAGTGCGATCAGCCGGTCAACGGCGGCTTCGGCATGGTCAAAGCTTTGGCGGTCCACATGATCCGGGGTCTCGACGGGCAGAAATCGGCTGTCCTGAGGCATCTTGTCGCTCTCCTCTTTGGCGGACCATGCCACCACGGGGGGGGGGCTGGCAAGCAGGCTGGCGGCATCCTATCTGTGCAATATGACACAGACACAAATCCCCTGGTCGGTTCTTGATCTGGCCCCCGTTCCCGAAGGCGCAACCCCGGCCGACGCCTTTGCCCGCAGCGTTGATCTGGCGCAACTGGTTGAACGCCTCGGTGCCAGCCGGTTCTGGCTGGCCGAGCATCACAACATGCCCGGCATCGCCAGCGCCGCCACCAGCGTGCTGATCGGCCATATCGCGGGCAAGACCAGCCGCATCCGCGTTGGTGCAGGTGGGATCATGCTGCCCAACCACTCCAGCCTGCAAATCGCGGAACAGTTCGGCACTCTGGCGACGCTTTACCCCGACCGCATCGACCTTGGCATCGGGCGCGCGCCCGGCGGCGATCAGGCGGTGATGCGGGCCTTGCGCCGGAATATGGTCAGCGATGATGATTTCCCCACCGATGTGGCGGAACTGCTGGCCTATCTGGGTGATCCGCAGCCGCAAGCGGCGGTGCAGGCACACCCCGGTCAGGGAACGCATGTGCCGGTCTGGATTTTGGGCAGCTCGCTTTACGGGGCGCAACTGGCGGCGGCTTATGGCCTGCCCTATGCCTTTGCCAGCCATTTCGCCCCCTATGCGCTGGATCAGGCGCTAGAGGTTTACCGCACCCGGTTCCGCCCCGGCCCATGGGGCGACAAGCCGCGCTTCATGCTGGCGGCGAATGTGATTGCGGCGGATACCGACGAACAGGCGGCTTTCCTGCACACCAGCGCGAAACAGGCATTCGCGCGGCTGCATATGGGCAAGCCGGGCCTGTTGCCCGCGCCGCGTGCCGACTGGGACCGCGATGTTCCCGAGGCGATCCAGCAGCAGGTGCGCGGCGTGCTGTCCGTGACTGCCTGCGGCAGTCTGGACACGGTGCGCCGCGAGTTGGGCGCGATGATTGCCCGCTGGCAACCGGATGAGCTGATCCTGACCGGCCAGATCCATGACAGCGCCGCCCGGCTGCACAGCTTTGAACTGACAGCGCAGGCGCTGGCCGGATGAAAAATGCACTGATCTTTGGCCATGGCTATTCCGCCGCTGCGCTGACCCGGCGTCTGGTGGCGGAGGGCTGGTCCATCACCGGCACCACCCGGTCACGCCCTGATGCGGTGGCCGCCGCCGGGGCCGTCCCGCTGATCTGGCCGGGCGCGGACGCCACCGAGGCGCTGGCCCGCGCCGATGCGGTGCTGATCTCGACCGCACCGGGACCGGATGGCGACCCGGTGATTGCCGCACTGCGCCCGGCACTGCTGGCGGCGCGGCCCAAATGGGTGGGCTATCTGTCCACGACGGTGGTTTACGGCGACCACGGCGGCGATTGGGTCACAGAACAAACCCCGCTGGAATCCACCAGCAGCCGCGGGCTGGCCCGGATCGCGGCGGAACGCGAATGGCAGGCGCTGGCCGATACGGCGGGCTGGCCGCTGCATATCTTCCGGCTGGCGGGGATTTACGGCCCCGGACGCAGCGCACTGGACAAGCTGCGGGCGGGCAAGTCGCGGCGGATCATCAAGCCGGGGCAGATTTTCTCGCGCATCCATGTCGAGGACATCGGGCAGGCGCTGGCCGCATCCATCACGCAAGGCGGGCCGGGGCGGGTCTGGAACCTCTGCGACGATCTGCCCTGCCCGCCGCAAGAGGTGATCGAATATGCCGCCGCCCGCGCGGGCCTGCCTCTGCCCCCGGCCGAGGATTATGCAACCGCCCCGATGACGCCCATGGCGCGGTCATTCTATTCCGACAGCAAACGGGTTTCCAACGCAGCGATCAAATCCGGGCTGAACCTGCGGCTGATCTTTCCGACCTATCGTGACGGTCTGGAGCCGCTGTTTCAGGGCGCGACCGAACAACAGCCGGTATAGCTTTCGCTGGCCCCCTGTCCTTCGCGCAGGACCAGCGCCCGCAGCCCATAGGCGCGGTCAGACATACCATCGGAACATTGCGCGGGCATCGCGGCAATGGTGATCTTTTGCCCGCCGCTCCAGCCCACGATCATCCGCGCCGGGTCACGGAACCACGCCCCGCCATGCGCCTCATACCGGGGATAGGTCATGCTGCTTTCAGGCGTGGCCCATTCCAGCGCATCGCCCTTGCGGGTGACGGACCAAAATGGCTCGGTGCCATGACAGGCGAAACGGGCAGGCAGTTCATCCGTGTTCCAGACATCGGTGCGGTAATTCAGAAACCGCATCGAAACCCAACCCGAGCCTTCGCCCGTATTGACCAGCCCCCAGCGGCCATCGTCCGATTCCGCAACAACCTCGATCCGGGTGGCATCGGGGGCAAGGCTGCCGATCACCGGCGCAGCGGCATCGGGACGGGCGCGGATGTTCAGCACATCGCCCGAGGCGACCTCTGACACGTCAAACAGCGTCGGCAGCACATATTCCGGCGTCGCCAGCGCCGGGCTGGCAGCAAGGCACAAGGCAAGGGTCACGGGTCTGAACATGGGTCTATCCCACAGCAACGCCGAATATCCGGCCAATCAGCGCGGTGATCGCCATGGCGGCAACACCCCAGAACAGCACACGCAGCACCGTACGCCCCATTGGCGCCCCTCCGGCCCGCGCACCAACGGCGCCAAGGATGGCCAAGGCCAGCAGGGTTGCAACCCAAACCACCGTGATCGCGTGACCGGCAGGGGCCAGCACCGCCCCCAAAAACGGCACCGCCGCCGCAACCGTAAAGGTTGCACCCGAGGCAAAGGCCGCCTGCAACGGATTGGCCGACAGCACATCCGACAGGCCCAGTTCGTCGCGGATATGCGTGCCAAGCGCGTCATGCTCGGTCAGTTCCTTAGCCACCTGCCGGGCGGTTTCGGGTGACAAGCCGCGCTTTTCATAGATTTCGGTCAGCTCCTCCAGCTCCGTATGCGGATCATCCACCAGCGCCCGTTTTTCGCGGGCAATATCGGCACGTTCGATGTCCGCCTGACTGCTGACCGAGACATATTCCCCCGCCGCCATCGACAGCGCCCCCGCCGACAGGCCGGCCAGACCGGCAATGATAATCGCATTGCGATCCGCCCCCGAGGCTGCAACCCCGACCAGCAGCGACGAGATCGACACGATCCCGTCATTCGCCCCCAGCACGGCAGCCCGCAGCCAGCCCGAACGGGAGATATAATGCGGATCGTCAGGGTGGGCGCTTGGGTGGGTATGACGGCTCATGGCGCGACCTTTCCGGGCAGAAGAATCAAGCCCGCAGATTTAGCGCCGAGACCCCCAGCACCTCAAGCACCTTTGCCTCGATCTGCGGGGCATTCATGGCGGCACTGGCATACATGGCGGCAGGGCTGGCATGGTCGATAAACGTATCGGGCAGAACCATGCTGCGGAACCGGAAACCCCGGTCAAACACACCCTGATCGGCCAGAAACTGCGCGACATGGCTGCCGAAACCACCGATAGCGCCTTCTTCAATGGTAATCAGCGCCTCATGTTCGCGCACCAGACGCAGGATCAGGTCATGGTCCAGCGGCTTGGCAAAGCGGGCATCCGCCACGGTCGGGGTGATCCCCCGCGCGACCAGCGATTCGCGGGCCGCCATGACCTCGGCCAGACGGGTGCCAAAAGACAGGATCGCCACCCCGCGCCCCTCGGTCACGATACGGCCGCGGCCGATTTCCAGCGGGATGCCGCGTTCGGGCATCTCGACCCCGGTGCCTTCACCGCGCGGAAAGCGGAAAGCCAGCGGGCCTTCGTCATAGGCCACGGCGGTGGCGACCATATGGCGCAGTTCGGCCTCATCCGCCGCCGCCATGACCACCATACCGGGCAGGCTGGACATGAAACCCACGTCAAATGCCCCGGCATGGGTCGCCCCATCGGCCCCCACCAGCCCGGCGCGGTCGATGGCAAAGCGCACCGGCAGGCGCTGGATCGCCACATCATGCACGACCTGATCATAGCCACGCTGCAAGAATGTCGAGTAGATCGCACAGAACGGCTTCATTCCGCCCGCCGCCAGTCCGGCGGCAAAGGTCACGGCATGTTGTTCGGCAATGCCCACGTCAAAACAGCGACGCGGAAAGCGGTCTGCAAACAGGTTCAGCCCGGTGCCATCCGGCATGGCGGCGGTGATCGCCACGATCTTGTCGTCGCGGCTGGCCTCGTCGATCAGGGTCTTTGCGAAAACGCTGGTATAGCTGGGCGCGTTGGACGCCGGTTTGTGCTGCGTGCCGCTGGCGACATCAAAGGTCGCGGTGGCATGGCCCTTGTCGGCGGCGCGTTCGGCGGGCGCATAACCCTTGCCCTTTTTGGTGATCGCATGGATCAGCACCGGCCCATCAGCCCGCGCCCGCAGCGTGCGCAGCAAGGGCAAAAGCTGGTCCAGATCATGCCCATCCACCGGGCCGATATAGGAAAAGCCCAGTTCTTCGAACAGAGTGCCGCCGATGGTCATGCCTTTCAGCATTTCCTTGGCCCGGCGCGCGCCTTCTTGCAAAGGGGCAGGCAGCAGACCAACCGCGCCCTTGGCGGCGGCTTTCAGCTCCTGGAACGGGCCTTCGGAATAGAGCCGGGTCAGATAGCTGGACAGCGCCCCCACCGGCGGCGCGATGGACATTTCATTGTCATTCAGGATCACGAACAGCCGCTTGCCCAGATGGCCGGCGTTATTCAGTGCCTCAAACGCCATACCGCCGGACATGGCCCCGTCGCCAATCACCGCGATACCATCGCCCGGATCACCACCCAAATTGCCCGCCATCGCCAGCCCCAGCGCCGCGCTGATCGAGGTGCTGGAATGGCCTGCGCCGAACGGATCATAGATGCTTTCACTGCGCTTCGTAAAACCGGACAGCCCACCCTCTTTGCGCAGGGTGCGGATCCGGTCGCGCCGCCCGGTCAGGATCTTGTGCGGATAGCATTGGTGGCCCACGTCCCAGACGATCTTGTCGCGGGGCGTATCAAACACCGCATGAAGCGCCACGGTCAGTTCCACCACCCCCAGCCCCGCGCCCAGATGGCCGCCGGTCTGTGACACCGCGCTGATGGTTTCCGCCCGCAGCTCATCCGCCAGTTGCCGCAATTCGCGGTCCGTCAGCGCCTTGAGGTCGGACGGCAGGCTTACGCGGTCAAGGATCGGGGTGTTCGGGCGATTGTCGGTCATGGCTGGCCTTTGCGGGCGGCTAAGTGTTTCGCGTGACGATAAAGCGCGCAAGCTGGCGCAAGGGTTCCGCCGCTGCACCATAGGGTTCCAGCGCGGCGATGGCATCAGCCACCAGCGTGTCAGAGCGGGCGCGGGCCTGATCCAGCCCCAGCAGCGACACAAAGGTTGCCTTGCCCGCATCGGCATCCTTGCCGACGCGCTTGCCGGTGGCGGCCTCATCGCCGGTCACATCCAGAATGTCATCGGCAATCTGAAACGCCAGCCCCACGGCTGCGGCATAGCGATGCAGCGCATCGGACGAGGCCCCGGCGATCAGCGGGCCAGCGGTAGCCGCAAATTCGATCAGCGCACCGGTCTTGTTGCCTTGCAGGCGGATAATATCATTCAGCCCCAACGGCTGATCCGCAGTTTCGGCAGCAATATCAAGCGCCTGTCCCCAGACCATACCCCGCGCCCCCGCCGCATGGGCCAGCGACGCAATCAGGGCCAGCCGCGCGGATTCCGGCCCGATCAGCGGGTCAGTCAGGGTTTCAAACGCCAGCGTCTGCAAAGCGTCACCGGCCAGAATCGCGGTGGCCTCGGACCATTTCACATGCACCGTCGGCTGCCCCCGGCGCAGGTCGTCATCATCCATCGACGGCAGATCATCATGCACAAGGCTATAAGCGTGCAGCATTTCGACCGCCACCGCCACCGGCATGGCCGCCTGTTCACTGACCCCATGCAGCCGCGCCGATTCCAGCACCAGAAAGGCCCGCAGCCGCTTGCCGCCCGCACAGGCATAGCGCATCGCCTCCGCCAGATCACCGGCGGGAAGATCGGCCAGTGCAAGGTTCAGCGCATCCTGAACCCGCGCCTGCGCCTGCTGCAACTGCTGCTGCATCAAAGCCCCTCGGCCGGGGCGGCGCCAACCGGCTGGCCCGAGGCGTTCAGCGTGATTTTCTCGACCCGCTCCTCGGCAGCTTTCAGCCGGGTTTCGCAATGCGCCCGCAGCTTTGCGCCGCGTTCATAAAGCGCGATGGATTCCTCCAGCGTGGCTTCGCCGTGTTCCAGCTTGCCAACGACGGTCTCCAGTTCCTTCATCGCCTGTTCAAAGCTCAGCGTTTCGATGTCATCCGCCATGTGTTTCCCCCAAGGTTTGCGCGACCTTAACGCCAGTCGCCAGCGGATGCCACCGCTGACCGGCGATCAGCCCGCC
The DNA here is from genome assembly GCF_030538695.1 of Paracoccus sp. (in: a-proteobacteria). GTDB lineage: Bacteria > Pseudomonadota > Alphaproteobacteria > Rhodobacterales > Rhodobacteraceae > Paracoccus. The sequence goes on from NZ_JAUNTN010000007.1 coordinate 23,813, forward strand.
CGCAGGCGCTGGCCATCATGGCCCAGGATGCGCACATCCAGCAATGCCCCCTCGGGCATGTCGCGGTCGAATGACACTTCGGTGAATTGCTCCGTCCGCCCCAGACGCGGCCCCTCGGTCAACACCCGATGGGTAACGCCGACCTGCGCCGCCAGATGCGCGGCCAACGCGGCATCCCCCGCCGCCCGCAGCCGCGCCGCACGATCCTTGATCGCCGGCCCCGGCACACGCGGCATCCGCGCCGCAGGCGTCCCCTTGCGGGCGCTGAACGGAAACACATGCAGGAACGTCAGCCCGCAGTCATCCACCAACCGGACCGAGTTTTCAAACATTGCCTCGGTCTCGGTCGGAAATCCGGCGATAATATCGGCCCCAAACACAATATCGGGCCGCAGCCGCCGGGCCTCATTACAGAACCGGATCGCGTCATCGCGCAGGTGGCGCCGCTTCATCCGTTTCAGGATCATGTCATCGCCCGCCTGCAAGGACAGATGCAGATGCGGCATCAGGCGCGGCTCGGTCGCAATCGCCAGCATCAGGTTCTCATCCGCCTCGATGCTGTCAATGCTGCTGATCCGCAGGCGCGGCAGATCCGGCACCAGTCGCAGGATACGCATGACCAGATCGCCCAGACGCGGCGCCCCCGGCAGATCCGCCCCCCATGACGTCAGATCAACACCCGTCAGCACGACCTCATTAAAGCCGCGATCCACCAGCCGCTTGATCTGATCGACCACCACGCCCGCCGGAACACTGCGGGAATTGCCCCGGCCATAGGGGATAATGCAAAAAGTGCAGCGATGGTCGCAGCCGTTCTGGACCTGCACATAGGCCCGGTGCCGCCCGAACCCGTCAATCAGATGGCCCGCCGTTTCGCGCACCGACATGATGTCATCGACCTGCACCTTTTCGGTGCCATAATCCGGCACCGCCAGCCCCGCCCAGGTCGCGGGCTGCATCTTTTCATGGTTGCCGATCACACGCGCCACCTCGGGCATGGCGGCAAAGGTCTCGGGTTCCGTCTGCGCCGCACAGCCAGTCACGATGATCGGCGCACCGGGGTTTTCGCGCGACAGGCGGCGGATTTCCTGACGGGCCTTGCGCACGGCCTCAGCCGTGACGGCGCAGGTATTCACGACGACCGCCCCCGACAGGCCCGCAGCCTCGGCCATCTCGCGCATGGCCTCGGATTCATAGGCGTTCAGACGACAGCCCAGCGTGGCGAAAACCGGCGGCTTCATTGCAGCCATTCCGGCGTCAGCCAGCCTTCGAACACCAGCGCGGTCGGACCGGTCATCCAGACGCCATCCTCGCGCCAGTCGATCTCCAGCGCGCCGCCGTCCACGATCACCCGCACCCGCCGGTCGGTCAACCCGCGCCGAGCCGAGGCCACCGCCGCCGCGCAGGAACACGACCCCGAGGCCAGCGTGACCCCGGCTCCCCGTTCCCAGATGCGCAGCCGGATGGTGCTGCGGTCGATCACCTGCACCACCTCAACATTGGTACGTTCAGGATACAGCGGGTCATGTTCAAACCGCGCGCCAAAGGCAGGCAGATCCACCGATTCCGCATCATCGACAAAGAACGTCGCATGAGGATTCCCCATGCCGGTCGCCACCGGATCACCGTCAATCGGCAGATGCAGCAGGTCCACATCCCGCGCCAGCGGAATCGCCCGCCAGTCCAGCACCGGCGGCCCCATATTGACCCGCGTCAGCCCACCACCCGCATCTTCGGCCAGCAGAACCGCGTGATCCGTCCGCAGCCGCAGCGCAGTCTGGCCAGTCTCATCCATCAGCAGCCGCGCAATGCAGCGCGTGGCATTGCCGCAGGCGCCGCTGCGCGAGCCATCCGCGTTCAGAAACACCAGCCGCGCATCGGCATCCGGGTCCGTCTGAATCAGCGCCATCTGGTCGAATCCCACACCCATATGCCGGTCAGCAATACGCCGCACCAGATCGGACGACGGGGCCGGGCCACCATCGCGCAGATCGAAAATCACGAAATCATTGCCAAGGCCGTGCATCTTGAGAAAGCGCAGGCCGCCTGTTCGCCGCTGTTCCATGCCGGCCTTTTACGCCCATGCAAAAGATTTTGCCAGATGAGTCGTTTTTTCCCTTGACCCCCCGGCACGCCAGCCCTACTAAGCGCCCCTGTTGTGGGCCCATAGCTCAGTTGGTAGAGCAACTGACTTTTAATCAGTGGGTCACAGGTTCGAATCCTGTTGGGCTCACCACTTTTCTTCAGATTGCTGTCAGGTGACATGCGAGTTGTCCATTTGTGACAACTTTTTGTCCATTTTTGACAGATCTTCTGTCCATTGCGCATTCCAGGCTCATTCGACACTAAGTCCATCCGTTTTTCAACATGCCGTCCACTGGGACTGGGCATGTTGAGCGAAGCGAAGGAGGGAAGCGCGGAGACCTCAGCTATCGCAGCGGTTCCCGCCTTCGCGGTTGCGGCGCGCTCGTCATGTTGGGCAGAGAGCCGACACTCGCTGCGGACGGTGCTGACGACCGGCTTCGCGGGACAAGGCTGCCTCCTGATCGTAGAGGCGAATGCCCGCAGCGGCGCGGACTAGTTCGCCACAGACGCGCATGTCGTACTTGGCTGCGGAGCGCATTGCCATTTGTGGAATCTTGTGGCCTCCCGCAGATCGACCATCGAACTATCACCCACATGAGGGCTCTTGCCGTCCAGTCCAAATAGCCATCGGACGAAACTTGCAGAAGTTGACGAAGGTTATTAAAATAGTAATAACCCAATAAGGGTTTTTCTATGGTAAAACTGAAAGTGCGGAAATTCGGAAACTCCCTTGGGGTGGTGCTGCCCAAGAAAGTGATCTCGCGTCTGAACGCACAGGACGGCGCGCCCCTGTATCTGATCGACGCGCCGGATGGCGGCTATCGGTTGGTGCCCTATGATCCCAACTTCGAGCAGAAGATGGCGAAGGCCGAGGACATTATGCGGCGCTATCGTGACACGCTACATGTTCTGGCGCAATGACGGCATTCGCCTGGATGGATGGGCGGAGAACCGACTGACGGCAGTGCCGCGTCGCGGTTGCAGCGAAACTGCATTTTCCCAAAGGTTTGGCTCCCGAGCCTCACCAACTTTGACACGGCAGTCCAGTCAAGATTGATGTCTGCCGAGACAGCGAAGGCGCGAAGCGCAGAGACCTCAGTTATCGTAGCGATTCCCGCCTTCGCCGTTGTGGCGCGCGCGGAAAGCGGTCGTTCGCTTCGGCAGATGCCAATTTCGGGGAAGCGCACCGTTTCTAAGTCGAATACCGCTCTTTTTACTGAAATATCCCCAGCGGAAGATCAGGGACACCTCGCCGCAGGAGATCAATCCGTTCTTTTCCATACTTCTCAATTAGCCGAAGTTCAAAATCAGGCTCAATGTCAATCGCGAATGAAAATAATCCCCTTAGATAAAATAGAACTCCGGGATCAATATCTCCCTTCACCCAATTATGGATCAACGCTTTGATTTCTCTCTTTCGCTCCCGGCCAATCGACAAGGTGTGCTGTGGAGTGACAACGACTCCCGTAATAACTCGGCGATATTTCTTCGAGAGGTAAGCGGTTTTCTGGTGGTTGAGCCTGAGCCGCAGATGGGGAATGCCACGTTTATTGTTAACTATGACTTTCTCTATTCCATCAAGCCGCTCGGGCTCGAAAGATGAAACGAACAGGTCGTCAGCGTACCGTGTATACACCAACCCTTTTGCGTGGCATTCTTCATGCATACGGCGATCAAACTCGAACATCATGGCGTTTGTAATCGCGGGTGAACTTGGCGCACCAATCGTCAATCTACCGTTTCGACAAACTATATTTCCTATGAATTTCAGATCACGCTCCGAAAGCTCGATGCCGATAACCGTTGCTTGCTCATCAATATATTGAACTATCCGCGCCTGAGAGAACGATGGGAAGAAGCTTGCAAAGTCATAGCGATTGGTGAACTTCGTTTTACGGTGACGCTCGGCATTTGCTCTGATTCCTGTACCTTTCCTATAAGCAGTTGCAGATTCATGCAGGGGAAACCGGCTAATAAGTGCACGCACAATCCAACGTTGAATGGCTTTGAGTTCTCGGCTGGGATGCTCAATCACCCTTTCACCACCTGCCCGTTTTGGGATAGTGTAGACCTTGTAGCGACGACTCGCACTTTCCGACAAACTTATCAGCTTGGACTCCGGTATTTTAGCCGTTTTGCTTAGGATTTTGATCAACATATCAAGCTCCTACCAAGGCGCTGAACTCAGGATCTGCGCCAAGATAAATGGCCGAGATATTCAACATCAGAACATCTCGCTCAGTTTTCGCGCCATCTTTGATTTTCAGGATCATATTTTCCGTCCCGCTTGGCTTGAGGTGACCGTAGTCCCCCACCTCAATCAAACGCCCCGAGCCAACAAGGATGGATATAATTTGCTTCGTTTTCGAAGGCGCAATGTGACCTAAGAAAATCCCTTTGAGCACTGCCTCGATGTCTTCAACCGTTGCAATTCCAAGCATCGAAACGAGCATTTGTATTATCGCAAAGAGTTCAAAACTATCCATCTCTGCGAAGGTCCTGATCTGTAGCGCTCGCCGTGTCGCATGAAGTGGCGCTCTATCAATCAGGCGTTGAGAAACGAGATTGAAGTCCGGATTGCTGTAATTAAATTGTATATTCGGTTGGAAAATTGATACATCCGCAATCTTCTTTGCGGGACCTATTGAAATAAAGCTATCCTTCTTCAGGTGAGTGGCATTTATTACAAGTAGTATTTTTGCTGCTATCTCTGGAATGGCAGAGAAATAACCAGTCTCCGCGAGAGAGCCAGGAGCTTCGGGGAAGATCACAATGGAATGCGAGAGCTTGCCTATGAGTTCTTCAAATGTCGTAATGTCAAAGGGTTCATTGTCGCCAAGCTTCCAGTATTTGCGCATGGCAAACTCTGGTTCAAAAAACTCATAACCTGGCAAAAGTTCGTCAAATTCACTTTGGAACCGGCGCCGCATATCTGTCTGCTCACTGCCGCCGCAGACAAATACGATGTTGCTCTGCCTTGGAATGGTGAAGCCGTTTTTGAAAAGGTCGTAGAGTCCCTTGCGCAGTGATTTGTGATCATCACTGCGCAAGGGGTGGTCCATTTATATTCTCTTACTTAAGCGTCCGACTTCGAATGGTTTTGTCGGCGCCGAGGCGAAGACCGGGGCCGACAAAACCATTCGAAGTCGGCGCCCAAAGTCGTTCAATCAAGTGCAGCCTGGCAAATCACCCGGCATAGAGCGTTTTCGGCAAAAACACCCAGCTAAGAGTGGCACCAAGATACCGATTTCTAGGAAAACTGCAATAGGTCCGAAAGGCAAAATCCGTGGTTGCGGGTAGTGAAGCGGCCATACGGCGTAACTATCACGAGAGGCAGCAAAGGGTCGAACCTGCTCTCTGCTCCCATCAAGGGATCCGCTCGCGCAGCGCCTCATACAGCCGTCCCGGGCCCATCAGCGCGGCCTTCAGCCCATCCTGGATCGTCTGTGATTCCAGTGCCTGTCGGCTCATCGCCGAATGGGCATCCAAGGCGTCGATGACCGCATCCATGATTGCTGCCTTTAGCAACGGCGAATTGTCGAACTGGTCCTTCTGGTTGCTGCCAGCCTGCTGGGTGAGGGTTTCGTTCTCCATAAGCTTGCCCTTGATCGCCATGGCGTAGGATAGCTGGTCGTTGTCGGTCACGCCGGTGAACAGATCATTCATCTTGGCAAGGATCTCGGACAGCAGGGCCTTTTCCTTGTCCTGCACCTCGCCCGAGCCAGTCTCTGTCATCGGCTTCAGCTTTTCGGCCGCGCTGCCCAGGGTCAGGTTCGTCTTGTCCTTCGCTGTAAGCTTGTGATGGGTCAGCTCCACCTTGCTCAGGTCCACGCCCTCGCGCTCGCGGCCGAAATCCAGCAACGGGATCAGGCGGCGGTAGAAGATGCTGCGTGCCTCGATGGCGGTGGAGCCATAGTCGAAGATCTGCGACAGGAAGCTGTAGAGCCGCAGGAAGGCGCCCATATTGGCCTTGAACAGGGTGAGCGCGTCCTGCGTCTGTTTAGCGGCGATCGCTGCCCGATCGTCGCCAGCGGCACCGGCTTCGATCCCTGCCTCTTTCGCGGCGCGGAAGGATTTCAGCAGCCGATCCGCCACCGGTTCGATGGCGGCCGACAGACTCGCGTGGCTCGCCCTTGGATCAAGCTCCGCCCGGACCACGCGATCCACCTCGAAATCGTCGTAATAGCCAAGCGCATCCAGCTTAGCGCGCAGGTCCAGCACCTGATCCGGATCGGTGACGGCCTCCAGTTCCGCCGTTTCGTAATAGGTGCGGAAGGCGGTCAGGATGTCTTCGGCGCTGTTGGCGAAATCGAGGATATAGGTCGTATCCTTGATGATTCCGCCCGCAGAATACGCCCGGTTCAGGCGCGACAGCGTCTGCACCGCCTGAATACCCGCCAGCCGCCGGTCGACATACATCCCGCACAAAAGCGGCTGGTCAAAGCCGGTCTGGAACTTGTTCGCGACGATCAGCACATGGAATTCGGGCCCCTTGAAGCTCTCGCGGATGTCGCCGTGCAGGCCGGGGTTCAGCACCTTCGACGTCTCGGTGAAGGGATCGGGGCCGCTGTCGGGGTCGTTCACCTCGCCCGAGAACGCGACCAGCGTGCCGAGGCCATAACCCTTTTCCGCGATGTATTTCTGCATGGCGATCTGCCAGCGCACTGCCTCCTTGCGGCTTTCGACCACCACCATCGCCTTGGCCTGCCCGTCCAGCAGCGGCATCACCATCGCGCGGTAATGCTCGACCACGATGGCCACCTTCTGCGCGATGTTCCAGGGATGCAGCTTCACCCATTGCATCAGCGCCTTCTGCGCGGCACTGCGTTCGACCTCTCGGTCGTCCATTTCCTCGCCGCCATTCGCCAGTTTGAAGGCCAGCGCATAGGGCGTGTAGTTCTTCAGCACATCGAGGATGAAGCCCTCTTCAATGGCCTGCCGCATCGAATAGACGTGGAACGGTTCGGGCAGATTGCCCGGTCCGGCGGGTGCACCAGGGTCGGTACGACGGCCGAACAATTCCATCGTCTTGGCCTTGGGCGTCGCGGTGAAGGCGATGAAGCTGATCCCCCCGGATCCCGCCTTGGCGGCCATGTTCGCGGCCAGCACGTCTTCGGCGCTGATCTCGCCGCCATCCTGCAATTCGGCCAGTTCCTCGGTCGACAGCACCTGCTTCAGCTTGGATGCCGCCTCGCCGGTCTGGCTGGAATGGGCCTCATCGGCGATCACCGCGAAACGCTTACCGCTGGTCGCCGCCAGTTCCTGCACCGCCTTCAGCGCAAAGGGAAAGGTCTGGATCGTGCAGACGACGATCTTCTTGCCGCCCGCCAGCGCCTCGGCCAGTTGCCCGCTTTTCGCCCCGGCCTCGTTGGTGATCGTCGCCACCACGCCGGTAGTGCGTTCAAAGGCAAAGATCGCCTCCTGCAACTGGGTGTCGATCACGTTGCGGTCCGAAACCACAACGACCGAGGAAAAGATCTTCTCGTCCCCCGCGTCATGCAGATCGGCCAGCAGATGCGCGGTCCAGGCGATCGAGTTCGTTTTGCCCGACCCTGCCGAATGCTGGATCAGGTATTTGCCGCCCGGCCCTTCCTCCAGCACCGCCGCCCGCAGGCGCCGCGTCGCATCAAGCTGGTGGAAGCGCGGAAAGATCATGCCGGTCAGCTGCTTTTTTGCATCCCGCATCCCCACCATATAGCGGCCGAGTATCTCCAGCCAGCTATCAAACGCCCAGATCTCTTCCCACAGATAGGCGGTGCGATGGCCCGCCGGGTTGACCGGATTGCCCGCTGCGCCGTGATCGCCCTTGTTGAAGGGCAGAAAGCGCGTTTCTGGCCCGGCAAGCTGCGTGGTCATCATCACCTCGCGGTCGGACACCGCGAAATGCACCAGCGCGCCGCCGGGAAAGGACAGCAACGGCTCGGGCTTTTGGCCCTTTTCCTGCGTCCTGCGGTCAAAGCGGTATTGATCGACGGCATCCTGCACATTCTGGGTGAAATCGGTTTTCAGCTCGACCGTGGCGACCGGAATGCCGTTCAGGAACAGCACCAGATCGAGGCAATTGCCGTTCACCTCGGAATAGCGCAGCTGGCGGATGACGCGCAGGCGGTTGGCGACATAGCGCGCGGTGATGTCGGGGTTCATCCCCATGGCGGGGCGGAACTGGGACAGCGCCAGCGGGGCGCGCAGACCCACAACCTCGATCCCGCGCCGCAGCACGTCCAGCGTGCCACGGATGTTCAACTGCTTGCGCAGCCGGTCAAAGATCGCGTCCTGCCCATGTTTGCCCACCGCCTCGGCCCAGGCCTTGGGCTGGGTGTCCTGAATCCACGCCACCAGATCGGCGGGAAAGATCGCGCGGGCGCGGTCATAGGCGGCGGCATCGCCGGGGGCATAGAGCCAGCCATGCCCCGCCAGATGGTCGCAGATCACATCCTCGAAGCCGATTTCCTTATGCGTGGCCGTCAGGGGAAAAGCCTTCCTGTCTGCGTTTTAGGCCCGGTTCCGTTCGGAACAATATTGTGCCGCTCCATCCAGTCGAGCCAAATGCCGAGATTATCCGCCGTGAACTTCGCGGCTTTCTCCGGGTGCCAGTTTTCCAGCACCTCGCGGATGATATCCGCGCGGTCTGGGCTTTGCTCATCGATCAGGAAGTCGTTCCATGCAGCATAAAGCGTGGCCACCGCTTCGATTCCGGCTTTGGACAGTGAGCCAAGCTGCTCGCTTAGATAATTGAAATGTGTCATCCGGTCGCCAAGGACTGCTGTAAGATCCGCACGCAGCGTCACGACGTCACCATAGAATTCATATTCCACACGAGAGCCGCGACCGCCTTCTTGCTCAACCCGAGCCAGCCCGGCGGCAACAAGTTCAGCCTCAACCCGGCTCTGCAACTCGGCATCAAGCGGTCCAGCAGGCATCCGCACATAATGGCCGTCAATCTCATGGATTCCGGCATGAGCCTGAGCCATGAAGAGAAACTTCTGAACCATCATTCGACCAAAGCCCGCATGGCGGCCATGAGCGGCAATCACCACACCACCCAGCATTGCGCTGATTTTCATGGATTGCGGAGACCTGACTGGAGAGGCGCTTGCCTCACGAACGTCAATCATGCCCGTCACAGCCGCCGAGATCAGCGCTGCGCGGCGTTCCTGCAAGAGGTTATGGCAGAGGTGGCGGTTTCGGTGAGGGCGTCCAGTTGGGGTAATTCCGTATTCAAGCTGGAAACAATCGCATGCTGTTCAGGGCTCGGCTGCGGACAAGATTTTTCGCACACCAGCACTATCGTGAACTGCAGCAGAGTTTCGCGACATTGCTGAATCGGCGCCGCGCCGATCTGGAGCTTGGCAGCCGGAACGAAGCACGAGGGATCGCGGTCATCGGTGATTCAGGGTCGGGCAAAACGACGGCCGTCAGGCGCCTCCTTGCAACGCATCCTGATCTGCAGGTTCTGCAGCCGGGGATCGAAAAGGCAGAGGCTGTCAGCCTCAGTCTGCCCTCACCCGCCAGCGTCAAATTCGTGGGTTTAGCCTGCCTGAACGTGTTGGGCTACCCGCTTCGCCGCGACCGGACCTCTGCCATCATCTGGGACCTGGTCCAGAACAATCTACGACTGCGTCAGACGCTGGTCCTGCATTTCGATGAAGCACAGGATTTTTACATCAACCAGAACGCCCGCGAGATGCAGTCGATGATCAACACGCTGAAGGCGTTGATGCAGAATCCCGACTGGCCGGTCAGCATCGTCCTCAGCGGCATGCCACAGCTTCGCGATCTGATCAATATGGATCCGCAACTGGCCCGACGCTTCACCCCCGTTCATTTCACCAAGCTCGATCCTGCGCAGGACGGTGCGCCAATCATGAAAATGGTTGCAGGTTATGCAGAGGCGGCCGGATTGGAAATGAGCACCGACCTTCATGACAGAAGCTTCGTCCGGCGCTTGATCCACGCAGCGGCAGAAGAGTTCGGGCTGACGGTGGAACTCCTCCTATCCGCGATTGAAATCGCCCTGCGCGCCGAAAAGTCCCAATTGTGCCGTTCAGGCTTTATCCAGGCATTCGCCCGGCGGTCTGGATGCATGCCGGATTTCAACCCTTTCCTGCGCGAGGACTATACTTCGATCAACGCGCGATTGTTGTTGCTTGGCCAGGTTCCTGACGAAGCGAACCCGGAGCCCCAAAAAAAGGGGCGCAAAAAAATGACCCTCGCACTCTCCCTGCAGCCGAAGCCGTTCGAACCTGCGATCAGCATCGCGTCACGCATCGCCATGAAGCTTTGCGTCCCCAGCGTCTCAGACTGCTTGCGCGACCTCGGGGTCAACTGGCCGCTGTTTCGAAGCGGCCAGCCTATGGAAATTGACCATTTCGCAAAAATTATTGGCACTGACAGCGCGGCCCTGCTGCACGAATCCCTTACGCCCCGATCGAGGGGCCAGTTCAGTTTTCGGGGCCACGTTCTTGATCGCCGAACGGTCAATCGCCGGGACGTGAAACTGTGCCCCCGTTGCATTATGGAGGACCATGAGCGCGACGGTCCCCTGGGGCGATACGGTCGGACTTACTGGCAGCTGACCCAATGCCGGACCTGTCCACGTCATGCGGTTCCCGTCATCACACTGCCGCAGACGCCTGCCTCGCAATACGTATTGGACTTTGCCCGTGTGATCGAACGCAATTTTGCAACTGTGCAGCGAGTTGCGGACGCTGCGGTATCTCGACCGCACGGTTTCGAGTCGTGGTTGCTGCATCGCCTGGACAATCACGAATCACGACATTGGCTCGACAAGCTGGAGGTCAGCGTGATCGCCCAGATCTGCGAACGAGCCGGGGCCGTCCTGTGCTTTGGGGCGACAACGGCCCTTCGGCGATTGAGCGAGGAACAACTCGCCACTGCCACGGAGACGGCATTTCAAAAGCTTATAAGAACGGATGACGGCTTCACCCCCCTTCTCCAGGAGATCTGGGATGCCTGCCCGTCTGCCCGGCAAGGCTACTATCCCACCCTTGGCCATTTTTGGACCTGGCTGGACAAGCTCAAATCTGATCCGCGTTATGGGCGGGTTTTGCAGGATACTGCTGATTTCATCTTCTCGCATCAGGCGATTCCGTCCGGCACGAAGTTGCTGGGACAGATATGCAAGCAGCGCCGACGCCATTCCGTTCAAAGCGCCGCTGTCGCCTACGGATTGAACATTTCCCGCACAGATCGGCTGCTCAAGACGTTGATCAGGGACGGTCGGGATCTTGGCGTCGATGCCGTTGATCCGATCCTCTCTCGAATCTCTGCCTGTATACCGCGCGTTCGCGCCGCGAAACATCTTGGTGTTTCGCCGGACGTTTTCGATCGCCTCAAGCGGAGCGGCCAAGTCAGAGCAGCGTTCAGCGGCGAGAAAGTTGCGGATCTGTATGACGTCATGGAACTTGATCGTTTGCGGCACGCGGTGTTCAGCCGTGCACAGATTGTTCGCCAGAGGCCACCAAATTCTTCCCGCGTCGCTGCTGCCGTACGCCTCGTTTCAGTCACTTGCGAAGACATTCTGGGAATGATCGCCGAAGGAAAGCTCGCATTCGTCGGCCAGGAACCTGGCAATCACAACATGTGCGATCTGTACGTCAATCGCGATGAACTCCGCGATTTGGTCTACGGTCCCGAAGAGCCACTTCCCGAAGGCCATTTCACCGTCAACCAGGCGCGCACTGTACTATACCTCAACACGATGACCACCGCATGGCTTATGCGCGAGGGATATCTCCGGACAATACCGCACTGGAACGCTCGGCAGCGGTGCTTCTCCAAGCTTATTACTCTGGCCGAACTGCGAGCCTTCACCGATCAGTACGTCTCCCTCGGCGCGCTCGCAGCCGAGGCTCGCATTCAGGCCAATCATGTTGCCCGCAGATTGGAACGAAACGGGATCATTCCGCTTGATTTTCCCGCGCATCTCAACAAGATTTTTCTGAGGGAGGCTGCGCAGCCGCCCGAGCATGTAGGAAGGCCATAAACAAAATTATGCAATATCAGTAGATTAACATGGACCCCAGAAAATTCGAAACGTTCATTTACCTTGTCATGCATCCAGCACTACTTACGATCGCCATCGTCCATTTTTCGGATCAAACTTGGATACCGTGGGTGCTTGTGATCCCGTATGCCTTCTTCGCGTACATAACCTGGCCTGGCTTGAAACCAAGCACGGAAGCAGGTCTATTTTGGTTCTTCGGCCGGCCTTTTATTTCCGCCATTGCCGGGTATTTGATGCTCAAAGCAAACGGGATGCCAGATCATCTCTCAGTGGTTGCATTGTCGTTTGCAACTTTCAGTATTTACATTTTTTCAAATGTAATCGCCCTGCTGGCTCGTATGACGCCTGTATTGGTAACCACACCTCAACTTCACTATGCCGCGCGAAGAAATCCAGTTGGGCTAGCTATATTGTCAGGGTTGGCGTTCATGATTGTGTATCAGATTCTCAGCTGGCTGCAGATGGCCCTTGGATAGGCTTTCCAATCTGAAAATTGTAAAGCGCGGCTTCTCGGCCGCGTCTTTTTTTGGATGATCTAGTATCAAATGGACAGAAAATTTGTCAAAAATGGACAAACGAATGTCACTGACTCGCAGATGATATAAATAAAAACAATGCCTTACATTTTCAGAAATGGACAAATCCGCTGTCACCCGACAATTGCAGCAGTCCCGCCAGAACCAGCAGGTTTCTGCCGTGCGAGCAGGTTTGCCCGTGGCAAATCATGCACGGATTTCATGCAAAACGTGAATATTATGAAATTGGCGGCGGCAGGATGATCGGTTAAGACAGCCCATTGCCAAGGAAAACCGCCATGACCCTGCCCAAGTCCTCTGTTTTTGATCGTATCCGTGCCGCTGCGGCTGAACGCATCCTGATTTTGGATGGCGCGATGGGGACGCAGATCCAGCAGCTTGGCTTTGCCGAGGATGATTTCACCGGCGCGCATAGCCATGGCGCAGGCTGCGCCTGTCATCAGGCCATGGGCCGCGTGCATGGTGATGGTCAGCATCCGCAGCAGGGCAACAATGATCTGCTGACCCTGACCCAGCCGCAGGCGATTGAGGACATTCACTATCGCTATGCCAAGGCGGGGGCGGATATTGTTGAAACCAACACGTTTTCCTCGACCAGCATCGCGCAGGCGGATTACGGGATGCAGGATGCGGTCTATGACCTGAACTTCCACGGCGCCCGCATCGCCCGCGCCGCGCTGGATCGGGCCACGGCCGAGGACGGGCGCGAACGCTTTGTCGCGGGGGCCTTGGGGCCAACGAACCGCACGGCTTCGATCAGCCCGGATGTGAATGACCCCGGCTATCGCGCCGTGACCTTTGACGATCTGCGTGACGCCTATGCCGAGCAAATCCGCGGGCTGATGGATGGCGGCGCTGACATCATCCTGATCGAGACGATCTTTGACACGCTGAACGCCAAGGCGGCGATTTTTGCCTGTCATCAGGTGTTCACCGAAAAGAACCTTGAACTGCCGGTGATGATTTCCGGCACCATCACCGACCTGTCGGGGCGCACCCTGTCGGGACAGACGCCCACGGCCCTCTGGTATTCGGTCAGCCACGCCAGCCCGCTGACGGTGGGGCTGAACTGTGCGCTGGGGGCGGATGCGATGCGCCCGCATCTGGCGGAACTGTCGGGCGTGGCGGATACGCTGATCTGCGCCTATCCCAACGCCGGCCTGCCCAATGAGATGGGCGCCTATGACCAAAGCCCGGCGGCGATGGCCGCGCAGGTCGAGGGCTTTGCCCGCGATGGGCTGGTGAATATCGTCGGCGGCTGCTGCGGATCGACCCCCGATCACATCCGCGCGGTGGCGCAGGCGGTGGCGAAATATGCGCCGCGCAAGATCCCTGACATCGCGCCCCTGATGCGCCTGTCCGGGCTGGAGCCGTTCACCCTGACCGACGACATCCCCTTTGTGAACGTGGGCGAGCGCACCAACGTCACCGGCAGCGCCCGGTTCCGCAAGCTGATTACCAACCGCGATTATGCCACCGCGCTGGACGTGGCCCGCGATCAGGTGGAAAACGGTGCGCAGATCATCGACATCAACATGGACGAGGGGCTGATCGACAGCAAACAGGCGATGGTCGATTACCTGAACCTGATTGCCGCCGAACCTGACATCGCCCGCGTGCCGGTGATGATCGACAGCTCCAAATGGGAGGTGATCGAGGCCGGCCTGAAATGCGTCCAAGGCAAGGCGATCGTGAACTCGATCAGCCTCAAGGAAGGCGAGGCGCAATTTCTGGAACAGGCGCGGCTGTGCCGGGCCTATGGCGCCGCCGTCGTGGTGATGGCCTTTGACGAGACCGGCCAGGCCGATACCGAAAACCGCAAGGTCGAGATCTGCGCCCGCGCCTATGACATTCTGGTCAATCAGGTGGGCTTCCCGCCCGAGGACATTATCTTTGATCCCAATGTCTTTGCCGTGGCGACCGGGATCGAGGAGCATGACAATTACGGCGTCGATTTCATCAACGCCACCCGCCGCATCATCCAGACGTTGCCGCATGTGCATGTCTCGGGCGGGGTGTCGAACCTGTCGTTTTCCTTCCGCGGCAACGAACCCGTGCGTGAGGCGATGCACGCGGTCTTTCTGTATCACGCCATTCAGGCGGGCATGGATATGGGCATCGTCAATGCCGGTCAGCTTGCCGTCTATGACCAGATCGACCCGGCGCTGCGCGAAGCCTGTGAAGACGTGGTGCTGAACCGCCGCCCGGATGCGACCGAACGCCTGCTGGATCTGGCCGAGCGTTTCCGGGGCGAGGGCGGCACCAAAGCCCGCGAAAAGGATTTGTCATGGCGCGAATGGCCGGTCGAAAAGCGGCTGGAACATGCGCTGGTCAATGGCATCACCGAATATATCGAGACCGACACCGAGGAGGCCCGCCAAGCCGCCGAGCGCCCGCTGCATGTGATCGAAGGCCCGCTGATGGCCGGGATGAATGTCGTGGGCGATCTGTTCGGCGCGGGCAAGATGTTCTTGCCGCAGGTGGTCAAATCTGCCCGCGTGATGAAACAGGCCGTGGCCGTTCTGCTGCCCTATATGGAGGAAGAAAAGCGCCAGAATGGCGGCGATGGCCGGGGCAGCGCGGGCAAGGTGCTGATGGCCACGGTCAAGGGCGATGTCCACGACATTGGCAAGAACATCGTCGGCGTCGTGCTGGCCTGCAACAATTACGAGATCATCGACCTTGGCGTGATGGTGCCTGCCACGAAGATTCTGGAAACCGCGCGGGCCGAACAGGTGGACATCATCGGCCTGTCCGGGCTGATTACCCCCAGCCTTGATGAAATGGTGCATGTCGCATCCGAGATGGAACGCGAAGGCATGGATATTCCCCTGCTGATCGGCGGGGCGACGACCTCGCGCGTGCATACGGCGGTGAAAATCAACCCGCGCTATGGCAAGGGTCAGACCGTTTACGTCACCGACGCCAGCCGGGCGGTGGGGGTGGTGTCCTCGCTGCTGTCGGATCAGAAAAGCGCCTATGTCGAAAATATCCGCGCCGAATATGCCGATGTTGCCAACCGCCATTCCCGCGACGAGGCCGCCAAGGCCCGCCTGCCGCTGGCGGATGCCCGCGCCAATGCCGTGCCGGTGGACTGGTCGGCCTATCGCCCGGTGACGCCGCAATTTTTGGGCGCGCGGGTCATCGACGACTGGGATCTGGCCGATCTGGCGCGTTACATCGACTGGACGCCCTTCTTCCAGACTTGGGAGATGAAGGGCGTCTATCCCCGCATCCTCGACGACGCCAAACAGGGCGAGGCGGCGCGGGCGCTGTTTGCGGATGCACAGGCGATGCTGGCCCGGATCATCGAAGGCAAATGGTTCAAACCCCGCGCGGTCGTGGGCTTCTGGCCCGCCCATGCGGTGGGCGATGATATTCACCTGTTCACGGATGACAGCCGCCAGCAGGAACTTGCGACACTGTTCACCCTGCGCCAGCAGATGCCGAAACGCGACGGCCGCCCGAATG
This sequence comes from Paracoccus sp. (in: a-proteobacteria), assembly GCF_030538695.1. Classification (GTDB taxonomy): domain Bacteria; phylum Pseudomonadota; class Alphaproteobacteria; order Rhodobacterales; family Rhodobacteraceae; genus Paracoccus. Next base: position 39,932 of record NZ_JAUNTN010000007.1, read on the forward strand.
TGGCACTGGCCGATTTCGTTGCGCCTTCGGGCGATTACGTTGGTGGTTTCGTGGTGACAGCCGGTGCCGAGGAACAGGCGATTGCCGACCGGTTCAAGGCCGAACATGACGATTATTCCGCGATCATGGTGCAGGCGCTGGCCGACCGTTATGCCGAGGCGCTGGCCGAGGCTCTGCATGAACGGGTGCGGCGTGAGTACTGGGGCTATGCGGCGGATGAAGCCTTTGGTCCGCAGGATCTGATCGGTGAACCCTATCAGGGTATCCGCCCCGCCCCCGGCTATCCGGCCCAGCCGGACCACACGGAAAAGGCGACGCTGTTCCGCCTGCTGGACGCCACCGCCGCCACCGGGGTCGAGCTGACCGACAGCTATGCGATGTGGCCGGGGGCTTCGGTGTCCGGCCTCTATATCGGCCACCCCGACGCCTATTATTTCGGCGTCGCCAAGGTCGAGGAAGATCAGGTGCGTGATTATGCCGCGCGCAAGGGCATGTCGCTGACCGAGGTCGAACGCTGGCTGGCCCCGATTCTGAACTATACGCCGCGCCCTGCGGCGGTTGCCTGAAATGGAAAGGGGGCGTTTTCGCCCCCCTTTTCCGACAGCTTCACAAACCTGTCATATAACCGCAACATAGCTGTCACGCCCGGCCGCTACCCCTCGCCCCGAAGTTTCAACGGAGCGACTCCCATGACCCGATTCCTTCTGTCCACCGCCGCTATGCTGGGCCTGTCCACCGCCGCCATGGCGCAGGATCTGCCGCAGGCTGACACCGACTGGTTCAAGAACGCACAAAAGACCATCGAAGAACGTCTGGCCGTGCAGCCGATCACCGGCAAAGCCAAGAACGTGATCCTGTTCACCGCTGACGGCAACGGTATCGGCACCAACTATGCCATCCGCCTGTATACGGGCCAGCTTGAGGGCGGCCTTGGCGACGATTACGTTCAGCCGCACGAGCGGTTCCCGAACGTCGCCCTGTCCAAGACCTATACGTCCAACGGCCAGACCGCAGACTCGGCTCCGACTGCGGGCGCGATGAACTCGGGCGTCAAGGGCAAGAACGGCATGATCAACATTCTGGATCATGTCTCGGTTGGCGACTGCGCCGCCGGTGCCACCGCCGGAACCAAGATGTTCTCGGAAATCGTGTCGGAAATGGGCAAGTCGGTCGGTGTCGTGTCCACCGCCCGCATCACCCACGCCACCCCGGCGGCGGTTTATGCCCGCACCGTGAACCGCGATTTCGAGGACAACTCGCTGCTGCCGGAAGGCTGCGACCAGAAAGACATCGCCGCACAGTTGATTGACCAGATGCAGGCTGGCGTGATTGATCTGGCGCTGGGCGGTGGTCGCCGTCACTTCCTGCCGACCGATGTCACCGATGTCGAAGGCAAGAACGGCCAGCGCACCGACGGCCGCAATCTGGTCGAGGAAATGCAGGCTGCCGGCGCGCAGGTCGTCTATGGCGACGAAGACTTTGCCGCGCTGAACCTGACCGGGAACAACGCGCCGATCCTGGGCCTGTTCGAATCCAGCCATATGAAATACGACATCGACCGCACCGGCGAGCCGTCGCTGGCCGAAATGACCGAAGCCGCGATCAAGGCGCTGTCGAACAACGAAAACGGCTTCTACCTGTCGGTCGAGGGTGGCCGCGTTGACCACGCCAACCACGACGGCAACCTGCACCGCACTGTGTCGGACGGCAAGGCATTCGCTGACGCCATCGCCAAAGCGCTGGAAATGACCGATCCGCAGGAAACGCTGATCATCGTCACCGCCGACCATGAGCACGCCATCGCCTTCAACGGCTATTGCGGCCGCGGCTCCAACATTCTGGGCCTATGCATGGAAGAAAACGAACAAGGCGTCGAACACACCGGCAAGCCGAATCTGGCTGCTGACGGCAAGCCCTACACCGTTGCCGGCTTCCTGAACGGTGCTGGCTCGGTTCTGGTTCAGCAGGAAGGCAGCGATGTGTTCGCCGCCCCGGAAGGCCGTCCGGTCGTGACCGAGGAACAGGCGACCGACGTTGACTATCTGCAACAGGCGCTGATCCCGATGACCTCGGAAACCCATGCAGGCACCGATGTCGGCATCTTTGCCTACGGCCCCTGGGCGCATCTGTTCGGCGGCGTGGTCGAGCAGAACGTGATCTTCCACGTTATGAACTATGCCGTAAACGCGGAATAATCACCGCTTGCCAAAACACGCAGGCCCCGGAACCGTCCGGGGCCTGTGCCATTGACCGAAAGGACCAGAGCCATGAACCGCCGGAACCTGCTTGCCGCCCTGCCGCTGACCCTGATGGCCCCGCGCCTGCTGGCCGCAGATACTCCTGCCCGGCTGCGTGACCTGTATAACAAGGATCTGAGCTTTTCGGATTTCGCAAATGAATCCAAAGGCAAGCGCACCATGATCATGGGCTATATGGCACCGCCGCTAAAGGCGGATTCGGTGTTTTTCGTGCTGACCAACCGCCCGATGGCGGTTTGCCCTTTTTGCGAACCGGGGATGCCCTGGCCCGATGATATTCTGGCCGTCTATGCCAAGCGCACCGTCAATGTGATTGCCTTTAACGTGCCGATCCATGTGTCCGGCGTGCTGGAGCTTGGCGATTATGTGGACCCGGAACTGGGTTTTTATTCCAAGGTCCGGCTGGTGGACGCGACCTATGAGCGCGCCTGAACTGCGGATCGAGGCGCTGCGCGTCAACGCATCTGATGGCCGCCTGCTGCTGGATGTGCCGGCGCTGACCATCCCCGCCGGGCAGAGCCTTGCGCTGTCTGGTCCCTCTGGCGCGGGGAAATCGACCTTTCTGCACGCGCTATCAGGGCTGGTGCGCCCGGCCTCGGGTCAGGTGATATGGGGTGGGCAGGACATTGCCGCGCTGTCCGAGGACGCCCGCGCCCGGTTTCGCCGCGAAACCCTTGGTATGATCTTTCAGGACAGTCATTTGTTCGAGGAGCTTTCGGCGCTGGGCAATGCTGCGCTGGCGGCGGCCTTCAGCCCCGCGCCCGCACGCGCCGGAATCCGGCAGCGGGCAGCGGATTGGCTGGCCCGTCTGGGGCTGGATCACGCGGGCAGCCGTGCCGTGGACAGCTTTTCCGGCGGCGAGCGTCAGCGTATCGCCGTGGCCCGCGCCCTGTCAGGCGATGCGCCGGTGATTCTGGCCGATGAGCCAACCGCCGCGCTGGACCGCGCCAATGCCGATGCGCTGACCGATCAGCTTGTCGCGCTGACCGCCGATCATGGCCGCACGCTGGTCGTCGTGACCCATGATCCGGCACTGGCCGGACGGCTGGACCGGCGCATCACGCTGGTGGATGGGCAGATTGCGGGGGACGATCATGCGTGAGTTTTGGCTGAACCTGCCCGCGCTGACGCAGGATATTCTGCTGCTGTTGACGCTGATTGCGCCGGGGCTGATCGCCGGGTTGCTGGTGCTGCGCGGGCTGCGGGCATGGCCGCTGGCAGGGGCAATGCTGCGCCGCTTTGCCTGGGTGAATGTGCTGTTCGTGGCGCTGATCGCCATTTCCGTCGGTGTCGGCGTGGCGCTGCTGGCGCAGGAACGCGGGTTACGCCAAGGCTCGGCGCGGGCTGCGGAAAAGTTCGACCTGATCGTGGCCGCCCCCGGCAGCGAAGTCACCGCCATGCTGGCCGCTGTTTACCTGCAACCCTCGGATATGGCGCTGATTTCTGGCGCGCAATATGATGAGATCGCCAAGACCGAAGGTGTCGCACTGGCCGCCCCGATCGCCTTTGGCGACAGCTATCAGGGCGCACCCGTGGTTGGCACGACGGCGGATTTCGTCACCCATCTGGCCGGGGATCTGGCCGATGGGCGTATCTTTCAGACGGAATCTGAGGCCGTCGCCGGTGCCTTCGCCCCGGTGGCTCTCGGCGAGGAGATCACCCCCGCCCACGGCCACGGCCCGGCAACCGAGGATGACGCCCATGCCGGTGCGCATTACACCATCACCGGGCGCATGGCCCCGACCGGCAGCCCGTGGGACCGCGCGATTCTGGTGCCGGTCGAAGGCGTCTGGTCGGTGCATGGCCTGCCCAACGGCCATGCAGCGGGCGACAGCCGCATCGGCCCGCCCTTCGTCGCGGAATATATGCCCGGCACCCCCGCCGTGCTGGTCCGGGCGCAGGAACTTTGGGGCAATTACGCGCTGAAATCCCGCTTTACCCGTGACGATATGATGGGGTTTTTCCCCGGCACCGTGCTGGCGCAGCTTCACGGCCTGATGGGCGAGGTCCGCAGCGCCATGTCGCTGATGTCGGTGCTGACGCAGGTGCTGGTCACGCTGTCGGTGCTGATCGGGCTGATGATCCTTGTGCGGCTGATCGCGCGCAGCCTTGCACTGTTGCGGGCAATCGGCGCACCTTTGCGCTTTGTCTTTGCGGTGGTCTGGTCCTATTCCGCCGCGCTGATCGTGACCGGCGCGGCGCTGGGGCTGGGTTTCGGCGTGGTGATGGCGCGGGTGATTTCCGGCATCGTCACCGCCCGCACAGATGTGCTGGTGCAAGCGGGCCTGAGCTGGCCGGAGCTGCATCTGGTCGCCGGTTTCGTCAGCCTGACCCTGCTGATTGCCCTGATCCCGGCATGGGCCGCCACCCGCCGCCCGCTGCTGTCTGACCTGCGCAACTGACGAGGTTTCCCATGCGCCTGCTGCCCGCTTTGACCCTTGCCTTGCTGCCGCTGGTGGCCCGGGCCGCCGACGATCACCATGTTGCACAGCGCGACGGCATCCGCATTGTCCACGTCTGGACCAACGCCCGTCCCGCCGGGGCCGAGGCACTGATCTATCTGGAAATCGAGAACCGCACCGGGCATGAGGCCGTGCTGAACGGCGGCAGCCTATCCGGTCAACCGCTGGAGATCGTGGGCTTTACCTATGGCGCGGCGGGCGGCAACTGGACCCCGCTGCCCGCCCTGCCGGTCGCCCCCGGCACCAAGATCACATTGGTCCCGAATGAGGTCGCCCTGCGCCTGCCACGTTTGCCGGAGGGGCTGGCCAAGGGGCAGGAACTCACACTGGACATCAGCATCGACAACACCCCCATCACCGCCCATGCCGAGGTGATGGACGCCAGCGCGACGACCCATAGCCACGCCGGACATAGCCACTGAGCATTCTTCGTGCATGGCTCGGGCCGGACCATGCGCAGAACCGGCATCAGCCCTGACGTTCCCACAAATGCCCCCGGTCAGAGCGCGTCACCCTTGGTAATGCCGCCCCTTGCTGACACGATCCAAAACGATGAGCGATTCTTTCATCCGTGAAGGTCAGTTCCATTTTTCAACCCAAAGTAGTGATTGGCAACATTTCTTAAACGTGCATTTTAATACGGAATTGTTTGCTTTGGGCTTGTGGAAAGCAGATTGCACGAACGCGTCGCGTAAATCAATTTTGGGTTGAAAAACAAACCCGCCAGATCAGAAATACCCCGCGGAAATGCAGTCATAAGGGACAATTAAGGTTAACAATTGATTCCAAAGCATTTATGCTGCGTTCAGGGAGGAATGACCCACCCAAAATTTCAGCCGATTTCAACGACGAGGGCGTGATGACGTATTATTATGGCAGCGGATGGTATGGCGGCTCTTATTATGGCGGCTCTTACGGCGGTTCCTATGGAAGCTCGTGGTATAGCGGCACGAAATACAGCAGCACTTACACCAGTAAATATTGCTACACCGGAAACCGCGCATCGAATGACACCGGATCGGTGAATGATGATTCCAGCGTCACGCTGAACATCCTTGCCAATGACAGCCTGAAAACGGGCGTGTCGGGCATCATCGTCGGCAATAACGTCCTGTGCCGCGTCGGCCAGACGGTCACGCTGGACAGCGGCGCAACGGTGACGCTGAACAAGAACGGGTCGCTGACCTATAACACCAATTCGGCCTTTGATCTGGCCTGCAACGAAAGCACCATTGATTCGTTCAGCTATAAAATCGTGGATTGCTATGGCAAGACCTCGAACCTTGCGACCGTCGATGTGACGGTCAACAGCACCTCGACGGGCCACACCGACATTCCGTCCTCGCTGCCGGAAACCATCGGCTTTACCATCGTTGACGAGAACATGCCCGCCGGCACCTCGGATGCGGCCTTTACCATGATGCTGACCAGCGCGGATGCGCGTTTTGACGGGCTGGTGGTCGAGGCGGCTTACTGCATCGACACGTCTCAATCCTATATCACCGACACCGCACTGACCGGGCATATTTATCTTGCCGACCCGGACCACATCCCGGCAGGTGTGATGGCGGATGACATCATGGCCAATCTGGACGTTCTGAACTGGATTCTGAATCAGGATTTCACCACCATCGACAACGGCGACGGCACCGGCCAGACCTATACCGACGCCGAGGTTCAGGGCGCCATCTGGGGCATCACCAATGACCGCGTGTTCGTGGCCAATGGCGGCGGCACCGCCGCGAACGCGCGTGAGATCATGGATCTGGCACTGGCCAATGGCGAAGGGTTCGAGGCCGGCGCAGGGGATCTGGTCGGTCTGATCGTGGCCGGCGACACCGATGCCATCAATCAAGGCCATATGCAGCCGTTCCTGATCGCGGTTGAATATGACTCGCTGATCTTCTGCTAAGACGGTCGGGGCGGCCTGAACCAGCGGGCCGCCCCAAACTTGACGCGTCAGGCGTTCACCTGCATATCCTCGGGCCGGGACAATTACCCCCGCGGAAAGCAGGAAGACATGACCGACACCCTTTTCGATTTTCCGCCGCTGGATAGTCCCCATTTCCCGATGCCGCGCACCCGCGCCGTCACTGGCGAGGTCACGCCGCTGCCCAAACAGGACTGGCTGGACGCGCTGAAAGCCAGCCTGCTGCCGCTGCAATCCGAGATGGTCGAGGAAAAGCGGGTCAAGCTGAACGGCAAGCCGCTGATCTGGCAGCGCCATCTGGTTCATGTCACCAACCGCAACGGTCAACTTGTCAAGATGGCCGTGCAACTGGTGCGCAACGCCGACCCGGCACTGAACAGCCGCTATGCCGCAGGTGAAATGCACCTTTTGCGGTTCAGCGCCAGAACCACAGCCGAAGGCTGCCACCTGCAAGCCTGGCTGAATGGCGCATTGCTGCTGGATTACACCGACCCGCCCGAGGTCGCGCTGACCGGCGGTGCGCCCGGCATCTGCGCTTTTGGCGAAGGCCCGGACCGGGTCGAGCTGAACAGCTTTGACGGCGGCCCGTTGTGACACCCGGCGGCATCGCAGCCCGGTTGCTGCGGTGCCGGTCCTATGCCGCCAGATACAGTCCGGCGACCACGACCAGAAACCCCCAGATCGCCAGCCCGAACCCCCGCCGCCAGCGCGGCGCATCGCGCAGATGCAGGTAATCGCACAGGATCGCCACGGCCTTCAGCCCGGCCAGCAGCAGGATCACCAACCCCGCGCCCTTGAGCGCCAACCCGGATATATGCGGCAACACCAGTGCCACCAGCGTTGAACCGGCACAGAGCACCAGCAGCCACAGATATGCGCGGTTCAGCCGGTCCATGCGCTACCTCAGCAGATAAATGACCGGGAACAGCAGCACCCAGACCAGATCGACCATATGCCAGAACTGGCTGCCGGCCTCGACCCCGCTGCGGGTAGGGCGGATAGCGACCAGCGCCAGAATAGCGATCCCGGCCAGAACATGCGCGGCATGAAATCCGGTCAGCAGGAAATAAAACGTGTAGAACGTGCCGCTTTCCAGCCCGATTCCCTGCCGGAAAGCATCCGCATATTCCACGCCTTTCAGCACCAGAAACAGCGCCCCCAGCCCCATTGCACCCGCCAGCCAGACCCGGCAGGCGCGGGCCTGATCCACCACCGCCAGCGCCCGCGCTGCACACCAGCCTGATGTGACCAGCACCACCGTATTGATCGCCGCAGATGCGCGGTGCAGATGATCCTGCGCCTCGGCAAAGCCTGCCGGGTCCATCAGCCGCAGCGACAGAAACACCAGCAGTCCCGCACCGAACACCGCCAATTCGCTGATAATCAGCACCCAGAGGATCAGCTCCCCCGGCAGTTCGTCCAGAAGGCTGCGGCGCTCGGTCATGCCCCCACCAATTCGCGGTAAATCATCGGCAGCGCCTCGGTCAGCTTGTCGGGGTGCGGGATCAGCGCAAAGCCACCCTGCCCGAAAATCCGGGGGAACCAGCTTTTTGCGTCCTTGTCCACGGTGATCCCGAATACCGAATGACCGGCGCGGCGGGCTTCGCGCACGGCCATGGCGCTGTCCTCAATACCGTGGCGGCCTTCGTAATGGTCCAGATCATTCGGCTTGCCGTCGGTGATAACCAGCAGCAACCGTCGCTTGCGCGCCTGTTCGGACAAGCCCGCGCTGGCGTGGCGGATACCCGCGCCCAACCGGGTATAAAACCGGGGCCGCAGCGCCGCGATGCGGGTTTCAACCGCGCGACTCATCGGTTCGTCAAAGCGTTTACATTCGGTCAGGAACACCCGGTCGCGTTTCAGCGAGGAAAAGGCGTTGACCGCAAACGTATCCCCGCAAGCGTCCAGCCCCCATGCCAGCGCGGCCAGTGCCTCGCGCTCAATGTCGATCACCGCACGGCCCGTCACCGCACTTTCGGTCGAGCGCGACACGTCCAGCAGGATCGACACCGCCAGATCCCGCGCCACCGGCCGGGTCTGCCGCCAGATCCGGTCGCTGCCCTGCCCCGAGGCCCGCAGCTCGACCGCCGAGCGCACCGCCAGTTCCACATCCAGATCGTCGCCATCGCGGTGGCCGGTGGTGATAACACGACCGGGGCGCAGGGCCTCGAACTGGCGGCGCACCGCACGGATGCGGCGCTGCGCGGCAGGGTCGTCCAGCACGCCGGTATCCTCGCCCCCCTCAGCCTCATTCACCAGCACCCGGACGTGATCGGGCAGATACCGCCCACGCCGCGCATCCCATTCGGGATAGGTCACAATCCCCGCCACGGCCTCAAGGTCGGCATCCTCGGGCGCAAGGTCCAGATGCAGTTTCAGCCGCGTGGCCGGGGCCTTGCTGATCTGGCCAAGGCCGATTTCCTCGGTATCATCCGCCGCCTTTTTGGCGCTGTCGTCATCATCATCCTCAATCCGCCGGTTCAGGTTCAGGAACTCGGCCCAGGACAGGATCGCCTCCAGCCGGTAAAGGATCAGGCTGTCTTTACGCTCGGCCTGATCCGAGGCCCGGCGGCGGGCGCGGACGGTGCGTTCGTTCTGGTTGCTTTCCTCGGGCGCGCCTTCGGTTTCGCGGGTTTCGACCGTCGAGGCGGCGGATGTTTCCGGTGCCACCATCTGCGGCCACAACACCACGGGCCGCATCGGGCGATAGCCGCGCGGGGCCACCTGCGCCGCCGGATCATCCAGCGCCGCCAGCAATTCCTGCGCCCGAGGTGACAGCGCCGCCTCATCGCCCAACAAATGCCGGATCACGGATTCCAGCGCCGCCTCATCCGGGGGCAGCGCGGGCGTGGGCCGCAGGGACAGCACCACCGCCGACAGATCACGATAAAGCCCGCGCAGGCCGGGCGCGGATTCCAGCGTTGCGGCCACCGTCTGCCGCGCCGCAACCAGCGCCCGCAGGTCAGCCCGCAGCGCGTCGTCATCACCCGCAGGCCGCACCGCATGGGCCGCCGATGCCGCCAGCCAGATATACAGCGCCCCGTTCGCCTCATGCGTGGGGAACATATCCAGCACCGCAGGCAGGCGCACTGCCTCGCCATCAAATGTGGCCTGCGGCAACGCCTCGGCATCGGTTCCAAGACGGCGCAGCCAACTGATGCGGTGCCGCCCGGTCTGATCCAGCGCCGGGCGCATCACCACCGATTCATCGCCACCAAGGCCCCGGAACAGAACGGAAAGCCGCCCCGCCACCTGCTCCAGCGGCACGGCAGCTTCGGGAAACCGCGCCGGTGCGCCCAAGGTCGTCGCATAGGCGTGCCACAGCTTGCCGACGGATTCTTCCGGCTCCCACGGCTCGATCTCACGCCACTCGGGTTTCATCTTTTGTCCTTAAATATCCTCGGGGGCTTCGGAGCGCCCGGAAAATGGTCCAGTGGACCATTTTCAGCGTAGAAGGGGCCGGCAGGCCCACGGGGGCAGACAGCCCCCGCTGCGACATCAGCCAATCACCGCAACGACCAGATCCATCAAGCCGCGCTTGACATCTTCATCATCGGTCAGCGGTTCGATCATGGCCGCCTCAATGGCGCGGTTCATGCCCATGCCTTTGGCGACCAGACTGGCGGCATAGACCACCAGACGGGTGGACACACCTTCTTCCAGATCCTGACCTTTCAACCCGCGCAGCTTGCCCGCCAGTCGCACCAGCAGGGCGGCACGGGATTCGTCCAGCCCGGATTCCGCCACCACCACCTGCGTTTCCAGCGCGGGTGCGGGAAAGTCGAAATCCATCGCCACGAACCGCTGCCGGGTCGAGGGTTTCAGCGTTTTCAGGATATTCTGATAGCCGGGGTTGTAAGACGCCACCAGCATGAAGCCGGGCGCGGCCTCCAGCTCCTCGCCGGTGCGGTCGATGGGCAGGATGCGACGGTCATCGGTCAGCGGGTGCAGAACCACGGTGACATCCTTGCGGGCCTCGACCACCTCGTCCAGATAACAGATCGCGCCTTCGCGCACCGCGCGGGTCAGCGGGCCATCGACCCAGACGGTTTCCCCGCCTTTCAGCAGATAGCGCCCGATCAGATCCGCCGCCGACAGGTCGTCATGGCAGGCGACGGTATAGAGCGGGCGGCCCAGACGCGCCGCCATATGGGCGACAAAGCGGGTCTTGCCAACGCCGGTCGGGCCTTTCAGCAGCACCGGCAGGTCCAGCGCAGCGGCCGCCTCGAACACCGCAACTTCATCGGTTTGCGGAAGATAGAAGGGGGCCGTAGCCCCCCCCTGCATGTTGTCTTGCATGGTCATGGCTTACTCCGCCGGCTCATATTGGCCGTCTTTCGACCGCTGGACAGGACCGGGCTGCACGACCTCGCGGCCCGGCACCAGCACCGCCCAGATGAACAGCAGCGCACCCAGCACCACCGCAACGCCCGAACCGAAGCGCATCCAGTAGAACAGCGCCAGCCCGTCCTGCACATCCATGTAGCCCATGCCCTCGACCCGTTGCAGGTGCGTCTGAACGGTGCCTGCAAAGGTCAGGGTAAAGGTCATAAACAGCATCCCGCCCGACATCAGCCAGAACGACGCCATGTTCAGAACCTGATTGTAGGGATCACGGTTCTTCATAATCGGCATGGCATAGCTGACGATCGCCAGCACCAGGCAGACATAGGCGCCATAGAAGGCCAGGTGGCCGTGGGCAGCGGTGATCTGCGTGCCATGGCTGTAATAATTGACCCCGTGCAGCGTGTGCAGGAAGCCCCAGATACCGGCACCAAAGAAGGCCAGAACCGAGCAACCCAGCGACCACAGCAGCGCGGCCTTGTTCGGGTGATCGCGGCGGCCCTTCCAGACCATCACGAAGGCAAAGGCCATCATGGCAAAGAACGGCACCACCTCGAAGGACGAGAAGATCGAGCCGATCCACTGCCAATAGGCAGGCAGACCGATCCAATAGTAGTGGTGGCCGGTGCCAAGGATGCCCGAGAACAGCGCCGTGGCGACGATGACATACAGCCATTTTTCCACGACTTCGCGGTCAACGCCGGTCAGCTTCAGCATCAGGAAGCCAAGGATGGCCGCCATGATAAGCTCCCACACGCCTTCCACCCAAAGGTGAACGACCCACCACCAATATTGCTTGTCCAGCACAAGGTTCGACGGGTTGTAGAAGGCGAACAGGAACAGCAGCGCCAGCCCCCACAAACCGATCAGCAGGATGTTGCTGATCGAGGTCTTGCGGCCCTTCAGCACCGTCAGGGTGACGTTGTAAAGGAAGATCAGCGCGGCGACGACGATCCCGACCTTGACCCATTTCGGCTGTTCCAGAAACTCGCGCCCTTCCAGCCCCAGCAGCCAGTTACCCTGGAACAGGTTGAACGCATAGGTCAGGACCGCGCCTGCGGTGCCAATCACCAGAATGGCCAGTTGCAGCCATGCCAGCGTTTCGGAATGGATCTCACGCTCGGCTTCTTCGGGAACCAGATAATAGGCCGAACCAAAGAACCCCAGCAGCAGCCAGACGATCAGCGCGTTGGTATGTAGCATACGAACGACGTTGAACGGCAGCAGTTCAGAAAGGAAGTTCGGGCTGACATAGATCCAGCCCATCACAAGCCCCATCGTCACCTGCACGGCGAAAAGCGCCATGGCGACGATGAAATAGGCATAGGCGATACGTTGCGATGCGTATTTCATGGCGTTTTCTTCTCCTTAACCGGCGTCGTTGGGGGGCCAGTTCTGGGTGTTGATGGTGCCGACCCACAGCAGGAAGTCAGACAGCTCGCGGTATTCCTGATCGGTCAGGTTGAAATGCGGCATCTGGCGACGGCCTTCGACACCCGTAGGCATCGCGTCCATCCAGCTTTTCAGGGTATCGGCCGCCGCGACAGGATCATCCTGCACGCCCCAGCGGCGCATCACATTGCCCACCTCGGGCGCGAAATAACCGCCCTCACCCAGAATGGTGTGGCAGTTCACGCAGGCATGGCGTTCCCAGATATGTTTCCCGGCCGCAACGCTTTCGGTCAGGGTTTCCTTGTTGGTTGATGTATTGACGGCATAGATGTGGCTATGCACCGTCAGGGCGACAAAAATCGCAATGAAAAAGAGCGACCCGCCGTAAAACACGTTGCGGGCCATGCTCTTGGTCATGATATCACTCATGACGCGGGTCCCCTTTCATATCGACTCAGATAACAGGTTAATCGCGCAAGCGTGATTCTGTCTCATTGACCAAAGTCAACGGCGCAGAAAACTTGTGTCAAAGCGGCAGGGCCAGTTCGATCCGGCAATCCGGCAAAGTGGCCAGCGCGGCATCAGCCTCGGTCGCGGTCATCAGGCAAAGCGCGGTGGACAAACCATCGGCCAGCGCCGCCGAAGGGGCGCTGGCGCTGACCGTATCCCACAGCGCAGCCCGGCCATCCGGACCAAGGATATGCGGCAGCCCCGCCCCGATCCGGGTCCCATAGGCCGAAGATGTCGCCAGCGCCCGGTCGCGCAGGGTGATGCGGCGCAGACTGCGGCCCTGCGGATCGGCCAGCCCGGCCTGCCAGTCGCGCGGGCCAAGGGCGCGGATTTCGCCGGTATCCAACAGGACTTCGGTCAGGTCATGCCGCGCCGCCAGTGCCGCCAGCCGGTCGGCGGCATAGCCCTGCGCAATCCCGTTAAAGGTCAGCGCCATGCCGGGACGCAGGCGGATGCCCTGATCGCGGCGGACCTGATCCCAGCCAACCACCAGCCCGGTTTCATCGCGGCCATTGGCGCGGGCCAGATAGAGCGGCTGCACCGTCGGATCGAAAGCTCCGCCAGTCGCGTGGTAAAGCTGGTCCGACAGATCCATCACCTGCACCAGCGCATCGGGCGGCCAGTCCAGACGGCCCGTCCGATTCAGCCGGGTCAGGTCCGAATCGCGGTGCAGGGAAAAAACGCGCTCGATATGCGCCAGTTCGTGTACGGCAGCCGCGAAAAAGGCGCGGGCCTGACGCGGGGTCGCACCCTCCAGCCGCAGCGAGACCCCGGCCCCCATGGCGCGGCCGGTCCATATCTGCGGGCTGGCCGCAACAGGCGTGGCCAAGGCGCAGGCGCTCAGGGTCAGAAAGCGGCGGCGATTCATCATGCGCCCCCCTGACCGGCGCGGGGGGCAAACCAGATCGGCCACAGCGCCACCAGATACAGGGCAAAGGCCGCAATCCAGATCAGCCCCGATGCAATCGTGCCGGTATAATACATCATCCCCGGCCATTCCGCCGCGCACCAGCGCAGAACCACCGCCAGCGGCATCAGCCCATAGGCCAGCGCCACCGGGCCGGGCGCGACCAGTTCGCGGCCCGAATGGCCAATGGTGGCGCGGCTCATCACGGCAAGGGTCATGCCGCCGACCGCACCGATGGCCAGCACATGCAGCCCGCCGATCTCGGACCCGATGCCCAGCCCAGCCAGCCCCCACAAGATCAGCCCCAAGGCCAGCATCCCGTAACCCAGATGCAGCGCCCAGACGATCGGCTGACCGGGCAGCGCTAGCCCGCGCCAGCCCGCCAGACGCGCCGCCGCGACCAGGCCCGTCACCAGCGCCAGCACGCCCGCCCATGCATCCGGCAGCGCCGCCAGCACCGCCAGCGGCGTCACAATCGACAGAACGATTCCGGCCCTGTCCAGCGGCGCATGGCTGACCGGCAGGCGATCCTCACGCCCTTCGCGCAGCATGGCGTTGCGGGTAAAGGCAGGGGTCACGCGCCCGCCAAGCACGGCAATCATCGCACAGACCGCCAGCAAGCCGCCGCGCGTCCCCTGCCAGCCGGTCTGGGCCAGCCCCATCCAATCCAGATGCACCATGAGATTTCCGGCCCAGACCATGCTCAGCAGCAACAGGAACAGCATGTTCTGCGGTTTGGGCCGGGCCAGAAGCTGCGTCAGGATCTTGGCACCAAGCACCGGCAGAAAAGCCAGATCGACCACAGCCACCAGCCAGGGGGGCAGGATGGCCGAAAACCAGATCACCAGCCGCCCGGCCAGCCACAGCCCGGCCACCAGTGCGATGAACCGTTCCGGCGCAGCCTTGGCCCCGGTCCAGTTCGGCACCGCTGTCAGAAAGAACCCACCCAGAGCCGCAGCCGCAAAGCCAAAGATCATCTCATGCGCGTGCCAGCCCTGCGCGGCCATCGGCAGATTCAGGATCGCATCACCCCCGCTGGCCTGCGTCGCCAGCCAGAACAGCCAGACCGCCATCGCAGCGACGGCCCAAAGACCCGCCGCCCAGAAAAACACCCGCCAGCCTGCGGAAAAGACGCGGTTCATTTGGATACCTCGGTTTGCGCCGCCCCGCGCGCCCGGCGTTTCAGCACCGGGCAGGTGGCGGCATCGTTCATAATGACCTGACAACGCAGGCACAGCACACATTCATTCGGATTGATCCGACCCAGGGGGTCGATGGCGCCGACAGTGCATTTCGTCTCGCACAGGCGGCACTCACGCCCGCATTGCGGTCGGCGCTTGAGCCAGTCAAAGATCTTCAGCTTGGCCGGAATCGCCAGACCAGCCCCCAGAGGGCACATATAACGGCAATAGAACCGCTCGATGAACAGCCCCGCCGTCAGGATGGCCACGACGAACAGCACGAATGGCCAGGCCCGCAGGAAACGCATGGAAATAGCGGTCTTGAACGGCTCGGCCTCGGCCAGCACCAACGCCTGCTCCATACTGTAAAAGGACAGGGCGACGATGGCGACGAACAGCGTGTATTTGATGACCCACAGCCGTTCATGCAGGGCTTGCGGCACCGCGATCTGACGCACACCAAGCCGTTGTGCAAGGTTGTTGGTCAGTTCCTGCAAAGCACCAAAAGGACACAGCCAGCCACAAAACACGCCCCGGCCCCAGAACAAAAGGCCCAGCGCCACGGCGGACCATAGCATGAAGATCACCGGCTCGATCAGGAAGGTTTCCCAGCGGAACCCGGCCAGCAGGCTGTTCAGAAACGCCACCACCTGCACCACCGAAAGCTGCCCGTTCAGCCCCCAGCCCAGCACGAACAGCGTTGTCGCCAGAAAGCCCACACGCACCCGCCGCCACAGTTTCGGGCTGCGCACCAGCCATTCCTGCGCAAACAGAATCACCCCCAGCGCCGCCAGCATCACCGCGACAATCGCGATGGCGGGCTTTTTCTGATGCCAGAAGGACAGCCACAGCGGCTGATCCTGTTCCGGCGCGGTCTGGAACTGTTCGGGCAGGCTGACCCGCAGCGCAACCGGCAGGGACAGGGTGCTGCCATCCGCGCCGGGGCGGGCGGCAGTGATGATGACCTCGAACGGCTGGCGCGGGTCGATGCCGCCGGTATCGGGGTTGGCGTTGATGCGGAACAGGCTGGCCTCACGCAGATCCGGCGCAGCTTCGGCGCGGATCGTGGCCGAGGTGAAATCATCCGCCGCAGGACGCAGGCGCGTGGCCCCCTGCACGACCTCGATCCGGTCAAAGCTGCCGCTGCGCCGCCATTCGGTGCCGCGATGGGAATAGACCCCTTGCGAGATCACCGCCAACAGCGCCTCATCCGGTTGCAGCGGCCCGGTGGCGGCGGTGAAATCCGCCGCACCGATCAGATTGCGGCCCACGGTCGGCGTGTCGATCAACCCGGCCCAAACCTCGATAAACGGCTGATCCGAAGGCGTCAGCGGCTGACGCGCACCGGCAAAACCCGCTGCCGCCTCGGCCATGCTCATGCGGGCGTGATTCAGCGCCCCCATCTGGATCAGCGCATCCCATGTGGCGGGCGCATAGCTGACCCGATCAATCGCCCCGCCGCCAATGCCTTGCGCCTGCGCCAGCACGCGGGCGCTGCGCAGGATGCCGTCGCGGATCACCCCGGTGGAAACCGTGGCACGGGAAATCACATCGGGCAGTTGCGGATCAGATCCCAGCGCCGAATCGTGGCGGATGGTCACATCTACCCCCACGAAACCGCCGACATAGGCGGCAATGTCCGATTCCGATATGCCCAGCGTCAGCACGGGTTCCGACTGGCGCATCAGCCGCGTGCCGACAATCACCCCCTGCGGGTTCACCGCCACCAGCGCATCCAACGGCTGCCCGGAATAGCCCGTGGACCCGGCAATTTCCCAGGTCGAACCGATCATCCCCAGCGAATCAGCACCCGAGGACACCCGCCAGCCCGGCACCGGCGCATCCTGCCGGGTCAGCAGCACCGGCACCCCTTCGGGCAACGAAAACAACGCGGCAGCAAGCGATTCGTCAGGCCGGGCGGCGGCAACAGGTTCAGCCCCCGCACCGAAAGGCGCGGCAAATGTGCGCAGCACAAAACCCGGCGCCAACAGCGAAAACGCCACAACCACCAGCGAAAGCACGAACAAAGAGCGCAAAACAGGACGCATGGAACCCCGGCCAGCGAATATCTGGTCCGCTTTTCATGCACCTGCGACAAGTTGGCCTTAACCAAGGTCAAGGCACGATCAGGTTTTCGTGATCTAGGCTGTCTGCGGACCATCCTCATGCATACGGAGATAGCCAGCATGACTAACCAGAACCCCAAGCTGAAACCGATGCTTCTGGCCTCGGCAGCTCTGGCGCTTGCTCTGGGCGCAGGCGCGAGCTTCGCGCAGCAAGCGGCTCCGGCGGAAACCACCCCGCCGGCAGCCGAGGCGGCCAATACGGACGCCGCCCCCTCGCTCGAACAATCGATCGAGGATCACAAGAAAACCGGCCTTCAGGACGAATACCAGCCGACGATGGACAATCTGGCCGAACAGGTCGGGGACGTCGCGGCCCCCGGTGCGCCGGACGGTGTTCCGACCCTGACCGACGCCGAATACACCGAAGCGAACAAAATCTATTTTGAACGCTGCGCAGGCTGCCATGGCGTGCTGCGCAACGGTGCGACCGGCAAGGCGCTGACCCCGGACCTGACCCGCGAACTGGGCTTTGATTACCTGCAAAGCTTCATCAACTATGGTTCGCCGGGCGGGATGCCGAACTGGGGAACCTCGGGCGAACTGACCGCCGAGCAGGTCGACCTGATGGCCAAATATGTGATGCTGGACCCGGCTTCGCCGCCGGAATTCGGCATGAAGGAGATGAAAGAGACCTGGCAGGTTCGGATTGCGCCGGAAGATCGTCCGACCGAGCAACTGAACGACTGGGATCTGGACAACATCTTCTCGGTCACGCTGCGGGATGCCGGTCAGATCGCCCTGATCGACGGCGACACCTATGAGATCAAGCGCATCGTCAACACCGGCTATGCGGTTCACATCAGCCGGATGTCGGCCTCGGGTCGTTATCTGATGGTGATTGGCCGCGACGCCAAGATCGACATGATCGACCTGTGGATGGAAGAACCCGATGTGGTTGCCACCATCAAGGTCGGCTCGGAAGCCCGCTCAGTCGAGACCTCGAAGTTCGAAGGCTGGGAAGACAAATATGCGATCGCCGGCACCTACTGGCCGCCGCAATATGTCATCATGGACGGCGCCACGCTGGAGCCGCTGAAGATCGTGTCCACCCGCGGCATGACCTATGACGAGCAGGAATATCACCCGGAACCGCGTGTTGCCGCGATCCTGTCCTCGCACTTCCGGCCCGAGTTCATCGTCAACATCAAGGAAACCGGCAAGATTCAGCTGGTCGATTATACCGACCTGAAGAACCTGAAGATCACCGAGATCGAGACCGAACGCTTCCTCCATGATGGCGGTCTGGACAGCACGCACCGCTACTTTATCACGGCGGCTAACGCGCGCAACAAACTGGTCGTCATCGACACCAAGGAAGGCACGCTGGAAGCCATTGAGGACACCGGCGGCGCGACCCCGCACCCCGGCCGTGGCGCGAACTTCACCCACCCGGATCACGGTCCGGTCTGGGCAACTTCGCACCTTGGCGACGATTCGGTGGCGCTGATCGGCACCGACCCGGAAGGCCACCCGGATCAGGCGTGGAAGATCGTCGAGAGCTTCCCGGCACTTGGCGGCGGCTCGCTGTTCGTCAAGACGCACCCGGAATCGACGCATCTCTATGTCGATGCGACCTTCAACCCCGAAGCCGAAATCTCGGGCAGCGTGGCGGTGTTCGACACCACCAAGATGAAGGCCGGGGAACAGCCCGAACTTATCACCCTGCCGATTGCGGAATGGGCTGAAATCTCGGGCGGTCAGCCGCGCGTGGTGCAGGGCGAGTTCAACAAGCAAGGCACCGAAGTCTGGTTCAGCGTCTGGAACGCACAGGATCAGGAATCGGCCATCGTGGTTGTGGACGACAAAACGCTTGAGCTGAAACACGTCATCAAGGACGAGCGCCTTGTGACGCCGACCGGCAAGTTCAACGTCTACAACACGCAAAAAGACGTTTACTAAGATCATCGCCGGGGGCGGGCCACCTGCCCCCGGCATCCTTTCCCCAAGCCATATCGCAAGGGCAGTCACATGAACGGCAAAGTCTTCCTCATCGGCGCGGGTCCGGGCGACCCTGACCTGCTGACCATCAAGGCCCTGCGCCTGATCCAAAGCGCCGATGTGGTGGTCTATGACCGCCTTGTCAGCCCCGAAATCATGGCACTGATTCCCGCCGGAACCCGCTGCATCAGCGTCGGCAAGGTTGCAGGCTTTCATGCCGTGCCGCAGGACCGCATCAACGCGCTGCTGGTCGATCTGGCCCGACAGGGCCACAGCGTTGCCCGCCTGAAAGGTGGCGACCCGCTGATTTTTGGCCGCGGCAGCGAGGAGGCCGAGGAGCTGGCGCAGGCGGGCGTCGCCTATGAATACGTCCCCGGCATTACTGCCGCGCAAGGGGCCGCCAGCACCACCGGCATCGGCCTGACCCATCGCGGGCTGGCGACCGGGGTGCGCTATGTCACCGGCCACCGCGCACGGGACGAACAGCTTGATCTGGACTGGGCCTCGCTTGCGGACCCGGACACCACGCTGGTGGTCTATATGGGCGCCGCAAATATGGGTGAGATTTCCGCCCGGCTGATCGCCCATGGCCTGCCGACCGATACGCCGGTTCTGGCGATAGCCCATGCCACCACCCCCCGCGAACAACGGCGCATTTCAACCCTTGCGCGGATCGCGGACGATATGGCCCGCGACCCGTTCGAAGCCCCGGTGCTGTTTATGATCGGCCGCGTGGTCGGCCTGTATCAGCAGGCAGGCTCTGAAACACTGGCGCCGGTGCTGCGTCTGGTGGCGCATGGTTAAAGCCGCCGCCGTCCTGCTGCTGGCGCTTGCCTTGCCCGCCACCGCCGAGGAGATTACCCCCGCCCGCGCCGCCGAGCTGGAACATATGGTTCGGCAGGATTGCGGATCATGCCACGGGTTACGCCTGACCGGCGGGCTTGGCCGTCCGATCACCGCGCAGGCGCTTGCGGGCTATGATCCCGACGGATTGGCCGCTATCATCCTCGACGGTGTGCCGGATACGGCCATGCCGCCATGGCGTCCGCTGATTTCGGAATCCGAGGCGCGGTGGATCGCGGATTATCTGCTGAAGGAGCCAAACCCATGATTTCGCGCCTTGGTTCTGCCCAAAGCCGCCTCCGGCGGGGATATTTGGGGACAAAAGATGTGCTGATTGCTGCGCTTCTGACCCTGACCTTTGCCCTGCCCGCACTGTCGCAGGACTTGCGCGGCACCGGCGACCTTGGCCTTGTGATCGAGCGCGAGGCCGGTTCCCTGCTGGTGGTCGATCAGACCGCCCGCACCAGCATCGGCCAGATCGAGGGGTTGGGCGACCTGTCCCATGCAACCATCGTCTATGCGCCTGACGCGCGCCACGCCTATGTCTTTGGCCGCGACGGCGGGCTGACCAAGGTGGACATCCTGACCCAAACCATCGTGAACCGGGTGATACAGGGCGGCAATTCCATCGGCGGGGCGATTTCCGACGATGGCAAGCTGATCGCCGTGTCGAATTATGAACCCGGCGGGGTCAAGGTGTTCGATGCTGACACGCTGGAACTGGTGGCCGATATTCCAATGGAATCGAAAACCGTTGGCATTGCGGATGTGCCCGGCAGCCGTTTTATCGTCGCCACATGGGACACGGGCGAGGTCTGGATTCTGGACTTTTCCGCTGGCACGACCCCCGAAATCACCCGGCTGGAGGGGATCGGCAAGAACCCCTATGACGCGCTGCTGACCGGCGACGGGCGCATCTATATCGTCGGCCTGTTCGGGGAAAAGGGCCTGACCGCCGTCGATCTGTGGCAAAACCCACCGAAAGTCACGCATTTCCTGCCCGATTACGGCAAGGATCAGCAGGACATGCCGGTTTACAAGATGCCGCACCTGCAAGGCTGGACGCTGGCCGAGGGAACCTATGCTCTGCCCGCCGCCGGATTGCATCAACTGCTGTGGGTCGATGCCGAAACCCTGTCTGAAATCGGCCACACCGATCTGGCGGGCCAGCCGGTGTTTGCCGTCGCCCGCCCGGACAAGCGCGAAATCTGGGTCAATTTTGCCCCGCCGCATAATGACACCATCCAGATCGTCGATACCCAGACACATGAGGTCATCGACACGCTGAAACCCGGCAAGGGTATCCTGCACCTTGAGTTCACCCCCCGCGGGCGTGAGGTCTGGCTGTCGGCCCGCGACGATAACAAGGTACTGATCTATGATGCCCGCAGCCATCAGCCGATCTCGGAAATCGAGGCTGCCGCGCCTTCGGGCATTTTCTTTACCGACCGCGCCCATCGCACGGGGCTGTAATGGACGATCTGGACCTGCGCCTGCTGAATGATTTTCAGCGTGACCTGCCGCTGGTGCCGCAGCCTTTTGCCGCGATTGGCGCGGCTTTGGGCATTTCAGAAGCCGAGGTGCTGACCCGGCTGCAAAGGCTGGTCGCGGCAGGGCGGATTTCGCGCGTGGGGGCCACCTGCCGGCCGAATACGGCGGGGGCCTCGACACTGGCAGCGCTGGCGATTCCGCCGCAGCGAATCGAGGACGTGGCCGCCATCGTCAGCGAGGAGCCGGGCGTTAACCATTCCTATCTGCGCGAGGACCACTGGAACCTGTGGTTCGTGGCCACCGCACCGGATGCGTCCACGCTGGCACAAAGCCTTGCCCGGATTGGTCAGCGCAGCGGGCTGCGTGTGCTGTCGCTGCCGCTGGAACAGGCATATAATATCGACCTTGGCTTTCCGCTGACCGGCCCGCGCCAGTCGATGCCGCCCGACCGCCCCGCCGATCTGTCGGTGCTGCGCACGGGCGACCGCGCCCTGATGCACGCCTTGTCCAGCGGGCTGACGCTGGAGCCGCGCCCCTTTGCCGCGCTTGGTGATGAAACCACCGTTCTGGACCGTATCCGGGTGCTGGCGGATGCTCGTATCCTGACCCGCGTGGGCGTGATCGTGAAACACCGCCGCCTTGGCTGGACGGAAAATGCGATGGTGGTCTGGAACCCCGCCCCCGACCACATCGCGGCGGCGGGCCGGGCCTTGGCGGCGCTGCCGGGCGTCACCCTGTCCTATCGCCGCCGCCCGGTGCCGGGCGTCTGGGACTGGCCGCTGTTCTGCATGATTCACGCCCGTTCCCGCCCCGAGGCGCTGGCAGTGCTGGACCGCGCCCGCGCCTTGCCGGAACTGGACGGGGTGGCACATAAGATCCTGTTCTCGACCCGCTGTTTCAAACAGCGCGGCGCATTGATCGAGGCCGCATGAGACGTTCCCCCCTGCCTGCCGAGGCGCTGGACGCCACCGACCGCGCCATTCTGAACCGCTTGCAGGACGGCTTTCCGCTGTCGCCGCGCCCCTATGACGAGGCCGGAGCCGCGCTTGGCATCAGCGGCGATGACCTGATCGCCCGCATCAAACGCCTGTCCGAGATCGGCGCAATCACCCGTTTCGGTCCGTTCTTTGACGCGGCGGCGATGGGCGGGGCGTTTTGCCTTTGTGCAATGGACGTGCCTGCGGATGATTTTGACCGGGTGTTGTCTTTGGTCAATGCACATCCCGAGGTCGCCCATAATTATGAGCGAAACCACCGGCTGAATATGTGGTTCGTCCTTGCCACCCCGACCCCGGAAGGCATTGCCCGCACCGCCGCCGCCATTGAACAGGAAACAGGTCTGACCGTGCTACAATTCCCCAAACTGCACGAGTTCTTTATCCGCTTTCGGGTGCCTGCATGAGCGCCCTTTCAGATTTTGAACGCCGCCTGATGGCCGCGACACAGGCCGGGCTGCCGCTGGTGGCGGAACCCTATGCTGCGCTGGCCGCTGATCTTGGGGTCAGCGAACAGCAGGTGATCGACGCGCTGACCGCGATGCAGGACCGCGGCGTGATCCGGCGCATCGCGCTGGCGGCAAATCACTATGCGCTGGGGATGGTCGCCAATGGCATGAGCGTCTGGGACATCGACGACGCACAGGCGATTGCCTTGGGCGAGCAGGTCGGGGCGCTGGATTTTGTCAGCCATGCCTATCTGCGCCCACGGGCCGAGGGCTGGCCCTATAACCTGTTCGCCATGCTGCACGGCAACAGCCGCGATGAGGTCGAGGCCAAGCGCGATCAGGTTCGCGCCCTGCTTGGACAAGCGCGGCGCAGCGATGATATTTTGTATTCCACGCGCATCCTGAAAAAGACCGGGATGCGCCTGCGCGACAGCTAAGGAGGCGATATGTTCCGCCTGAGCCAATATATGCACCAGCTTGTGAACCCGACACCCGTGCGGCGGCGTGGCGCGGGCGGGCCGGTCAAGCCGGTGGTGATCTGGAACCTGACCCGGACCTGCAACCTGAAATGCCGGCATTGCTATACCGTGTCATCGGATCACGTCTTTCCGGGCGAGCTGACCCACGAACAGGCCATGGGCGTTTTGCGCGACCTGTCGGATTTCCGCATCCCGGCGCTGATCCTGTCGGGGGGCGAGCCGATGTCGCGCTTTGACTTCTGGGAACTGGCCGAGGAAGCCCGCCGTCTGGATTTCCGCCACCTGTCGCTGTCCACCAACGGCACCAAGATCAATGCTAAAAATGTGGACCGGCTGGCGGATCTCGGGTTCGACTATGTGGGGATCTCGCTGGACGGAATCGGCGCGGTGAACGACTGGTTCCGCGGTGTCGAGGGGGCTTTTGACGACGCACTTGCAGGCGTCCGGGCCTGCAAATCGCGGGGCGTCAAGGTCGGGCTGCGGTTCACCATCACCGAGCAGAATGGCAAAGACCTGCCCGCCATGCTGGACCTGTGCGAATCCGAAGGGGTGGACAAGTTCTATCTGTCGCATCTGGTCTATGCAGGCCGGGGCGACAAGCACCGGGGCGACGATACCGAACACGGCCATACCCGCCGCGCCATGGACCTGCTGATTGAACGGGCATGGGATGCGGTCTCGAACGATCGTCCGCTGGAAATCGTGACCGGCAATAACGACGCCGATGCTGTCTGGTTCATGCGCTGGGCCGAGCAGCGTTTCGACCCGCAGGCCGTTGCCCATGTGGCCGACCACCTGCGGGCATGGGGTGGTAATTCGTCGGGCCTGGGGGTTGGGAATATCGACCCGCAAGGTCGGGTGCATCCCGATACCTACTGGTCGGATTACACCATCGGCAGCGTCAAAGATAAACCGTTTTCCCAGTGGTGGACCGGCGATGATCCGATGCTGGCCACGCTGCGCACCCGCCCGCGCCCGCTGAAAGGGCGTTGCGGGGCCTGTGCCTATAAAGATATTTGCGGCGGCAATACCCGCATCCGGGCGCTGCAACTGACCGGCGACCCCTGGGCCGAAGACCCTGCCTGCTATCTGTCGGCGCAGGAAATCGGCGTCGAGGGCGCCGATCTGGACCGCCTGACTGTCACCCCCTTCAAAGGTAAAAGCCATGATCCCGCGCATCGGTTCTTCTGAAACCTGCCTCCGGCGGGGATATTTGGGGACAAAAGATATGCTGATGGTGGCGCTTTTGGCCTTACTGCCGGGTGCGGCGCTGGCCGATGCGGCGGCGGATTATGCTGAGCATTGTGCGTCCTGCCACGGTGAGGAACGGCTTGGCGGCACCGGCCCGGCGCTGATCCCGGAAACGCTGGGCCGTGTGCGTGGGCTGGAACAGGTCATCGCGGACGGGCGCGTGTCCACGCAGATGGCAGGCTTTGCCGATCAGCTTTCGCCCGATCAGATCGCCGCGATGGTCGATTATATCAAAGCCCCGCTGGATCACACACCCGACTGGACTTTGGACGAGATGGCCGCAAGCCGCGAGATGGCGGCGGATTACGCGCCGGTTGATGCGCCGGTGTTCAGCGCCGATCCGATGAATATTACGCTGGTTGTGGAAACCGGCGATCACCACGTCAGCGTGCTGGATGGCGACACGTTCGAGGTGTTGGACCGTTTCGCCACGCCCTATGCCGTGCATGGCGGGCCAAAGTTCACCCCGGACGGGCATTATGTGTTCATCATGTCCCGCGATGGCTGGGTGCAGAAATACGACATCTGGGCTTTGCGTGAAGTTGGCCGCATCCGTGCCGGGCTGAACAGCCGCAACATCGCCATGAGCGAGGACGGCAAATGGCTGGCGGTGGCGAATTACCTGCCCAACAGTCTGACCATTCTGGACAGCGACACGCTGGAGCCGGTGAAATCCGTTCCCGTGGTGGCCAAGGATGGCACCTCCAGCCGGGTCAGCGCGGTCTATCAGGCACCGCAGCGCAAGTCCTTTGTGCTGGCGCTGAAGGATGCACCGGAGATTTGGGAAATTGCGACCTCAGACGATGGTGGGCCGTTTTATGATGGCGGCGCCCATTCCTATACCACGGGTCAGGTCGAGGCTGTTGGGGTCGAGCAGGGCCTGTTCGCCCGCCGCCGCATCGTGCTGGATGAGGCGGTGGATGATTTCTTTTTCACCCCCGACTATCGCGCATTGATCGGCGCGAACCGGGATGGAGACAAGGGGGTCGTGGTTAACCTTGATGTCGGGCGTATCATTGCCGAGCTGCCCCTACCGGGGATGCCGCATCTGGGGTCGGGGATCAGCTGGATTCGCAACGGTCATCGCGTGGTGGCAACCCCACATCTGGGAGAGGGCGTTCTGTCGGTGATCGACATGGACGACTGGTCCATCGTGAAAGAGGTCAAAACCAACGGTCCGGGATTTTTCCTGCGCAGCCATGACAGCAGCCCCTATGTCTGGGCCGATGTGTTTTTCGGCCCGCACAAGGATGAAATGCATATCATCGACAAGCAAAGCCTTGAGATCGTGAAAACCCTGCGCCCCGAACCTGACAAAACGCTGGCCCATACCGAGTTCACCCGCGACGGCAAATACGCGCTGGTCTCCTTGTGGGAGGATGATGGCGCGGTGCTGGTCTATGATGCCAAAACGCTGGAGGAGGTCAAGCGCCTGCCGATGCGGAAACCTTCGGGAAAATATAATGTCTGGAACAAAATCAACTTTGAAGACGGAACCAGCCACTAGAACGGGCTGGCCGGTCTGGAAGCTGGCGGTGTTATTTTACCCGTTCTCGATTCTGGCGGTGTGGATCAACCTGTTTTTCCTTGGGCTGATCGGCACCTGGGTCGGATTGGCGGCAATCTCCCCTGTCACGGCGCTGATCGTGTCGGTTTTTCTGGGGATACCGGCGACATGGGGCTTCGGAATCTGGGTGCGCAGGCTGATGGATCAGGCCGAGGAATGATTCTTGCCTCCGGCGGGGATATTTGGGGACAAAAGATTCAGGCGCTTTCCTGCAACATCGAGCCTTCCGCGTCCGGCATCACCCGCAGCATCAAGGCGCGGTTGGTCAGCGTTTCAAATAATTCCGGGCCGGTGCCGGTCAGCAAGCTTTGCGCAGGCAAGGCCAGCAGCTCGTCGTAAAGCAGCGCCCGGCGATCCGCGTCCAGATGGGCCGCGACCTCATCCAACAGCAACAGCGGGCGGTATTCCGCAAGGGCGCGGGCGTTGGCAAGGATCAGCGACAAAAGCAGGGCCTTTTGCTCGCCGGTCGAGGCCAGCGCGGCAGGCAAGCCCTGCCGCCCCCAAACCGCGCCAAGATCGGCGCGATGCGGGCCGGTCAGGCTGCGCCCGGCAGCCATATCACGGCGGCGGTGGTCATCCATGCGGGCGGCGATACTGTCCGGGTCGGGATCGTCAGCATGACCTTCACCCGGCAGCAGCGACAGGCTGGCGGCGGGAAAAGCGTCCGAACCTTGCGCCTGCGCCGCCGTCAGCCCGGCCAATGCCGCCAGCCGGTTCCGGGTCAGCGCCGCGCCGGATTCCGCCATCTGCCATTCCAGTGCCCGATACCAGCCGGGATCGCTGATCTGGTCGCGCAACAGGCGGTTGCGTTCCCGCATCGCTTTTTCATAGGCCAGCGCGTGATCGGCATGGTCGGGCGCAAAGCTGAGGGTCAGCCGGTCCAGAAACCGCCGCCGCGCCTCGGGCGCATCGGTCCACAGGCGGTCCATCGCTGGCACCAGCCAGATCACGCGCGTCAGCCGGGCCAGCGCGGTCTGCGGCGCAGGCTTGTCGTCGATCTGCACCTGCCGCGTGCCGCCGGGATCGGCGGTGATGGTGATGTCGTGATCGTCCAAAGCTGCCCGGATCCGCCAACCCGAACCCGCGGCCTGCCGCGCCTGATCGGCGGCAGGAACGCCGCGCAAACCACGACCAGGGGCCAGCATCGAGACGGCCTCAAGGATATTGGTCTTGCCCGCACCATTGGGGCCAAAAATCGCCACTGGCCGCGCGTCGAGATCAAGCGACAAGCGCGGCCATGACCGGAATTGCGCAAGGGTCAGGCAGGTAAGGGTCACACCCGCATCGGCATCACGACATAGACGGCCGAAGTGTCGCTGCCCTCACGGATCAGCGCCGCATCGCCCGAGCCGTTGAACAGGAACACCGCGTTTTCACGGTCCACCTGCGCGGCGATTTCCTGCAAATATTTGGCGTTAAAGCCAATTTCCAGCGGCTCGTCGCCATAGGCCACGGCCAGTTCCTCCTCAGCCGCACCGGCGTCGGGGGCGTTCACCGACAGGATCAGCCGATCCATGTCCAAGGCCAGCTTGACGGCGCGGGAACGCTCGCTGCTGACGGTGGCCACGCGATCCACGGCGCGGGCGAAATCCGAGGCATCAACCTGAAGCTGGCGGGTGTTCCCGGTCGGGATCACGCGCGTATAATCAGGGAATGTGCCATCAATCACCTTGCTGGTCAGGGTGATGGTCGGGGTGGCAAAGCGCACCTTGGTTTCGCTGACCGAAACAGCAATCAGCGCATCGTCGTCATCCAGCAGCTTGCGCAGCTCGGCCACGGTTTTCTTGGGCACGATCACGCCGGGCATATCGCTGGCCCCTTCGGGCAGCGGGGCATCAATCCGGGCCAGACGGTGGCCGTCGGTCGCCACGCAGCGCAGCGCCGGGCCATTTTCCGACTGCGCAACGTGCATATAGACACCGTTCAGGTAATAGCGGGTTTCTTCGGTCGAGATGGCGAACTTGGACTTGTCGAACAGCCGCCGCAGGTCCGGCGCCTTGGCGCTGAAATTGGCGGTATATTCACTGTTGGCCATGACCGGAAAATCTTCACGCGGCAGCGTCGCCAGGCTGAAATTGACCCGCCCGGCCTGCACCGTCAGCCGCCCCGAGGCGTCATCGCTGGCAATGGAAACCAATGCGCCATCGGGTAGTTTACGGGCAATTTCGTTCAGCAGCGCCGCCGAAACCGTGGTCGCGCCGGGGCGTTCGACCTGCGCCGGGGCGCGGTCCACAACCTCGGTGTCCAGATCGGTGGCGCGGAAACTGACGCCCTCGGGCGTGGCCTCGATCAGCACATTGGCCAGAATCGGAATGGTGTTGCGACGCTCAACCACCGATTGGGCCTGATTGACAGCTTTGACCAGAACGGCCCGTTCGATTGCGAATTTCATGCCGCGCCCCCGTGTTATGGAACTACCTTTTAACGCCCTGCGAGGGCTTACTCAAGTTTCCAGAAGCCGGCGCAGAAGATCAACGTCTTCGGCAAGCTGCTGATCCTGCGGGGTCAGCTCCTCGATCTTGCGGATGCCGTGCATAATCGTGGTGTGATCGCGCCCGCCAAAGCGGCGGCCAATATCGGGCAAGGACCGGCTGGTCATCTGCTTGCACAGATACATTGCAATCTGGCGCGGACGGGCAATGGCGCGGGCGCGTTTCGGCCCGATCATATCGGCCAGACGGATGTTGTAATGTTCGGCAACCTTGCGCTGGATTTCCTCGATCGTCAGCTTGCGGTCGCTGGCGCGCAGAATATCGGCAAGGCAATCCTGCGTCATTTCCAGCGTAATTTCACGGCCCATCAGGCTGGCAAAGGCGAACAGCCGCTGCAAAGCGCCCTCAAGGACGCGCACGTTCGAGGTGATCTTGCGGGCCAGAAACTCCAGCACACCAGAGGCGATTTGCAGGCCCGGATATTGCGCCCGGAAGGTCTCGGCCTTGGTTTGCAGGATGCCAAGGCGCAATTCGTAATCGGTCGGGTGCAGGTCCACGATCAGCCCGCAGGACAGGCGCGACTTGATCCGATCCTCAAGATCCTTGATCTCGCCCGGTGCGCGGTCGGCAGAAATAACGATCTGTTTGCCCTGATCGACCAGCGCGTTGAAAGTGTGAAAGAACTCCTCCTGCGTGGAATCCTTGCCGGCGATGAACTGCACATCATCGACCATCAGCACGTTCACGGTGCGGAACATTTCCTTGAAATCCATGACGGTGCGTTCGCGCAACGCCTGAACAAAGCGATACATGAACTGTTCCGCCGACAGATACAGCACCCGCGAATCAGGCTGGCGGGTCTGAATCTCGCGTGCGATGGCGTGCATCAGGTGGGTTTTGCCAAGCCCGACACCACCATACAAAAACAGCGGGTTGAAGGTGACGGGGCCGCCTTCGGCCACACGGCGGGCAGCGGAATAGGCCAGCTCATTCGGCTTGCCCACGACGAAATTGTCAAAGGTGAAACGCGTATCCAGCGGGGCGCTGATGTCATCACGCACCGGCGCAGGGCGGGCCGGGCCGGCAGCCACGGCACCCGCACCCAAAGATGCGGCAGGACGGCTGGCTGCGATTTCAAAAACAATACGATCAACCGGATGGCCTGCATCGTTCAACGCCCGCAGAATCGGGTCCGAGAAATTGCGCGACACCCAATCGGACATGAAGCGGGTCGGGCTGGTCAGCTCGGCCACACCATCGTTCAGCCCGGTCAGGCGCAGTTTCTCGATCCAGGCTGCAAAATTATCCGCACCAACGGTTTTCCGCAGCGTCGAGCAGGCCTGACCCCAAATATCGTCCATTTTCGTTTCGTCCTTCCATGTCCCCAACCCCCGCCCGGAACGACCGGCAGGACGACGATTCAGCACACGGGAGACACAGCACCACCCACCCGGCCAATGACCGGACAGCGCGGCAAATCTGTTCCGTCAGACACGAAGCCGGGCCCGTGGCAGCGGGCCGCGAGGCTTCCGGGCTGGATCGCGTGGCAGCGCAATCTGGCCTGCCGCCGAATCGCCCGCATCCGTTTGGGATGCGAAATGCCTGTTCTGGCAAGGATTCGACGGGGTGTCCCCCAATGCGACGTGAATCGCTGCAAGGAAGCTAACAATCCACAGCCCCCCCCTGCAACCGATCTTCGCGCTTGACATAAAAATCGGCGGGCCGAATCTGGAACATGCGTAAAATTACGCAACACATTCCAAAAAATCTATTAAACACATACCCTTAGCGCAAACATGCAAAAGGGCGCATCCCTAGTGGAATACGCCCAAAAACTGTGTTTTCTGCATTAAAACGGGGGCTGCACGCCCCCGAAATGGCTTATGCCGACAGCGCCTTCACACGTGCCGCCAAGCGCGAGATTTTACGCGACGCGGTATTCTTGTGGATAACACCTTTGGTCACGCCGCGCATCAGTTCCGGCTGCGCGGTTTTCAGCGCCTCAGCGGCAACAGCAGCGTCCCCACCGGCAATGGCTTCCTCGACCTTGCGGATGAAGGTGCGGATACGCGAACGACGGGCTTTGTTCACTTCGGTGCGGCGCTCGATCTGGCGGGCGCGTTTCTTCGACTGGGGCGTATTGGCCATGGGTGTGGTCCTGTTCTTGCAATATATCGGTTGCACGAAAAGACCCAAGACACCGTTCCAAAGAACGGCACTGATTCTTGCCTTAAGCGGGCCCACGCGCATGTAAGCCCCGGCCTATAAGGCAGCCGGGGCGAAAAGAAAAGCGAAAATCAGCGGTCGCGGAACTGCGGCTGACGTTTTTCAAGGAAAGCCGCCATGCCTTCTTTCTGATCCTCGGTCGCAAACAGCGAATGGAACAGGCGGCGCTCGAACAGCAGCCCTTCGCGCAGCGTGGTTTCATAGCTGCGGTTGACGGCCTCTTTGACAGCCAGAGTGCTGATTGCGGATTTCTCGGCAATTTTGCGGGCGGTCGCCATCGCCTCGGGCAACAGCTTGGCCGCCGGAATCACCCGGCTGACAAGGCCGGAACGCTCGGCCTCCTCGGCATCCATGAAGCGGCCGGTCAGGTTCATTTCCATCGCCTTGGATTTGCCGACGAATCGGGTCAGCCGCTGGGTGCCGCCGATACCCGCGATCACGCCCAGGTTGATTTCCGGCTGACCGAACTTGGCCGTATCCGCCGCAAGAATGAAATCACAGGCCATCGCCAATTCGCAACCACCGCCCAGCGCATAACCCGCAACCGCCGCGATGATTGGTTTGCGCACCCGCAGGATACGGTCGATTTCCGCGCCGAACAGGTCTTGGGAAAACACCTCGGTATAGGTTTTTTCCGACATTTCCTTGATGTCCGCGCCCGCCGCGAAGGCCTTGTCGCTGCCGGTCAGCACGATGCAGCGCACCTTGTCGTTGCTGTCGGCATCGGCCAGCGCCTCTCCCAGCTCCGTCAGCAAGGCCGAATTCAGCGCGTTCAGCGCCTCGGACCGGTTCAGGCGAATCAGCGCCACATGGTCTTCGATTTCAACGATCAGGTTCTGGTAAGCCATCAGTCTGCCTTTGCGAGATCAGTTGCCCATCACTAACAGGTGAACATCCACCGTGCCAGCATCTTATCGCCCGGACCCCAGCCGTTGCCCGATACGACGCGATCCGTTATGCTGTTTGTTGCTTGCGTCGTTCCGGTGATTGGACCCCACAGGCGCAGGCGCGGACGGTCGGATCACCCCGACCGTCTTTTAGCGCGATCCGTCTTTTACCGCTGACAGGCCGGGCAAAAATAGCTGCTGCGCCCGGATTGCACGATCCGCTGGATCACGCCTCCGCAGCCCGGCGTTGGACAAGCTGCGCCTTCGCGGTCGTAAACCCGGAAACTGTGCTGGAAATAGCCCAGCTCGCCCGTCGCCTGCCGGTGGTCGCGCAGCGAAGACCCGCCCGCCGCAATCGCCTCGGTCAGCACGTCGCGGACATAACCGACCAGCGCCGCAAGCCGCGCAGCCCCGATCCGCCCCGCCGCCCGACGCGGGTCGATCCCTGCACGGTGCAACGCCTCGGACACATAGATATTGCCCAACCCCGCCACGATCCGCTGATCCAGCAGCGCCGCCTTGACCGGCGCACGGCGGTTCGCAAAAACTGCCCGCAGGTAACCGGGACTGAAATCCGGCGACAATGGTTCCGGCCCCAAATGCGCCAGCAAGGGATGTTCCTGCCCCTCGCGCACCAGATCGACCATGCCAAAGCGGCGGGCGTCGTTGAACACCACCACACCCCCGGCACCAGTATGAAACACCACATGATCGTGACGTGGCAGAACGGCCGGGTCGCGGTGGAACTGCGCCATCGCATCGCCCTGCACCAGCAAACGCCCCGACATGCCCAGATGCAGCAAAATCGACCCGCCCCGATCCAGATCCATCAGGATATATTTCGACCGCCGTCGCAGCGCATCGACCCGCGCGCCCGTCGCCATCTGCACCAGATCCGGCGGCATCGGCCAGCGCAGATCGGGGCGACGCAGCTCTAACCGGGTGATCTGCTGCCCTTCCAGCACGGGAATCAGACCCTGACGGACGGTCTCGACCTCTGGCAGTTCTGGCATTCCGTCCCCTTTCGTCGCATTGTGCAGCCGGGCTTGCCGCATTAGGTGGGGCAAACCGCGCCATAGGACAAGAGCGATGACCGATCACAAAACCACCCATTTCGGCTTTCAGACCGTGGATGAGGACGCCAAGGCCGGAATGGTTCATGGCGTGTTTTCGCGCGTCGCCTCGCGCTATGATGTGATGAACGACCTGATGAGCGTGGGCATTCACCGGATCTGGAAAAACGCCATGATGGACTGGCTGGCACCGCGCAACGGGCAGCATTTGCTGGATGTGGCAGGCGGCACAGGCGACATCGCCTTTCGTTTCCTGAACCGCGCACCCAGCGCCCGTGTCACCGTCTGCGACATGACCGAATCCATGCTGATTGAGGGCCGCAAACGGGCCGAAGCCGACCGCCTGGCCGACCGTCTGGCATGGGTCACGGGCGACGCCATGGCCCTGCCCTTTGCCGATAACAGCTTTGACCGCTATACGATCAGCTTCGGCATCCGCAACGTCACCCGCATCCCCGATGCCCTGGCCGAGGCATATCGCGTGCTGAAACCCGGCGGCCGCCTGATGGTGCTGGAGTTCAGCCAGATCCCGGTGCCGATGCTGCAATGGGCCTATGACCGCTATTCCTTCAACGTGATCCCGGTCATGGGGCAAGTGGTGGCGAATGACCGGGACAGCTATCAATATCTGGTCGAATCGATCCGCAAGTTCCCCGATCAGGAGACCTTCGCCGCCATGATCCGCGAGGCAGGTTTTGGCCGCGTGACCTATCGCAACCTGTCGATGGGCATTGCCGCCCTGCATTCCGGCTGGAAGCTGTAAATGCGCGGTCCGCATAATATCTGGCGGCTGATCCGCACCGGGGCCACCTTTGAACGCACCGGCGCCATGGGCGAGGCCCTGACCGCCTTTAACGCGCCCCCGCGTCTGCGTCTGGCGGCGCGGATCATGGGCTGGCCGTTCCGCTGGCTGGGCTACCGCGGCGACCCGGACCTGCCGCCGATCACCCGCGCCATCACCGCGCTTGGCCCGGCCTATATCAAGTTTGGCCAGATCCTTTCGACCCGCCCCGATGTGGTCGGCCCGCAGATGGCCGAACAGCTTTCGATGCTGCAAGACCGCCTGCCCCCCTTTGAGCAGACCGAGGCCCTGCGCATCGTCGAAACTGAACTGCGCCGCCCGGTCGATGACCTGTATTCGCAGTTTTCCGAACCTGTTGCCGCCGCCTCGATCGCGCAGGTTCACCATGCCCGCCGTGCCGATAACGGACGCGAAGTTGCGGTGAAAATCGTCCGCCCCGGCATCGAAGCAGCCTTTCGCCGCGACATCGACGCCTTTCATTTTGCCGCCGGGATGATCGAGTTCCTGTCCCCCGCCAGCCGCCGTCTGCGGCCGCGCGATGTGATTCACCATTTTGAATCGGTCGTCGCCGGAGAGCTGGACCTGCGGTTGGAGGCTGCCTCGGCCTCGGAATTTGCCGAAAACACCAAAAACGACACCGGTTTCGACGTGCCGGACCCGCATTGGCCGCTGACCACGCGACAGGTGCTGACCAGCGATTGGGTCGATGGCATCCCCTTGGGCGATGTGGCCGCAATCCGCGCCGCCGGGCATGATACCAACGCCCTTGGTGAACGCATCCTTCAGCTTTTCCTGCAACATGCGCTGCGCGACGGGTTTTTTCACGGCGATATGCATCAAGGGAACCTGAAAGTCGCGCCGAACGGCGATCTGGTCGCCTATGATTTCGGCATCATGGGCGAGATCGACGAATACACCCGCCGGGTTTACGCCGAAATCCTGATGGGCTTTATCCAGCGTGATTACGCCCGCGTTGCCCGCGTGCATTTCGAGGCCGGATATGTCCCCGCCGATCAGGACGAGGCCGGTTTTGCCCGCGCCCTGCGTGCCGTAGGCGAACCGATTTTCGGGGCCGACGCCAGCCAGATTTCCATGGCCAACCTGCTGTCCTATCTGTTCGAAGTCACCGAACGCTTCGGCATGGCCACCCGAACCGAGCTGATCCTGCTGCAACGCACCATGGTCGTGGTCGAAGGCGTCGCCCGGTCGCTGAACCCACAGATCAACATGTGGCAGGTCGCCCGCCCGGTGGTCGAGGATTACATCCGCAGCACCCTTGGCCCCCGCGCGGTGGCAAAAGACGGCATCCGCATCCTGCAAAGCCTGTCGCGTTATGCACCAATGCTGCCGAAGATAATTGATGACAGCATTGCACAGCGCCAGCACAACACCGCCCCCCCCAAGAGGCGCGGCCTCACCCCGGCAACCATGGCGCTTACGACGGCAATGCTGGGGCTTGGTCTGGTCATCGGACTGCTGGCGGGCTAACCGCCAGCAACGCCAAAGCCTGCACAACCCCATCATCTATGACTGCGGCGCACGAATCGCCGTCACCTCACTCAGCCTTGCGGTGACACCGCCTTCCAGCCCCAGAATGACGCCGTTGCTGCCAATTTCGGTTTCAACCACGCGGGCATAGGTCTCGACATCACCTTCTGAAATCACATCACCGCCACGCAAAGACTGAATCCTGAAGGAATAGACGCCGTTCGGCAGGGTGCCATCCGCTCCATCCGGTCCCGTCCAGTCGATTTGCCCCTTGCCCGGCCCAATCGACTGCTGCGTCAATTCCCGCCCATAGCGGTCCGAAACGATCAGCACCACATCATCGGCCAGCCCATGTGGTTCGATCTGCAATGTCAACGGCTTGCCCGAGAAATACGCCTGCCCGGCGACGCGAACCTCTTTGCCGATCCAGCCCGCAACCTGACCAAGATCAGATTGTCCCTGCCCCGCCAGCATCGACTGCAAAAGCTGGTTGGTTTTGGCCTGCTGTTCGACCCCGGAGAAAGTCGCCAACTGCACTGCAAAATCAGACCCTTCCATCGGGTTCAGCGGGTCTTGATTCGTGATCTGTGTGGTCAGCATTTTCAGAAATGTCTGAAAATCCCCATTTGCCAACCCGCTGGCATTGGTCGAGCCTGTATCAACTACCGCTGTGGATATGCTGCCAATCGCTGAAATCATACCGTTTCCTTTCAAATACGAATATCAAGAGGGCCGCCCTGATAGGCTTGCGGCCGCATTTCGATGACTGGTGCGGCCTCATCACCCTTGTTTTGCTGCACATAGACACGCCCTCCCGGCTGCGCCTCTGGCTGCCGCTGCCCTTGATCATTGCCGAAATCCAATTCCGGCGAAGGCAGCCCCTGATCACGAAGATCCTGCAACAGCAGGTCAGCGTTGCGTCGCAAGTGCTGCATCACATCGGGCCGTTCCGCCCATATCACCACCCGCGTCACATCCTGTTCGGGCCGAATGCTCAGCTTGACGGCACCAAGTTCTTCAGGGGACAGGCGCAACTCCACCTCTCCGGTCCGCACGTTGCTGACCGCCTGAACCAACTGCTGCACCAATGGCGTGGCTTGCCGGGGCGATGGTGTAGCCCCTTCAACGGCGGTCCGCATCTCTGCCACGAACCGCCGATCATCACCAAAATCCACGACTGGCGCTGATGCCCCCAAATCCCGGAGCGTCTGCACCCGCGGATCAGTGTTGCTCTGTGGCTGCGGCACCACCTCGAACCGTTCAATTGGCATGACCACCCGCGTCGTCTCTTGTTCAAGACGAATATCCGACCGGACACCCCCCTGTTCCGCAGGAGGCAGAAGCATCTCAGCTTTCTCCACAGGCATAGCCTTAACCATCTGCATCTGCCGATATGGCGGTGATGCAACAAAAGCCGGTTGAGAATCGCGCACTACAGCAGCCCCTGTCTCTGGCTTCCTGATCGCTTCCACATCATACCGTTTCGATGGGGCCAACGCTGTTTCTTGCAACACTCGAACAGCTTCCAACGGAACCCGGTCTTGCGCACCCTCCCCTTCGTGTCGTGGCAATCCGGCTGAAATGCGGCTCTCCGCAACCATCACCGCTTGCCCCTCGGAAGGTAAATCCGGGGGCCGATGGTGTTTCGGGTCAAAATCGACACGCTCTGCAAGCACCGGCAGCATCGGTTGCGCAAGCGTCCGCAAGGCATCCATGCTGTCCAGAACACCCAGATTGGCCTGCGTGATGACCGCTTCTGAATACGCCTCCTGTGGCACGGCCCGAACAACAGATTCGGCGGGCGGTTCAAAACGTTCCGGTTGAGGCACCTCAAGGGCCAAAGGCGCTTGTGGTGCTGGCGTCCACACCACTTCCAACGGCGAATCGGCGGACCCTTCCTGATCTGCACCAACGGCCACCGGAACCACCCCCAGGCGCCCTGTTGATTCGTGGTTTTCCTTGGTTTCCACATCAGACAGAGTGGTCAATTCAGCGCCGAAAACCGGCGCCATCTTTACGTTATCCACTGGCAGCATCTTTCCAACGGCATCCTCCCGACGCTCTGGCGGCATCCAGATTTGCGGGGTTGCGGCTATGTCACCTGCCCGAGCAGAAGCAGCACCCCACGGCACCGCCGCAGGGCTGTCCGCCCCCTCAGAACGTGTCATATCCGGCGTAACACGCTCCACCTCCGGGCCTGCCGTGGCAGGTTTGGCCCACTGTGCGGCCAACGATTCATCACCATGATCCCCAGCCTCAGGCGGCACCGCATCCAGCCCGAGAGGTTCCGATTCGCTATCGGCTGCCTGATCGACCAAATCGGCATTATCAGCCTGACCATCCGCCTCTGCCCCCGGATCAACAACAGATCCACCCTCAGCGGGCGAATCATCCGTTACAGAAAACGCCGCCAGAAAATCATCCTCTGACATAGAGCGACCCAAAGCGCCTTGTCGCACGGGTGCCACGGCTGAAAATAGATCAAGAACCTGTCCAATATCCACGAATCACCTCACATCATTTTTTTCACATATACCCCTGTAAGGTTACTAAATATTTACCGCTCACTGTTATGCCTGCACTTATTGCACAGGAGGGCGCATGAACATCACAGAAATATCCAAACAATTTTATCTATCTTCACGGCAAGCACAGATCGACAAGATGGAAGCATTGTTTGTCAAAGAGATACTGAAACCCACCGAAAGCATCGGGGCCGAGCGCGGCGGCATAGGAGAGGGGCATTTCCGATCCCTCATGACCGATCTGCAAGCTGATTCGCTGGCCCGGAAAATGGACTTTGGCTTGTTCGACAACCTGTTGGAGACCCGCAATGAACCGTAACATCCACGATCAGATTGAGGCCGCATATCAGGCGATTCGGTCAGGTGAACCTTTGAAAGCAAGCGAGATTCTGGAAAACACCGAACGGCTGATGACCTCTGCCCCGCCGGATGCCGCGCAGGCACAAACCCTGCGAAGCAGGCTGGAACGGATCGTCGCACTGGCGCAAGCATCCGAAGATGGGATGCGCCGCGCCACAGACCGTATCGCGGAAATCATCGCACATGCCCACACGATCAGCAGCTATGACGCGACGGGTGAGCGGCACGATGACATGGTGCAGCCCAAACTGTCGAACATATTTTAATTAAAATTTTAATTAAAATAGATTTCGCATCCCAGGTTCTGTTCACTATTTATTAGGAACCTCGTGCCATAAGGGGGATGCGCAGAAAACGCAGCGGAATACCCGCCAGGTCAGAAGGCCAAACATATGTAAACCGGCACAAAGTGCCACACGTTAAGGAGGACAATATGTCCAGCATTCTGACCAACAACGGCGCAATGGTTGCTCTTCAGACCCTGAAGGGCATCAACTCGAACCTGTCGAAAACCCAGTCCGAAATCTCGACCGGCAAATCCGTGGCCAATGCCAAGGATAACGCCGCAATCTGGGCCATCGCCAAAACGATGGAAAACGACGTGTCGGGCTTCAAAACCATTGGCAGCAGCCTTGCACTGGGCGAATCGACCGTTTCCGTGGCGCGAACCGCTGCTGAATCGGTCGCCACCCTGCTTGGCAAGATCAGCGATAAGATCATCGCCGCACAGGAAGGCAACATCGACCGCGAAAAGATGCAGACCGACATCAAGGCCCTGCGTGAACAGATCACTTCTGTGGTCGATTCGGCGCAGTTCAACGGTCTGAACCTGATTGATGGCACCAGCACGGATGATGTCACCATTCTGTCGTCGCTGAATCGCAAGGCTGATGGAACGGTCGAGGCCGCCCATATCACTGTTGGGCGCATCGACCTGAAGGTGGATGGCGGGCTGTCCGATCTGGAAGATTTGGACGTCACGGACGATCACGCAGATGCACTGGAGAAAATCACTGGCCTGATCAAAACCGCCACGGACGCTGCTGCGGCCTTTGGTTCCGCAGAACAGCGCATCACGATCCAGAAGGATTTCGTGGGCAAACTGGCGGATGCGATGACCTCGGGGATCGGCTCGCTGGTTGATGCCGATATGGAGGAGGCCTCGGCCCGCCTTCAGGCCCTCCAGGTCCAGCAGCAGCTGGCTACGCAGTCTCTGTCGATTGCCAACCAGGCACCGCAGCAACTGCTGTCGCTGTTCCGCTGATGAACAATACGGGGGCGCTCAACGCGCCCCTGTAACCCACACGCGGCAAGCCGCGACCTGACCAATTTTCGTAAAAAGGTTGATCCGTGAACGCACATGCTTTTTCCGGTTATGGCGCAGTAAACTCGCCCATCAAAGACAGCCGCACTGCCGAAGCGCAGCTTTTGCAACGCCTGACTGGGGCTATGGAACAGGCAAGCCACAACCCCGCCGATTTCCCGGGGCTTGTCCGGGCCATTTCGGACAATCAAACCTTCTGGCACCAGATTGCTTTTGACCTGGCCTCTGACGACAACCGCCTGCCGGCACCGCTCAAGGCCGGACTGCTGTCCCTGGCAGCCTTCACCGAAAAGCACACCAGCCGGATTCTTGCCGGAAAGGCGGATGTTACGCCCCTGCTGGACATGAATCGCACCGTCATTCGTGGCCTGATGGGACAAGGGGCCGCCGCATGACCGGACTGATCCTGAAACTCGCCCCCAATGAACGTGTCCTGATCAACGGGGCCGTCATCGAAAACGGCGACCGCCGCACACGGCTTTCCATCCGCACCCCGCGGGCCAATATCCTGCGACTAAAAGATGCCATCCACCCGGATCAGGCCACCACACCCGTTTCACGCGCCTGCTATACTTGTCAGTTGATCCTGTCCGGCGATCTGGACATTACAGACGGCAAGCGTCGCCTGAACATCGCCGTCGAGGAACTCAGCCGTGTGTTCACCGATGCCGACAGCCGCCGCCGCATCAATCTGGCCAGCGCCGCGGTTCTGGACGGCAATGCCTATGCCGCGCTGAAAGAGCTGCGCCAGCTTTTACCCAGAGAGGCGCGACTGTTCGCGTTCAAACAATGAGTTACGCTGTCACTGTCGGAACGGGGGGGCTGGCGGGCTGGCGGGTGCTGAATCGCACCGCAGACACGCAAAAAGCCATCATCGCCGCCGAACATCAGGTCCAGACCACGCGCAGCAGATTTCAGAACGGGATGAGCCGCTTTACCTCGGCCGATGATCTGATGTCAGATTATCGCAGCCTGACGGTTGCCCTGACGGCCTTTGGCCTTGAATCCGACCTTCCGAACAAAGCCTTCATTCGCAAAGTTCTGGAATCGGACCTGAGCGACCAGAAATCCTTTGCCAACCGGCTTCGTGACAAGCGATATGTCAAGCTGGCCGAGGCATTCAGTTTTGGTGACAAGACATTTGGTCAGGCGCAGCGTGTCGTCCGGGCTGACAATATCGGCACTCAATACATTGACCGGGTGTTCGAACAGCGTGTTGGCCAGACGGACAACAATATGCGGCTGGCCATGAATGCCCGACGCGAGCTGGCAGATCTGGCACAGAAGTCCTCGGGCGAGAACACCAAATGGTATGAAATCCTTGGCTCCCCCCCGCTGCGCGAGGTTGTGTCAGGGGCCTTGGGACTTGGGCAAAGCTTTGGCAGCATGCCGCTGGACAGTCAGCGTGACCTGTTCAAAAGCGCGGCGCAAAAACAGCTCGGCATCGACAGCCTGTCGCAGCTTGCTGATCCTGCAACACTGGAAAAATTGCTGGATCGCTTTATCATCCGCGCCAGCATCAGCAGCGGCAGCGCAACGGCCTATAGTCCGGCCCTTGCTCTTTTGACCGGCGGTCGTATGGGCTGACCGTATAATCACCTTGCGCATATGGCCATGTTGGCTATAACCCCGGACGATTTGCGCCGATCACAGACAACCGGGGGGCCACCATGCCGAAAAGAACCGATATCCAGTCCATTCTGATCATCGGTGCCGGACCTATCGTGATCGGTCAGGCTTGCGAGTTTGACTATTCCGGCGCCCAAGCCTGCAAGGCGCTGCGCGAGGAAGGCTACCGGGTCATCCTAGTGAACTCGAACCCGGCAACGATCATGACCGACCCGGAAATGGCCGATGCAACCTATATCGAGCCGATCACCCCGGAGATGGTCGAAAAGATCATCGCCAAGGAACGTCCCGACGCGCTGTTGCCGACCATGGGAGGCCAAACCGGGTTGAACACCGCGCTGGCACTGGCCGATGCCGGGGTGCTGGAAAAATATGGGGTTGAGCTGATCGGCGCCCAACGCGCCGCCATCGAAATGGCCGAGGATCGCAAGCTGTTTCGCGAAGCCATGGACCGGATCGGGCTGGAAAACCCCCGCGCCACCATCATCAGCGCGCCCAAAGCCGCGAATGGCAAATATGATGTTAACGCTGGCGTCGCGCTGGCAATGGACGCGCTGGAAGAAATCGGTTTGCCCGCGATTATCCGCCCGGCCTTTACCTTGGGCGGCACTGGCGGCGGCGTGGCTTACAACCGTGACGATTACGAACGGATCGTGCGTTCGGGCCTGGATGCTTCACCCGTGGCGCAGGTGCTTGTCGATGAAAGCCTGCTCGGCTGGAAAGAATATGAGATGGAGGTCGTCCGCGACAAAGCCGACAACGCCATCATCGTCTGCTCAATCGAAAACGTCGATCCGATGGGCGTCCACACCGGCGATTCGATCACGGTCGCCCCGGCACTGACCCTGACTGACCGCGAATATCAGCGGATGCGGAACGGTAGCATCGCGGTTTTGCGTGAAATAGGTGTGGAAACCGGCGGCTCCAACGTGCAATG
Source organism: Paracoccus sp. (in: a-proteobacteria) (assembly GCF_030538695.1). GTDB lineage: Bacteria > Pseudomonadota > Alphaproteobacteria > Rhodobacterales > Rhodobacteraceae > Paracoccus. Next base: position 81,738 of record NZ_JAUNTN010000007.1, read on the forward strand.
GGCGATCAATCCGGCGGATGGCCGCATGGTGGTAATCGAAATGAACCCACGCGTGTCGCGTTCGTCCGCTCTGGCCTCTAAGGCCACTGGCTTTCCAATTGCGAAAATCGCGGCGAAACTTGCGGTTGGCTATACCTTGGACGAGCTGGACAACGACATCACTCGCGTGACGCCGGCCAGCTTTGAACCCTCGATCGACTATGTGGTCACCAAAATCCCGCGCTTTGCCTTTGAAAAGTTCCCCGGCAGCAAGCCCGAGCTGACCACGGCGATGAAATCCGTGGGCGAGGTCATGGCGATTGGCCGCAGCTTTCACGAAAGTCTGCAAAAAGCACTGGCCAGCATGGAAAACGGCCTGACCGGGCTGGATGAAATCACGGTTCCCAACGCGGATCAGGGACAGCCGGCCTATGTCAAGGCACTGTCACAGCAGACCCCCGACCGGCTGCGCATTATCGCTCAGGCCATGCGCTTTGGCATGACCGATGATCAAATCCAGAGGATCACAGCTTTTGATCCGTGGTTCCTGGCGCGCCTACGTGAAATTGTGGACGCTGAAAACACTGTCCGCACGAATGGTCTGCCGACGGAAACCGAAGGGCTGCGCAAGCTGAAGATGATGGGCTTTTCCGATGCCCGCCTGGCAATCCTGACCGGACGCGATGAAAATGACATCCGCCGCGCGCGTCATGCGCTGAACCTGCATCCGGTATTCAAGCGCATCGACACCTGCGCGGCCGAGTTCGAGGCGCAAACCCCTTATATGTATTCCACCTGGGAAGCCCCCGCGATGGGCGATGTGGAATGTGAATCCCGCCCCTCGGATCGCAAAAAGGTGGTTATTCTTGGCGGCGGCCCGAACCGGATCGGTCAGGGGATCGAATTCGACTATTGCTGCTGCCACGCCTGTTTTTCGCTGTCGGACGCAGGTTACGAAACCATCATGGTTAACTGCAACCCGGAAACCGTCAGCACTGACTACGACACATCCGATCGCCTTTATTTCGAACCGCTGACGCTGGAGCATGTTCTGGAAATCCTGCGCACCGAACAGCAGAACGGCACTCTGCATGGCGTCATCGTGCAATTCGGCGGCCAAACCCCGCTGAAATTGGCCAATGCACTGGAATCCGAAGGTATCCCAATCCTCGGCACCACTCCGGACGCCATCGACCTCGCCGAAGATCGTGAGCGTTTTCAAAAGCTCCTGAACGATCTGAAGCTGAAACAGCCGGTGAATGGCATCGCGTCCAGCGACGATCAGGCACGCCAGATTGCAGAGCGGGTCGGCTTTCCGTTGGTGATCCGCCCGTCCTATGTGCTTGGTGGGCGCGCCATGGAAATCGTGCGCGACATGGACCAGTTGAACCGCTACATCACCACGGCGGTGGATGTGTCGGGCAAGAACCCGGTGCTGCTGGACAGCTATCTGTCCGGCGCAATTGAGGTTGACGTGGATGCGCTGTCTGATGGCGAAACCGTGCATGTCGCCGGGATCATGCAACATATCGAGGAAGCTGGCGTTCATTCCGGCGACTCGGCCTGTTCGCTGCCGCCCTATTCGCTGTCGGCGGAAACCATCGACGAGCTGAAACGCCAGACGGTTGCCATGGCCCGTGCGCTGCATGTGGTCGGGCTGATGAATGTGCAATTCGCCATCAAAGACGGCACGATCTATGTGTTGGAGGTGAACCCACGCGCCTCGCGCACCGTGCCTTTCGTCGCCAAGGCCACCGACAGCGCCATCGCCAGCATTGCAGCCCGGTTGATGGCCGGCGAGCCGATGACGAACTTCCCCGCCCGCGCGCCCTATCCCGAAGGCGTCGGTCCCGAGGATGACCTGCCCTTCGCGGACCCAATGACACTTGCCGACCCGATTACACCATGGTTCTCGGTCAAAGAAGCCGTTCTGCCCTTTGCCCGCTTCCCCGGCGTCGATACGGTGCTTGGGCCGGAGATGCGCTCGACCGGCGAGGTGATGGGCTGGGATCGTAACTTCCCCCGCGCCTTCCTGAAAGCGCAAATGGGAGCCGGAACTGATCTGCCACATGACGGCAAGGTCTTTGTCTCGGTCAAGGATGCCGATAAGTCGCCAGAACTGGCTGCCGCGATGGGCGACATGACCGCAATGGGCTTTACGCTGATCGCAAGCAAAGGCACTGCCGAATATCTGGCAAGCCAAGGGGTAAGTTCGGAACAGGTGAACAAGGTCTATGAAGGCCGCCCAAATGTTGTGGATCGGCTGAAAAACGGTGAAATCGCCATGGTTCTGAACACAACCGAGGGCGCACAAGCATTGGCAGATTCGCGTGAAATTCGGGCGGTCGCGCTCTATGATAAGATCCCCTATTTCACCACCGCCGCAGGCAGTATCGCCGCTGTTGCCGCGATCAAATCTCGGGACGAGGGCGAAGTCGGGGTTCGCAGCCTACAAGCCTAAGATGATAAGTGCCGGCCTTATGGCCGGCGCTTTTATATCGCACCCACATGCAGGGTTCGGGCATCATAAGGACATACCAGACCAACGGCACACCGAATCCATGATGTCGTTATTATAGTTCTAAAACAACAAGTATCAGTTAATGACCATATCTGCGTGTAGCGCACCTGCAGCATTTATGGCCTTTAGTATTTGAATCAAATCCATTGGCCTGACACCAAGCTCATTCAAACCATTAACTAAATCCTGCAAGTTTGCATTTCCGTTGAGATGCGCCAGTTTTCCACCACTTCCGTCAGTCGTTTGAACCGAGGTGCTTGGAACAACGACTGTTTGCCCTGTCGAAAATGGATTCGGCTGAGACACCATGTCGCTTTCTGTCACACGAATAGATAATGCCCCATGAGAAATGGCAACTGTTGATATTTTGACGTTTCGATCTATTACCACCGTTCCCGTTGCCGCATCAAGAACAACGCGTGCGGGCGTATCCGGTTCAACCATCAACTCTCCAATCCTTGCAGCAATATCTGCAAGACGCCGACCGCCAATTCTCTCCGATGAAATTCGTATCGTTGCCGCGTCAGTCGCAACCGCCACCCGAGGCCCTAGGTTGCCGTTCACCACACGCTCAATTTGCATCGCAGTTGCAAAATCTGGGTTGCGTAAAGACAAGGTAAGCTCATCAAGATCTTCAAACCGGAAATCCACTTCGCGTTCAACCCGAGCGCCACCTGGCACGGCACCGGATGTAGGCACCCCTTCAACAATGCTTTCCCGCCGCCCTTCAGCCGAAAACCCTCCGGCAATAACGGAGCCTTGCGCAACAGCATAAATTTGTCCATCCGCTGCGCTTAGTGTTGTCATAGCCAACATACCCCCGCGCAGACTTTTCGCGTCTCCAATCGCAGAGACCTTGACGTTGATTTTGTCCCCACTGCGTGCGAAGGGGGGTAATTCGGCTGTAACCAGCACCGCAGCAACATTTTTAGGTTGCATTTCCGTAGGCTCAACCGCAACACCAAACTGTCCCAAAAGCGCCGAAAGTCTCTCTGCTGTATAAGGCGCGCTGCGCGCACTATCTCCACTTCCATTCAGACCTGTAACAATACCGTATCCAAGCAGGTCATTGCCCCGAACGCCAGAGAAATTAGCTAAATCTTTGATCTTTACCGGCACCGCAAATGCGATGGAGGAAAACATCATCGTGAATAGGATAAATAGTTTAATCATCTCAGGTAATTCACCAATGACAGCTCATTCAAGCGTGCGGTCGCCGCATAAAGCCTCTCGAGTGCAGCACGCTGTTCATTCAAAGCAGTGATGGCATCATACTGATCGACCCCAAGCATATCATTGCGCATCTTTTTGATGGATTGAATTTCCGTATTCTTTGATACAGACAAGGCATCAACCCGCTCTTGATCACTTCCTATTTCTGCTTGCATAGAACGGATTTGATGGGCGCCTTTCAATGTCGTTTTGGAACCCGACTCTACAAGTTTACGCACCTCTTTATCATCAAGATCGGGACGCTGACCAGCAATCAGGGACATAGCCATACCAGCCATTACATTTAGTATTCCTGATTTTTTCGCAGAACTCGTTACATCAACGACAGCTTCTCGATCAACAAGTGCAGAAGAGACTCTCTCACTTCCAACCGGCAGCATTGCAAGAAATCCATTCTCTGCATCTGAAAACCATTCCTCGATAGATATAATAATATCTGCGGCATTATCCTTTCCATCTACCAAAGAGAAAATTTTTGACTTTAAGAAGTCAGAATCGGGAATTGCGGCTTGATCAACAGCCTGGCCAGAGAACAGATAATCATTACCATGCCGCACATTCAACTTATCAACTGTTGCCGCAAACGCTTTATCCGCCTCTGCCGATCGCAAATCAATCATTGACCGATTTGCCAATGCATTTTCAGCCAAACTGTGCTGTGCTGCATTTTCGGAACCGCGCCTCACCGATTCTAATGTTACCTGCATTATTTCCAGCCGAGTTGCAGCAAAATCAATATTTTGCTTTTCCACCTCAGCTATATTTTGACGCGAATCTATCTGAGCCAAAGCTGCAACATTTCCTCCAACCCGTGCAAGCGGGTCAGAAGATAAACCCGTTATTGCCTCCTGTGAGCTGCGCACAATGCTTGATTTCAGCGATTGGTTCGTTCTAGAAAACACCCCTGATCGCAAAAGATCAGCGTATCCCACATTCCCCATCATTATCTGATCTCCAAAATCGTGTCCAACATACCCATTGCGGCCTGAATGACGCGTGCGTTCGCGGCATAGGCGACCTCTAGCTGCATCAAGTTTTGCAATTCAATATCCGTATCCACACCATAAGACTGCGCATTAGCCTGCATTTCTTGATGATACGCGTGAGAGGCAACAGAGGCGCTTTCACTATTTACAACAGAAGTGCCTATACTGCTGGAAAAATTGCTCAGGAATGTTATGAAGCTCGCGTTGCGCACACCCAAGACTTCCGATGCCGGTGCGTGGACTTTATCAAACAGACCAGCAAGATTCATTAGCAAAGAGGTGTCACCTACGCTCCCCGGCTCAACTGAATTCAGGCCGTCACGGATTCGCCAACTCTCTCCGCCTTTGGTGGGGTCAATCAGAGCGGCAAGAGTGATACGCCCAGAAAATCCAAGCTCATTTTCTGGATTATAATTGCCAAGCGCATCCGTGAACAGTCCATGATCGCCAGCGTCGATCGTATCATCCAGTGTCAGATCTGCGAAAATTGTGTAAAGGTCGGCCGCTAGCGCATCAAGCTCTGCTTGCACTTTGGGACCAAAATTATCCCTTACATCAACTGCGGCGCTCAAACTGCCACCGCTAAACATACTGAATTGACGATCACTCATCAGTTCGCCATCCAGCATTAAGAAAGAGACCGGCGGAGTGCCAACCTGCATTTCGGGAACGAAAGTTCCGGCTGGCGCAAAGCCAAGGTTCACGGGATCCTTGCCATCCAGCAATGTTGCGCCATGCTCGGTAAACAGAGATATACGCCCATGTTCGCGCGTCACTTCCCGGATCGGAACTATTCCTGAAATCTCATCTATCAGCTTTTGCCGCTGATCCATCAGCGCCGAGGCATCCCCATTATGGGCAAGTTGTGTGATGATCTTTGTGTTCAGATCCGCGACCCGTGTCAGCCTGTCGTTTAGCGTATCAACCTGACGACCAATATCAGCGTCAGCTTCACTGCGCTGACTTTGAACTGTTGCGCTGACCTGGTTCAGCTTGTTCGCCAGTGCCCCCAGTGATTCCGCAACACGATTCAGCAAGATGCCATTGCTCGGCTCTGCGGTTGCGGCAATCAGGTTGGCCTGAACATTACCAAGCCGGGTTGTCAGGGCATCAGCCTCTCCGGGCAGACCGATCTTTTGACCCAGTTCAGCATAAAATGCGCTGTAGGTCTGATCGGACGCCAGTCGCGCTTGCGCCAGCCGCGTGTCCGCAATCGCACGATTGGATACCACCCGCGAGATGCTGTCGATCTGAACCCCGCCACCGTTCCCAAAAGCCGTTCGCGATGAAATTTCCACCGCACGGCGCCCGTAAGACGGATTTTGTGCATTTGCGATATTCGAGGAAACGATCTCTGTCGTTTTCGATACGGTTCCAATACCCGAAAGGGCGCTGGAAAGTGCAGCAGAAATACTCATATCACGAGATCCTTATCAGCGTTTGATGTTGGTGGTTTCCTGCAACATCTCATCAACGGTCTGGATAACTTTGGCATTCGAGGAATAGGCGCGCTGCGTCTGGATCAATTCCGTCAGTTCAGCCGCAACGTCTGTCGTCGAGCCTTCACGGGCATAGCCGACAATCGCCCCGGTCGGCCCGTCGCCCGCATCCCAAAGAAAGAATGAGCCGGATTCGGGCGATACTTTGAAAGTCTGGTTGTTCAGTGCCGTCAGGGCATTTGGATTTGGCACATCCACCAGCGGAATCTGATAGATAGTGCGAATAAAGCCAGTGTCATAGGTGGCGATAATCAGACCGCGTTCGTCAACCTCAACCCCGGTCAGGTTGCCAACCGGAGAACCGTTCTTGGTGATATTCTGCGTGAAGGTATCCCCCAGTTGCGACAGGCCGTTCTGATCCAGTGGACGCCCGATATTGACCGTCACCGGCCCCCCAGCCAGTTCAAGCGACAAATTGCCGGTCTCTGCATCATAGGCGCCGCCGTTTTCAACCTCCACCTTTTGGATACGGCCACCGTTCGACTGGTCGTCCTGGAACGTAACGGTATAGGTGCCAACGATATTGGCGTCCTCATCATCGCTGATGTCGATGGCGGAGTCGCGGATTTCCATGGTCCAGGTGTTTGTCATGCCCGAGCCAGGATCGCCGTCAACATTCGGGGTAAAGGTGATGCTCAGCGCCTCAGACGTGCCGAGGTTGCCAAAATATTCAACCTTGATGGGCAAAGACTGGCCGGTCGATCCGGCATAAGTATCCGTCGCGGGCAGGTTGATGCCCAGATTGATATGCGTGGTCGGGTCGCTGGCGGTCTGGTTGGCGCTGATGACGACCGGCTGAAGGCCACCAATCGTATCGCGCGGCATGATGTCGATGTTGCCGTCCGCATTCGCGGGCCAGCCCATCAGGACCAGACCGGATTCCGTTTTCAACACCCCATTGGCATCCGTGCGGAAACCGCCGGTCGTCGTCATCAGCAGCGAGGTCGTGGACATATTCGACCCCATCGAGGTGGCCGGAATGACCGGCAGCATCCCACGCCCCGACACCGCCAGATCCAGCGGATGTTTGGTCGAGATCAGCGCCCCGCGTTCGTCGATGATGCGCGAGGTCATGGCCCGCACCCCGCCAGCCGAGTAAGTGCCGGCACCGCGCGCCTGACTGATAACCATGCCTTCGAAATCGGTGCGCACCCTTTTGTAGCCATAGGTACCAGAGTTCGAAATGTTATCGGCAATCGTGCCGAGCTTGGTCGCATTCGCCGACAGGCCAGCCACACCAGCGTTGAGCGAAGAAGAAATCGACATTCAGCTTGTCCTTTGCATAAGGGATTCGTGTTACGGTTCAGTCTGGCAGGAAAAGATTAAGCCACCGCTAACGGCGGCAAAGATTCCCGCCTATCGCAGCAAAATAATTTCCACCCGGTTATTGCGCGGCCCCATCGGGTCGCCCGGATTGCTTTGGCGGTCGCCATAAGCGACGACACGGCGGATGCGGCGGGGGTGAAAACCGTCATCTTCCAAAAGATTGCGAATCGTATGGGCGCGGGCATCAGAGAGCGGCCAGATCGGGGATTGCGCCAAAACCTCGGGGAAGGCCCGCACATGGCCGTTAATCGCCAGATCATTGCGCACCGGCCGAAGGACCGTTGCCACGATCCGCACCAATTCGCGGGTCTGCGGATTGGGCTGCGCCGTATCATCACGGAACAGGGGCGTATCGGACAAGTCGCTGAGTTCGATCACCAGCCCCTCATCGGTCAGGCGCGTGACCACATGGCGCAGCAGGTTCTGATGCTGCATGGATTCCGCACCAAGACCGTTCAACTGGTCCTGAATGTGGCGGGCCATTTCCTCAAACGCCTGATCCGGCGCAGCCTTTTCGTTTGATTCAGCCAACCCGCCGGACATATCGGTTTCGTTCTGAACCTGTGTGTCCCGCATATTGCCACCATCCGACAGGCCGGAATTACCGCCCGCCCGTGTCTGGATAACCGTCGGATTGAAGTAATCGGCCAGCCCCTGTCGCTGTTTTTCTGTGGTTGCGTTCAGCAGCCACATCAGCAGGAAAAACGCCATCATCGCCGTAACGAAATCCGCATAGGCAACCTTCCACGCGCCACCGTGATGGCCGTGTTCCTCACCCGCCTGCACCCGCTTGATAATCAGCGGTCTGCTGCCTGATTTATTTCCGGCCATGCTGGCCCCCGTTACTGCTGTTCCGGGGTCAGCTTTAACAGCCGCAGGTTGAAAACAAGTTAACGTATAAAATCTTAATTATTTTTCAGCCCCTGACGGATCATATCCGCAGCTTTTTCCGCAATCATAATGGTTGGCGAGTTCGTGTTTCCCGACACGATTCGCGGCATGACCGAGGCATCGACCACCCGCAGCCCCTCGAATCCGCGCAGGCGCAGCGCCGGATCGACCACCGATTCGGGGTCCGCACCCATCCGCGCGGTGCCAACCGGGTGGAAAATGGTCGAGGCAATCCGCCCCGCCGCTTCGGCCAGCGCAGCGTCGTCATCGGCGACCGGGCCGGGCTTGAACTCCTCGGGATGATAGCGGGCCATCGGGGCCTGCGCCATGATACGACGGGTCAGGCGAATGGCGCGGGCGGCAATCACGCGGTCGGTTTCCGCCGACAGATAGCGTGGTGCGATCTCGGGATGGGCGGCCGGGTCAAGGCTGGTGATGCGCACATGACCCCGGCTGTCGGGGCGCAGCGGCACCACGCTGGCGGTAATCGCAGGGAAATCATCAAGCGCCCCGCCAAAGGCATCAAGGCTGAGCGGCTGCACGTGATATTCCAGATCGGGCGTGGCTACATCCGGGCCGGATCGGGCAAAGGCGCCAAGCTGGCTGGGCGCCATGCTCATCGGGCCAGACCGGCGCAGCAGATATTCCAGACCAATTTTTGCTTTTCCAAACAGGCTATTGGCCAGAGAGTTCAGCGTTTTCGCCCCTTGCAGACGATAGGCGCAGCGGATTTGCAGGTGGTCTTGCAGGTTCTCGCCCACGGGGGCATCGCGGCGGACCTCGACCCCTATGTCGCGCAGCAGACCAGCCGGACCAATCCCCGAGCGTTGCAGGATCGCGGGTGTGCCGATTGACCCCGCCGACAGGATCACCTGACGGCCTGTCACCTGCCGCGCGCCGCCTTCGGCCAGCAGGCGCAGCCCCGTCGCGCGGTTGCCGTCAAATGTCACCGTATCAATCAAGGCCCCGGTCATCACCGTCAGGTTCGGGCGCTTCAGTGCCGGGCGCAGGAACGCCTTGGCCGCCGAAACCCGCCAGCCACCGCGTTGGTTAACGCGGAAATAGCCTACGCCTTCGTTATCGCCAGTATTGAAATCATCCGTTGCGGGGATGCCCTCGGCCTGCGCGGCGCGGGCAAAATCATCCAGCACATCCCAACGCAGGCGTTGCTTTTCCACCCGCCATTCACCGCCCGCACCGTGATGTTCGGACGCGCCATCGGCATAATCCTCGGATTTCAGGAAATAGGGGCGCACGTCATCCCAGCCCCAGCCGGTGCAGCCCATCTGTCGCCAACCGTCATAATCCGCCGCCTGCCCGCGCAGGTAAAGCATCCCGTTGATCGAGGAACAGCCCCCCAGCACCCGCCCGCGCGGGTAAAGCAAGGACCGCCCGCCAAGCCCCACTTCGGGCGCGGTCTTATACTGCCAATCGGTGCGAGGGTTGCCGATGCAATACAGATAGCCCATCGGAATATGAATCCAATGGTAATTGTCGCGCCCGCCAGCCTCGACCAGCAGCACCCGCGTGCCGGGGTCTTCGGACAGGCGCGCAGCCAGAACGCAGCCGGCGCTGCCTGCGCCAGCGATAATGAAATCGTAATCCATCGGTTCCTCCCTCCGCGGCAGATTAACCGGGGGGCAGGCGCAGGCAAGCCCTTCCCTTGCTGCCGGCCCGCGCCTATCTTGCGGCAATGGAAACGCGGGCCAGCTATGACATGACCACCGGCGCGGGGCTGATTGCCTGTCCCCGCTGTGATGCGCTGCATGTGGAAACGGAATTGCAGACCGGCGAAACCGCAAGCTGCATCCGCTGTGCCACGGTTCTGGCACGACCGCGCAGCGGGGCCTTCACGCAGATCGTGGCCCTGTCGGTCACGCAGATGGTGCTGATGTTCGGGGCGGTGTTCTTTCCCTTTCTGCGGATTCACCGCATGGGGTTTGGCAATGATACCTCGCTGTTCGGGGTAGCGATGGCCTATTCGCATGGCTGGCTGGCCCCGCTGACTCTGGTGTTGCTGGCCTCGATCGTCGGGCTGCCTGTGCTGCGGGCGGGGCTGCTGGTCTATGTGCTGGCCCCGATGGCGCGGGGCGGGCGGCCCCTGCGTCATGCGGCAGGAGCATTCCGCCTGTCCGAACAGTTGCGCCCGTGGTCGATGGCCGAAATCTTCGTCATCGGCACGGCGGTGGCGCTGATCAAGATTGCCGGGCTGGCGCATATCAGCCTTGGCCCTGCTTTCTGGGCCATTTGCGCACTGATCTTTGTCGGCGCGGCCAGCAATGTATTCCTGTGCGCCACAACCATCTGGGACGCGATCGAGGATGGGGGCGGCACAACCGACGGGCGCGAAATGCGCGATCCGCTGAAAGGCCGGGCATGAGCAGCACCGACACCCCTGCCCCGATCCTGACCGCCCACCGGGCGCATCTGCTGGGTTGCCGCGCCTGTGGCCGCGTCTGGCCCGAGGATGAAACCCATTGCCACCGCTGCGGCGCGGCGCTGGTGCCGCCGGACCGGCGGGGTTTGCAGGCGGTATGGGCCTGGCTGATCGCCGGAATCATCTTTTACATCCCTGCCAATCTGTTCCCGATGATGCGCACCGCAACCTTTGTCGGAAGCACCGAATCCACCATCCTCGGCGGCGTGATTGAGCTGATCCACCATGGCGATTATCCGGTGGCGGCTGTCGTCTTTGTTGCCTCGATCATGGTGCCGATCGGCAAGTTCATTGCAATTGCATGGCTGGCCCATGTCGCCGGACGTCCTGCCAGCGTGGATGAGGCCCACCATCGGCTGCGCGTGCTGGAGGTGGTCGAGTTCATCGGTCGCTGGTCGATGATCGACGTGTTCGTGGTGGCGATTCTGGCGGCACTGGTGCAGCTTGGCTTTGTGGCCTCAATCCATCCGGGCATAGCGGCGGTCAGTTTTGCGCTGTCTGTTGCTTTCACGATGCTTTCCGCGCAAAGCTTTGACCCAAGACTGATCTGGCGCGGGCTGCCCTTGCGCCAAAGCAAGGACCGCCGCCGCAAATGAGTGACCAGCCCGACCTGAAACCCGCCAGCCCCGCGCGCCGCACGGCGGCAAAGGCCGCGCAGGCGTCCTTTTCCCTGATCTGGCTGGTGCCGATCATCGCGCTGGTGGTCACGCTGGGGATCGCCTGGAACGCATGGCAGGGGCGCGGCCAGTTGGTCGAGGTGCAGTTCCGCGACGCCACCGGCATCACGCCGGGCGATACTGCGGTCAAGTTCCGCGAAGTGACCGTCGGCAAAGTCGAATCCGTCCGCTTCACCCCTGATCTGACCAATGTCATCGTCGGCCTGCGTATCGAACCGGCTGTGTCGCGCTATATCGACACCGACGCCGAGTTCTGGATCGTTCGCCCACAGGTTTCAGCACAGGGGATCTCGCGCCTTGATACGGTGCTGTCGGGTGCGTTTATCGAGGGCAACTGGGACGCCAACCCCGGCACGCCGCTGGATGGCCGCGTGGTGGAGGGCCTGCCCCGTGCGCCGCTGGCCCGGATGGGTGCGCCCGGCACCTGGATCAGCCTGTCCTCGGACAGCGCCAGCGGGTTGACCGAAGGTGCGCCTGTCACCTTCCGCGGCATCCAGATCGGCCGGATGGAGAACCTGCGCCTTTCGGAAACCGATGAAACCGTGCTGGTGGATGTGTTCGTCCCCGCGCCGCATGATAAGCGGCTGACCTCGAACACGGCGTTTTGGGACACCTCGGGCTTTTCGCTGTCTCTTGGGGCGCAGGGTCTCAGCTTCAATGTCAATTCGCTGGCTTCGCTGGTGCAGGGGGGAGCGCAGTTTGCGACCTTCAGTTCTGGCGGCAGCCCGATTGAGGCGGGCCATGTCTTCCGCCTTTACCCGGATGAGGACGCCGCCCGCATCAATGCCGCCAGCGACGAATCCGGGTTGGAACTGCGCCTGACGGTGCTGGTCGATAACGCTATCCGGGGCCTGAATATTGGGGCGGATGTGCAGTTTCAGGGCCTGACGGTCGGCAAGGTCAGCGACCTGTCGGTGCATATCGAACCCGGACAGGACGGCGCCGCACCAGAACCGATGCAGGATGTGACGCTGGCGATTTCGCCGGTGCGCCTTGGCCTGCCCGTCGATGCGACCGAGGCCGATGCGCTGGCCTTCCTGCAAGCCCGTGCCAATGAAGGGCTGCGGGCGCGGGTCGCCAGCGCGGGCTTTTTCGGCACTTCGCTGATGATCGAACTGGTCGATATTCCGGGCGCGGGCGCGGCAGAAATCCGCGCGGCGGCCCCCTATCCGGTGATGCCATCAGCCGCCTCGAACACCGAAGATTTCAGCGCCTCGGCACAGGGGTTCATCAGCCGCATCGGCAAGCTGCCGCTGGAAGAAACCCTGAAATCCGCCACCGACATGATGAACAGCGTCACCGCGCTGGCCAGCAGCGAGGACACCCGCGCCATTCCCGAAGGTCTGCGCCACACCATCGACGAAGCCCGCGCCACCATGGAGCAGTTGCGGCAAGCCACCGACGATCTGCGGCAGGCGGGCGCGGTGGATAACGCCGCACAAATGCTTGAACAGGCCCGCACGCTGGCCGAGCGCCTGAACACCGCCGCCGAGACCCTGCCACAGACCATGGCACAGATCGACACCGCCGCCGCGCAGGTGGCGCAGGTCCGCTTTGCCGAGATCGGGGATCAGGCCGCCGGGATCATGGCCGACCTGCGGGCGATGCTGGGCAGCGAGGATGCCGCCGAACTGCCGCGCAACCTGTCGGATGTGCTGCAAGCTGCCTCGGGCCTGCTGACAGACCTGCGCGACGGCAATGCGGCCGGCAGCCTGAACGCCGCGCTGCAAAGCGCCCGGACCGCCGCCGATGAGATCGCCGCCGCCAGCCGTGGCCTGCCCGATCTGACCCGCCGCATCGACGCAGCGGCACAGCAGGCACAGGCGACCATCGCCGCCTATGGCGCGCGGTCCAACTTCAACAATGAAACCGTTAACCTGATGCGCGAATTGCGGCGGGCGGCCTCGTCCTTCGGACAGCTTGCGCAGATGATCGAACGCAACCCCCGCGCCTTTATTATGGGACGATAAGATGCGACTGCTTTTGCCCTTGCTTGCCACGCTGACCCTGACCGCCTGCGGCAATCCGGAAAAGGTCGCCCGCTATCTGATCGACCCGCCAATGCCGCCGGTCGCGGTGGCGAACCGGCTGGGAACGGCAGAACTCAAGGACGTATCGCTGCCGGATTATGCCTCGGGTCAGGAAATCTCCTGGCAGACGGCAGATGGCGCGGTGCGCTCGACCCCCGACAATCTTTGGGCCGACAATCCGCAGCGGGCCTTTACCCAAACGCTGGCCCGCACTATTTCTGAAGTCTCGGGCGCAACCGTCATCGCGGAACCCTGGCCGCTGGCCGAAGCACCGTCGAAACGGATCGAGGTGCGGGTTGAAAAGGCGCTGGCGCAGGCAGATGGCATTTACCGGCTGAGCGGGCGCTATTTCGTCTCGGATGACGGCTATTCAGGGGGCAGCAATCAGGTGCGCAGCTTTGATATTTCCATCCCGCTGGCGTCCGAGGGCAGCGGCGCGATTGCAGCGGCGCAATCGGCGGCGATCAGCCAGCTTGCGGCGCAAATCGCCAGCCTGGGCGGGCCGGGGACGGCAATCCGCACCCGCACGCCTGCCGCGCCTTCGGGGGATATGTTCAGCCTGCCGCCACTGATGTAATCACAGCAGAGCCAGCCGGGCCATGATCTGCCCGTGCAGATGCGGCCCGGCAATCACCAGCCCATCGACCCGCGCAGCGGCGTTGTTGAACCGCATCCGCTGGCCGCGCATATCGCTGACCATGGCCCCCGCGCGTTCCGCGATCAGCGCCCCGGCGGCAATGTCCCATTCCCACGCCGCGCGCAGGGACAGGGCCGCATCGAACCGCCCTTCGGCCACCAGCGACAGCCGCCACGCCAGCGACGGCCGGAATGTCCGTTGCACCGGCGGCACGATCCCGCCGCGCCAGAACACCGGGTCCAGCGCAGGCTTGTTGGTCAGCACCGACGCGCCATCAATATCCGCCGCGCTTGGTGCAATCGCCTGCCCGTTCAGCAGCGCCGGGCCATCGGCAAAGGCTGTATAAAGCTGCCCCCGCACCGGCAGAAACACCGCCGCCGCCACGATCCGGTCGCCCTGCGCCACGGCAAGCGAGTGGGAAAACCCCTCCTGCCCGTCGATAAAAGCGCGGGTGCCGTCGATCGGGTCGATGATAAACACATGCTGCGCATCAAGGCGCGACGGATCATCGGCGCTTTCCTCGGACAGCCAGCCATAATCGGGCCGGGCCTGCCGCAACAGGCGTTCCAGATGGGTGTTCACGGCCAGATCGGCCTCGGTCACTGGGCCGGCCTCGCCCTTGTCCCAGACCTGCGGGTCTTGCCGCCAGAAGCGGGTCGCGATGTCGCCCGCCTCATGCGCGGCCTGTATCAGCAGGTTCAGGTCGTCCTCAGGCCCCGGCAACGGTCAGCCCTTCGACCAGCAGGCTTGGCACCCGATGGCTGCGCCAGTCGCGGGCGTCATTGGCCGCAATCAGCGTCGCCATCATCTCGCGCAGGTTGCCCGCGATGGTGCATTCATTCACCGGATAGGCAATTTCACCGTTCTCGACCCAGAACCCCGCCGCCCCGCGTGAGTAATCCCCCGTCGTCGGGTTGATCGAAGCCCCCAGCATCGACGTGACCAGCAAGCCCCGGCCCATATCGCGGATCAGCTCCGCGCGGCTGGCATGGCCCGGCGTCAGCACAACATTGGACACCACCGGCGCCGGCACCCCACCGGCGCTGCGCGCGGCACTGGCGGTGCTGGCCATGCCCAGCCTGCGCCCGGTGGCAAGGTCCAGCGTCCAGCCCTGCACCACCCCGTCACGGATAATATCACGCGGCGCGGTCGGCAGCCCTTCGGCGTCAAACGGGCGCGAGGCCCCATAGCGCGGCAGATGCGGGTCTTCGCGCAGGTCCATCCCGGCGGGCAACACCTGCTGGCCCAAGGCATCGCGCAGCCAGCTTGCCCCGCGGGCAACCGCGGTTCCGCTGACCGCCGCCAGAACATGCCCGATCAGCCCTGCCGCGATACGTTCATCATAAAGGATCGGCACCGCGCCGGTCGGCGGCTTACGCGCCCCGGCCCGCGCCAGCGTGCGCTCTGCCGCCAGCCGCCCGATGTCCTCGGGCGCAGGCATATCAGACAGCCAGACCCGCGATTCCCCGGCCCAGTCGCGTTCCATCGCCAGCCCCTCGCCGGTGATCGCCACGGTGGACAGGGAATAGCCGCTGCGGCCATAGCCCGCCGACAGGCCATTCGTTCCCGCCAGCCACATCCAGCGCCGCGTTGCCGCCGCACCTGCGCTTTCGACCTGCGAAATGCCGGGGTGATCCAGCGCCGCCGCCTCGGCCCGCAGGGCCATATCGCGCAGCGCCTCGGGCGCGGGTTCGGGCGCGTCGTCGGCCAGTTCCAGCGCCTCGGCCATACTGCCCGACGGCACGATCTGCGCCGGATCGGCCAGCCCCAGATTATCGTCCAAAGGCGCTTCCCGCGCCATCGCCACCGCCCGCGCGGCCATTTCCGCAATGGTGGTATCGTCATGCTGACTGGCCGAAACGCAAGCCTGCCGCCCATTCAGCAGCACCCGCAGGCCGATCTCGACCGCATCGGCGCGTTCCGCCTGCTCCAGCGCCCTGCCCCGCACATCCACCGATTGCGCCACAGCGCGAACGGCCATTGCGTCGGCCTCGGCTGCACCAGCCTTGCGGGCAGCGTCCAAAAGCCGCGCAGTCAGCGGGGCAAGATCGTCAAGCATGGGAAAGTCCTGAAAAATGCCCCGGCCAGCAGCGCCAGCCGGGGCGAATCGTGTTACTGGATCTGCTGCCCATTGGCAAAGATCTGGCCGCCTTCGCGGAACTCCAGCCTGGATTCCAGCTTGTCAGCCTGACCATCGACCGGCTTGGCGAACATGGCCATCATCATGCGCACACCCATGATCTCATCCTGACCAACCACGCCCATGCTGACCAGCGCATCCATCAGCCCGTTCACGCCTTCAAAGCTGGCCTTGATCTCACCCACGGGCTGTTCCGGCTGTTCCGGGTTCGGAAAGTCCAGCTTGCCCGCGCCATCCACAGTTGCACCAACCGCCGACAGGAACAGCCGGTTCAGCGTTACATCCATTGGCAGGATCGGCTGCGGCGCGCTGTCCATGACTTCGGATTCATCAGCCATGCCCGCATGACCATCATCAACCTGATAATTGTCCGAGAACAGGCTCTGCATCAGCTTGACCGTCGCTTTCACATCAATATCCAGCGAGATCGGATCACGCTTCAGCGCAGCCGCAGGGTCGAACAGGCCCCAGACGTTATCGCTGATTTTCAGTTCATCGAACTTGTATTTCAGCGCCGCGGGCTGACCTTCCTCTTTCGGGGTGACAGGCATCGCCACCAGGAACTCGGCCCCGGCCATCGAATATTCGATCGGCCCCGAGATTTCCGGCATGTTGTTCATCTCGATCATTGCCTCAACCGAACCGCCCTTGCCTGCGTAAAGCAGCTCTTCCGCGTTCATACGGAAGGTCAGCTCGCTCGGCTCACCCTTGCCATTGGCGGTCATCATCATAGCCTGTCCGGGATCTTCCGAAGGCGCGTCCACCAGCACATCAAAGGTATTCCGGCCAAGACCGATGGTCATATCAAAGTTCGCACCATCACGCAGCGCGGCCTCAAGGTCCACATCGTCGCCCATCATGGCCGCCGTGATCGTCGCCGTGCCTTTTGTGGTCACATCCGCATAGGATGCGTTCAGCTTCAGAGTGCCCTTATCCGGCATACCCTTGGGTTCGGCGGTCAGGTCAAGCTGGCCGATTTTTACATCAAAATCGGTCTTGTCGCCCTGCTGCCCATAGCTGCCGGTCACGTCTTTCAGCACGATTTTCGCAACATCGGTCAGATTGGCCGCATCTTCGCCTTTGGTCGTAAGACTATCGACCGAAACCGTTGCTTCCGGCGCATTGATGACCCAGGCCAGATTGTCCGGGGTTCCGGATGCAACCATATCCGCGCCCGGCATGGTGCCGGACATTTTCATCTCGAAGCTGCCCTCATCATCGGCTTTCCCACTGACAACAGAGGTCCAGCCGTCTTCGTAGCTCATGCGCACATTGCCGTCGCCGGTCTGTTGCAGCACGACCTTGGGCATGGTGACATTGACCTGAGTGTCGCTTTCCTTGGCGACGGCGACCACATCGGTCAGGGTCAGCGTCTGGCCCGCGTCATCCGTATTGCCGATCTGAAGATCATAGCCTGCCTTGGTCATGGCGTCCGTCTGAACCTTCCACACTTCGGCGGGGGTCAGATCAGCAAGTGCGGGGGTTGCGGCCAGCAGGGCAATAACAGAAGCTCTTGTCAGGACTTTGTTCACGGAATTACCTTTCCACGTGTGATCAACCGGATTTGGCCGCATAGTTTCACAACCCGGCCCTGCTTCCAAGGAACTTTTCCATGATCTCGGTTCAGTTTTCCGATGGCATCAGCGTGATTTCGCTGAATCGCCCCGATAAGGCCAATGCCCTGACCCCCGAAATGCTAGAGGCCCTGCATGCCGAAGTTGACGCAGCGACAGAGCGGGCCGACCGGGCGCTGATCCTGACCGGCACGGGCAAGGTTTTTTCCGCCGGGGCGGATCTCGACGCGGCCAAGGCAGGGCTGGCGACCTCGCCCTTATGGGACCGGCTGTCGGGGGCGCTGGCGGCGGCGCCGATGCTGACCATCACGGCGCTGAACGGGACGCTGGCGGGCGGCGCCTTTGGCATGGCGCTGGCCTGCGATTTGCGGCTGGCGGTGCCGGGGGCGCGGTTCTTTTACCCGGTGATGCGGCTGGGATACCTGCCGCAGCCCGCCGACCCACCGCGTCTGGCGGCATTGGTCGGGCCAGCACGGGCCAAAATGATCCTGATGGCCGGGCAAAAGATCGGCGCGGATGAAGCCCTGGCCTGGGGGCTGATCGACCGCATCAGCCCGCCCGAGACGTTGCTGGATGACGCCCGCGCGCTGGCGGCGGATGCGCTGGCGGCCAGCCCGGCCCATGTCGCGGGCATCAAGGCGATGATACCCGGCTAGCCCTTGCGCCGCGCCCGGTTTTCGCCATTCTGTCGCCGCCAAAGCCAGAGGTGCCGCGATGTCGTCCGACCTGATCCTTGCCAATGCCCGGCTGATCCTTGCCGACCGCGTGCAAACCGGCGGCGTGGTGATCCGCGACGGGCTGATCCATGATCTGATCGACGGCCCTGCCCTGCCCGCTGGCGCGACAGATTGCGGCGGCGACCATCTGTCGCCGGGCCTGATCGAGTTGCACACCGACAATCTGGAACGCCATATCCAGCCGCGCCCCGGCGTGGACTGGCCACATACGGCAGCGATTCTCGCCCATGACGGGGAATTGGCCTCTTGCGGGATCACCACGGTGTTTGACGCGCTGCGGGTTGGCTCGATCCCGGCCGAGGGGGCCAGCTATGACAAATATGCCCGCCCGCTCGCATCTGAAATCGCGGCGCTGGCCCATGCGGGCGTGACCCGCATCAGCCACCTGATCCACCTGCGGGCAGAGATCTGCTCCGAAACCCTGCTGGCCGAGCTGGACGAGTTCGGCCCCCACGACCGCATCGGCCTTGTCAGCCTGATGGATCACACGCCGGGCCAACGCCAGTTCCGCGACGTAACCAAGCTGGCGAAATATGTGCAGGGGAAATATGCGCTGTCCGATCAGGCGTTTACCGAACACGTCGCCCGGCTCAAGGCGCTGCGCCAAAAGCACGGCGATGCACATGAAGCGGCGGCGGTGGATATTGCCCACCGGCTTGGCGCGGTGCTGGCCAGCCATGACGACACCACCGCCGCGCAGGTCGCCACCAGCGCCGGTTATGGCATCCGTCTGGCCGAGTTCCCCACCACGACCGAGGCGGCCCGCGCCTGCCATGACCATGGCATCGCGGTGATGATGGGCGCACCGAACCTGATCCGGGGCGGCAGCCATTCGGGCAATGTCGCGGCCAGCGATCTGGCACAGGAAGGGTTTCTGGATATTCTGTCGTCGGATTATGTTCCGGCCAGCCTGCTGCTTGGCGCGGCGCGACTGGCGCAGATTTGGGGCGACCTGCCCCGCGCCTTTGCCACCGTCACCACAAACCCGGCACAAGCCACGGCGCTGGCCGACCGGGGCCGGATCGCGCCGGGACTGCGGGCCGACCTGATCCGGTTGACCGACCTTGACCAGACGCCGCGCATCCGGGGCGTCTGGTGCAAGGGCCGACAGGTCGGTTAGACCCGCGCAGAGCCCCGGTAACGCTCCAGCCAATGTGCATAGGGCGCAGGCAGCGTGGCCCATTCCGGGCGCTCGACCCCCAAAGCCTGTGCCAGCGCATAGGTGTAATGCGGATTGGCCAAATGGGCGCGGGCCATCATCACCAGATCCATATCGCCATTGGCCACCGCGCCTTCGGCAACCGCAGGCGCGTCCAGACCCCATGCCGACGCCACCGGCAAGCCGATAGCCCGCCGCACCTGCCCCGCAACCGGCACCATGAACGGCCCTTCGGCCCACGGCACATTTGCCGTCGGCGTGGAAAAGCCGATGCTGACCGACAGCAGGTCCAGCCCGCCATCGCGCAGCGCGGCAGCCATGCGGATACCGTCAGCCAGTTCAGCCTCGGGGTCGCCCGCATATTCCACCACCCCGAAGCGCGCCGTCAGCGGCAGGTTTTCCGGCCATTCCGGGCGAACAGCGGCCAGCGTCTCACGCAGGAACCGGCTGCGGCCCTCAAAATCGCCGCCATAGGCGTCGCTGCGCTGGTTGGCATGGGTGGAAAAGAAGCTCTGCCCCAGATAGCCATGGGCGAAATGCAGCTCCAGCCACTCGAACCCGGCGGCGCGGGCGCGGCGGGCGGCAGCGGCAAAAGCGACCTGAACGCGAGCAATCTCGGCCAAGGACATTTCTTCGGGCTGCTTCCACAAACCGCCGCCGAACACATGTGCCGAAGGCGCGATGCTCTGCCAGCCGCGCGGATCGTCGTTCGGGATATGGTCATCACCCTGCCACGGGTTGTTGGCGCTGGCCTTTGGCCCGGCATGGGCAATCTGGATGCCCGGCACTGCACCCGCCGCCTTGATGGCACGAGCGATTTCAGCAAGGCCGGAAATGTGGTCATCGCTCCAGATACCCAGATCGTCAGGGGTGATGCGGCCTTCGGGCGAAACAGCGGTCGCCTCGACGATCACCAACCCGGCCCCACCCCGCGCGATGCCGGGATAATGCACCCGATGCCAGTCATTCACGAAACCATCGGTTGCGCTGTATTGGCACATCGGTGCCACCGCCACGCGATTGCGCAGGGTGACATCCTTCAGCGTGAAGGGGGTGAACAGTTGGGACATGACGCTTCCTTCCATATGGCGTTTCGCAGGCAGATGGGGAACGATCCGCAGCATTTCCAGAATGGCATAGCTGCTATGCCAAAAAATCCGCTTACATACATGCGCGAATGTTTGTAAGCGCGGCGGCGAAAGGAACCCGCCATGCGCCGCACCAAGGACGATGCCGAACAGACCCGGACCGCGATTCTCGACGCGGCCGAGGTGATGTTCTGCGCCCGCGGCATCGACGGCACCACGCTGGAGGCGATTTCCCGCAGCGCCGGGGTCACGCGCGGGGCGCTTTACTGGCATTTCCGCGACAAGACCGACCTGCTGATCGCGCTGTATGACCGCTGCAAGATGGCACGACACGCGCTGCTGGAACAGGACATCCGCGCCGGACATTCCGACCCGCTGGGGTTGCTGGAACAGTCGGCGCTGGACTATCTGACCCGGTTCGAGGCGGATAAAAGTGCGCAGCATCTGTTTCAGATCATGTCCGGCCACAGCAGCAGCAATGAGGCGCGGGAATGGCTGGAAAAAACCAACTGCGACATATATGCTTTATTGAAACAAGCTGCGATTCTGGCCGGTGACAAGGCATTGTTGGCACCCGGTTTTACCCCAAAAGAGGCCGCCGTCCTGCTGATGGCGGTTATGAACGGACTGCTCAGTGAATGGTTGCGGTCGAACCGCGCCTTTTCGCTGACGGAAACGGGCGGCAAGCTGCTCAGGGCGCAATTCGCGCTGCTGCGTAACGGCACCGCCCCGCCTGACTAAGTAACGCGGGCACGCCCGTTCCCGAAACGACCTTGCCCCACGACACCCCATTTTCAGCCCTTCAGAGATCCCACATGCAAAATAAACTTATCATCGCCGCGCTGGCCCTGATGTTACCGCTGACAGCCGCCGCTCAGGCGCCGCTGCCCTCTGTTACCGTGATCGAGGCGCAGCCGCAGGATTTCACCCTGACCACGCGCCTGCCGGGCCGGATCAAGGCTTCGACCGTGGCCGAGGTGCGCCCGCAGGTATCCGGCATCATCCGCGAACGGCTGTTCACCGAGGGCGTCCCGGTCGAAGAAGGCCAACCGCTGTATAAGATCGAGGACGAAAGCTACGCCGCTGCCGTGGCCGCCGCAAAGGCCGCCGTAGCGCAGGCGCAGGCCAACGCCGATCTGGCCGAGCGCGACGCCGCCCGCGTCGAACGGCTGTTCCGCAACAACACCGTATCCGAACAGAACCGCGACAGTGCGCGCGCCACGCGTGAGGCCGCCGATGCCGCGCTGCAACTGGCACAGGCACAGTTGATGAGCGCCGAGATTGATCTGGAGCGCACCACCATCCGCGCCCCGATCGCCGGCGTGATCGGCCTGTCGCAGACCACCACCGGCGCACTGGTCGGGGCGCAGCAGGCGACTGCGCTGGCAACCATCCGGGCGCTGGACCCGATCTATGTGGACGTGACGCAATCCGCCAACGACCTGTTGCGCTGGCAAGAGGATGGCCGCAGCGGCAAGCTGCCGGAAAACGAAGCAACGCTGATCCTGCCAACCGGCAGCACCTTCCCCGAACGGGGCCGTCTGGAAGCCGCCGAACCGCAGGTCGAACCGACCACCGGCATGGTGACGCTGCGCATTACCTTCCCTAACCCTGACAGCATCCTGCTGCCCGGCCTGTATGTCGAGGTCGAGATGCCGCAAAGCACCGCCGAAGGCGCGGTGCTGGTGCCGCAGAACGCCGTCATGCGCGACCAGACCGGCGCGGCCCACGCCTGGATCGTCGAGGGCGGCAAGGTCGTGGTGCGTGATCTGACGGTGGAGACCACCTCGGGGAACACCTGGGTCGTAACCGGCGGCTTGCAGCCGGGCGACAAGATCATCACTTCGGGCTTTCAGAAGATCGCGCCGGGTGCCGATGTGCAGATCGTTGACGACGCTGCACCCGCGGGCGAAGCCGGGACCGAAGCCGCTGCCACTGAACCCGGCGAAAATGCTGCGGACGCACCCGCGCAGGACGCACCCGCCACGCAAGAGGGGCAGTAACACATGGCCCGCTTTTTTATCGACCGGCCCATCTTTGCATGGGTGATCGCCATTATCATCATGGGGCTGGGGGCGCTGTCGATCATGCGCCTGCCAATCTCGCAATACCCGTCGATTGCCGGGCCGCAAATCGTCATCAGCGCGGTCTATCCCGGCGCATCCGCCGAAACCGTCGCCGATACGGTGGTCCAGATCGTCGAAAAGCAGATGACCGGGCTGGACGGGTTGCGCTATATTAACTCAAGCACCACGTCGAACGGCACGGCCTCGATCACGCTGACCTTTGCCATCGGCACCGATCCCGACATCGCGCAGGTTCAGGTTCAGAACAAGCTGGCGCAGGCACAGGCCGGTCTGCCGGAATCCGTGACCCGTCAGGGGATCACGGTGGAGAAATCCGCCACCGGCTTTCTGATGGTGGCCGCCCTGATTTCGGATGACGGGGCGCGTTCGAACATCGACCTTGCCGACTATATGAACTCTTACATGGTCGAGCCGCTGGCCCGTCTGGAAGGCGTCGGCAGCGTGCAGGTGTTCGGGTCGGAATATGCCATGCGTATCTGGCTGGACCCGCAAAAGCTGAAATATTACAACCTGTCGCCCTCGGCGGTGACGGCAGCAATCTCGGCGCAGAACGCACAGATTTCGGCGGGCAGCTTTGGCGCCATGCCGGCGCCCTCGGGCCAGCTTCTGAACGCCACCATCACCGCGCAATCGCTGCTGCGCACGCCCGAGGATTTCGAGCGTATCGTGCTGCGTGCCGATACCGATGGCGGGCTGGTGCTGCTGCGTGACGTGGCACGGGCCGAACTTGGCACCGAAAGCTATGAGGTCGCACCGTTCTACAACGGCCAGCCTGCTTCCGGTCTGGCCATTCAGTTGGCATCCGGTGCGAACGCGCTGGAAACCGGCAATCTGGTCAAGGCCGAGATCGAAAACCTTGCCCGGTCGTTCCCGGCTGGCGTCAGCTATGAAATCCCCTATGACACCACGCCCTTTGTTCTGCTGTCCATCGAGGCGGTGGTGCATACGCTGGTCGAGGCGATGATTCTGGTGTTTCTGGTGATCCTGCTGTTCCTGCACAATTTCCGTGCGACGCTGATCCCGACGCTGGCGGTGCCGGTGATCCTGCTAGGCACCTTTGGCGTGATGGCCGCGCTGGGGTTCAGCATCAACACGCTGACCATGCTGGCCATGGTGCTGGCCATCGGTCTGGTCGTCGATGACGCCATCGTGGTGGTGGAAAACGTCGAACGGATCATGCGCGACGAAGGGCTTGATCCGGTCGAGGCCACGCGCAAGTCGATGGATGAGATCACCGGCGCGCTGGTCGGGATCGGCGTGGTGATTTCCGCCGTGTTCGTGCCGATGGCCTTCTTTGGCGGCTCGACCGGGGAAATGTATAAACAGTTCGCCGTCACCATCGTGTCGGCCATGACGCTTTCGGTGTTTGTGGCCATCGTGTTCACGCCCGCGCTCTGCGCCACGATGCTGAAACCGCATGTTCACCACAAGAAACAGAACATGCTGGGCCGCATCGCCACCCGTTTCAGCAATTGGTTCGAGCGTAACTTCACCGCCCTGACCAATGCCTATTCCTGGGGCGTGAACAAAGTCACCGCCGGGCCGCTGAAAATGCTGGTGATCTTTGCGCTGATCGTCACCGGAATGGTGGTGCTGTTCCAGCGCACCCCGACATCGTTCCTGCCGGACGAAGATCAGGGGATGCTGATGACCATTGTGCAGCTTCCCTCGGGTGCAACGGCCGAACAGACCGAAGACGTCCTGACTCGTGTGCAGCAATATTACAGCGTGCAAGAGGCGGAAAATGTCGACGCCGTGTTCTCGGTCCGGGGCTTCAGCTTTGCCGGGCAAGGGCAGAACATGGGTATGATGTTCATTAAGCTGAAGGACTGGCACGACCGCGCTCGCCCCGACCAGTCGGCGCAGGCGATTGCGGGCCGTGCCTTTGGTCCGCTGTTCGGCGGCATCCGCGAGGCGATGGTCATTCCCATCGTGCCGCCTGCCATGCTGGAACTTGGCAATGCCTCGGGCTTTTCGGCCTTTCTTCAGGCATCGGGCGGGCAAACGCATGAGGAGCTGCTGAATGCGCGGAACATGCTGCTTGGCATGGCCTCGCAGGATAGCCGCCTGACGGGCGTGCGCCCCTCGGGGGTCGAGGATGCGACGCAGTTCCGCCTGAACATCGACTGGGCCAAGGCAGGCGCGGTCGGCGTGACGGCGGCGGATGTCGGCACCTTCCTGAACACCATCTGGTCGGGCGCCTATGTCAACGACTTCCTGTATGAAGGCCGGGTCAAGCGGGTTTATGTGCAGGGCGAACCGTCTGCCCGCACCAAACCCGAAGACATGGGCCTGTGGCGGGTGCCGAATGCCAATGGCGATTTCGTCGATTTCAGCACTTTTTCCACGCAGGAATGGGTGTTCGGCCCGCAACAGGTCACGCGCTATAACGCGCTGCCCTCGATGGCGATCGAGGGTCAGCCCGCCGACGGCTTCACCTCGGGCGAGGCGATGAACGCGATGGAGGAGCTGGCCGCGCAACTGCCGCCCGGTTTCAACCTGCGCTGGACTGGCCTATCACTGGAAGAAAAAGAGGCAGGCGCGGGTGCAATGGCGCTCTATGCGCTGGCGCTGGCGACAATGTTCCTGTGCCTTGCGGCATTGTATGAAAGCTGGTCCATCCCCATCGCGGTGCTGCTGGCCATGCCGGTGGGTGTGCTTGGCGCACTGATCGGGGCATGGGTCGGCGGTCAGTCGAACGGCGTCTATTTCCAGGTCGGCTTGCTGACCGTGGTGGGCCTGACCGGCAAGAACGGCATCATGATCGTCGAATTCGCCCGCGAACGGATGCAGCAATTCGGCGAAACCGCTGTCGAGGCTGCCCGCCACGCCGCCCGGCTGCGCTTCCGCCCGATCCTGATGACCTCGCTGGCCTTCGGGCTTGGGGTGGTGCCACTGGTGATCTCGTCCGGGGCCGGGTCGGGGGCGCGTCACGCCATCGGTTACGCGACGCTGTTCGGGACTATGACCGGAACGGTGCTGGCGATCTTCTTTGTGCCGGTGTTCTTCGTGCTGGTCAGCCGGGTGTTCTCGGGCCGGCAAAAGCCGCAGGCGCAGACAACCTGACCCCCGGCAAAGACAGTCACAACACAAACCCCCGGCCCCGCGCCGGGGGTTTTTCTTTGCCGCCCGTTGTGACGCAGCGGCAACAGATACGGGGTTTCCCCTGTGGGCAATTGACAGGCCACAGGGCGCAGGCGCTATATCCGACATAAATCATAAGGAATCACCGCCATGCTCCGCGCCCTGCTTTCGACCTCTGCCATTCTGATTGCCCTGCCCGCCTTGGCGCAGGAGGACACCGTGGTTCTGGATACCGTCGTTCTGACCGGATCAAGCTATGAAACCGAAGGCAGCGGCAGCTATACCACCGATCTCGTGTCCGTCGGTGAGAAAGAGGCCATCGACCCGCGCAAGATCCCGCAGACCACCAGCGTTGTGACCCATAAGCGGATCGAGGATGCCGATTACACTTCGCTGGATACCGCCATGGCGAAAACGCCGGGGATGCTGTCACTGACCAATGACAATGGCCGCTCGTCCATCTATTCGCGCGGGTTCGAGCTGGACTACCTGTATTATGACGGCCTTCCCGCGCCTTTGTCGTCGATCTATGGCAGCCAGCCGGATATGTCGATCATCGACCATGTGGAAATCCTGAAAGGCCCCTCCGGCCTGTTCATCGGCACCGGGGAACCCGCCGGTTCGGTCAACATGCGGCTGAAACAGGCCAGCGACGTGTTCGGCGGCAGCGTGAGCGCATCGGCCAACAGCTTTGGCCGGGGCCGGGTGCAAGGCGATGTGACTGGGCCGCTGAACAGCGACGGCAGCCTGCGCGGCCGCGCGGTTCTGGCCTATGAGGATGGCGACGGCTTTGTGAACAAACAGGAAAACGGCGTCGCCTCGGCCTATGGCACGCTGGCTTATGACATTGACCCCGACACCACCGCCACCCTGTCCATCAGCCATATGAAACGCGACATCAAACCGTTCAACGGCCTGCCGACCTATGCCGATGGCAGCCTGCTGGACATCGACCGCAAGACCACCACGGCGGCGGATTGGAACGATTTTAATTCCACCGCGACCGATGTGCTGGCGGCAGTTGAACACCGGCTGGAAAACGGCGGTTTCATCAAGTTCGGCACCCGCTATGCCCGGCATAAGGCGGATTTCCTGTATGGCTGGGCCGGGTCGGCAGCCAGCGCAGACGATACGGTCAACGGGCTTGCCTATCTGGGGCGCGAGTTTGATTCCAACTCGCTGGCCTTTGACGCCTTTGCCAGCCTGCCCTTTACCCTTGGCACGGTTCAGGGCAACGCCATTATCGGCGCGGATTACCAGCGGGTGAAAACCGATCTGGACACCGCGCGGGGCCGCATCGCCGGGACATTCGACCTGAACGACTGGGATGTGTCCGGTGTGGCGCGGCCTGCGGTGAACTACACCACTGGCCAGCATGACGACGTGACGCGCTATGGTCTTTATACGCAGATCCGCCTCGCCCCGGTCGATCGCATGACCATCGTCGGCGGGGCGCGGCTGTCGTGGTATGAAAGCGAATCCTATAACCGCGTGACCGGCGCGGCCAACCCATCGCAAAAGATCAACGGCAAGGTGACGCCCTATATCGGCGCGACCTATGACCTGACCGACCAGATCACCGCCTATGCCGGCCACACCGCCATGTTC
Source organism: Paracoccus sp. (in: a-proteobacteria) (assembly GCF_030538695.1). Classification (GTDB taxonomy): domain Bacteria; phylum Pseudomonadota; class Alphaproteobacteria; order Rhodobacterales; family Rhodobacteraceae; genus Paracoccus. The sequence continues at coordinate 109,431 of NZ_JAUNTN010000007.1, forward strand.
CAGCCGCAGACCGAACTGGACGCGAACGGCAATATCATCGACCCGCGCGAAGGCAGCCAGACCGAGCTTGGCCTGAAGGCCGATTTCGGCGGCATCAACGCCTCGGCCGCGCTGTTCGACCTGCGCGACAAGAACCGGGCGCAACTGGTCGAGGGCCAGACCTATTACGCCGCCAGCGAAAAGGTGCGGGTGCGCGGGCTTGAGCTGGAAGCCTCGGGCGAGATCACACCGGAATGGCGCGTCACCGGCGGCTATGTCTATACCGACACCAAATATCTGAACGGCAGCAATCAGGGCGAGACCTTCTCGACCTATACGCCCCGGCATCTGTTCAAGCTGTGGGGCGAATATGACCCGCAGCAGGGCGCGCTGGAGCGGTTCAGCTTTGGCGCGGGGGTCACCGCCATGTCGTCATTCTCCAGCGTCGCGCAGGGGGTCGAGGTCAAGGCGCCGGGCTATGCGGTGATCGACGCCAGCGTTGCCTATCAGATCGACGACCTGACCGAAGTGCGGCTGAACGTCAACAACCTGCTGGACCGGGATTATTACAGCCGCGTCGGCTCGACCTCGGTGTTCAACTTCTATGGCGAGCCGCGCAACGCCACGCTGAAACTGACCCGCCGGTTCTAACGCGGGCTGCCCGCCCGGCGCTGGCGTGCGCGTTCCAGCCCAAGCTGCCGCTCGCGCCAGATAATCAGCATCCCCGCAAGGATCACCAGCGCCGCCCCGGCCAGCATGGTCGGGGTTGCAATTTCGTCAAAGAAGAACCAGCCAATCGCCACCGATAAGATCATCGACGTATATTCAAACGGTGCAATCAGCGACGCCTCACCGAAACGATAGGCCGAGGTCATAAAGATCTGCGCCAGACCGCCCAACAGGCCGATGGAAACCAGCAGCGCCGCCGTTTCCGCATCGGGCCAGACCCAGCCAAAGGGCAAGGTCAGCAGGCTAAGCAGCGCCGAAGTCACCGAAAACCAGAACACGATGGCCGAGGTCCGTTCATGCGCGGTCAGTTTGCGCACGAAAACCTGCGCCAGCGCCGCGAATATGGCTGCCCCAAACGCCGCCGTCACACCCAGGCTGCGCCGCCAGTCCGGGCCTTCGCTGCCAAAGCCGATCTGCGGGGCCAGCACGATCAGCACCCCCAGCAGCCCCAGCGCGACCATGGACAGGCGGAACAGCCGCACCCTTTCACCCAGCAGCAGCGCCGCAAAAATGACCACCCAAAGCGGCGAGGCATAACCAATCGCTATGGCCTCGGGAAAGGGGATCATCGCAAAAGCCCAAAAGCCAAGCGCCATCGAGATCGTCCCAACGATGCCGCGATAGAAATGCCCCATGGGCCTGACCGTGCGCAATCCGGCCAGCACATCGCCACCTTGCAACAATAACCACAGCAAAATCACTGGAATGGCAAAAAGAGACCGAAAGAACACCTGCTGCCCCGGCGGCACGCCAAGCCCATCACCAGCGGTCGCCTTGACCAGCGCCCCCATCACCGTGAACACGGCAACCGAAGCGCATTTCAGCATGATCCCGCGAATGGGGCTGTCCATCATGCGCCTTTCCGGGGCCTAGCCCTTGGCCATATCCTTCATCGCCAGACGGATATGCCGGTTATCGGCCCGCGCCAAGGCCCAGCGCCCGAACTTCAGCGCCAGCCCATCGCGGCCATTCTTGCGCAGCCGGTCGAACAGCTCTTTGTGATAGCGCGGGAAATCACGGCGGGCGCGCAGCAGGCGATAGAACTCGGCTTCGGTCAGGCTGCCATCCAGTGCGCCAAGGATGATCGGGGACAAAATCCCCATTTGCGACAGCGACGACCCCAGACGATGCCCCAGCAACGGACAGCGCAGCTTCATCACATTCGGCCCGGTGAAACGGCGGACATGACCGCTGTCCAGTGGCTCATGCGGATCATACAGGATCATCACCCGGCCCGCCGCCAGACTGGCCGTGGTCGCATCGCCATAAGGCCCGGAGAAATTACGGTCCCATGCGGTTTTATAGCGGGTTTCCCAAGGCACCAGCGTCTTGTCCAGCGTCGATTGCGGGCTGATCGCCACCACATCCGCACCGGGACAGGCAGCACTGAAGGCCGAGGCCGCATAGCCGCCCATCGAGGCGCCATAGAACACCACCCGGCCAAATTGCTTGAAAAAGCCCTGATCGCGCAGCCGGTCGAACTCGGCGCTGACCCACGGGTTGCGATACCACGTCCAGCCCCCCGCCAGAACGCCCAGCATGGACCAGCCTTGCTTCTCGATGAACTCATAGCCCCAGGGGCGGCGCGTGTCGCGCTTGTTCATCGCAATATCGAGGTTGTCAAAGGTGACGACCAGCACATCCTTGCTGCGCGGAACATACAGAAAGCTGTGTCCCTCTGGCCCGTCGCTGAAAAAACCGTCCTCGCCCGCCAGACCGCGGGCAATCGTGGCCCAACTGTCATCCGCAACCGGCGCGGGCGGGTTGGGCAGGAACCGCAGCCGCCAACGCTGGCTGTCGTCACCCGCATGTTCCGCGATGGTTTCCACCGCCCCCAGCTTGCGCAGGAACGGAAACGCGCCCGAACCTTTCGCCACATCGACGAACACCACGCTGTCAGCGTGAATCCCACGCTCCAGCACCGGCCGCAAATGCTGGATTTTCCAACGATCCCCGAAAGAAGTCAGCGCCAGAACCACATCGGCGGGGCGCAAATCCTGTTCCTTGCGCACCACCCGGATACGCTCTGCGGGAATCCCCGCGTCCTCCAACTGCGCCAGATAGCGTTTCAACCACGGGCGGCGCGGGTTGAACGCACCGTCCTTGCCCATATCCGCCACCAGAATGTCGCAGTCAAAGCGCCGTGACAGCGCGATCACCTGCGCCGCCGATTGTCCCGCCACATCCATCACCGAGGCGCAGGCGGTCAGACCGCCCAGCGCCGCATCAAGGGCAGCATTGAAAGCATCGGCGGCGGGATTGCTCACGATTTGGCCCCTTTCGGCTTGGTGGCCCGGCTGGCGACCGTCTTTGACGTGGCGGCTTTTTTCGTCGCTGCGGGCTTTTTTGCGGTGGTCGCCTTTTGGGTCGCGCTTGCCTTGGGGCTTGCCGGTTTGGCGGCGGTCTTTTTCACGGCAGCCTTTTTCACGGCGGCCTTTACCGGCGCAGCCTCAGCCGTCTCGACCGCAGCCGCAGGTGCCTTGCGTTTGATCGGAGCCGCGGCAGGGTCAATACCGTGCTTTTTCAGCAAGCGCCCAATCAGACTGCGCGGACGCGCAACCCCATCGAACTTTTCCAACAGACGGGCGCGCATCCGGCGCCCATAAAGATGGATCGAGATGGTTTCATCGGTCAGGTATTTATCCGCAGCAAAACCCGGCCGGGTCATCGACATACGGTCAGAATAAGGCACTGGATATAATGCAGCTTGCGGCAGGGTATATTTCACCTCGCCGGTTTTTTTCAGATAATGGGTCAGCGCATGAGGCCCCCAAACACCCCAGCGCATTTCACCGGCATGAACCGGATTTCCGGCGGCCATACGGGCCTCCATCTCGGCGCGCTCTTCGCCTTTATACCATTCGGGAATACCATAGGGATCTTTGGTCATCTCCAGAACCGCCGCCAGTGTTTCGCTGTCTTGCGGCAGGCCCAGGACACCGCCATTGATACCATGCTTGGATTCCCAGGCGTGCATATGTCCGTTCGGGGTTTCAAACCGCCGGACACAATAGGCATCCGTATCGACCCAGATCAGATCGTCATGTTTGGCCAGCATGTGATAGCGGAAGACATCAGAATGAAGCGCCGGGCTGCCAGTGCGTTCATTGGTCAGGAGATTATCCGATGAGAGGATTTCATTCGCATCGCGCATCTCGACCCCCTCAGGGGCATTGGTGACGCCTTCATAAGTATAAAGAATCGTATGCTGACCAGCATCCACAAAAGACTTCAGACAAAGCTGTTCCAGATAGCTGAGGTTGCCCCCGATCCACAATGCAGCAACGGCGTATTCCTTGGCCATCTGTCAGCCCTTTCCTTTGTCAGTGTTGCGTTTCGCCACTGTATTCGACTGTAAAGAAAAAATCATCGTCAGGATCACGGGCCACGACATCATCAGGGACAACCTCTGGCCCGGCGATATAGACATTCGATCCGAAATGCCCATGCAACCGCGTCAGCTTGCGGGTGCGGTCGCTGTTCAGCGCGGTGTGGAACGCCTGATAGTTCGGCTGCGCCTTCAATTCCCCGATCTTGGCCTTATGCGCCTCAACGCATTGCAAATGCATGGCCGCGATTTCGGGATCAGCCATCATCCGGTCATATTCGGCCTGAAGCAACGGCAGGATGCGGTGCATCCGCGTGTCCTCGACCACGTTGTGATTCATGCGGAACCAATAGGCCATGCCCTGATCGCGGTCCACATGGTTCACCCGGCCCCGGTCACGCTTGACCAGAAAACTTTCAGCCGAGCGCACCGCGTAATGGTTCAGCGCCACAAGATCATAGCCATAGGTGCCGGAATGAGACCGCCACGCATTGCGCCATTGATCCTTGGGCATCAGCTTGCCCGAGCCATTCACCCAGTTGATCCGGTCCACCGCCTGCGGCATCAGCCCCTTGGGCCGGTGAACACCCAGTTTCTTGAACAATCCGTCATTGCGGTAAAGCGTCTTGAAACCCCATGCCTGATGCGGCTTGTTCGCAAACTCACGGGCGGCGCGGGTGAATATCTGGGTGATGAACTCATCCTTGTATTCATCGACATCGGCATTACCGAACAGCCGCCATGTGCAGGAAATCATATTCGCATCCGGCACCGCATCGAACAGCGCCTTCATGGTGCCGTCGCCGGTATGGATGGCGATATATTCATCCACATCCATGCAGATCACCCAATCGGCGTTCTGAATGATGGGTTCATTATTGGCCGCATCCAGCGCCGCGTGCTGCGGTTTCATATTGACTTCACGATAGGGGTTATCGCGCCATTGCAGATAGCCCTTGCGTTCCAGCAATTGCAAAAGCTCGTCGGTGCCATCGGTGCAATCATTGGTATAGACCAGAAAATCACGCACCCCGATGGCGCGGTGATAGGCGATCCATTCCAGAATGAACGGACCTTCGTTCTTCATCGTGGTGACAATGGCGACATGATCGGTGCGCTTGGCCGCCTCGGCACGGGCAGCGGCCTCATCCGCGGGGATGCGCAAGGGTTTCGCCCCCAGCGCTTCGGCCATGGTCAACAGGCGGTCATCTTCGATCAGGCTCGATTTCGGCACGATCTGCCCGACCTTTGACCGCTCGATCCCGTGCCGCAGCGCCATGAAACGCCAGAACGGCCAAGGCGGCGCAGATGTTTTTGCGCCAAGGATGCGCAGCATCATCCAGATCGTGCCGGAAGGCATCCGCGCAGGCGCCACGCACCAGCGTGATTCAGCGGATTGCGCGTCAAAGCGACGGCAGATGTGATCTCCGAAGCCCGGCTCGGTGCCTTTACGCAGACCCCAGGGATAGACCCGCTCACCCCGCAAAGGCAGCACGCCCATGGGCATATCCTGCGCCATGTCAAAGATGCTGCCGCGTTCATCCGGGGGGGCGACCAGATCCATCAGCTCCAGATTGGCAACGGCGCGGGCAGAGGCCAGAAACTTGGCCCGGATCAGATCGAACAGCAGGCGATAGGACAGCGGCGCGTGCCACGGGTCGGGCGCAGGCTGCTCCATCCGGTCCTTGCCCGGCGCGTCGGGCGCGTTCATCGGGTGCTGTTCCGCCCCGCGCGCCGCATCACCCAGCGGCATGTCGCAATCGACCACCATCACGATCATGCCCGCCAGATCATCCGCCGCAGCCGGATCATCCGCCAGAAGCCGCGACAGATCGGCCACCAGATCGTCGGCATGGCCGGGGGCCGCACGGTCGATCACCAGCGCCGCATCGGCACGATGCTGGCGACGATGCCACAGCAGCCAGTCACGCAAAACTTCGGGCGTTTCATTGTTGCAATGACCAAGGATCACATTGCGGCCCGCAAACAGACCGGTTTCCGACGGCTCGACCCGGATCAGGGCATCACAACCGGCCAGTGGCAGCTTGACCTGACCATCGGCCTCACGCTCAAGATCCATCACCGCCGCACCGGACACGATCCGCGACCAGCGCACATTGCCCTGACCCTCGGGGATCAGCGCATCGGCGTCGATCCCGTCCGAGAAATACAGCCGCGCCTGACCGGGCAAATCTGCAACCGGTACCGCTGCCAGCAAGGCCCCACCACGCGCAGCATCATTACAAAGCTGACCCAGCGGGCGGGCGGTAATAGTTTGGCGCAGGATGGTGGAAGGCACGGCCACGGAACATCTCGAATCTGACCCGGAATACCGGGCCGATACTTATGCGCATTTACGCTAAGGGTCAACTATTTCACAATTTTCGTATAGAAATATGCGTTTTCGGCACAAGCGGCCACCCGCAGGCATCGGCGGAAAACCGCTGGTCAAACGATATGATTTTCTGTATCAAAGCAATGCTTTCAATGACTTTATCAGCCGCGTTTGCCGCGGAAAACGCCAGCCAGACGGTAACCCAATGCCCGACCAGACCCGTTTTCTTGCCCTTGCCACCGTCAAGAACGAAGGTGCATTCCTGCTGGAATGGCTGGCCTGGCACCGGCTGATCGGCTTTACCGATTTCTTGGTCTTTCAGAACGGCTCGGTCGATGGCACCAAGGAATTACTGGCCCTGTTGGCTGAACATGGGCTGATCACCTATCACGACAATGACGGCATCCGCTTCCGCTCTCCGCAGCGCCATTCTTATCGTCAGGCGAGCCAATCCGATTTGTTTCGTCAGGTCGATTGGGCCATCGCCATCGACGCAGATGAGTTCATCCGTATTGATGTTCCCGGCGGCACCCTGCCGGATCTGATCGCCGCCTATCCCGATGATGCCGAAGAAATCCGTCTGAACTGGCATAATTTCGGCCACAGCCAGCAATACACGCTGGAATCTGATCTGGTGGTGTCGCGGTTCACCCACTGCCTGCCCGAAGACATACGGCGCAAAAACCGTATTCCGACCAAAACAATTTTCCGCCCGACATCCTTTGCCCGCTTTGGCGTTCATTCCCCAAAATCGCACGTCGCGCCGACATGGCATTCCTATGACGGTTCGGCCAACCGGATCGAAAGCCCCGAAACGCTGGCGGTTGGTCATCACGACCCAGAGGCCGGCCGGCTGGCGTCGGTGCATCATTACATCGTCAAGGATACCGAAAACTTCGTGCTGAAATGCGACCGGGGCAAATCCGGCCATGTGAACCGCGACATGAAGGAACTCTACTGGAGGAACTGGAACGCCCGTGGCGGCATTGATACGACCATGGCCGCACAGGCCGGACGCATCGCAGAGGAAATCCAGCGTATCGACGCGATTTGCGGCGGGCAGGCACTAAAGATCCAGCAGGCGGCAATGGTGTGGCGGCATGAACGCTATGCGCAATTGATGGGTGATCCTGAATATGCGATCATCACCAAAGAGATTCTCGAATACGAAAATCAGCCGGTTCCCGAAGCCATTGCACGGGTCGCAAGCCAATTGCCCAGCCCTGAACAACCTGCCCCGGCGCTGCCCGATACCCCCCCTGCAGCGGTTGCAGAACCCGCAGGCCCGAACCTTGATTTCAGCCTGATGCGCGAAATGGCACAGACGCAGGGCGGTGAGTTCCACGAAACAGAGCATCATGTCGTGGTGCATATTCCGGGCCGGGACCGGCTTGTCTTCGGCTTTGACAACCTGTCGTCGATGGGCGTTCCCGGCCCGCGCAAACCCTGGGCATTCGACCTGATCCGGGCGCAGGGCTGGGGCGCGCTTGGGGTGATGGTCAAGCGCAATGACTGGTTCCGCTCGGATGCGCTGTTCGATGTGCTGGAGGATATGCGCGACCGTGGCATTTACGCCAGCTATCCTGCGGTTTCGATGTATGGGGCCTCGATGGGGGCCTTTGGCGCAGCGGCTTTCGCGCCGCTGGCACCGGGCTGCACGGTTCTGGCCTTTGCGCCGCAATCTTCGCTGGCCGCCGATCTGGTTCCGTTCGAGCGTCGCTATCGCTATGCACGCCGCCCGGAATGGTGGGCGCTGCCGCGCTATCGTGACGCCGCCGAGGGGATCAAGGCTGCGGGCAAGGCGATCATCGTCCACGACCCCTTGATCGGTGCCGACAAAGCCCATGCCGAGCGACTACTGGGTGATAACGGTGTCGATCTGCGCTGGCCTTTTCTGACGCATAAGATCCCGCCCCGTTTCAAGCTGATGAAAATCCTGAAGGATATTGCGCTTGAAGGCATGGCCGGAAGGCTGGACCGCGCCCGGTTCTGCGAACTGATGCGGGCGCGGCGCGATTGCAACGCTTACCTTGTTGATATGCTGTCTGGTGCTGCTCAGCGGGGGCATACGAAACTGGCACAGGCCGCGCTGAAACAGGCTAGAAACCATAAGGACAACTGGAAGCTGCGCCAGCTCGAACGCAGCATACGGCGACAAGTTTCTGAAACAGAATCCGTCGGAAACTGACCGGCGGGCCTCATTCCAATGACAATCCCTGTCATTCTTTTGCACCGCAAGGGTCAGGCTCGGATGGGCGGCAAGATCATGCGCTGCGATCAACTTGCGGCGATCTGCAACAGGTCACTTGGCCAGCGTTACAGCTTTTCGGTTCAAAGCCTGCTGAACAATCCGGGTCCAGCGCGTGATGCCGGTATCCGGGCGCTGACAGGTGCGGTGGTCATCGGGCTGAAAGGCGTGTTTCAAAATCTGAGCGCCGCCGAGATGAAACAGATCAAATCCACCTCTCTGGCCGTCGGGATGGATTATCTGGACATGACCGCACGACGCCTGTTTGCACCTGATTTTGTTGATTTCCACATCTCTGCCTCAGTATCTGGACAGCGACATCTGGTTGCCTGCGCTAAGCGCGACAGGCAGGCCACAGGCCGGGTGTTCTACCTGCCGCATCACTGGGATCCACGGCTGACACGGCAAAAGCCGCAACAGGATCAATGGGCGGTGGCTTATTTCGGCCGGGTCGAGAACGCCCATATCCCCGAAACCGCCCGCAGCCTGCTGACCCAGCCCGATTATGGCAAGGACAGCGATTTCGGGCAGGTCCTGGCGCAGATGTGCCGCACACCGCTGCACTATGCCGTGCGGCCCGAGCTTGGGGCCGCCACCGCACCGCTGAAACCCTTTACCAAAGGCTTCAATGCCGCCGCCTGCGGGGCGAATATCATCTGCACCGCCGACACCACCGACGCGATTCACTATCTTGGCAAGGATTATCCCTACCTGCTTCCCGACAGTTCGGATGCCACGATTCTGGACTGTCTGGCACGCGCCAAGGATGATTTCGGCGGCCCGGTCTGGAATGATGCGCTGGATCGGATGCAAATGCTGCGCAAGCGCACCGCCCCCAGAATGGTGGCACGCCATATGGGCAAGATATTGGATCAGGTTCTGGCCTGACCAGACATCCCCGCAACAAACGACCAATATGCAGGTATCCGACACCCCGTATATCGCAGACATGCTGCAAAAACGTCATGGGATCAGGTTTTTCCCACCTGTCCGCGAGACGGTGCCGCTTGTGTCTCCTCATGCCCGGTTCGAGGCTTTTACCCGGTTCCTGCCCGGCCAGTTCATGCCGCTTGGCGCATTCAGCTATTCACAAAGCTGGTTTTCTTTGCTGCATCAGTCGGGGCGCTGAACGGCTTGCGAACAGCGAACAGCGAACAATAAGACCCCGGATCAGATACCGCCGCAATCACGCAATCCGCGACCGGATCGCGGTCAGCAGGGCGGTGACACCCTCCGGGCTGGTGCTGTTGATGCCGAAAAGCCGGTCTGATCGCAGGCCGTTCAGCGCGTGGATCACCAGCTCCGCCAGCACCGGATCATCGGATTCGGCGCGGGCGCGGGTCAGGATGTGGTCCTGATAGTCACCAAGCGGGGCCAGAATGGCGGGATCTTCGGCCAGCGCCGCCAACAGCCCGGCATCGTGATCATCCTGATCCCAGTCGCGCTCGAACCCGTCCACGATCTCATGCAGAACGGCATTGGGCCGGGCCGGATCGCAGTTTTCCAGCCGCGCCCGCGCCTCGGTCAGAAAATCCTCGACCAGCGCCTGCATCAGCGCCGATTTCGAGGGGAAATGATACAGCAGCCCACCCTTGGACACCCCCGCAAGCGCCGCGACCGCCTCCAGCGAGGCACCGCCTACGCCCTGCGTCATGGTGATTTCCTGAGCCGCCTTCAGGATTTTCGCGCGGGTCGCTGTAGGATTGCGGGCCATGGTGTGACTTTGCATTGACAATACCGTCCAGACGGTAAAGTTTATGCCTGACGGTTTCAACCCCTGATTCCGGGGGATAACGGCGGAGGCTATCAGGTGGTCAAGCGTTTCATCATCGCCATTCTGGCGCTGGTTCTGATCGGCGGCGGGCTGGTCGGGTTCAACCTGTTCCGCGACAAGATGATCCGCGACATCTTTGCCAACCTGCCGGTGCAAGTGCTGCCGGTCACGACGGTGACGGTGCAGCCGGTGACATGGCAGCCGGTTATCGAGGCCATCGGCACCGCCAATGCGGGGCAGGGGGTTGAACTGACGGTCGAGGCGGCGGGCATTGTCCATGAGGTTGCCTTCAGCCCCAACCAGAAGGTTCAGGCGGACGATCTGGTGCTGCGGCTGGATGATGTGACGCAGGTGGCCGATCTGGAATCGGCGCAGACTCAGCTTGATCTGACCCAAACCGCGCTGAACCGCGCCCGCCAGCTTCGCGGTCGGGGCGTGGCGACGGATGCGGCGTTCGAGGCCGCCGAGGCCAATTTCCGCACCGCCGAGGCCACCCTTGCCCGCGCCCGCGCCGCGCTGCAAACCCGGCGGCTGGTTGCGCCCTTCACCGGCACCATCGGCCTGCCGCGTGTTGATCCCGGCGCTTATATCACCCCCGGCACGGTGGTGGCGACCTTGCAGGATCTGGATCGGATGCGGGTTGATTTTACCCTGCCAGAGCAGGAATTGCCGCATCTGCATATCGGCCAGACTATCACCATCAGCAGCGATCAGGGCGACGACAGCCTGACGGGCAGGATCTCGGGGATTGATCCCAAGATCGACTCGGCCAGCCGGATGGTGGCGATCCGTGGCGAGGTCGAAGGCACCGCGGGTCGCCTGACGCCGGGCCAGTTCGTGCAGATCAGCGTCGCCCTGCCGGTCGAGGAAAACGCCATCGCCCTGCCGCAAACCACCATTGTTTCAAGCCTCTATGGCGATTACGTTTATCGCCTGCACAAGCTGGATGAAACCGATGAGGACGGCAGCCCGCAGTTCGAGGTGCGGCAGGTCTTCATCCAGCCGGGCCGCCGCGCCGCCGGGCTGATCGAGATTCTTGGCGACGCGCTGGCACCGGGCGATCAGATCGTGACTTCGGGCCAGAACCGGCTGTCGAACGGTGCGCGGGTGACGGTGGACAACAGCGTGACGCCAGACGGGCAGGGGCAGACCCCGCCTGCTGCGCCGCCCGCTGAGCCAGCAGCAGAACCCGCAGCGGAGGCCAGCCAGTGAGCCTGTCCGACATTTTCATCAAACGCCCGGTTCTGTCCACGGTCTTTGCCTTTATGCTGATGCTGCTGGGCATCATGGGCGCGACCAATCTGCAAATCCGGCAATATCCCAAGGTCGATGAATCGGTGATTACCGTGACCACGGTCTATCCGGGGGCCTCGGCGGATCTGATTCAGGGCTTTGTGACCTCGCCCATCGCCGGGGCGGTCTCGACCGCCGAAGGGGTGGATTACGTCAGCACCCAGTCGCGCCCCTCGGCCTCGGTCGTGTCGGTGAACATGCGGCTGGGGGCCGATCCCGATGCGGCGCTGACCGAAGTCATGTCCAAGGTCCAGCAGGTGCGCAGCCAACTGCCCTCGGACGCCGAAGACCCGACCATCGTCAAAGGCACCGGGATGCAGTTCGCCACCATGTATCTGGCGCTGCAAAACCCGAACATGACGCCGGAACAGGTCACGGAATATATCGAGCGGGTGATCCGCCCGCGCATGTCCACCATCGACGGCGTGGCCGAGGTGCAGATCATGGGCGCGGCGAATTACGCCATGCGCGTCTGGATTGACCCGCTGAAACTGGCCAGCCGGGGCCTGACCGCGGCCGAGGTGATGCAGGCCATCAACGCCTCGAACTTTCTGTCCGCACCGGGCAAGACTGAGGGCGATCTGGTCGCCTATCCGATCACCATGGAATCGACGCTGCAAACCCCGGAAAGTTTCGGGGCCATGCCGCTCAGCGGGTCAGGCGATGAGGTCGTGCGCCTGCGCGACATCGCACGGGTCGAGATGTCCGCCGCCGACCGTGACATGATCGTTGAGTTCAACGGCCAGCCCGGCACCTTTCTCGGCGTCTTTCCGACCCCAAGCGCCAACCCGCTGGATACCGCCGCCAATGTGCTGGCCGAACTGCCATCCATCCGCGACACGCTGCCCGACGGGATGGAGCTGACGCTGATGTATGACGCAACCGAGCAGATTTCAGCCTCGATCCGCGAGGTGCTGCGCACCATCGTCGAGGCCACGCTGATCGTGTCGGTGGTGATCCTGCTGTTCATGGGGTCGATACGCTCGGTCGCCATGCCGGTGGCAGCAATCCCGCTGTCACTGATCGGCACGCTGTTTCTGATGTTCGTCGCAGGCTATTCCATCAACCTGCTGACCCTTCTGGCGCTGGTGCTGGCCATCGGGATCGTGGTCGATGACGCCATCGTGGTGGTCGAGAACGTCCAGCGCCATATCGACGGCGGCATGACACCCATGCAGGCGACTTTTCGTTCGATGCGCGAATTGGTCAGCCCGATCATTGCCACCTCGCTGACACTGGTGGCGGTGTTCATGCCGCTGTTCTTCACCGGCGGGCTGACCGGCGCACTGTTTCAGGAATTCGCGCTGGCGCTGGCCGGTGCGGTGTTCCTGTCGGGGGTGGTAGCGCTGACCGTCTCACCCATGATGTCGGCGCGTATCCTGACGGCAGGCGGCCATTCGCGGTTCCAGAAATGGATCGACCGCAATTTTCTGCGCTTCGAAGGCTGGTATGCCCGGCGGGTGGAATCCTCGCTGGATTACCGGCCGGTGACGCTGTTCATCATGGCGGTTCTGATCGGGGTGACGGGCTATCTGTTCCTGAAAACCTCGACCGAGCTGGCCCCCGAGGAAGACGATGGTGCGCTGCTGTCGATCATCGCCGGACCGCCCTATGCCACCACCGACTACACCCGCCGCTACGTCGATCAGATCAACGACCTGACCGCCGGGCTGCCCGAGGTCGAGGCCAGCTTCTCGGTCGTCGGCTTTGGCGGCGCGACCAATTCCGGCTTTGCCCTTTGGGCGCTGAAGGATTGGGCGGATCGTGGCCGCAGCCAGGCACAGATTCAGCAGGATCTGCAAAACCGGCTGGCCCCGCTGGCGGGGGTTCAAGCCTTTGTTTTCGCGCCGCCTTCGCTGCCGGGGACGGGGGGCGGGCTGCCCATTACCATGGTGGTGCAATCCACCGGCGACCCCGCGCAGGTCTATGAAGTGGCCGAGGAAATCAAGAACAAGGCACAGGCTTCGGGCCGGTTCATCGTGGTGCAGAACTCGCTTGCCTATGACACCACCCAGGTGGTGGTCAGCATCGACCGCGACCGCGCGGCGGCGCTGAACATCCCCGCCAGCCAGATCGGCGCAACTCTGTCGCTGCTGGTCGGCGGTGGTGCGATCGGCCAGTTCGACCGCGACAGCAACAGTTATGACATCATCATGCAGGTGCCGCCCGAATACCGCGCCGATCCCGAGCAACTGGGCCAGTTCCGCCTGCGTTCGCTGACCGGGGAAATGGTGCCGCTGTCCGCCGTGACGCGGATCACGACGGGCGTGGCTTCGGCCAGTATCGAACAGTTCAACCAGCTTAATTCCGCCACCATCTCGGCCCTGCCGCTGCCCGGCGTGACCACCGGCGACGGTCTGGCGGAAATCGAAGCCATCGCCCGCCCGCTTCTGCCCGACGGGTTCTTTATCGACTATTCCGGCCAGTCACGCACCGAAAAGACCG
>NZ_JAUNTN010000050.1 GCF_030538695.1 Paracoccus sp. (in: a-proteobacteria)
TCGCGAAATATTCATGCGGGCCAAAGGACAGCGCGACCTGCGCCAGCCAGGGCGCGATGAACATCAGCGCGGCGATGGAAATCATCGTGCCGATGAAGGAAAACACGATCCCGGCGCCAAGGGCCTTGCCGCCCTCGCCCTTTTCCATCATCGGGCCGCCGTCGAAGGTGGTCGCGATCGAGGCGGGCGTGCCGGGGATTTTCAGCAAGATGGCTGAGATCAGCCCGCCCGAGGTCGCCCCCACGAAAAGCGCGATCAACAGCGCCATCCCGGTGCCGGGGTCGAGCCCATAGGTCATCGGCAAGCACAGCGCGATGGCCATGACGGCGGTCAGGCCCGGCACCGCGCCGAACACGATCCCCACCCCCACGCCGATCACGATCAGCAACATCACATAGGGCTGAAACACATTGGCAAAGCCCGTCAGCAACAGATCAAACATGGCGCCCCTCCCTCAAGGCAGCAATGTGGTCAGCGGACCCGCCGGCAGCAGCAGCCCGAAACCGTAGCGGAAGGTCGCAAAGATCACCGCCGAGGCAATCAGCGCGATAACCGCATAAAGCGCGTAAGGTCTGCGGACACTGCTTGGGGTCAGCACGATGAATTGCACGAAAAGATAGATCGTGGTCGCAATCGGAAAGCCCAGCCGCGACAGCATCGCGACATAAACCGCGATCAGCGCCAGCGTGATGCCCACTGTCACCAGCCCGATATTGTCGCGGGCGTGATGCGATTCCTCCTCGGCCTGCGCGGCCTCGAAGGCGCGCCGCTCGACCGAAGCATCGGCGGCCAGCACGGCCTCATCGGGGGCCTCGACGCCGGTTTCGGCGGTGCCTTCGGGCATCGCGGGCGCGGGGCCACGGCGCCAGACGGTGAACAGCTCAGCCGCGCCAAGCCCGATCATCATCACCGCAAGCATGGTCGGCACGGTCGCCGCGTCCACGCCATCACGGTTCGGCACGCCGCGCGACATGATGAAATAGACGATCCCGGTGGCCAGCATGGCCAGTCCGACAATGAAATCCTTTTGGCGCATGGCTCCCCCCAATCTTCGCCGGAACAAGGACAGGCGGCCCCGGCAGGGACCGCCCAATGATGGATCAGCGGCTGCCCTGAAGTGCTGCGCGATAGGGCATATAGGCGTCGCGGATCTCATTGAGCCGCTCGACGGCCTCATCCTTGGGCATGAAGGCGACCGGCTGGCGGAAGCCCTGCTCAAGATCCTGCGCATATTCCGGGATCTCGGTGATCTGGCGCATCACATCGCCCATCTTGGCGACGATCTCGGGGTCGGTTCCCTGCGGGAAGGCGATGATATAGGGGTTGTCCATGACCATATCGACGCCCTGTTCGACGAAGGTCGGGATGTCACCCAAAAGCGGATTGCGGTCCGCATTGGGTTGACCCAGCACGAACATCTGGCCCGAATTGGCGTAATCCTGAATCGCGCCATAAGCGATGCCCGCAATGTCGATGCGCCCACCCAGAAGGCTGGCAATTTTTTCGGATGCCGAGCCGGTATCGACGATGTTCAGCGTGGTCCCCGTGGCCGCCTGAAAGATCAGCCCTTGCAGATGCGAATACCCGCCCAGTTCAGTGCCGAAGGTCAGGCTGTCGGGCTCCGCCGCCTGCACATCGGCGATGGTTTCCAGACCCGATCGTTTGCTGGTCACGAACACCGCGCCCTGATCGACCGCCGGAACACAGCAGATTTCAAAATCCGCAATCCCGTAATTCGCCAGACCCGAAACCTCAGCCACGATCAGATGGCCGGTATGGCCGAACAGCATCGTGTAGCCATCGGGCGCGGCATCCCGCACCGCAGAGGTCGCAATCGTCGCCCCGCCGCCGGGCATATTGGTGATGACCATCGTCCGGCCAGTCACCTGTTCAAAATACTTGGCCATGGTGCGGGCGTTGAAATCGGTATCGCCGCCGGGACTGGCACCGATGATGACGTTGATTGTGCGCTCGGGCCATTTGGTATCGGCCTGTGCCGCCGCCCCGATCATTGCAACAGCCGCTGCGGAAACCGCCAGTTTGAATGCGTTCATTCTTCTACCTCCCCTAGAGTCCTGCACACTCAATTAAGCACTAATATATTTGTTTACTATCGTCAAGTATGTCTGCCTGCTACTTGGAAAGGAGCGGCGACTGCCGGATAATGTCGGCGCGGTCTGGAAAGGTGATGAGGAAATGCAACAAATAGCGCGGCGACGCACCCTGACAGATGATGTTTATGACGCGCTACGCCGCCAGATCGTGACGCTTGACCTTCTTCCTGGCGCCGCCTTGGTTGACAAGGATCTGAGCGAACAGTTCGGTGTCAGCCGCACCCCTCTGCGCGAAGCGATCCTGAGGCTGGTGCAGGACGGGTTAGTCATTGTTGCGCCGCAATATGCAACCTTTGTGGCCCCTCTGAATCCGGTTGCGGTCCGTGAGGCGCATTTTCTGCGCGAGAATCTGGAACTACCCGTTCTGCGTCAGCTATGCGGCGGCGCGTCCATTGATCTGTCAGGTCCGCATCAGATTCTGATCGAACAGCGGCTTTTGCTCAACCGTGGAACCTTTGCCGACTTCTTGCCCTTGGATGACCGCTTTCATCAGCTTTTGTTTCAACTGGCCGGGCTGGATAAAATCTGGAACATTATCCATGCCAAAAAAGCGCAACTGGATCGCGTGCGGCATATACAGGCCCCACAGGATGGCAAGATCAGAACCCTGATCGAAGAACACACCGCGATCCTGGCGGCCATCGCGGCGCAGGATTCCACAACTGCGGAGACCGTCCTGCGCCGTCATATTTCGGGTGCGGTTGGTTATCTGGGTCAGCTTGCGGCAGAACGCCCCGAACTGTTTGCCCTGCCTGAAGGCCGGGGCCGCACCGCCGCAGAAAAATCACACCGCACAAGAAAGGCCATGCCATGACCGGCATCGACATCCACGACGACATGCGCCGCCGGATCATGACGCTGGAACTGCCGCCGGGCAGCATTTTGTCGCGTCAGGACTTGCAGGACCAGTATGGCGTCAGCTCGACCCCGATCCGGGACATGCTGCTGAAATTGCAAGAGGGTGGCCTGATCGAGATGCTGCCGCAATCGCGCACATCGGTCAGCCTGATCGACATCGAACAGGCCCGGCAGGCGCATTTCCTGCGCAATGCGGCGGAACAGGCTGTCGTGGCACAACTGGCCAAAGAACCATCGCTCGAACTGATCGGCTGTCTGACAGACATCATCGCCTTGCAGGAACAACATGCTGCCAGCGATCTGGCAATCTTTGCGGTGCTGGACAGCCGGTTTCATCAGGAATTGTTCCGGGCGGCGAATATGATGAGGGTTCACAACGTTATCCGACGCGAAAGTATGCACATTGATCGCATCCGTGCGCTGCACTTGCCGGTGGGAAACAAGTCCGCACAAATTTTGGCGGATCATCGTCTGATTGTTCGTTCTCTAGCGGCAGGGGACGGTTTCGGCGCGGTTGCGGCGATGGCGGAGCATCTGTCACAATCAATCGCAATCGCCCTAGAGTTGCACAGCAAAATGCCCGAGTATTTCAAGGGGTAATCTGACCTGTCCGACTGTATAGGGCAGGTCAGTCCCCATCAGCAGGGCGATTTAGCGGGCACAGGCGAAGCCGTCGCCCTCGGGCTGGGCATAGGCAGGCCAAGCGCATAGCGGGCGGGCGTCCGCGGCCTCGCCGCCCGGGACCGCCGCCTCCATCACGTCAGGCGCGGTTCCCTGCTCGACCCATTCGACCAGAGGTGTCAGCGCATCAAAGCTGACCGGGCCGTCGCCGCCCGCGCAATGATGCATCCCCGGCACCAGGAACACGCGCGAGAACGCGTCCGCGCCCTCGCCGCCAT
>NZ_JAUNTN010000051.1 GCF_030538695.1 Paracoccus sp. (in: a-proteobacteria)
GCAACGAGTAGCTTAAATTACGCCAGATCCTGTCCAAGAGATGGGGAGTAGCTCAGACCACGCTCATCGCGGCGAGCGTGGCGATGTGTTGGGCAGGTTTGCGCAAAGTGCGGGTAAGAACGGTCATGGAGATTCTCCTGTCTGGACCGGAATGAAAGGGGTGAGGTGATAATCGCCATCTGCGCCCAGACCCTCGACGCGGGCGAGTTCCGCCAGCCTGCGGGCCGCGCCACGGCCCTGCAGCACCGCGACCAGATCGATGGTCTCGGCGATCAGGGCACGGGGGACCGTGACGACGACTTCCTGAATAAGCTGTTCCAACCGGCGCAATGCGCCGATGCCGGAACCGGCATGGATGGTGCCGATGCCGCCCGGATGGCCGGTGCCCCAGGCCTTGATAAGATCAAGCGCCTCGGGGCCGCGCACCTCGCCGATCGGGATGCGATCAGGGCGCAGGCGCAAGGCGGAGCGGACCAGATCGGAAAGCGTGGCCACGCCCTCCTTGGTGCGCAGCGCAATGAGATTGGAGGCAGCGCATTGCAGCTCGCGCGTGTCCTCGATCAGCACCACGCGGTCGTCCGATCCCGCGACCTCAGCCAGCAGCGCATTGGTCAGCGTGGTCTTGCCGGTCGAGGTGCCGCCCGCGACGAGGATGTTCTGACGGCTGTTGACGGCCTCACGCAAGGCCTTGGCCTGATCTGCGGACATAATGCCGCTTGTGACGTAATCGCTCAGCGTAAAGACGGCGATGGCGGGCTTGCGGATGGCAAAGGACGGTGCCGTGACCACCGGCGGCAACAGCCCTTCGAAGCGTTCGCCGGTCTCGGGCAGTTCGGCCGACAGACGCGGCGCACGGGCGTGGACCTCGGTGCCGACATGATGGGCGACCAGCCGCAAGATGCGCTCGCCATCCTCGGGCGAGAGCCGCGCGCCGGTATCCGCCAGACCCTCTTTCAGCCGGTCGATCCAGAGCCGCCCGTCAGGGTTCAGCATCACCTCAATGATGCCGGGATCGTCCAGAAACCGGGCAATCGCGGGGCCAAGCGCAGTTCGGAGCATCCGCGCTCCTCGTTCCCGCACCGCCCGTTCCGGACCCATCACCTGCATGATACCCCTGCCTCATCATCGGACCGCCAACGGACGGCCCCGGATCAGGGTCAATCAAGAAAGCCGGAAAAGGCGGGCGCGCAACAGCGCAATGACGGGCGTAGGGCTGTAGCGAAGGAAAAGAAACGGTGGGGATAGGCTCCGATGCTGAACCAGTCTTCAAACCCGATCCCGGTGATTCATCACGACTGGAACAGAACCAATCTGTGTATGACTAGCGATATCTAGGAAAGCCTATCGTTTAAAGTTAGACTTCGCTATACATCGTCAGGCACCAGACTGAGCAGAAGAAACCCGATGGACCCATATCGCAACCCTTTCGCCCCCGGTGCGGGAAGCCGTCCCCCGGAACTCGCAGGTCGCGACGCGATTCTCGAAGCCGCAAGGATTTCCTGCGGGCGGGCCATGAACGGCAGAAGTGCCCGTTCGATCATGCTTCTGGGACTGCGCGGCACAGGCAAGACCGTTCTGCTCAATGAAATCTGCCGGATCGCCGAGCAGGAGGGGTTGCTGGTCTCGAAAGTCGAAGCGCCCGAGGGCGAAAGCCTTGCCCGCCTCATCTATCCGGAAATGCGAAAGGTGATGCGATCCCTGTCTGGAATTGCGGCAGCGAAGCAGATCGCGTCTCGCGGCCTTCGCGGGCTTCGAAACTTTGCCGCGATATTCAAGATCGAGGTTGCCGGTGTCGAGGTCGCGGTGGAACCAGAGCCCGGATTGGCTGATAGCGGCGATCTGCGATACGATCTGCCTGAACTTTTGCACTGATCGGCAAAGCTGCACAGGCAGCGGAGCGTGGGTGGATTCTGCTGATAGATGAGGTTCAATACCTCTCTGAACAGGATCTGTCCGCACTCATCGTCGCCCTGCACAGAATAGCTCAGGACGGTATGCCAGTTCTGCTCGTCGGTGCGGGCCTTCCCCAGATTGCCCGCCTGGCTGGCGAGGCAAAATCCTATGCAGAGCGGTTGTTTCACTATCCCGCAGTCGGTGCACTGGATCCGGTGGCTGCCACTCAGGCCATCGAGAAGCCGATTCTGGAAGAAGAGGCCAATATCGCACCGAATGCGCTACAACTGATCGTCAAGCGCACGAAAGGCTATCCGTTCTTTCTTCAGGAATGGGCTTCTGTTGCGTGGAACAACGCGGAAGGACCGGAAATCACCTTTGCTGATGCAGACCAGTCCTATGCCGAAACTTTGGCCCTTCTCGACAGTGGTTTCTTCAGCAACTGTATCACTCACGCCGTTGCGGCGGTCCATTTCTGACGGCTCTTGCACAGGGCGTTGGCGATGGTGACGAGCTTTCTGGCGACGGCAGTGATGATGACCTTGTGCGGTTTTCCGGCCTTGCGGAGGCGATCTGCGAAGGATTTCAGGCTTGGGTTATGATGTGCCGCGACTAGTGCGGCCTGGAACATCACGTGCCGCAGGTTCCGGCGCCCTCCAGCGATGGCCCGTTTCCCACGAAGGGTTCCGCTGTCATGCGCGACCGGGGCCAGTCCCGTAAGTGCCGCAGCCTCTTCGCCGGTGATGGTGCCGATCTCGGGCATTTCGGCGAGCAGCATCGTGCTGGCAACCGGGCCGATCCCCGGGATGGAACGGAGAACGGTGGCCATTTCCGACAGGTGATCATCGCTCGCGATGGCCTTGGCGATCCTTTCCTCCAGTTCCTTGATCAGGCTGTCGATCCGTTGCTTCAACTCGGTGTCGACGTCCTCGAACATCGCAGCGGTGCCCAATTTCTGATGTGCGCGGATTTGGGCAAGCAGTCGCTTGCGCATCTCGACCAGCTGCGCTCGCCTGGAAGTCAAAGCTCTGAGAAGGCGCGGCTTTTCCGCAGGAAGACTTCGGCCCGCTTCAGGTCGGAAGGCAAAGAAGCGGGCGATGAGTTCGGCATCGATCCGGTCGGTCTTTGCGCGTGTGCCACGGCTTTGCGCAAACGCCTTGACCCGCGCGGGGGGCACCTGGCGGGCTACGATACCTTCCGACTCCAGAAGCGCCCAGAGCTGCCGTTCTTGGCCGCCAGTCGCCTCGAAACAAACGACGGCAACTCTGTCCCGGGCAAGGCCCGCTACAGCAGCATGACCTGCCGGATCATTGGCCACTCTGCAGCGATGCCCGTCGGGTAGGCAATGAAGGTCCAGCCAGTCGCGGCTGACATCTATGCTGATGACGCGGCCATGTGATGGATTGTCCATGCTCTCTTCCTTCTGGTGCGCGGTCCTGCAAGGCCGCAATCAACTGTTCGAGACGATGAAGAGAGGCGGTGCCGACAGGCTAAGAAGCGTGGTCATGCCACAAGGGTCAGACGTCGCGCACCACCCCGTCACTGACCCTGGCCGGGGCCAGTGACGGGGCCAGTTTAGCAGATCCCAGATACAGAAGGGTCAGGACTCATTGAGTTTCATAGCCAGTAGATGACGAGTGCGGCCAGCGCGATGGCTGGCAGGAAGACCTTTGGACAGCGGTCGTAGCGGGTTGCTATGTATGAGGAGGATCAGAAAACAGCCCACTGGGGGCTGTTGAAGAAGTGCCTTTGATCAGCCCCACCTGAGTGGCCCAGTTTGATTGTTAGTGCATGACCAGCCTTTGGTCCATCGCGACGATGGTTTCTGGGGCCGGTGGCGCACCCCGCATGGCGGGTATGTTCGGCCACGAACAGGGCCTTACATATTGC
>NZ_JAUNTN010000008.1 GCF_030538695.1 Paracoccus sp. (in: a-proteobacteria)
AATAAAACCCGCAGACTCTCGTTATAAACGAGGGAACAAAGGGGGGCAGGTCAGCGAACAAAGCAAGTAAAGAAATCGATAATGCCAAAATGATGCCATAAAGTGCGATAGCGGTGATCAGCATCACCTAGATTCGCGATGAAACACCGCTAGTGCGATACCGCCGGAGATGAGGGCTGACGCTCCGTCCTGAGGTAGCAATTTTTAGAGGTACGCTTCATAATAGAACTCTGGAGGTGCCTCACTTGGATAGAGATCGAGAATATGTATGATTGCGGCGTCGCCAATCTTGTCTCCGAGAACGAGCTGGCGTCTGATCATGGCTTTCGCTGTTTGCGCCGGGACTGTCCTTGGTCCTGACGCGAGCATTGGGGCTGTCAAAGCAGCTTTCGCCAGATCGGACCAACCGCGACATACTGACGGGCGACCGGTGCCTTCAGTATGAACCGCACCGGATTTTCCAAAGGCTGACCTCAGTTAGTTACGCGGCTATGCGTTCATCGTTCAGAATGGCGCAGAAGTTCGCCTCGGCTTCGGCGGGCGCGATGTTTCCAATGTACTCTAGCAAACGGTGATTGTTGAATCAATTGACCCATTTGAGGGCCGGCGCATTCGACGGCTTCGAAGCTGCGCTACGAACATGACCCTAGATGGTCTAGGTCTTGAGGAACCCATCGATCGTTTCGGCCAGCGCATTGTCATAACAGTCGCGGCACTGATCGCCATTGTCGTGGTCAGCCTGATGACGCCCGAGCGTGGCGAATACCGCGCCCCGCAGGCATGACGGAAACGCCCGCAGCACTGGCTGCGGGCGTTAACCTTAATTCGAGGGCGGTTTGCTGCCTGGGGGTGGGTTGCCCGGCCCACCGGGGGGCATCCCACCCGGAGGCGGTGCCATCTGCACCGTGCGGTCGGCATTGAAATCGACCGGAACCGTCACCGTTCCAAGATAGCCCGACTGGGTGTCGCCCTGCATGACCAGCGTTTGTTGGGTGATCTGGGCTTCGGTGTTGTCACCGAATACGTTATCCGTCGGGATGGTGATCCGCGCCAGATTGGCGGTGCCGTTGGAATAATGGGCGTCCTGCGCGTAAACCGCCGCGGCCTGATCCTGCGGTAGCGCAATTTGTGCGGTCAGCAGGCTGGCCTGACCGCTGACGGCGGCTTCGGCGGTCTCGAAAACCTCGAAATGGATATGCGGCCAGCGCCCATCATAGCAGCCCGGCACGATGGTCGTAACCCGCAGCTTGCCCTGATCGTCCGTCACAGCAACGCCGCGCAGGAAGTTCTGGTCCGGCAGATCATAGAGGGAATACAGCCCGGTTGCATCGCAATGCCACAGATAGACCGCATGGCCCGCCAGCGGCGTGCAGCCATCGGCGTTCAGCAGCGTCAGTTCCAGAACCAGCGGCACGCCTTCGGCCACGCCGCTCTTGCCGTTGAACGAGGCGCGCAGATCATCGCGGATCACCCCGGCTTCGGTCAGCACATTGATGACCTGACCGCTGCGGCTGTTGCTGCCATCTGCCGGATAGGGGCCTGCGGTTTCCCAAGGCAACGCCACGCAAGATGCCAGCGCCCGCGCGGGGGCTGACAGGCTGACCGCCCCTGCGCCAAGCAGCGCCAGCAGCCCGCGCCGTCCGATCAGGGCGGGCAGGTCGTGGGCGAAACCTTCGTTGTCGTGATGATTGGTCATTGTGGCGTTCCTGCTGCAATTGATGCGGGGGAACGGCCCGGCGGCAGGAAAAGTTCCGTTACGGCAAGGGTTGTTTTATCGGCTCAGCACCTTGCAGCAGCGTCAGAATATCCGCGCCCGCCTGTCTGCGGGTGGTCTCAGACAGGTCAGCGATGCCCAGATGGGTCAGATAGAACAACCCTTCGGCCGCCAGAAAGGCCAGCCGCAGCAGCTTGTCCCCCTCGGTCTGCGCGTCACCCTGCCCAATGATGCTGCGATACCAGTCGCGTTGTTCGGCCCGCAGATCGTCATTCTGGATCAGCGCGGCCAGCAGGGCGGTGCTGCGCTGGTCGTCGGTCAGTTCCGTTTCCACGGTGGTGCGGATATGGGCGCGGATGCGGGCCGTCCGGTCGGTGCCTTGGGCGACCTGATCCAGCCGGGCCTGATGTTCGTCCAGCCAGCGGTGAAACATCGCCCGCAGCAGCCCGTCCTTGGTGCCAAAACAGGACTGCACCCCGCCTTTGGTGATCCCCGCCTGTTTCGCCACCGCATCAATGGTCAGCGCAGCGGGACCGTCACGCTGAATGACGGCTTCGGCAGCGTCCAGAACGGCATTTCGGTCGATTTGCTTTGGTTTGGTCATGGTATTTCAATACGCTTGTATCTTTTTCTTGACAAGTAAAAATACAATTGTATTGAAATGCGCTGAGCGTTGATGGAGCAGGAAATGGCTTGGTTTTATCTGGTGGTGGCGGGTCTGCTGGAAATCGGCTGGCCGGTCGGGCTGAAGCTGGCGCAGACGCCCGGCACGCGCTGGCAAGGGGTGCTGATGGCGGTCGCGTTCATGGCGGCCAGCGGTTTCATGCTGTGGCTCGCGCAGCGCGAGATCCCGATGGGAACCGCCTATGCGATCTGGACCGGCATTGGTGCGGCAGGGACGTTTGCGGTTGGGGTGATGTTGTTTGGCGATGCCAGCAGCCTGATGCGCTATGCCGGGGTGCTGTTGATTATCGCCGGGGTCGTTACGCTGAAACTGGCACATTAAGGGAAAGGGCGCCCCGCAGGGCGCCCGATCCGTTTATTCCGGGGCCTGAACCAGAATCTTGATCTGGGTCTTTTCCTTGACCAGCGCCTCGAACCCTTCGTCCACGATGTCGTCGATCCGGATGCGTTTCGTCACCAGCCTGTCCGCCGAATACCAACCCTGCGTCATCAGTTGCATCACGGCGGGGAACACGTCGCGATAGGCGATGGTGCCTTTCATGCTGCGTTCTTTCAGCACCACGGTATTGGGCTGGAACGATGCCTCTTTTTCCCAAATGGAAACGATCACGGTTTCGCCCTCATACCGGGTGCAATCCACGCATTGTTGCAGGACGGCCGGCACGCCTGTGACCTCGAAGGCGACATCGACGCCGCCGGGGGTCAGTTCGCGGATGCGGGCCACGGCGTCTTCTTTGGCGGGGTTGATGATCGTGGTCGCGCCCAGTTCCAGCGCTTTTTGCCCGCGCTGTTCCGACAATTCGACCACATGAATATCGGTCGCCCCGGCGATGCGCAGCGATTCGATCAGCAGCAGCCCGATGGGACCGGCCCCGAACACCGCCGCTGTGCCGCCCGGTTTCAGGTTGGAGACGCGGATGGCGTGCAGCGCCACGGCGGCAGGTTCGACCAGCGCGCCCTGTTCAAAGGACAGCCCTTCGGGCATCTTGTGGACCCAGCGTTCGCCCACGGTGGTATAGGCCGAAAAGCCGCCGCCGCCGCCGGACAGGCCGTGGAAACCCAGCTTGTCGCAGGTGTTATATTTGCCGTGGCGGCAGGAATCGCATTCGCCGCAGGCAAGGATCGGTTCGACCACCACGCGATCACCGACGGCCAGCCGCGTCACGCCTTCGCCCAGTTCCGCGACCTCGCCGGAAAATTCGTGACCCATGATGATCGGGGCGACATCACCGCTGACCGGGTGCGGGGCCGTGACTGGCACGAAAATCGGCCCGGCCAGATATTCGTGCAGGTCGCTGCCACAAATCCCCGTCCATTTCACCTTGATCTTGACCTGACCCGGACCGGGGGCGGGTTCTGCGACATCCTCGACCCGGATGTCCTTGGCTTTATACCAGCGTGCGGCTTTCATCGTCTGATTCCTTGTGCTGTGGATTGCCGTTATGCGTATGTTAGCGATATCAACCAGTCTGTCTTTGACCTGTATCAGATTTCGGCGTGGTTTGCCATTTTACTGGCCAAAGATGTCATTTTCCTGTAAGCCCCCGGCATCTGTGACGTGAGGCCCGCCCCCGGCCTTATGCAAAGGATAGGGGCAAAGGCGGCAATGGGGTCGCCATATGACACGGCGCGGCCAGAGGGCTGGCATCGCGCCCAGAGGAAAACGTATGTTCGAAGAAGTGAAAAAATCTATCCAGTGGGGTCAGGAAACGCTGACGCTGGAAACGGGCAAGGTTGCCCGTCAGGCGGATGGCAGCGTGATCGCCACGCTGGGCGAAACCAGCGTCATGGCCAACGTGACCTTCGCCAAGGAACCCAAGCCGGGGCAGGATTTCTTCCCGCTGACCGTGCATTATCAGGAAAAATACTATGCCGCCGGCAAGATCCCCGGTGGTTTCTTCAAGCGCGAGGCGCGCCCGTCCGAAAAAGAGACGCTGACCGCCCGCCTGATCGACCGTCCCTGCCGTCCGCTGTTCGTGCCGGGCTTCAAGAACGAAGTTCTGGTCATGTGCACCGTGCTGTCGCATGATCTGGTCAATGATCCCGACATCGTGGCGATGATCGCCGCATCCGCTGCGCTGACCATTTCGGGCGTGCCGTTCCGCGGCCCGATCGGTGCCGCCCGCGTCGGTTTCGCCAATGGCGAATATATCCTGAACCCCGAGGTTCAGGACATGGACAACCTGCGCGGCAACCCGGAACAGCGCCTTGATCTGGTCGTTGCGGGCACCAAAGACGCCGTGATGATGGTCGAATCCGAAGCCTATGAGCTGACCGAGGCCGAGATGCTGGGCGCGGTCAAGTTCGGCCATGAGGCGATGCAGCCGGTGATCGACCTGATTATCGACCTGGCCGAAGTCGCCGCGAAAGAGCCGTTCAACTTCCAGTCGCCGGATTATTCCGCGCTGTCCGCCCGCGTCAACGATCTGGGTGGGGCCGATATGCGCGCCGCTTACGCGATCCGCGACAAGGGCGAGCGTCACGATGCCATCGAGGCCGCCAAGGCCAAGATCAAGGCGGGCCTGACCGAAGAAGAACTGGCAGATGCGAACCTTGGTTCGGCGCTGAAAAAGCTGGAATCGGGCATTCTGCGCGGTGACATCATTTCCGGCGGTGCGCGCATCGACGGCCGCGATACCCGCACCGTCCGCGCCATCGACAGCGAAGTGGGCGTCCTGCCGCGTACGCATGGTTCGTCTCTGTTCACCCGCGGCGAAACGCAGGCGCTGGTCGTGACCACGCTTGGCACCGGCGACGACGAACAGATCATCGACGCGCTGCATGGCAATTCGCGGTCGAACTTCCTGCTGCATTACAACTTCCCCCCCTATTCGGTGGGCGAGGTTGGCCGCGTCGGCAGCCCCGGCCGCCGCGAGATCGGCCATGGCAAGCTGGCATGGCGCGCGCTGCAAGCGGTGTTGCCTGCGGCGACCGACTTCCCCTATACCATCCGCGTCGTGTCCGAGATCACCGAATCGAACGGCTCATCCTCGATGGCGTCGGTCTGCGGTGGCTCGCTGTCGATGATGGATGCGGGCGTGCCGCTGAAAGCGCCGGTCGCCGGTGTCGCCATGGGCCTGATTCTGGAAGATGACGGCAAATGGGCGGTTCTGACCGACATTCTGGGGGATGAAGACCACCTGGGCGACATGGACTTCAAGGTTGCAGGCACCGCCGACGGCATCACCAGCCTGCAAATGGACATCAAGGTTGCCGGGATCACCCCGGAAATCATGGAGCAGGCGCTCGCGCAGGCCAAAGAGGGCCGGATGCACATTCTGGGCGAGATGGGCAAAGCCCTGACCGAAGGCCGGAGCGAGTTCTCTGCCCATGCCCCGCGCATCGAGACCATGACCATTCCGACCGACAAGATCCGCGAAGTGATCGGCTCGGGCGGCAAGGTCATCCGCGAGATCGTGGAAACCTCGGGCGCGAAAGTGGACATCAACGACGACGGCACCATCAAGATCGCCTCGGCCAATGCCGATTCGATCAAGAAGGCCTATGACATGATCTGGTCGATCGTGGCAGAGCCGGAAGAAGGCCAGATCTACACCGGCAAGGTGGTGAAGCTGGTCGATTTTGGTGCTTTCGTGAACTTCTTTGGCAAGCGCGACGGTCTGGTTCACGTCAGCCAGATTGCCAACAAGCGCCTGAACCACCCTTCGGACGTTCTGAAAGAGGGTCAGGAAGTCAAGGTCAAGCTGCTAGGCTTTGATGATCGCGGCAAGGTGCGCCTTGGCATGAAGATGGTCGATCAGGAAACCGGCGCAGAAATCGTCGAGGTCAAAGAAGAATCGGCTGAATAAGTCCGGCTTCTGTGCTATCTGCGGCCCCGGTCCCCGGATCGGGGCCGCAGTCATGTCGGGGGGATGATGCGCGACCTGATAACCCTTTGCCTGACCATCGGGCGGCGTCCTGATCTGCTGCGGCAGACGCTGGAATCGCTTGGTTCGCTACGGGATCTGCCGGTTCTGGCGATCAATGATTTTGGTGATGCCGAAACCAATGCGATGTTCCATCAGCTTTGCCCGCATGGCCGGATTGTCGGGCCGGGGCATCGGTTGGGCCATCACCCCGCCGTCGATGTGCTGTATCAGCAGGTAACGACGCCGTTTATCTTTCATTGCGAGGATGACTGGGCCTTTACCCGCACCGATTTTCTGCCGGATGCGCTGCGCCTGCTGAACGACGGTTCCGAGATTGTGCAGGTCTGTTTCCGCGATACCGGCGATATGCCGCTGTCTGATGCCGACCGCGCTCTGATCGTCACCGAGACCCGCGCTGGTATCGGTTTTCAGCGGTTGGACGGGCTGCATCAGCAATGGCACGGCTATACGCTGAACCCGCATCTGATCCGGCGCGATGAATGGCAGCGTTTGGGTGGCTTTTCCGGCTTTGCCAAGGAACGCCATATCTCGCGTCATATGCGGGGGCAGGGGCGGTTCGCGGCATTTCTGTTGCCGCCCGCCTGCCACCATATCGGAGAGGATCGCGGGGTTGAGCCGCCGAAAAAGACGATCTTCAAATCTATCAAGAACTGGCTGCGGGGGCGGGCGTGATCGACACCTATCTGATTAACCTTGATGGCAGCGATGACCGTCTTTCCAGCGCAACTGCGCAATTGGCCGCAGAGGGGATCGGCTTTACCCGCGTTCCGGCCTTTGACGGGCGCGGGCTGACCCCGGATCAGTTTCCTGATTATGACGCCGGTGCGGCGCTGAATTACATGGGCCGTCCGCTGCGGGGTGGTGAAATTGGTTGCTACCTGAGCCATCTGGATTGTGCGCGGCGGATGCTGGACAGCGGCGCCACCCGCGCGATGGTGCTTGAGGATGATATGCAACTGCCCGCCGGTTTTGCCGGGGCGTTGGAGGAACTTCTGGCCGGGCTGGACCGGCTGGAGGGGTGGGATCTGGTGAACCTTGGTGCGAACAAGCATCGGATTTACACGCCGATTTTCGGCTTTGGCCGCTATGCGCTGACCGATGCGCATTATTTCCCGATGACCACCACCGGCCTGATCTGGTCGCGGCAAGGGGCAGAGGCATTTGTTCAGGCGCATGACCGGATTTTCGCGCCGGTCGATAATTACTTTCGGCATTGGCAGACCCGGCGCGGGCGTGGGCTGGCGGTCTGGCCCGGTCTGGTGACGACCACCGGGGCGGAAAGCCTGATCGCCAATGAATCCGGTCCGGCCCGCCGCAGCAGCGCCGGGCGGCACCCGCTGTATGGGCTGCTGAAACAGCGGCGTTTGCTGGTCGACAAGCTGATCGCGCTGCGCTGGAAATACAGCCCCAGAGCCAAAGCATGAACCTGGCCCGCGTCTGGAATAAGGAAACCCAACGGCTGCGCGAACAGCTTGACAGCTTGCAATGGTGGTGGCGCGGGCCTTTGCTGCGCCGTCGCTATGACCGCCAGCGCGACCGGCTGGTGATGCGGGTGCGGGGCGAGCTGTCCGCTGCGCCGGAAATGGCGGTGCTGCTGATCTATCAGCCGGACGGGATGCTGGATTCGACGTTGTTCACGCTGGACTGGCTGGTGGGCCAAGGGGTTGCGCCGGTGGTGGTGTCGAACCTGCCGCTGTCGCCTGCTGATCTGGACCGGCTGCGGGCGCGGGCGCATCTGGTGATTCAGCGGCCTAATTCCGGCTATGATTTCGGCGGCTATCGTGAAGGTATCCTGACCATTCTGGAACAGGGTCTGACCCCGCAGGCGCTTTATGTGATGAATGACAGCATGTGGTTCCCGCTGCGCGAGGATTGCGACGCGATTGCCCACGCAAGGGCTTCATCTGCGGATATGTTCGGGCTGTTTCGCAACTGCGCCCCGCGTGGCGACCGTTGGGATCATCTGCAATCCTATTTCTTTCGTTTCAGCGGGCGGCTGGTCGCGTCAGACCAGTTCCGGCGCTATTGGCAGGACATGTCGCTGATTGACAACAAACGCGCCGTGATCCGCCGCTATGAACGTAAGCTGACCGGGCATTTCCAGAA
The DNA here is from genome assembly GCF_030538695.1 of Paracoccus sp. (in: a-proteobacteria). GTDB lineage: Bacteria > Pseudomonadota > Alphaproteobacteria > Rhodobacterales > Rhodobacteraceae > Paracoccus. The sequence continues at coordinate 8,395 of NZ_JAUNTN010000008.1, forward strand.
GCATGGGTTTAATGTGGACAGTATCCACACCCGCGCCGATCTGATTCAGGCGATTCTGGCGTTGGATGATGCGGACTTGCGTATGGTTGTGGATTATCTGATCGCAACCGACCCAAAGGATGCCGACCGCCTGCGCCCGCTGGTGGAAACCGGTCAGCCTTTCGCACAAATCCGCCCGCAGATCGAGGCGCTGGTGCAGGCGCGTAAGGTCAACAATTCTTATTCCGCGGCGCATCCTCTGTTGCTGGAAAAGCTGGGGGTGTCGTTTCTGAAAAAGGGTCGCGGGCCGGGGTTTGTGGTGCAGCGGGCGGCTTTGCACCAGCTTGGGCTGGATGCGGGCTATTACCCGTCGGTCCGGGCCGAGGTCGCGGGCTGGGATCAACCCAGCCGCTGATCGTGGGGATAGCCGATCGACAGCAGGGCCGATACCGGCGAAGCGCAGGTCAGCCGGATGCCGCGACGTTCGGCAAGCGCACGGGCCAGTGCGAAACCGGCAAGGATACGGTCCAGCCCGCTGGACAGGCCCGAAGGGGCGGTGTCGGCCCCCTCGTAAAAGCGCGGCTGGCTGTCATTGGTCAGGTCGATCCCGGCCAGAAGGATCGCATCCGGTCCGGCGGCCAGCGCGAATTGCAGCGCGGAAAAGGCCACGGTGCCGGTAATCACCACGCCCTGATCCGGGTTGATGGACAGGGCCGCGCCAGATTTGCGGATCAGCACGGGTGACAGCGCCGGGTCTGACAGCTTGCGGCGCGGCAGGTTCACGGGCTTGGCCAGATTGTCGATCAGCGCCACCGCCCGGTCTTGCAGCGGTTCGGTTCCCCGTTCCGCCCATGCCCGCAATGCGGCAGGGGACAACAGCAGGGGGATTTCGGGCGACAGCGCCGCCAGCATGGCATGGTGGCGAAAGACAAAGCGTTCATCCTCGACCGCGACGGCCAGCGGGCGGATGCGCCCGGCCAGCGAGGCCGCGCCGTTGCACAGGATCGCGCAGCCGTCCAGCGCCTCGATGTGCTGATCCTTCAGCGAGGGGCCCGAGCCGACCACTGCCAGCAGATCCCGGCGCGGCATGATCTGTGCGGCAGGTTGCAGGGTCAGCAGATCGCGTCCCCGCCATGTCACCTGCCCGCTGGCCCGGTCGATGTGCAGGCCGGGCCACAGATCCTGACGATGCGCCCGCGACCGCCCCAAAGCCATCGCGCCAAGGCGGACCAGCTTGCGCGACAGGGGGCGGTCGGAATGGTGCATCAGGCGTTCGGGTCTTTCACAAAGCGCAGATAGGGCAGTTTCTTGTCGATCTTGCCGAACCGCGCCTCGGCTGCCGCATCGTCCAGCGACAGTGCCGCAATCACATCCTGACCCGGCTGCCAGTCGGCGGGGGTGGCGATAGGCACGCCATCGGTTGCCCGGATCGCATCCAGCGCCCGCAGGATTTCGGCAAAATTGCGCCCGACCGACATCGGATAGGTCAGCGTCAGCCGCACCTTTTTATCCGGCCCGATGATGAACACGCTGCGCACCGTTGCCGTATGCGCCGGGGTGCGGCCATCGGGCAGGTAAGCCTCGGCGGGCAGCATGTCATAAGCCTTGGCCACGGTCAGGTCGGTGTCGTCGATGATCGGGAAATTGGCCGGGGCCTGCGCGAAAGCCTCGATGTCGCGCTTCCATTTGCGGTGATCCTCGGCGCTGTCCACCGATACACCGATGACCTTGGTGCCGCGCTTCTCGAACTCGGGTGCCAGCCGGGCCACGGCGCCGAACTCGGTCGTGCAGACGGGGGTGAAATCGCGCGGGTGGCTGAAGATGATGGCATAGTTGTCGCCGATGAACTCATGCAGGTTCAGCGTGCCTTCCGAGGTCTGGACGGTGAAATCCGGGGCAATATCATTGATGCGCAGGGACATTTTGCGCTCCTCTATGGTTTCCTGGCGCAAAGATAGGGATTGTTGCCGCCCGTGCCAGAGTAATCTGATCTATGTTTCGGCCAAATACAGAATGAACACGGGCGCTATTGCCAATGCGACAGAAGCGGCCGCACCCAGCGCATGTGCTGCGATACTGCCCGCGACAACTCCCGCAATAAAGATCAGCCACCACAGCCCGTCCAGCAGCACCCCCTGTTCCAGCCGTCGTGCCATGATGGCGCGGCCAAGCCCCTGACCAAAACCGACCAGTGACCCGGTGACAAAGGATTTACCAAGCCCCGCGCCGCGCAGGGTAAAGGCCAGACTGTTTTGCAACCCCATGGCCAGCGCCAGAACGATCAGCCCGGGCACCGGATCTTGCGTCGCCAGTGTGACAGCGGCAACAGTCAGAATCACGATCTGAGCAGTCAGGACAGGGCGCGATGGCCGCAGGCACAGGGCCGTCAGCACGCCCCCAAGAATGGCACCGCAGACAAAGGCCAATATGACGGCGGACAGGATCAGCGCCATATGATGATCCCCCGCAACAAGCGCAGCGCCAAAGCTGGTGCTGTTGCCGCTCATAAAGGATACGAAAAGGCTGGTGCTTTGCGCATATCCGATGGCATCGGCATAACCTGCCAATGCTGTCATAACAGCGGCCTGAACGATCCGGCGGGTCTGATGTTCGGGCATATGCGCACCTTGTTCGTTTGGTTGATCTGGTGGCAAAACCGCATCCGGGTCAAGCAAAGCGGTTGCAGCCGGGGCGGGCTGGTGCAACCATTGCGCAACAGGATGCGAACGGAGGGCCACTATGGCGCAACTGGCGGACAAGCGGCAATTCTATATCAACGGCGCATGGGTCAACCCGGCGCAGGCGCGCGATCTGGAGGTCATCGACCCCTCGACCGAAGAAGCCGTGGCGGTGATCTCGCTTGGCGATCAGGCGGATACGGACGCAGCAGTTGCGGCGGCCAAGGCAGCCTTTCCGGCATGGGCGGCAACACCCCCGGCGGAGCGACTGGCAGCGGTTCAGCGGATTTTGGACATCTACAAGCGCCGCCAGCAGGATATGGCCGATGCGATCACCGCTGAAATGGGTGCGCCGCGTGATATGTCGCTGAATGATCAGGCGGATGCAGGCATCTGGCACACGCAGGTGTTCATCGACGCTTTCAAGGATTTCCAATTTATCCGCCCGCTTGGCGATCACGCGCCCACCAGTATGGTGGCATGGGAACCTGTCGGGGTGGTCGGGCTGATAACGCCTTGGAACTGGCCGATGAATCAGGTCACGCTCAAGGTGATTCCGGCGCTTTTGGCAGGCGATACGGTGGTGCTGAAACCGTCTGAAATCGCGCCTTTGTCCAGCATCGTCTTTACCGAGATCGTGGATGAGGCGGGCCTGCCCGCCGGGGTTTACAACATGGTCAACGGCGACGGGCCGGGGGTCGGCACGCAGCTTTCCACACACCCGGATGTGGATATGATTTCGTTCACCGGCTCGACCCGCGCGGGCATTGCGATCACCAAGGCGGCGGCGGATACGGTGAAAAAGGTCGCGCTGGAGCTTGGCGGCAAAGGGGCGAACCTGATCTTTGCCGATGCCGACGACAAGGCGGTGGTGCGCGGGGCGCGGCATTGTTTCTATAACAGCGGCCAGTCCTGCAACGCGCCGACCCGGATGCTGGTTCAGCGCCCGGCCTATGACAAGGCGGTGGAAACGGCGGCGCGGGTGGCGCAGGAAACGGCGGTTGCCAGCGCCCACCAGCCGGGCAAGCATATCGGCCCGGTGGTCAGCAAGCAGCAATGGGACCGGATTCAGGATCTGATCCAGACCGGCATTGACGAAGGCGCGCGGCTGGTCGCAGGCGGTCCCGGCCTGCCCGAAGGCGTCAATCGCGGCTATTTCGTGCGCCCGACTGTCTTTGCCGATGTGACCCCGGATATGACCATCGCGCGGCAGGAGATCTTTGGCCCGGTGCTGTCGATCATGGCCTTTGACAGCGAGGATGAGGCGCTGGCGATTGCCAATGACACCATCTATGGCCTGACCAATTACGTTCAGACGCAGGACGGCGCGCGCCGTAACCGTCTGGCCCGCGCCTTGCGGTCGGGCATGGTCGAGATGAATGGCGAATCGCGCGGGCGTGGCAGCGCGTTCGGCGGGGTCAAGGCTTCGGGTCGGGCGCGTGAAGGCGGCGTCATGGGGCTGGAAGAGTTCATGGACAGCAAGCAGATCAGCGGCTGGGATCGTGACACCTGACAGCAGCGGGCCGGCTGGGGAAGCAGTCTCGCTGGTCTGGCTGGGCCGCGACCTGCGGCTGAGTGATAACCCGGCGCTAAGTGCCGCGGCAAGCCGGGGCCGCGTGGTCCCGGTTTTTCTGCTGGAGGATGCGCCGCAAGGGGCTGCCGCCCGCTGGCGTATCGGGCAGGCGCTGGCGGCGCTGTCGCGCGATCTGGCCGGGGTTGCGCCCTTGGTCGTGCTGCATGGGCGCGGCGATATGCTGGCGCTTGCGGAGCGGTTGAGGGCGGATGAGATTCACCTGAACAGCGCCCTGCCGTTCTTTCGTGTCGATCCGGCTGCGGTCGAGCGGCCCGGTCTGCGGCTGGTCGTGCATCCCGGCAACTGGCTGTTGCCGCCGGGGCGGCTGCGGACCGGGCAGGGCGGGGGGTATCGCCGTTTTACCCCGTTCTGGCAGGCGCTGCGGCAGCAGGACATTGCCCCGCCGATCCCGGCCCCGCGCCTGCACGGGTTGCCGGTGCAGGGCGTGCCGCCCGAGGTATGGGGGCTGGACCGGGCGATGAACCGGGGGGCGTCAGTGCTGGCCGGGGTCACAGCGGCGGGCGAGGCGGCGGCGCGGGACCGGCTGGCGGTGTTTCTGACCATGACCGGCTATGCGCAGGACCGGGACCGGCCCGACCTGCCGGATGCCTGCTCTGGTCTGTCTGATGCTTTGGCAGTGGGCGAGATCAGCGCCCGCCAGATCTGGCAGGCCGGGCGGCAGGCGATGGTTGAGGGCAACCCGGCAGCCGAGCCGTTCCTGCGGGAACTGGCATGGCGCGACTTTGCCCGTGACCTGTTTCACCATGCGCCGGATATGGCTGGGGTGGCGTGGAACCCGGATTGGGCCGGGTTTCCCTGGCGCGGCGACAATGCCGATGCCGAGGCATGGCGGCGCGGCCAGACCGGCGTTGATCTGGTCGATGCCGGGATGCGCCAGCTTTACGCCACCGGCAAGATGCACAATCGGGTGCGGATGGTCGTCGCAAGCTATCTGACCAAGCGCCTGCTGACGGACTGGCGCGTGGGGCTGGACTGGTTTGCGGATACGCTGACCGATCTGGACCCGGCCAGCAATGCGATGAACTGGCAATGGGTGGCGGGCAGCGGCCCGGATGCCGCCCCGTTCTTTCGCATCTTTAACCCCGACACGCAGGCGGAGAAGTTTGACCCAAAGGCGCGCTATCGGGATTACTGGCTGCGGGGCAAAGGGGCTGCCGCCTTTGCCGCTGCGGTGCCGCGAAGCTGGCCCGATCCGCTGATCCGCCCCGCCTGCCTGGTCATTGGGCTGGCTGAGGGGCGGGCGCTGGTGGCCTATGAGGCAGCGCGCAAAGCCCGCTGACAGGCTTTGTGGGCGCTGTTGAATGGATATTTATATGAAGAAGAAAGCCAGCGGATGCGCCTTGCTGCGTACGGGGCTGGTTCGGGTTGCGGCCTAGCGGGCAAAAGACAAGGCACCACGACAGGATTTGACCTTTCGTGGTGCCATCTGTTGTGCAGATACCCGCGCGTGCCTCAGATGCCGCGGCCTTCCTCGGGCCATAGCACATCGCCATATTCGGCACGCAGGTCGGCCTTGACCACCTTGCCCGTTGCGCCAAGTGGCAGGGTTTCGACGAAGATTACCTTGTCAGGCACCTGCCATGTCGGCACCTTGCCGCTGTAAAAGGCCAGCAGCTCGGCTTCCTCCAGCCCGGATTGCGGGCGGCGCTGGACAATCAGCACCGGGCGTTCGTCCCATTTCGGATGCCGTGCGGCGATGGCGGCGGCATTGGCGACCTTGGGATGGGCGATGGCGATATTTTCCAGCTCGACCGTGGAAATCCATTCGCCGCCGGATTTGATGATGTCCTTGGACCGGTCGCGGATCACCATGAAACCGTCCGGGTCGATGGTGGCGATGTCGCCGGTGTCGAACCAGCCATCATAGGTCAGTGCGGTTTTTTCCTGCATGAAATAGGTGTCCACGATCCAGTGGCCCCTGATCTGCAACTCGCCCTGCGTTTCGCCGTCATGCGGCAGGCGGTGGCCTTCGGCGTCCATCAGCCGCAGTTGCACCCCAAGCAGCGGGCGGCCTTGCCCCTGCCGGATCAGGTCGGCCTGTTCGGCGGGCAGATCGGCATGTTTGGCCAGCGGGAAGTTCATCGTGCCAAGCGGGCTGGTTTCGGTCATGCCCCAGGCGTGGATCAGTTCGATCCCGTGGCGGTCGCGGAAAGCCGCGCGCATCGACGGCGGCAGTGCCGAGCCGCCAACCACGGTGCGTTTCATCGAGGACACATCCGCCCCGGTCGATTCGATGCCGGACAGCAGGCCCATCCAGATCGTCGGGACGCCTGCGGAGACGGTGACGCGCTCGGCCTCGATCAGCCGCGCAAGCGATTCACCATCCAGACGCGGGCCGGGCAGCACCAGTCGCGATCCGGTGGTGGCGGCCATATAGGGCGTTCCCCATGCGTTGACGTGGAACATCGGTACCACCGGCATCACCGTATCGCTGGCGGTGACGGCAAAGCCTTCGGCCTGATTGCCGACCAGCGCGTGCAGCAGCGTGGATCGGTGGGTATAAAGCACGCCCTTTGGGTTGCCGGTCGTGCCAGAGGTATAGCACAGCGAGGAGGGCGCGGTTTCGTCAACCTCGGGCCATTGATAGGCGGGGTCGCCCTCGGCCAGCAGTTCGTCGTGGAACAGCAGCCCGTCGATCTGTGCGGCGGCGGCCTCATCGCGCGGCCCCATCAGCACCACGGCGCGGACGGTTGGCAACTGGTCGCGGATTTTGGCGATCAGCGGCACGAAAGTCGCGTCGATGAACAGCATCCGGTCCTTGGCGTGGTTGATGATATAGACCATCTGTTCCGGTGCCAGCCGTGGGTTCAGCGTGTGGCAGACCAGCCCCGCGCCGGGAACGCCGAAATACAGTTGCAGGTGGCGATAGTTGTTCCAGGCCACGGTGCCGATGCGGTCGCCCGGTTCCATCCCCCGCGCCGTCAGCGCCGAGGCCAGGCGGCGGGCGTTCTGGCCAAGCTCGCCCCATGTGGTGCGGTCGAACCCGCCTTCGGTTGCGCCCGAGACGATTTCGGTCGGGCCGTGATACATTTCGGCATGTTCGATCAGGCTGCTGATAAGCAGTTGTTTGTGCATCATGCGGCCAAGCAGCATGGCGTCCCCCCTCAGTTTCGGAAGGCGATCATGGAGCCATGTGCTGCCAGTGTCCAGCGCGGTATTATGTCACATTCGCGGGATTATTCCCACGTGACTTCGGCCAGAAAGATATAGCCTGCACCATAGATGGTCTTGATCAGCGCGGGGTTTTTCGGGTCTTCGCGCAGCTTGCCGCGCAGGCGCGAGATGCGGACATCCATGGCGCGGTCAAACGCCTCGCCGCCCGCGCCGCCAAGGGTTTCCTGCATCTGGGCGCGGGTAATCAGCCTGCGGGGCGCATCAAGGAACAGGCGCAGCATTTCGGCCTCGGCATGGGACAGCGGTGTAATGTCGTCAGGGCCATCAGGGGCGGGGGCGGTCAGGGTGTAGCTGTCGAAATCGGCCTGCCAGCCCTCGAACCGGGCGCGCCTGCCCCGGCCCGCGCTGGGGCTGGCGGGGCGGCGCAGGCGGGCGCGGATGCGGGCGACGACTTCGGCGGGGTCAAAGGGTTTGGTGATATAGTCATCTGCCCCCAGCTCCAGCCCGGTCACGCGGTCCTGCACCTGCGCCCGACCGGAAATGATAATCACCGCCGCGCCGGTTTCGCTGGCCAGCCGATGCACCAGTGCCAGCCCGTCACGGTCGGGCAGGCCAAGGTCGATCAGGATGGCATCAGGGGTCATGCGGCGCAGCCCGGCCTCGAACTCGGTCGCGCGGCCAAAGCCGATGGTGCGAAAGCCCGCAGTTTCCAGCGCATCGGCCAGCAGGCGGCGGATCTGGGCCTCGTCATCCAGAATGGCGATCAGCGGGGCATTGGGTGGCAGGGCGTCAGTCATGGAACAGCTCGTTCAGGGCAAGGGCAAGGCGGCCTGTATCCAGCGGCTTTTGCAGCACGGGCGCAGGCAGGGTGGCGCGTTCGGGGGCATTGGCAGGCAGGGCGGTCATCAGCAGCAGGGGCAGCCCACCCGCCAGATCTGCGCCCGAGCCGTCACCCAGTTGCAGGTCGGACAGGATTGCGGACAGGTCCGGCAGATCGGCCAGCGCCTGCGCCTCGGCCAGCGAGGCAGCCTCGATCACCGCATGGCCCATGGCGGTCAGCATCTTGCGCGTGGTGGCGCGGATGTCGGGGTCGTCCTCGGCCAGCAGGATCAGGCGCGGCTTGACCGGGCGATAAGGCAGCAGCAGCCGCACCCTTGCGCCGATGCCGGAACCCGCCGGGCCATTGTCCAGCCGGATCAGCCCGCCCGCCGCCTTGACCGAATCATAGACGGTTGCCAGTCCAAGGCCCGAACCTTGCCCGCCCTTGGTGGTAAAGAACGGCTCCAGCCCGCGCTTCAGGGCAGCCTCGGAAAAGCCGGGGCCGGTGTCTTTGACCCGGATTTCCAGCCAGTCCCCGAACAGCCGTGCGGTCAGGGTGATGCGCCCGCTGTCGCCCATCGCGTCGCGGGCGTTCAGCAGCAGGTTCAGCAGCGTGTCCTGTAATGCGCCGTCGTCCAGCATCACCTGACCCGGCGGCAGTTCCGCGTGTAGTTCAAGCGTGATCCCGGCACCAAGCGAAGGCCGCGCCATCGCCGCCAGCCCGTCCAGCAGAGCCGACAGATCGACCGGCTGCATATGGTCGTGATGCGGCGCGGTCAGGTCGTTGATCCGGTCCAGAAGTGCCGCCCCGCGCTGGGCGGCGGCCAGCGTGGCGGCGACATCGGCGGCGGCCTCGGGCGGCAGATCAGCCGCCGCCAGTCGCCCTTGCAGGCCAAGGATGATGGTCAGCAGATTGCCAAAATCATGCGCCAGCCCGCTGGTCATTTGCGCCGCAAGGCTGCGCCGGGCGGTCTGCGCGATGGTTTCGCGGGACTGCACCTCGGCGGTGACATCGGTGGACAGGATATAGACCCCGCTGCCGGTCCCGTCCGGGGTCAGCGCGATGCGGATACGGCGGCCTGATGGCGCGTCGGTGATCTCGAACACCTGCGGCTGGCCGTCCATCGCGGCATCCATATGCGGGCGGATACGGGCGAATGTGTCGCTGCCCAACACCTGATCGCCGGGCAGACCGACCACATCTGGCCCGGCTGAGGGGAACACCGCGCCAATCTGGCGGTTGGAAAACGTATAATTATAGTCGCGGTCCATATGCGCGATATGGGCCGGGACCATGCCGGTAATCTCGCGCACACGGGCTTCGGATGCGCTGGCGATGCGCTGCGCCTCGGCCAGCGCGGCATTGGTGGCGGCAAGCTGGCGGTTGGCGGCGGACAGCCGTTCGGCATGGGCCAGAAGTTGCTCGGACGCCTCGGACGCCCGCGCCCGCAGCAGCGCCTCCTGCGCCTTGATCTGGGTGATGTCGGTGTAAACCGCAATCCAGCCACCCTGCGCCAGAGGGGCGCCCTCGACCGAGATTACCCGGCCATCGGGGCGTGTGCGTTCCAGATAATGCGGCTGGAAATGGCGGGCCTGATCGACACGCAGGCGAATGGCGGCTTCGGGGTCGGGTTGCGGGCCATATTCGCCGCGCTCGACCATGTGGCGGATGATGGCTTCAAAGCTGGTACCGGGGCGGGTCAGGTCGTCGGGCAGGGCGAACAGATCGGCAAAGGGCTGGTTCGCCACCGCCAGCCGCAGATCGGCGTCGAAAATCGAAATCGCCTGCGCAATCAGGTTCAGCCCCGATTGTGTCAGTTCAGCATGGCGTGCGGCTGTGTCCATCCATTCCCCCCTGTCCGAATTGCTAACAGCCTGACGCGCGGGGGGAAAGCGCAGGTTAGGCACAATTCATCGCCTTTGTAACAATTCGTTAGATTCTGGCAAAACCGCCGCAAGAATCAGCCGCAAATCTGCTCTTGTCGCGGTGGCTTGAGGGGGTTGCCGTGGCATTGGCCCGGAAAGGTCCGCGCCAAGAGGGAGGAAACATGCAGACTCAGCCGACCCAAGGGGCCGTGCTGCCGTCGATCCCCGCTGCGCTGGCGCGCAATGCGGATATTTACGGCAACCGTCCCGCCTATCGTGAGAAAGAGTTCGGAATCTGGCAAAGCTGGACCTGGGCGCAAGCGGCGCGGGAAACCCGTGACATTGCGCTGGGGCTGCTGGCTTTGGGCTTGCGTCCGGGCGACCATCTGGCGGTGATCGGGCGCAACCGCCCGGCACATTACATGACCATGGTGGCTGCGCAGATGTGTGGCGCGGTGCCGGTGCCGCTGTATCAGGACGCCGTGGCCGACGAGATGGCCTATGTGCTGGATCATTGCGGCGCGCGTTTCGTGCTGTGCGGCGATCAGGAACAGGTCGATAAGGTGCTGGAGGTGGGCGACCGCGCCCCCGCTATCGAGCAGATCCTGTATACCGACAAGCGCGGGATGCGGAAATACGACCACACCCGCATGAACGCTTTGGAACATATCGCCACCGAAGGCCGCGCGGCGGAGCAGCGTTTCGGCGCCGAGCTGGACGCCCGCACGGCGGCGCTTGGGCTGGATGACACCTGTGTGATGCTTTACACCAGCGGCACGACCGGCAAGCCCAAGGGCGTGGTGCTGTCGAACCGCAATATTCTGACGACCTCGGCTTCCTCCGTGGCGTTCGACAAGCTGAACCATAATGATGAGGTTCTGGCCTATCTGCCGATGGCATGGGTGGGGGATTTCATCTTTTCCATGGGGCAGGCGATGGTGGCGGGCTTTACCGTGAACTGCCCGGAAAGCCCCGACACGATGATGACCGACCTGCGCGAGATCGGGCCGACCTATTTCTTTGCCCCGCCGCGCGTGTTCGAAGGCCAGCTCACCAATGTGATGATCCGCATGGAAGACGCGGGCCGGATCAAGCGGTGGCTGTTCAAGCATTATATGTCGCTGGCCAAGCGTGTCGGCACCGCCATGCTGGACGGCCGCCCGGTCAGCGGGCTGGACAAGCTGCGCTATGGGCTGGGCCGGTTTCTGGTCTTTGGCCCGCTGAAAAACACGCTGGGTTATTCGCGCATCCGCGTAGGTTATACGGCGGGCGAGGCCATCGGGCCGGAGATTTTCGATTTCTACCGCAGCCTTGGCATCAACCTGAAGCAACTTTACGGCCAGACCGAGGCTTCGGTGTTCATTGCCCAACAGCCTGATGGGCAGGTGCGCTCGGATACGGTCGGGGTGCCTTCGCCCGGCGTGGAAATCCGCATCGCGGATAACGGAGAGCTGTTCTATCGCAGCCCCGGCAGCTTTGTCGAATATTACAACAACCCGGAATCGACGGCCTCGACCAAGGACGCCGAAGGCTGGGTGGCGACCGGCGATGCGGGGTTCTTTGAACCCGACACCGGGCATCTGCGGATCATCGACCGCGCCAAGGATGTGGGCAAAATGGCTGATGGCAGCCTGTTTGCGCCGAAATATGTCGAAAACAAGCTGAAGTTTTATCCCAACATCCTTGAGGCTGTGGTGTTCGGCAATGGTCGTGATTACTGCACGGCCTTTGTCAACATCGACCTGCAAGCGGTGGGCAACTGGGCAGAGCGCAACAATATCGCCTATGCCAGCTATCAGGAACTGGCCGGGCATCCGCAGGTCTATGAGACCATTCGTCAGCATGTCGAGGAGGTCAACGCCAGCGTGGCGCAGGACCCGATGCTGTCGGGCTGTCAGATCCACCGTTTCCTTGTGCTGCATAAGGAACTGGACGCCGACGATGGCGAAATGACCCGCACCCGCAAGGTGCGCCGCCCGGTGATTGCCGAGAAATTCGCGGATCTGATCGACGGTCTCTATAACGGCGCGCGCAGCGTCTATACCGAAACCGAAGTCACCTATGAGGACGGCCGCAAGGGCGCGATCAAGGCCGATGTCCGTATCGAGGACGCAAAGGTGTTCCCCTCGGCTCAGCAGAAGGTGGCAGCAGAATGACCTATGATCCCGCAGCAGAAGGCTATGTCACCGCAGACGGTCGCCAGATCGGCGGTGTGCTGATGGAGATGAAAAACATCACCCTGCGCTTTGGCGGTGTGGTGGCGATCAAGGACATCAGCTTTGACATCCGCGACGGCGAAATCCGCGCGATTATCGGGCCGAACGGTGCTGGCAAATCGTCCATGATGAACGTCATGTCGGGCTTTTACGTCCCGCAAGAGGGTGAAGTCTGGTTCAAAGGCTATCGCCGCGGCCCGATGAAGCCCTATCAGATCGCCCGTCTGGGCCTGGCCCGCACCTTTCAGAACATCGCGCTGTTCGACGGCATGTCGGTGCTGGACAACATTATGACCGGGCGGTTGACGATGATGCGCTCGGGCCTGCTGTCGCAGGCGATGTGGTGGGGCGCGGCCAGCCGTGAGGAGGACGAACACCGCGAAAAGGTCGAGAAAATCATCGACTTTCTGGAAATCCAGAACATCCGCAAGACGCCGGTGGGGCGGCTGCCCTATGGCCTGAAAAAGCGGGTCGAGCTGGCCCGCGCGCTGGCTGCCGAACCCAAGCTGCTGATGCTGGACGAACCCATGGCCGGCATGAATGTCGAGGAAAAAGAGGATATGTCCCGCTTTATCCTCGACGTGAACGACGAGTTCGGCACCACCATCGCCCTGATCGAACATGACATGGGCGTGGTCATGGACCTGTCCGACCGCGTGGTGGTGATGGATTACGGCAAGAAGATCGGTGACGGCACCCCGGACGAGGTGCGCAACAATCAGGACGTGATCGATGCCTATCTGGGGGTGGCCCATGACTAAGGCGAACATCCGGGGGGGCAAGTGATGGATCAGCTTATCTACGCATCCGAAGTCATGCTGAACGGCCTGATGGCCGGGGTCATGTATGCGCTGGTCGCGCTGGGCTTCGTGCTGATTTTCAAGGCGTCGGGCGTATTCAACTATGCGCAGGGCGTGCTGGCGCTGTTTGCCGCCATGACCTTGGTCGGCATCCAGAATGGGCAGGTGCCTTTCGCGCATCTGATTAACGCGGCCCTTGGCACCAACCTGCACCATTTCGGCTGGAATGTCCCGGCGCTGCTGGCCATTTTGCTGACGGCGCTGGTCATGGTCGGTCTGGCGGTGCTGATCGAAAAGCTGGTGCTGCAACATCTGGTCGGGCAGGAACCGATCATCCTGTTCATGGCGACCATCGGCCTTGCCTATTTCCTTGAGGGATTGGGCGATGTGATGTGGGGCGCCGACATCAAGACGCTGGACGTGGGCATCCCGCAGGGCGTGAATGACGCGATCGAGGGGCTGACCGACCGCTGGTTCGGCTATGGCTTCTTTGTCGATAATCTGGACATCTGGGCGGCGGTGATTGCGGCGGCGCTGGTGGCCTCGCTGGTGGCGTTCTCGCAATACACCAAACAGGGCCGGGCCATGCGCGCCGTGGCCGACGACCCGCAGGCGGCGCTGTCGGTGGGGATCAGCCTGCAATTCATCTGGATCATGGTCTGGTCGATCGCCGGTTTCGTGGCGCTGGTTGCCGGGATCATGTGGGGGACGAAATCCGGGGTCCAGTTCAGCCTGTCGCTGATCGCGCTGAAGGCGCTGCCGGTGCTGATGCTGGGCGGGTTCACCTCGATCCCCGGTGCCATCGTGGGCGGGCTGATTATCGGTATGGGTGAGAAACTGTTCGAGTTCTTCATCGGCCCGATGGTCGGCGGCGCGACTGAAAACTGGTTCGCCTATGTTCTGGCGCTGCTCTTCCTCGTGTTCCGTCCGCAAGGGCTGTTCGGCGAGAAGATCATCGAGCGGGTCTGAGGCTGGAAAGGGAGGAACACTGATGCTTTATCGTGAAGCGGGCGATTTCAAGACCACCTACCGCGAGGACGGGCAGACCTTCCCGATCCGACTGGACCGGATGGCCTATTATGTGACGATTTTTGCGGCCTTTTGTGTGGTGCCGTTCTTTATCGACAATTACTGGGCCAATGCGGTTCTGGTGCCGTTCCTGATCTATGCGATTGCCGCGCTGGGGCTGAACATTCTGACCGGATATGCCGGGCAGGTCAGCCTCGGCACGGGCGGGTTTATGGCGGTGGGGGCCTATGCGGTCTATAAGCTGATGACCGCTTTCCCGGATGTGAGTATCATCTTCCACATCCTGATCGCGGGCGGGATCACCTCGATCGTGGGGATGCTGTTCGGGCTGCCCTCGCTGCGGATCAAGGGGTTCTATCTGGCGGTAGCCACGCTGGCGGCACAGTTCTTTCTGGTCTGGCTGTTCAACAAGGTGCCGTGGTTCTACAACTATTCCGCATCGGGCCAGATCACCGCGCCGGAACGCAGCGTTCTGGGGCAGGTGGTGACGGGTCCGGCGACCTCGGCACCGGCGAAATACCTGATCTGTCTGGTCTTTGCCGTGGTGCTGGCATGGGTGGCGCGCAACCTGACGCGCGGCACCGTGGGGCGCAAATGGATGGCCATTCGTGACATGGACATCGCCGCCGAGATTATCGGGGTGAACCCGCTGACCGCGAAGCTGACGGCCTTTGGCGTGTCGTCGTTCTTTATCGGGGTGGCCGGGGCGCTGTTCTTTGCCGTCTATCTTGGCGCGGCCGAGGCCAGCGAGGCATTCGGTATCAACAAGTCGTTCCTGATCCTGTTCATGGTCATCATCGGCGGGCTGGGTTCGATCTTTGGCAGCTTTGCGGGCGCGGCTTTTCTGGTGCTGCTGCCGGTTCTGCTGAAAAACCTGCTGGTCGGCGGGATGGGCTGGCCGACCGACCTTGCGGCGCATATCGAGCTGATGATCGTCGGTGCGCTTATCATTGTTTTCCTGATCGTCGAGCCGCACGGGCTGGCACGCCTGTGGGCCTTGACCAAGGAAAAACTGCGTCTGTGGCCGTTCCCGCACTAAGCGGGGCCGCCATCCATCATTGCAACGTCTTGGGAGGAGACACGCATGAAAAAGACTTTCGTAACCCTGACCGTCGGCGCGATCATGGCCGCCGCGCCTGCTCTGGCCGATCTGGTGGTGCCGAACCTCAGCTATCGCACCGGGCCTTATGGCGCGAATGGCACGCAATATGCCGATGGTTTCAACGATTACTTCACCCTGCTGAACGAGCGTGACGGCGGCATCGGCGGCGAGCGTGTGCGGGTGCCGGAATGTGAAACCGCCTATAACACCGAAAAGGGTGTGGAATGTTACGAGGCGACCAAGGGGCAGGGCGCGCTGGTCTATAACCCGCTGTCCACCGGCATCACCTATCAGCTTATCCCGAAGGTCTCGGTCGATAAGATCCCGCTGTATACCCCCGGCTATGGCCGCACCTCGGCCAAGGATGGCACGGTGTTTGAATGGGTGTTCAACGCGCCTGCGAACTATTGGGATGGGGCCTCGATCATCGTCAAGCACCTGCTGGACCTGAACGGTGGCGATCTGTCGGGCAAGAAAATCGCCCTGCTGTATCACAACAGCGCCTATGGCAAGGAACCCATCCGCACGCTTGAAGAACTGTCGAAAAAGCATGGTTTCACGCTGTCGCTGATCCCTGTCGATGCGCCGGGGCAGGAACAAAAGTCGCAATGGCTGCAAATCCGCCGCGAAAAGCCCGATAACGTCATTCTTTATGGCTGGGGCGTGATGAACCAGGCCGCCATTCAGGAAGCTGCGAACACCCGCTTCCCGATGGAAAACCTGATCGGCATTTGGTGGTCGGGTTCCGAACTGGACGTGCGTCCGGTCGGCGCGGGGGCCAATGGCTATAAATCCACGACCTTCCACGGGGTCGGCACCGATTACCCGATGTATGACGACATGAAGCAATATGTTCTGGACACCGGCAAGGCGTCTCAGGGCGGGCAGCATGTCGGTTCGGTGCTGTATTCGCGCGGCATGTATGCGGCGCTGGTGATTTCCGAGGCGATCCGCAAGGCGCAGGAACTGGCCGGCACGTCGCAGGTGAACGCCGAACAGGTCCGTGCGGGCTTTGAGGCGCTGGACATCACGCCCGAACGTCTGGTCGAGCTGGGCCTGCCCGATTTCGGCCCGGAACTGGCGATCACCTGCGCCAACCACGGCGGCTCCGGCATGGCCCGGATGCAGCAATGGGACGCCGCGGCGGGCAAGTGGAACCTGATTACCGAGTTCACCGGCCCGGATGAGGAGGTTCTGGACCCGCTGATCAAACAAGACAGCGAGGCTTACGCCAAAGAAGCGGGTATCACCCCGCGCGATTGCTGACGATGATTGCCCCGGCGGGTTCACCTGCCGGGGACCAAGCCCACAGGGGAGCCGATCATGCTGGACACTCAGACGCCCGAAACCTTGCTTGAGGTCAACAATATCGAGGTGATCTATAACCACGTCATTCTGGTGCTGAAGGGCGTCAGCCTGTCGGTGCCAAAAGGCGGCATCACCGCGCTGCTTGGCGGCAATGGCGCGGGCAAGACCACCACGCTCAAGGCGATTTCCAACCTGCTGCAATCCGAACGCGGCGAGGTGACGAAAGGCGCGATCAGCTATCGCGGCCAGCCGGTGCAGGATATGGACCCGGCCAGCCTGGTGAAAAAGGGCGTCATTCAGGTGATGGAGGGCCGCCATTGTTTCGAGCACCTGACGGTCGAGGAAAACCTGATGACCGGTGCCTATACCCGCACGGATGGCGCGGCGGCGGTCAGGAACGACCTTGAGATGGTCTATAACTATTTCCCGCGCCTGAAAGAGCGCCGCCGGTCACAGGCGGGCTATACCTCGGGCGGGGAACAGCAGATGGTGGCCATGGGCCGCGCCCTGATGAGCCGCCCCGAGATGATCCTGCTGGATGAGCCTTCGATGGGCCTTGCCCCGCAGCTGGTCGAGCAGATCTTCGAGATCGTGAAGGCCGTGAACGAGGGCGAAGGCGTGACCTTCCTGCTGGCCGAGCAGAACACCAATGTCGCGCTGCGCTATGCGCATTACGGCTATATTCTGGAAAACGGTCGCGTCGTGATGGATGGCGAGGCACAGGCGCTGCGCGAAAACCCGGATGTGAAAGAGTTTTATCTGGGCATGTCTGACGAGGGCCGAAAGTCTTTCCGCGACGTGCGCAGCTATCGCCGCCGCAAGCGTTGGCTGGCGTGAGGCGGCGTAATGAGCACGCTTTACAGCTATTACGCCTATGCCGGCCCGACCCCGCCCGATGCGCCCGAGGTGATGGCGCGGGTCGAGGCGATCATGCGCGCGCAGGGGTTGATCGAGGGTGAGGCTGTCCCCTCCGCCAGTCCGGGCGAGCGTGACGGGCCGGCGTTTCGCCCCGGTCCGGGTGTTGATGCCTATTATCCCGACCGGCCTTCGATCCGGGGAAGCCTTCACTATCCCATGATCTTTCATGTCGGGCCGGTGCTGTCCATGGGCCAGCTTCATGATCCCGGCGACTGGCGCTGTCCGCATTGCGGCTGGCTTCCCTGCGATGATGCCGCGCGGGACCGGGACGAGGAACAGGCGGATGCGATGCACAGCCTGATCGGGAACGCCGCCTATCAGGCCAATTTCGCCCCCGATGCTACGGTTTGCCCGAACTGCGACCGGGCGGTTGCGGTGAATGACTGGTGCGCGCCTTACGGGCCGGATGGCGATCATGGCTTTCTTGTGGCCGGTTGCGGGATCGAGGCAGAGGGTTGGACCCGCTCGCCCGAGATGGTGGGCGCGATTGCCGGAATCCTGAAAGAGGCGGCGCCGGGGCGCCGGGTCGTCATTGACGCCTATCGGCTATAGGCGGCGAATGGAAAGGTTAAAGAAATGAGCGGATTTTACGACGAACTGGAAACCCGCAGCGCGGATGAGCGCGATGCCGCGCTGGCGCAGGCATTGCCTGCTGCGATCGGGCGGGCCAAGACGGCCCCGGCACTGGCCCGGCTGCTGCGCGATGTGGACCCGGCGCAGATCACCAGCCGCGCCACGCTGGCCAGCCTGCCGGTGATCCGCAAGGCCGAGCTGTCCGAGGCGCAAAAAAAAGCCCCGCCCTTTGGCGGTTTTGCCACCCGTCAGGCAGCGGGGTTCGATCATATCTTTCAATCGCCCGGCCCGATCTATGAACCGGGGCGGGTCAGCGGCGACTGGTGGCGGCTGGGCCGGTTTCTGCACGCGGCGGGTGTGGGGCAGGGGGATATTGTCCAGAACTGCTTCGGCTATCACCTGACACCAGCCGGGATGATGTTTGAATCCGGTGCGCGTGCGGTGGATGCCGCCGTGCTGCCTGCCGGGACTGGCCAGACCGAATTGCAGGTCCGCGCCGCCGTGGACATCGGCACCACCGTTTATGCCGGAACGCCGGATTATCTGAAGATCATTCTGGATAAGGCCGATCAGATGGGTGAGGCGCTGGCGATCACCCGTGCCACGGTCTCGGGCGGGGCGCTGTTCCCGTCGCTGCGGGCCGCTTATGCCGAACGCGGTATTGCCACGCTGCAATGCTATGCCACCGCTGATCTTGGCCTGTTGGCTTATGAATCCGAGGCGATGGACGGCATGATCGTCGATGAAGGCGTGATCGTGGAAATCGTCCGCCCCGGCACCGGCGATCCGGTTGCGGATGGCGAGGTGGGCGAGGTCGTTGTTACCACGCTGAACCCCGATTACCCGTTGGTCCGCTTTGCCACCGGCGATCTGTCTGCGGTTCTGCCGGGGATCAGCCCTTGCGGGCGCACCAATATGCGCATCAAGGGCTGGATGGGTCGCGCCGATCAGACCGCCAAAATCAAGGGCATGTTCGTGCGTCCTGAACAGGTGGCGGCGCTGGTTGCGCGCCACCCCGAAATCACCCGCGCCCGTGTCATTGCCGACCGTCAGGGCGAGATGGACGTGATGACCGTCCAGATCGAGACCGACGCGGCGGATGCGGCGGGCTATGACGCCTCGGTTCTGGATGTGCTGAAGCTGCGCGGCAAGGTCGAGCTGGTGGCCAAGGGCAGTCTGCCCAACGACGGCAAGGTGATCGAGGATCGTCGCAGCTACGACTGACGGGCGATTCGCAAACTGTCACAATGGGCGTCCCTTTGGGGCGCCCTTTCGCATTTCAGGCGATGTTTTCCTCTGCTCTGAGCCGTGATTCCAAGGGAATCCGGGGGATAATCAGCCAAGACAGCCATTGTCACAAAACCGTCACGGAATATTCGCATAAGCGACACGTTGCCACCTTAGGGAACGGCAAGGCCATCCCGGCCCCGTAATTATTCATGATTCAGGAGTTGCTCCCATGAAATCCGTCAAGCTCACCGTTTCGGCTCTGGCCGTTATCGCCGTTTCGGCTGGTGCCGCCGCTGCCCGTGACCAGATTCAGGTTGCCGGTTCGTCCACCGTGCTGCCGTTCTCGAACATCGTCGCCAGCGCCTTCGGTGAAAACACCGACTTCCCGGCCCCGGTCGTTGAATCGGGTGGTTCGGGCGCCGGCATCAAGCAGTTCTGCTCGGGCGTGGGGACCGGCACCATCGACATCGCCAATGCCAGCCGTCCGATCCGCGAAAGCGAAGTCGCCGATTGCGCTGCCAATGGCGTCACCGAAATCATGGAAGTGCGCATCGGCTATGACGGGATCGTCTTTGCCAGCGACATCAATGGCCCGGATTTCGTGTTCACCCCGGTTGAGTGGTTCAACGCCATGGCTGCCAAAGTGCTCAAGGACGGCGAAATCATCGACAACCCGAACAAGGTCTGGAGCGATGTAAACCCTGATCTGCCGAACCAGCCGATCCTGGCCTTCATCCCCGGCACCAAGCACGGCACCCGTGAAGTGTTCGAGGAAAACGTCCTGATCGACGGCTGCAAAGAAGCTGGCGCACTGGACGCCTTCACCGCTGCCGAAGGCGATGACAAGAAAAAAGGCGAAGCCCTGTGCAAGCAGGTCCGCACCGATGGCGTGGCCGTTGACATCGACGGCGACTATACCGAGACGCTGGCCCGTCTGGACAGCTCCAAGCAAGCGATCGGCGTGTTCGGCCTGTCCTTCTATGAGGACAATACCGACAAGCTGAAAGTGGCCTCGATGTCGGGCGTTGTGCCTTCGGTCGAAACCATCGCTGACGGTTCCTACCCTGTGTCGCGCCCGCTGTTCTTCTATGTCAAGAAGCAGCACATCGGCCAGATTCCGGGCCTGCTGGAGTTCGCAGAGTTCTTCGTCAGCGATGCCATGGCCGGTGCCGGTGGCGAGCTGTCGCGTCAGGGTCTGGTTGCCGATCCGAAGCTGGCCGACACCCAAAAGGCTGTCGCGGATCAGGTCACGCTGAGCAACTGATCTTGCCTTACGGGGCGCGGGTCAGCCTGCGCCCCTAGCGGCATCCGGTGCGCGGGTGCCGCAATTTTCGCCCGAGAGAATCCGAGTTCGCAGATGAGCCTGACCTCTATCGCCCTCATCGCCTATATCGCCATTGGTGTGATTGGCTATTATCTGGGCCGCCAGCGTGCGGTTGCATCGGTGCAAGGGGATACCCGTGTGCTTCATTCGGTTCCGGCCTTTCATGGCTGGAACGTCGTGCTTTGGGCGCTTCAGCCTGCGTTCCTGTTGCTGTTGGTCTGGTTCATCCTGAAACCTGCGCTGGTCCAGTTGCTGCCTGCGGGCGCGTCAGAATGGGTCGCGGACAGCGCCGGTCCGATTGTGACGGTTTTCGCGCTGCTGATGGCACTGGCCGGGGCGGTCTTTGGTTTGTCGCGCATCGCGCCGCAATACCGCGCTCGCAACGTGGTCGAGCAGATGATCCGTGTGCTGCTGGTCCTGTGCGCCGTGGTCGCCATTGCGACGACCGCCGGGATCGTGCTGTCGCTGCTGTTTGAAAGCGCTCGTTTTGCCAGCATGTATCCGCTGGGTGATTTCCTGTTCGGCAAGACCTGGGCGCCGCAGGCCGGTGGCGGGGACTTCTCGCGCATGGGTATCCTGCCGCTCTTGTGGGGGACGATCTATATTTCGCTGATCGCGCTGATCGTGTCGGTGCCGATCGGGCTGTTTGCGGCGGTCTATATGTCGGAATATGCCGGTCCCCGTGTGCGTGGCTTTGCCAAGCCGCTGATCGAGGTTCTGGCCGGTATCCCGACCATCGTTTACGGTCTTTTCGCGCTGGCCACCATCGGGCCGATGCTGCGCGATGCGATTGCCAGCCCGCTGGGCCTGTCGAACTCGGGTTCCTCGGTGATGACCGCCGGGCTGGTGATGGGTTTCATGCTGATCCCCTTTGTCAGCTCGCTGTCGGACGACATTATCAACGCGGTGCCGCAATCGCTGCGTGATGGCAGCCTTGGGCTGGGGTCCACCCATTCGGAAACCGTGACCAAGGTGGTTCTGCCCGCCGCCCTGCCAGGGATCGTGGGTGCGATCCTGCTGGCGGCCTCGCGCGCCATTGGGGAAACTATGATCGTGGTGCTGGGGGCCGGTGTGGCCGCGCAGATCAGCATGAACCCGTTTGAATCCATGACCACCATCACCAGCCGCATCGTGTCGCAGTTGACCGGGGATGGCAGCTTCGATTCGCCCGAAACGCTGGTCGCCTTTGCGCTGGCCCTGACACTGTTTATTATGACGCTCGCCCTGAACGTCTTCGCGCTCTACATCGTGCGCAAATATCGGGAGCAATACGAATGACCGAGGTTTCGCAAGCAATGCCCGGCGGTGCGCCGCGCAAGTCGCTGCTGGTCAAGGATGCCCGCACCAAAAAGCGCAATGCTGCCGAGGCCCGCTTCCGGGGTTATGGTATTGCCGCCATTGGTGCCGCGCTGCTGGTGCTGGTGTTCCTGATCGGAACCATCATCGTGCGCGGGCTGCCCGCCTTTACCCAAAGCTATCTGACCGTTCCGGTCACGGTCGAGGCATCCGTCGCGGACCCGCAGGGCAACCGTAACCCGGATGATCTGCGCAAGGTCTATACCATGGCCTATGCGCCGATGCTGACCACCGCGCTGGAACAATATCTGCAACGGGAAAACATCCAGATCGAGGGCCTGACCGAGCGGGACATCGCGGATTTCTATGGCCGTCAGGCGCGTTCGATCCTGCGGAACCACGTTTTGTCCAATCCCGAGGAGATCGGCTCGACCATCGAGGTTCCGATGCTGGTCAACAGCCGCATTGACGGGATGCTGAAAGGCCGCATCGACCGCGACACCGCCGCGCGCGATGCCAAGACTTCGGTGGCGCAATATGATCTTGCCATGGCCCTGAAAGATCATGGTGTGTTGGGAAAAAAGTTCAACTGGAACTTCCTGACCGGGCCGGATGCGGATGACAGTCAGGCGGAATCTGCCGGGCTTGGTATCGCGCTGATCGGGTCGGCCTATATGATGTTGATTGTGCTGGTGCTGTCGCTGCCGGTCGGTGTCGCTGCCAGTATCTACCTTGAGGAGTTCGCGCCTAAGAACAAATGGACCGACGCAATCGAGGTGAATATTTCTAACCTCGCTGCGGTGCCGTCCATCGTGTTCGGTATCCTTGGCCTTGCCGCTTTCATCAACTTTTTCGGTATGCCGCGTTCGACCCCGCTGGTGGGTGGTCTGGTGCTGGCACTGATGACGCTGCCGACCATCATCATCTCGACCCGTGCGGCGCTGAAGGCGGTGCCGCCCTCGATCCGGGATGCGGCGCTGGGGATCGGGGCCAGCCGGATGCAGACCGTGTTCCATCACGTTCTGCCGCTGGCCATGCCCGGCATCCTGACCGGCACCATCATCGGTCTGGCGCAGGCGCTTGGTGAAACCGCGCCCTTGCTGCTGATCGGCATGGTGGCATTTGTCGTGAACTATCCCGGCCCGCCGCCGGGCGGGATTACCGATGCTGCCCCCGCGCTGCCGGTTCAGGTCTATAACTGGATCCAGCGTTCGGATGCGGCTTTCCGCGATGAAAAGGCATGGGGCGCGATCATCGTGCTGCTGGTCTTTATGCTGAGCATGAACGTGCTGGCCATCATCTTGCGCCGCCGGTTCGAGCGTCGCTGGTAATACCCCGCCGCTGGAGGCATCCTATGAATGACATGAGTATTGTGGAGAGAACCGTGGCTCAGGACCAGATCAAGATCACGGCCGAAAAGGTGCAGGTCTTTTACGGCGACAAGCACGCGATCAAGGATGTGGATGTGAACATCCTCGATAAAGCCGTGACGGCCTTTATCGGCCCGTCGGGCTGCGGGAAATCGACCTTCCTGCGCTGCCTGAACCGGATGAACGACACCATCGACGTGTGCCGGGTCGAAGGTAAGATCAAACTGGACGGCGAGGATATTTACGACCGCCGCGTTGACCCGGTGCAGCTTCGCGCCCGCGTCGGCATGGTGTTCCAAAAGCCGAACCCGTTTCCAAAGTCGATCTATGACAATGTGGCTTACGGCCCGCGTATTCACGGTCTGGTCCGCAACAAGGCGGAAACCGATGAGATCGTGGAGCGCGCTCTGCGGGGTGCTGCGCTGTGGAACGAGGTCAAGGACCGGCTGGGCGAAAGTGGCACCGGCCTGTCTGGCGGTCAGCAGCAGCGTTTGTGCATCGCCCGCGCCGTGGCGACCCAGCCCGAAGTTCTGCTGATGGACGAACCCTGTTCGGCACTGGACCCCATCGCCACCAGCCAGGTCGAGGAGCTGATCGACCAGTTGCGTGAGACCTTCAGCGTGGTGATCGTGACCCACTCGATGCAGCAGGCGGCGCGGGTCAGCCAGAAAACCGCCTTTTTCCACTTGGGCAACCTTGTGGAATATGGCGACACCGACCAGATCTTTACCAATCCGCAAGATCCGCGGACGGAAAGCTACATCAGCGGCCGTATCGGCTAAGGGAGGATGACCATGAACCGAGACCGGCATATCGCCTCGGCCTTTGATCGTGACCTTGAGGGCGTTCAGGCTCTGGTCGTCAAGATGGGTGGCATGGTGGAGGGCGCGATCATTGATGCCGCGACCGCACTGGACACCCGCGACGAGGATCTGGCCGAGGATGTCCGCCGCCGTGACAAGGCGGTGGATAATCTGGAAATGCAGATCAACGAAGAGGCCGCGCGGCTGATCGCGCTGCGCTCGCCCACTGCGACCGACCTGCGGTTGGTGCTGTCGGTGATGAAAATTGCCGCCAGCCTTGAACGGGTCGGGGATTACGCAAAGAACATCGCCAAGCGCAGCCATGTGCTTGCGCATCTGCCGAACATCAACGGTTCGGGCATGGCGCTGAAGCGGATGGCAACGGCGGTCGAAGCACTGCTGAAAGATGCGCTGGACAGCTATATCCAACGCGATGTGGACCTTGCCGAAGATGTCCGTCAGCGCGATCTGGAAGTGGACCAGATGTATAACGCGCTGTTCCGCGAGTTCCTGACCTATATGATGGAAGACCCGCGCAACATCACCGCCTGTATGCACCTGCATTTCATTGCCAAGAATATCGAGCGCATGGGCGACCATGCCACTGGTATCGCGGAACAGGTGATTTACCTTGTCACGGGTGAAATGCCCGATGAGGCCCGGCCCAAAACCGACAGCGTGCCGCCGGTTGCTGATGGTGATATAAAATGATCGGGTCGCAGCAGCCTCTTGTCCTGGTTGTCGAGGATGAAGGCGTGCAGCGCGAGGTTCTGAAATACAACCTCGAAGCCGAGGGTTTCGGGGTTGTGATGGCCGAGAACGGCGACGAAGCCCTGCTGCTGGTGCGCGAGGAAATCCCCGATCTGATCGTGCTGGACTGGATGCTGCCCAATGTCAGCGGCATCGAGATTTGCCGCCGCCTGAAAGCCGACCCCGACACCCGCCACATTCCGATTATCATGCTGTCGGCCCGTGGCGATGAGGGCGACCGGGTGCGGGGGCTGGAAACCGGGGCCGATGATTACGTCGTGAAGCCCTATTCTGTGGTCGAGCTGATGGCCCGCCTGCGCACGCAATTGCGCCGCACCCGTCCGGCGACCATGGGCGAGCGGTTGTCCTTTGATGACATTATCCTTGACGCCAGCGAACATCGGGTATTCCGCGGCGGTCAGGTGTTGCATCTTGGCCCGACGGAGTTCCGCCTGCTGTCCACGCTGATGGAAAAGCCGGGCCGGGTCTGGACGCGCGAACAGCTTCTGGATCGGGTCTGGGGGCGCGACATCTATGTGGATACCCGCACCATCGACGTGCATGTTGGACGCTTGCGCAAGGCGTTGATGGTCAATGGCGGTGACAACCCGGTGCGCACCGTGCGCGGCACCGGCTATGCTTTGGGGTAACGGCAGGCTGCCGTTCGGGCCGTTAGAAATCAGGTCGCCCGGCGGTTGTCAGCAATGCTGATCGTCAAGCCCGGCTGTTTGCTGACCCGCCGCGCCGCCTGCGGGTTGCCATGCAGGATCAGGTTCGACCCCGAACCGAGCAGAGAACAGGCGGTCGCGCGGCTTACGATCTGCACCAGCGACGGGGCAGGGTGGCGCTGGCATTGGTAAACTGCGGCAGCAGTGCCAGAAGCAACAGCAACGCCTTTTGGGATTGATGCCGATAATGACAAAGCTACGCGGAATCCAGCTTTGTCTGTTGCTGCCTATATCCGCTTGCGGCTTGGGCGGGGTGCGCAGAGCCGGAAAGCGGGCAATCGCGGTTCCGGCTCTGCCTGCGAGCACCGGCGCATTTATCAGATGGCCGGCAATATCCGCTGAGCGGTAGGCGGAATCGGAACGGGGCGCAAACTGGCGCATCCGATCAAGGTCCGGCGCTATCACCAGCCCAAAGGACAGACCGCAAGACAGGCAACACGTCCTTGCCCAGTGTCCTTTCTGTCTGATTGTAGTGATGCGATATGATCCCTTGCGCCGGGGTCTTTTCGTTCAGGGCTGCCCGCTTTGCCTGCCCCTGTCCGGGCGGGAGGATTGGGATTGCCGGCAATCGTTTCGTGATGATGGTCGGGACGATCAGGGTCCGCATGGCCCGGTTCGAGGTCGGGCTGTTCCATCCCGATGCGGAGCTACCTGATTATATCATAACGACGGCCCCGTGATCCCGCGGCATTTCAGAGGCCGGATGATGAACACCTGTCGGGGCTGCCGGGGGCTGCGGTGCGGTTCAAACCTTGTGAAAATGTGCCGACGGGCCGGCGCCCTTGCCGTCGTGATGGTGCATAGAAAAACGCCCCGCCGGGTTGGGCGGGGCGTTTCGGGTTCGTGTTACCGGATCACTTGTCTTCCGGGTGTTTGACTTTCCACCAGATCCGCTTGTTGGTCAGATACAGCAGCGCGGTCAGCAGGACGAGGAACAGGACAGAGATCAGCCCGACCTGTTTGCGGTCCATCAGCTTGGGTTCCGCCGTCCACATCAGGAAGGCCGACACATCGCGGGCCATCTGGTCCATCGTGGCCGGGGTGCCGTCTTCATACGTCACCTGATCGTCCATCAGCGGCTGAACCATCTGAATCCAACCACCCGAGAAGGCGTGGTTTTCATAGAAGGTCGAACCGGCCTCATCCTTGGTCTCGCCCGAATATTCGGTCAGGATCGCGTGGATGTATTCCGGGCCACCGATGCCACGGAAGAACTGGTTGATCCCGGTGCCATAAGGCCCGTGGAAGCCAGCGCGTGCCTTGGCCATCAGCGACAGGTCCGGTCCCATCCCTTCGCCCGAAACGGTGGGGAAGTGGTCCGTCGGGACGCGCGGGCGGTCCTCGTCCAGCTCGGGGTCAAAGATCGACAGCTCGGCGGCATAGGCGCGAACCTGATCTTCCGGCAGGCCGGGGCCGTTCGGGTCGGACAGTGTGCGCAGCGGCACCTGTTTCAGACCGTGGCAGGCCGAGCAGACCTCGGTAAAGACCTGCAACCCGCGCTGAAGCTGGTGCTGGTCATATTTGCCGAACGGACCCTCAAAGCTGAAGGAAATGTCGTTGATATGCGGAGCATCATGCGACGCAGCAGCGGCAGGTTCTTCGGTGGTATGTTCTTCCGCAGCCGCAGGTTCGTCATTCTCGGCCGCGACAACATCCGCATCAGCCGCAGCGGCGTCGGAAACCGGGGTTTCCTCGACCGTCGGTTCCGCGGCATCGACCATTTCCTCGGCGGTTTCGGCCTCGGTCCCGGCGGGGGCGTTATCCTCGGCGGGTGTGACCTCAACAGCGGTGACATCCGGTTCGGGTTCCGGCTGGCCGCTGATTTCGGCCTGGGTCTCGGAAACCGAATCGGATGCGCCGGTCTCGGGCAGGGCCGGTTCCGCCGCAGGCGCGGCTTCCTCGACCGGGGCCGTGACCGCAGGCGTTTCAGCCGGGGCCACCGTCACCGTGGGTTCCACGGTAACAGCCGGGGTTTCCACCACCGGGGCCGTCGTGGTCTGCGTGTCTTGTGCCCATGCCCCACCGGCAGCCAGCGTCAGCGCGGCTACGGCCGTGAGCGTTTTCGTTCTCAGGGTCATCGAAGCCTCTCCTTATTCGGCCGGATGGGCGTTGGGGCCGTAATGGGCGTTAAAGTCTTCCTCGATCGTCGCGGGCATGGGCGAGGGCTTCTCGACCAGACCAAGCAGCGGCAGGATCACAAGGAAATAGGCGAACCAATAGGCCGCACCGACCAGCGCGATATAGGGATAGATCCCCTCGGCCGGCATGGCACCTGCCCACATCAGCACGACGAAATCGACGCAGAGCAGCCAGAACCACCATTTGAATTGCGGACGATACTGGCCCGAACGGACGCGCGAGGTGTCCAGCCACGGCACCAGCGCCATGACGATGATCGCCGCGAACATCGCAATCACGCCAAAGAACTTGGCGTCCACGATGCCGAAGGTCACGAACTGGACCAGTTGCACCAGCCACACATCGCCGTCAAAGGCGCGCAGGATCGCGTAGAACGGCAGGAAATACCATTCCGGCACGATATGCGCAGGCGTCACCAGCGGGTTGGCCTCGACATAGTTGTCCGGGTGGCCAAGGAAGTTCGGCATAAAGCCGACAACCGCAAAGAAAAACACCAGAATCAGCGACAGCGCGAACAGGTCTTTCATCACGAAATAGGGCCAGAACGGCAGGGTGTCTTTCTCGGCCTCTTCTTTCGAGGTGCGGCGCACTTCGATACCCGTCGGGTTGTTGTTGCCAGTGTGGTGGAAGGCCCAGATATGGACCACGACCAGCGCGGCAATCACGAAGGGCAGCAGATAGTGCAGCGAGAAGAAGCGGTTCAGCGTGGCGTTATCCACGGCAGGCCCGCCAAGCAACCAGGTCTGGATCGATTCACCGACGAACGGGATGGCACCGAACAGGCCGGTAATCACGGTCGCACCCCAGAAGGACATCTGGCCCCAGGGCAGCACATAGCCCATGAAAGCGGTCCCCATCATGCACAGGAAAATGACGATCCCGATGATCCAGGTCACTTCGCGCGGGGCTTTATAGCTGCCGTAATACAGGCCGCGGAACATATGGATGTAAACCGCAAGGAAGAACAGCGACGCGCCATTGGCGTGGATGTAACGCAGCATATAGCCGCCGTTCACGTTGCGCATGATATGTTCGACGCTGGCAAAGGCCAGATCGACATGCGGGGTATAGTGCATAGCCAGCACAATGCCGGTGGCGATTTGCAGCACAAGGCAGAAGGCCAGCACAATGCCCCAGATCCACCACCAGTTCAGGTTCTTCGGGGTGGGAATCATCAGCGTGTCATAGACGAGGCCGACGATCGGCAGGCGGCGGTGCAGCCAGCGTTCAAAGCCGGTTTGCGGCTCATAATGGTCGTGTGGGATACCGGACATCTGGCGCTCCTTAACCAAGCTGGATGGTGGTGTCGTCGATAAACGCGGCGACAGGGACAGGCAGGTTGGTCGGCGCAGGGCCACGACGGATCCGGCCCGCGGTGTCATAGTGGCTGCCGTGGCAGGGGCAGAACCAGCCGCCGAAATCACCGGCACCATTGCCCAGCGGCACACAGCCGAGGTGGGTGCAGACGCCCATCATCACCAGCCATTCGCCCGCTTCGTCCAGCGTACGGTTTTCATCCAGCGCATCGGCGTCGGGCTTGTTGGCGTTTTCGGCACCTTTATCGACCAGCTGATCCAGTGGGACGGCGCGGCCTTCCTCGATCTCGGCTTCGGTCCGGCGGCGGATAAACACGGGCTTGCCGAGCCATTTTACGGTGATCTGAGTGCCAGGCTCAACGGCGCTGACATCGACCTGAATCGAGGCCAAAGCCTGCACATCGGCCGAGGGGTTCATCTGGTTGACAAGGGTCCAGCCGGCGGCGCCAGCGGCCACCGCACCAGCCCCCGCCGTGGCATAATAGAGGAAGTCCCTCCGGGTGCCTGCGTGTTCTTCTGCGTGGGACACGGGTTATACTCCAATTCGGGCCTTGGCAGGCCATTACGGCAGATCAGACCGCAAAAATGCAGCCCTTCGCATCTGCGCTTCTACCGATCAAAATCCCGTCAGTCCAGCGGCCAAGCGCATCAGCAA
This sequence comes from Paracoccus sp. (in: a-proteobacteria), assembly GCF_030538695.1. GTDB lineage: Bacteria > Pseudomonadota > Alphaproteobacteria > Rhodobacterales > Rhodobacteraceae > Paracoccus. Next base: position 38,002 of record NZ_JAUNTN010000008.1, read on the forward strand.
CAGGGGCAATAAGCCGCAGCGTGGCATTCTGGTCGCGGTTTGCGCTGACATCGGGCTTTGCTGGTCAGCCGGGGCTTGATTCTGGTTTCCCCTGCGGTTGGGCCGCCTGTCACAAGCTGGATATTGCGGCCGTTGCTGAACGCTTGATTTCGCAGCAACACCCGCCGCACATCCGGGCAGCGTGGATTTTTCTGGTGGAGCAGCATGATTTGGACAAGATCAGCGACAGTTTCCCCTTGGCCGCACTCGGTCGCAAGGGCGGTATTGGGAAGTGACCGGCGCCCTGCTGTGCCATCACGACGCCTTGCTTGCCCCGGCGCTGTTTTGAGGTCGTGCAAGGGTGCCGGGCGGGCCGGTATCCACGGTGTTGCTGCGGCGCTATGCGCCATATGCCGCGACGGGGGCGGCATTGGGCGGTATCCGCGCCGGGCCAGCGGCAACCGCAGTTTTGGTGGTTCTGATCCGCGGCTTTATGGTGCTTTGGCCTGAGGCAATTCTGGTGAGGTTGGATAAAAGCGCGGTGCAGGTGCCGCAATGATGGCCGTTGGGCTTTGTCGCGGCGGCGGGTCGGGTCGAACCTCGCGGTGGCGGGCGAAGGCCGGGGCTGTCCCGTGCGCTGCCGACTGTTACGGCGGTGGATGCGATGTTTGCCCGCGTTCACCGGATGGCTCACCAGATATTCGAGGCTCCGCCCAGCCTGACCCTGATGCATGGCCGGGCGGAGCTGTCGGGCGAACATCGCGTCGAGAGCTGCCAACATACCTCCGGCCGATAAGCCGGTCTGCGCCGAATGGCCGCGGCTGGCGCAGGGGCAGCCTGCCAGTGGGTGGTGGCAATGCGGTTGATGGTGCGATTGCTCCTGTCGAGGCCTTCGTACCGTGGGGGTCGATGCTGATCTGTTACATGTCCGCTTCATGCTGGCGGCCTGCCTGCGGGCAGGATGCTTCTGGTGACCCAGATGATACTGATAGCCAACCCGGCTGTTCCCGCCCCCGCAGGGATAAGCTGCCGTCGAAGGAGTTGGGGATACTACGGATAACGTGACCCCATATCCGCTAAAGTTCTCGTGGGGTATTGACGGCCACTCGTATCGGCGAAAAGCATCGTTGGGAGGCTGACGGGTCGGGTTGTTGACGGTTAAGTATATTCATGCTGTGAATACCTTAAATCCCTATATTCCATTTCCACCCATACATCCTGCGGCCTAGCCTGCATCGGACAGGCGCTGCCTCTTTCACAAGGGGGCTGGCGTCGCGCTGCAAGCCAAGGGGGACGCGATGTCGATGTTCAACTATTTCCCGAATTATGTGTGGAACCTGACGGTTTCCATCGCGCTCGCCTCGGGGGGCGAGATGGGCGAGATCATGGATATGTGCCAGCCGCTTCTGGAAAAGGCCAAGGCGGGCGAGGACACCGGCACGCAGGAATTCATGGCGGCATGGGTGCGCGTGGCCGACCGGCTGTCGGGCCTCGCGGATGAGGACGAGGCGGCGGGCCGGCTGTTCTCGGCCGGGGACAAGCTGAAGCGTGCCGCGCTTTACTATATTCTGGCCGAGCGGATGCAGGGTCACGGCGCCGAAGGCCGGGCCGCGACCTATGCCAAGGGGCTGGATGCATTTTCGCGGGGGACGCTGTTTGCGGGTGATTCCGTGGCGCGGGTGGAAATCCCCTATGGCGACAAGGTGATCCCGGCGCTTTACACGCCTGCGCAGGGCGTCGATGAGCCCGGCCCTGCGGTGGTTTACCTGAACGGTCTCGATAGCTGCAAAGAGCTTCTCTACTGGTCCTTCCTGTCGCATGAACTGGCCAAACGCGGGATTGCCACGCTATGCGTGGACCAGCCCGGCACCGGCGAAAGCCTGCGCCTGCAAGACCTGCATGCCCATTTCGACAGCGAGAAATGGGGGACGCCGGTTTACGAATATCTTGCCGCGCGCGACGATGTGGATGCTAAGCGCATCGGCGTCACCGGGATTTCGCTGGGCGGTTATTACGCGCCGCGCGTCTGCGCGAACGAGCCGCGCTTTGCCTCGGGCGCTGTCTGGGGTGCCAACCACAACTGGGCCGAGGTGCAGCAGAAACGCCTGAAGCGCGAGGGCGAGAACCCCGTTCCGCATTACTGGAACCATGTGATGTGGGTCTTTGGCGCGCGTGACATGGACGACTTCATGGCCAAGGCTGCGGGGATGAACCTGAACGGCCAGATGGAAAAGATCCGCGTGCCGTTTCTGGTCACCCACGGCGCGAATGACCGCCAGATTGGGCTGGATTATGCGCATCAGTCCTATGACCAGCTTGTGAACTCGCCCCGGCGCGAGCTGAAGATCTTTACCGAACGCGAAGGCGGTGTCGAACATGTGGGGGCCGACAACATGACCTTTGGCCGCAACTATATCGCGGACTGGTTTGCCGAAACGCTGGGAGGGCGGATCGCATGAAACTGGCAACATTGCCCGACGGCAGCCGCGACGGGCGGCTGTATCTGGTCAGCCGTGACCTGAGCCGCTGCACGCCCGCCAAGGTGGCCACGATGCAGGCCCTGCTTGAGGACTGGGACGCGCTGGCCCCCGGTCTGGTGGCGGATTACGACGCGCTGAATGCGGGCGGCGGTGTGCCGTTCGATCCGGCCCGCGCGCTGGCTCCGCTGCCGCGGGCGTGGCAGTGGCTGGACGGTTCCGCCTATGACAGCCACGGCGCGCTGATGGATCAGGTGTTCAAGATGGACCCGATCCCGCGCAACGCGCCGCTGATGTATCAGGGCATGTCAGATCGTTTCATCCCGCCTTGTGCCGATGTGGCCCTGCCGTCCGAAGCCGACGGCATTGATTTCGAGGGCGAATTTGGCGTCATCTGCGATGCGGTCCCGATGGGGGTGGATGCCGCGCAGGCCGCGCGCCACATCCGGCTGATCGTCCAGATCAACGACTGGTCGCTGCGGGTGATTGCGCCGGTCGAGATGAAGACCGGCTTTGGCTGGGTGCGCGCCAAGCCTGCCTGTTCCATGGCCCCGGTCGCCGTGACGCCGGACGAGCTGGGCGATGCGTGGCGCGATCATCGTGTGGATCTGCCGCTGGTCGTGGACTGGAAAGGCAACCGCTTTGGCGCGGCCGAGGGCTATCCGATGGGCTACGGCTTTGACGAACTGGTGGCCCATTCCGCCTATAGCCGCGATTTGGTGCCGGGGACGGTGATCGGTTCGGGGACGGTTTCCAACCCCGAATATCGCACCGTCGGGTCAAGCTGCATCGCGGAACGGCGCGGGATCGAGATCCTCGACACCGGCGCAGCGCAGACGGGTTACATGAAATTCGGGGATCGCGTGCGGATGGAATGCCGTCTGCGCGACGGCTCGGCCTTGTTCGGGGCGATTGACCAGCAGGTTATCAAGGGGGGAAAGAATGGCTGAACTTATCGACCTGTCGGTGACACTGACCGACCGCTATGCATCCGACCCGCCGGGCCTTGGCCCGCAGATCACCCGCAAGGGCCATGACGAAGGCGCCGCCGAATTTGCGCAGATGTTCGGCATTCCGGTCGAAAAGCAGCGCGACGGCAAGGGTGCTGCGGTCGAACGGCTGTCCGTCACGACGCATAACGGCACCCATATGGATGCGCCCTGGCACTATCACCCGACCATGAACGGCGGCGAGCCAGCGCTGACCATCGACCAGATCCCGCTGGAATGGTGCATGGGACCGGGGGTCAGGCTGGATTTTCGCCACCTGCCGGACGGCCATGTGGTCAGCGCAGCCGAGGTTCAGGCCGAACTGGACCGCATCGGCCACGAGTTGCAACCGGGCGACATCGTGCTGGTGAACACCCGCGCGGGCGAACGTTATGGCCATGACGACTATGTGAGCGCCGGCTGCGGCATCGGGCGCGAGGCGACGTTGTGGCTGACCTCGCGCGGGATGCGCGTCTGCGGGACGGATGCGTGGAGCTGGGATGCGCCGCTGGCCGGTCAGGTCAAGGCCGCCAGGGAAACCGGCGACTGGGGCCTGTTCTGGGAAGGCCACAAGGCCGGGGCGGATTCGATCTATTGCCACATGGAAAAGCTGGCGAATCTGGACAAGCTGCCCGGCACCGGCTTTCAGGTGATCTGTTTTCCGATCAAGGTCGAGAAAGGCTCGGCCGGGTGGTGCCGTCCGGTCGCGGTGCTGGGGTAAGGAAAAGGGGGCGTGGCAGCACGCCCCCTGATGTTGGGATAATGCCGGCCTGTTCGGTTGCGGCATGTGCTGGCCTCTTTCGCCGGCCACGGGCGGGGAATGCGCTATGCCCGTGCCAGCCGTGCCGGGATCAGCACCTGATCGCCCTGCACCGTAACTGGCACCCGCGTCAGCCGCCGCCCCAGACAGGGGCCAAGCACACATTCGCCGCTGTCCAGATCGAACAGCGCACCATGGGCGTGGCAGGCGAAATGCGTGCCATCGCCGTTCAGATAGGCGTCCTTGCGCCATGCCATCGGGGTGCCGCCCGCGTAATGGGGGCAGGAATCCCAATAGGCGACCACCCCCGCGTCACGCCGCATCACGATCACCTGTCGCCGCACGTCCGAGGCGGGCAGAAAGCCGCGCGCCTGCCCTTCGGGCAGGTCGGAGAGCAGGCACAGGGGGATCAGATCGTCGTCCATCGGATTGAAACCCATCGGATCGGGGCCGCAAGGCGCGGCCCCCGCCTTTTCAGAACTTGGTCGAGAAACTGATCTGCACCGTTTCCCCCTTGTTGCGGTTTTCAGCCTTGATGTCCTTCATGTAAGAAATCCCAAGCTGCTTGTGACCGGGGAAAGTATAGGTGATCGACGGTCCCAGCCCGATCCCCATAGAGCGATGCCCGTCCGCCGCCGCGCCCGCGCCCTTATCGTCGCTGACCTGCTGCTGGTAATAGCCGGCCGCGCCAATCCGCCATGGCCCGAAATGCCGCCCCACGGCGAAATCGAACACGATCTGGTCGCCGGTGGTGTAATCGGTATCGTCATTCTTGCCGTTGTGAATATAGCGGCCCATGACGCCGACTTCCCATTTCGGGTTACGGAAATCCAGATAATGATAACCGACCGTTGGCTGCACCGACCAGTAATTCAGCCCCGGATTGGCGATACGGCCCGCGCGGTAGCTGCCGGTCGGCAGGCCGATATCAAGCCCGGTCACATAGGTGTGCGGCCCCTGATGCCACGCCAGCCCGGCGGAAACTGTCGTATCGGCCAGCCCCTTGTTGCTGCCGGAATAGGGTCCGGCCTGCAAATCCAGATCCAGCATGATCGGGAAAACCGCCTGCCAGAACAGCCGCCCGCCGCCGATATGATGATCGGTCACGCCAAGCAGGCGGATGGTCTCGACCTTGACATCGGCGCTGAACCGGAACGGCAACGCGTTTCCGTCGCTACCGGTCATTTCGTCGGAATTGGCGATGCTGGTCTGTGACAGGATGTAAAGCCCCGGCACCGGCGGAATCGCCCCGGCATAGAACTGGGCCGAGCCGGGCGCGTATTGAATCATGCCATTTTCTGCCGCATCCGCCGCCATCGGCAAAGCAATGCCTAGGGCCGCAACAGCGCAGCCCGCATACAGTTGTTTTTTCATGGTTTCCTCCCCTCGAAACGGGGCAGAGACCCCCCGTTTCAGGAAAGCCTAATAACCGCAGGTGTATTCACAAAATTGAAACGGGTGATTGCAGCTATTCGCCATATTGTTGCGCCGCAGCGATGATCTGATCCCGCAGCCAGCCGATCGCCGGGTCGGCGGAACGATAGCTGTGCCATTGTGCGCATTGCCGCATCGGCTTCAAGTCAAAGGGCAGCTCCAGCATCTTCAGCGGCAGATAGCGCACCACCCGTTCCGCCATGCGGCGATGCAGAATGGCCAGCCGCTCGGTTCCGATGACCAATAAAGGCAGCGCGGCAAAGCTGAAGCTGGTCACATCCACATGCCGGGTCAGACCCAATTCCTGAATGGCGATGCTTTCAAAGGACGGCAGGTTGATGGCGGGTTTCATCACTGCATGGCGTTCGGCCTGAAAACCGGCGCAGTCCAGATGCGCCCCGATACGCGGGTGATCCTGTGCAGCTACGGCGACGAAGGTTTCCTCATAGAGAATCTCGATCGGGTGGTCCTCGGATGAGTAATCTTCGGGAATAATCAACAAGTCGGCCTCGCCCCGTTCCAGCGCGCGGGACGCCTGATCGGTCTGCGGCAGGAACTCGAACCCGACGGACAGGTTTTGCGCCTCGACCCGGCGCAGAAAATCGGGAACCAGCGTGGTCAGCGTATAATCCGACACCAGGATATGAAACACCCGGTCCGATATGCGCGGGTCGAAATCCGGCGCGGCGGTGATCGAGGATTCGATGCGCACCAGAATATCACGCACCGGCCCGGCCAGCATCTCGGCCCGCGGGGTCGGTTCCAGCCGGCGGCCCACCTGCACCAACAGATCATCACCGAAATACTGCCGCAGCCGGGCCAGCGCGTTGCTCATCGCGGATTGGGTGATGCCGATACGCTCGGCTGCGCGGCTGACATTGCGTTCCGTTAACAGCAAGTCCAGCGCCGCCAGCAGGTTCAGGTCAAGGTTCTTGAAACGCATCGGAGCCTCAATTCATGGGATCAATAGAAGGGATCATAGCAATCTGTTTATATGATGAACAATCCCGCACTAGCCTTCTTGAAACGCAGAGGAGGGAGAGAAGCATGGCACCAACATGGCGTGAAGGCAAAAGAGTGGCCGTTATCGGCTGCGGTCCGGGGGGCGTCTCGACGGCGCTGGCGCTGATCCGGCAGGGCTTCGACGTTCGCATCTATGAGCGGCAGGCCGAACCCAAAGCCATCGGCGGGGCGGTGCTGCTGAGTGTGCCGGTGCTGGCGATCCTGCGCTCCTATGGCATCGACGTCAGCAATTTTGGCCTGCCGACGGTGACGCATTTCAAGAACCGCCGGGGAAAGGACCGGGTGATCCTGCCCTTTAACCGGCTGGTCGAGGAAAAAATGGGGATCAACGGCTGGCATTACGGCGTGCTGCGATCCTCGGCCTTTCGGCAGATGCTGGAGCTGCTGCCCGAAGGCGTGATCCTGCCGGGGCACGACTTTGCCCGGTATGAGGAGACCGATAGCGGTGTCACCGTCCATTTTCAGAACGGGCAGTCGGTGCAGGCGGATATGATCGTGGGTGCGGATGGCATACGCTCGGGCGTCTCGCGGCAGATGTTCGGTGATCCGGGGTTGTTCCATGTCGGCATCCGGCTGTGGCTGGCGTGGTGCGACCATATCGAGGGCGTGCCGCCGAATTACGGCTTTCTGTCGCATGACCGGCGCAATCAGGTCAGCTTTTTCCCGATGCTGCACGAAGGTAAGCCGGGGTTTGAATGGTGGGTGGTCGAACCCGCGCGGGAAAACGACCCGGTGCCGGACGATCCCCGCGCCCATGTCGGTGCTATCGTCAGGGATTGGTTCGACCCGATTCCGCGTCTGTTCGATGCGACGGATTTTGACACGCAGGTGTTCCGTTGGGAGATCTACAACCGCCCCTCGCTGAAAACCTGGTCGCTGGGTCGTGCGGTCTGCGTGGGGGATGCGGTGCATCCGGTCTCGCCCTATGCCGCCTATGGCATGGGCATGGCGATCGAGGACGGCTATTTTCTGGCGAAGTTTCTGGCCGGGACGGACCTGCGCGACGCTGTGGCCATGACCCGAGCCTTTGCCCGGTATGAGGCGCAGCGCGTCGATTACGTCAATGGCAATGTCGAATTCGCCCGCAAGCTGGGTCGCATCTTTCACAACATGCCCGCGCCGCTGGCGGTGCTGCGCGATCTGGTGTTCGACCATACGCCCTTCCTGCGCAAGATGGTGACGAAGGACCAGCTCGACGCGGCCGAGCGCGAAACGCTGGCGCTGTCGGAACTGCATGTCGGCTGACCTGTGACAGGCAGAACCGGGCGGGCCAAGAGGCACCCGCCCGGTCCGGTTTCCGCCGGAACGGTTGTTCAGGCGGCTACGCCCTGCGCGCCGCGAGACCGCGCGCAGCCCATGGAAAACAGCGTGATCGAGCCAAGCGCGACAACCACAGCGGCATAGCCCAGCGTGGCATGGCCAAGTTGCTGTGACAGCACCCCGCCGACGATGGGGCCAAGCGCCGCGCCCGACATCAGCATGGCGGGCGTCGCCGCCACCGCCCGGCCCGAGGGGTCCATTCGCGCCAACAGGCCAAAGGCAAAGGTATGGGTGAAGATCTGCACCCCCACGAACAGCGCCGCAACCGGTGCCCATACGGTGAACACGCTCGCCCCCGTCACCACCAGCGCGAAGGCCGCCTGCACCGCCGGGCCGATGCGGACCACGTTTTCCGGGCGCAGGCGTTTTTCCAACAGCATGGCGGCGGGGCCGACCAGCACGAAATTGATGATGCCGAGCGCGATCAGAACGGCCAGCACATTCCCCTTTGCGAAACCGCGCGCATCGCCGATGACCTCGACAAAGGAAAACACCATCGACTGGTTGAAGGTCATGGCGCTGATCCCCAGGATCACCAGCCAGACCCCGGCACCAAGGCCCGACAGGTCACGGTCGGGTTCCGGCACCAGCACGGATACCGGCGGGAACAGCACCGCGCAGGCCAGCGCGGCCACGGTCATGACCACGGCCAGCGCGACGAACAGCGCCGCACCCCCCTGCGCGATCATGAGCTGCGGCAGCGCGCCAAGTGCGATGATGCCAAAGGCACCAAGCGCGATCGTGGCGATGCCGAAGGTCCGGTGCGGATTGGCGGTGCGGCCCATGGTGCCATGCACCGCCGACAGCGCAGCACCCACCGAAACGCCCGCCAGCGCGTGCATCGCCCCGAGCCCCGCGAAATCCGTGCGCGTCGAGGCCAGCCCGAATGCCGCCGCCCCGACGGCAAAGCCGCCCGCCGCCACCAGCCGCGGCCGGATCCGGTTGAAGCGCGGCGAGACCACCGCACTGGCCACCACTGCGCCCAGCAGGAACAGCGTCACCAGCCCGCCCGCCTGCTGGGGGGTAAAGCCGAACCGCCCGATCAGCGCGCCGACCCAGACCGGCAGCGCCACAAGGTCGATCATCCCGGCGCAATGCGCCACCACCAGCGCCAGCATCGCGCTGACGCCAAGTTTCCCGTTCGTCATTGTTTTTCCTCCCTGTTTTCTGGCCTAGATGGCCTCGGCCAAGGCGCGCATCGACTCTCCCATGATCCGCGCGTGCTCGGCCTTGTCGCCGCCCGACAGTTCGATCTCTGCCAGCCTGCCCGAGTTCTCGACCACCATCCGGCAGCGTTCCCAGCGCCGGGTCTCGAAACGGTCCAGCGCCTCGGGCAGATGCGTGGACGCGGCGATACATTCCGCCAGAACCACCGCATCCTCGACCCCGATGCAGGCGCCTGCGGCCAGATGCGGGGTAGTGGCATGAACCGCATCCCCGATCAGAACGACGCGGCCGCGATACCACGGGCGCGGCATCAGGAACTGATCCAGCGGGCGATAGATGATCTGGCTGTCCGGTCCCAGCCCGTCCCGCACCCGCGTCAGCACCGGCGAGGGGAATTGCGCCAAGAGGCCCGACAGCCGGTCGATGAAATGCGCTGGCTCGACATGGGTGCGGTCGCAGATCTCGGTCAGGAACAGATAGGCCAGCCCGTCGCCCACTGGGTTGATCCCGGCCTTCAGCCCGCCCGCGATCCACATGGTCGGGCAGGTGATTTCCGGGGGCGCCGGGAATACCGCCCGCCACACCGCCTGACCGATGAAGCGCGGCGCTGGCGCATCGGGAAACACCGCCCGCCGCGTGGCCGAGTTCAGTCCGTCCGCCCCGATCACCAGATCATAGGTTTCGCGGCTGCCATCGGTGAAGCTGACGGTTACGCCGTCGGGCCCGTCGTCCAGCCCGGCAAAGCTCTCGCCCAGCCGCACGTTCACGCCGCTGGCGCGGACCGCATCGCGCAGGATACCCGCCAGCACCGGGCGCATGATCGCGCCGCCGCCGGGAATACCCGGACCGACCGAAGGGGTCGGCACGGTCATCAGAACAGCGTCCGTCGCCAGGTGGCGGATTTGCACGCCTTCGGTTGCGGAACCCTTTTGCAGATATTCGTCCAGAATCCCGATGCGCTGGAACACCCGCATGGTTGCGCCATGCAGGCTGATCCCTGCGCCATAGCTGCGCCAGTCGGGGTCGATCTCGACCAGATCGACGGTGAGGCCGGCGCGCTCAAGCTCCAGCGCGGCGGTCATGCCGGAAAAGCCTCCGCCGATAATCAGAACGCGGGTGATGCCGGAATTGGCGGCCATGTTATCCCTCCCTTGATGTTGCTGGCCCGACCCCCTCCGACCGGGCGGGCTGCTTATTTGCCTTCCGGGCCGCCCATCGGGAACCATTTGTCCCGGTGCTGGAACAGGAAGATCTGCGAGTTTTCGGCATTCGCCTCGGCCTCGCGCGCGGTCCATTCGTCGTCATGCTTGTCCATGTCGGCGTCATATTCGAAATGGCAGCCAAGCGGGCTGTTGAAATACCAGAACCAGTTGGAGCCGAACTTGTGCCGCCCCGGTCCCCAGAAGCTCTGATAGCCCTTTTTCACAAAGCGGGTGCCGGCCAGCATCAACTCGGTCGGGCCGCCCATATGGAAGGCCAGATGCTCGCATCCCTTCATGTATTCGGGGGTGCGGATGAAGAAATGGGTGTGGTGATCGTCGGTGCCCTGCGGGCGCAGGAACGGCCCCGCGCCGGTCAGCACGTCGGTAATCACATGGCCAAGGCGGCGGCAGTAGAAATTCACCGCCACGTCGATATCGGGCACGAACAGCACCACATGCGACAGGCTGCGCGGCAGGGCGGGCATCCCCTCCCATACGCCCAACTCGTTGGGGGCGCGCTGCGCGGGGGCGCCCGGCGCGTTGATCTTTTCGGCGGGCATGTCCAGCTTGCGCCGCTGCGTGACCTGAAAGCGCAGCTCGAACCCGTGGTCGTCCTTGAACTCGACCGCGCCATCGGCCAGCCGGGTCACGCGGCGGTCCTTGCTGATCTCGGTCTCGATCGCATCCAGATCGGCGGCGGATTTCACCCCGAAGATCTGCTGGCGCAGCATGGATTGCGTGGGCAGCGGTGCAGGCAGCGACGGGTCGTCGCGGTGACGGATGATGATGCCCGTGCCGTCCAGCGCCTCGAACCGGCCGCCCTTTTCGGTGACATCGACCGGGGTCAGCCCCCAATCGGTCAGAAAAGCGGTGCAGTCCGCCACATCATCCACCCCAAAGACAAGAAAATCCGGCCCGATAATTTGCATGACTGCCCCCTTGTTTGGTCGTCCCTTATGGATGACCGCTGGTCGGGCATTTGAGAAATTGATTTTCTTTGTTTAATGTATTTTCGCTGATGATGAATCAGCCGCTTGCAGCGGGAGAATCCGTGTCAGTCATGCGATATAAAAGCTGCATGAAAAGGGCCTGTGCGTCCGGGTCCAGCGGGGACAGAATCCGGGCTTGGGCGGCCCGGACCGCAGGCTGGATGGTCTGCACGACAGATTCGCCGCGTTCCGTCAGGGTCAGGGTGCGGGCGCGACGATCAGTTTCGCTGATATTGCGGGTCAGGTAGCCCCGGCTTTCCAGCCTGGAAACTACGCCGCCGATGGTCACACGGTCATAGGCAACCAGCCCGGCCAGCGTGGCCTGATCTATGCCGGGATGTGCAAGCAGCGTCGCCAAGGTGCCGTATTGCACTGGAGTCAGATCATCAAAGCCTGCGGCTTTGGCTTCAATGACAAAGGCGGCAACGGCCTGTTGATGCAGGCGACGGATCAAGTGACCGGGCAGGGCGTAAAGCTGGTTCATACCACCTTTTGACCTTGCTTTCAGAGAATCACAACAAAACTATTTACAAGCATACTTATGATATGCACACTTACTATTAACGCGATTCGCAGGGGAGGGCGAAACGATGGAAAATGCGATGCAGCCAGAGGATTCGCCCGAACTGCGGCAGCTGTATCAGGGCTTTCGCGACAATCACCTGAACCCGCTCTGGACCCAGATCGGCGATCTGATGCCGCGCCACCCGTGCCCCAAGGCGGTGCCGCATGTCTGGAAATGGGCCGATCTTTACCCGCTGGCGCAGGCTTCGGGCAATCTGGTGCCGGTCGGGCGCGGCGGCGAACGGCGTGCCATCGGGCTTGCCAATCCGGGACTGGGCGGAGAGGCTTATGTGACCCCGACGCTGTGGTGCGCGATCCAGTATCTTGGCCCGCGCGAAACCGCGCCCGAACACCGCCATTCGCAAAACGCCTTTCGCTTTGTGGTCGAGGGCGAAGGCGTCTGGACCGTGGTGAACGGCGATCCGGTGCGCATGTCTCGGGGCGATTTCCTGCTGACGCCCGGCTGGTGCTTTCACGGCCACCACAACGACACCGATCACCCGATGGCGTGGATCGACGGGCTGGACATTCCCTTCAGCTATCACAATGACGTGGGCTTTTTCGAATTCGGCGCCGACCGCGTAACCGATTACGCGACGCCGCGCTATTCGCGGGGCGAGCGGCTGTGGTGCCATCCCGGCCTGCGCCCGCTGTCGCAGTTGCAAAACACCGCGGCCAGCCCCATCGGCGCCTATCGTTGGGAGCATACCGACGCCGCGCTGACCCAGCAATTGCTGCTTGAGGACGAAGGCCACCCCGCCACCGTCGAACAGGGCCACGCGGCGGTGCGCTATATCAACCCGACGACCGGCGGCGACGTGATGCCCACCATACGGGCCGAGTTTCATCGCCTGCGCGAAGGCACCGAAACCCCCACCCGTCGCGAGGTCGGATCGACCGTCTTTCAGGTATTCGAGGGGCGCGGTGCCGTGGTCATCGACGGCGAACGCCGCGCGCTCGACAAGGGCGACATCTTTGTCATCCCGTCCTGGGTCGCGTGGTCGTTGCAGGCAGAAACCCAGTTCGACCTGTTCCGCTTTTCCGACGCCCCGATCATCGAGCGGCTGAATTTCGACCGCGTGCTGGTCGAGGGCGCTGAATGACGCTTGAGGCGGCCCGCGCCGCGCTGCGGCTGCGTCAGGGGGCGGGGGCGCGCTATGACGCGCCCGAGGCTCCGGCGCAGGCATTGACCGATGCGCGGCGCGGCATGGCCTATTTCGCGCGCAAGCTGAACGACTTGCCCGACGCGGCGCTGTGGGACGCCTCGGCCCGGCCCGGCTGGTCGCGGCGACGGGTGATCGCGGGCGCGGCCTTGCAGGCGCGCGACATTGCGCAGCGGCTGGAAGACGCGACCGGCCAGCAGGGCGACCGCGAAGATACCGGCCCCGCCGCGCTTGATCTGGCGGAAACGCTGCCCGCCCGCGCGCTGCGCCATCTGGCGGCACATGCCGATATTCACCTGAACGTCGTCTGGCGCGATCTGACCGGGGCGGACTGGCCGCTTGCCGCCGCGACGCCGCACGCCCGCGCGGTGGCGATCTGGGCTGCGGCGCTGGCGCTGCGAAATGGCGGTCGGCTTGCAGATGTGCCGCAGCCTTTGCGCGAGGCTGTCCACGCCCGCATCACCGAACAGCCCGACCTTGCCTGACCCGAACTTGCCTGAAAGGACCGATGATGACCGAAACGCTTTTCCCTTCGCCCGCCTGGCCCACCGTTCCCGTGAATGGTGAAAGCGCGCTTTACCCCGTCCACCGCATCTTCTGCGTCGGCCGCAACTATGCCGCCCATGCCGCTGAAATGGGGGTCGAGGTGGACCGCGAGGCCCCGTTCTATTTCACCAAATCCGCGCTGACGATCCTGCCCGCTGGGCGCACGCTGCCCTATCCGCCCGGCACCGACAATTTCCACTATGAAATGGAATTCGTCGTCGCCATCGGCAAGCCGGTGTTCCGTGTCTCGGTCGATCAGGCGATGGACGCCGTTTATGGCTATGCCACGGGTCTGGACATGACCCGCCGCGACCTGCAACTGGCCGCGCGCGCCAAGCAACGCCCGTGGGATCTGGGCAAGGATGTCGAAGGCTCGGCCGTGATTGCACCGATCACCAAAGCCGCTGATTTCGGCGCCGTCACCGATCAGCGCATCAGCCTGACCGTCGATGGCGAGCTGCGTCAGGATTCTCGCCTGTCCGACCTGATCTGGTCGGTGGCCGAGCTGGTCGCGGACCTGTCCAAATTCTACCACCTCGCCCCCGGTGATCTGATCTATACCGGCACGCCTGCGGGCGTCGGCGCGGTCAAGCCGGGCGCGGTTATTCACGGCACCATCGACGGGCTGGACCCGGTCGATCTGACCATCGGGGATGCGGAATGAGGTTCTATGGCTATTTCCGGTCGTCCTCGTCCTATCGCTGCCGGATTGCGTTCAATCTGAAGGGCATCACGCCCGAATTCGTGCCGGTCAGCCTGCCCGACAAACAGCACAAGTCGTCCGATTATCTGGCGATCAACCCGCAAGGCATGGTGCCTGTGCTGGATACCGGCACCGCGCGTCTGGCACAGTCGCTGGCGATCATCGAATGGCTGGACGAAACCCAGCCCGGCCCGCGCCTCTTGCCCCAAGATCCCACCCTTCGGGCCGAGGTGCGGGCATTCGCGTTGATCATCGCCTGCGACATCCACCCGCTTCACAACCTGCGGGTGCTGAATTTCATCAAGGCGAATTACGGGCTGGATCAGGCCGGAGCGGATGCGTGGTGCCGGCAGTGGATCGGCGAGGGCCTGACCGCGTGCGAGGCGATTGCCGCAAGCCAACCGGGCCGTTTCACCTTTGGCGATACGCCGGGGCTGGCCGACATCTGCCTGATCCCGCAACTGTTCGCAGCCGACCGCTTTGGCGTCGATCTGACGCCCTTCCCGCGACTGTGCGAAATCCGGGCCGCCTGCGACGCCTTGTCCGCCTTTGCCGACGCGCAGCCCGCGCGCCAGCCCGACGCCAGATAACAGCAACATCTTTGGGAGGAGATACCGATGCTGAACCTGACCCGCCGTATGGCGACCATTGCCATCACCGCCACGCTTGCCCTGTCCGCCTTTGCCGCCGAGGCGCGCGAATTGCGCATGGGGTTGATTACGCCGCCAAACCATGTCTGGACCAAGGTTGCCGAACGCATGGCCGCGAACCTGCCCGAAGCGTCGGGGAACAGCCTGTCGCTTGCCGTCTTTCCCGCCGGTCAGTTGGGCGTGGAACAAGAGATGTTTCAGCAGATGTCGGGCGGATTGCTGGATGCGGGGCTGATGACCGCCGCGATCACCAGCCTGCGCGCGCCCGCCATGCAGGGGTGGTTCACGCCCTATCTGTTCGCCGATGTCGAGGCCGCAGCCGCAGCCGCCGATACCGCGGCCGCCAAAGAGATGCTGGCACAGCTTGACCGCGCGGGGCTTGTGGGCCTTGGCTATACCTTCGCCGGTCAGCGCCACATTCTGATGAAGGACAAACCCGCCGCCGCACCCGCCGACCTTGCGCGCAAGAAAATCCGCATCGTGCCGTTCCCGGCGATGAAAACCTATTGGGAGGCGATCGGCGCTGTCCCGACCCCGGTCAACCTGACCGAAGTGTATCAGGGCCTGCAAAGCGGCCTTTTGGACGGCATCGACATCGACCTTGACGCGATGGTCGGCCTCAAGTTTCAAGAGGTCGCCAAGGGCCTGACGCTGACCAACCATATGCCGTTCCCGTCGGTGATGGTGGTCAGCAAGGCAACATGGGACAGCCTGAGCGACGCCGACAAGAAAGCGTTTGCAAACGTTGCCGCCGAGGCACTGGCCTGGGGCACCGCCCAGCAGGTCGAGGCCGAAAAGGCCAACCTTGCCGCGCTGCAAGGTCAGGTCGAAATCCTGACGCTGGAAAACGGGGCCGAGGTTTTTGCCACCGCGACCAAGGCCGTGCGTGACAGCCTTGCAGGCGATGAAATCGTCACCCGCTTCATCGGGGAAGTCGAGGCGAAATGAGCTGGCTTTCCGCCCTGTCGCACGGGCTGGTCGCGGTTGAACGCTGGGCCAGCCGGTTGCTGGTGCTGGCGTTCGTCACGCTGATCGTGGCCAACGTGACGATGCGCTATGTTGCTGGCCGCCCCCTTGTCTATGCCGAGGAACTGGCCGCGATCCTGCTGGTGTGGCTGGTGTTCGTCGCCACCTCGATCACGGTGCATGACCGCGCACAGATCGGGGTGACGATGCTGGTCGAAAAGCTGCCGTTCGAGGTGCGCGGAGCCGTCGATCTGGCGGTTCTGGGGCTGGTCTCGACCGTGCTTGGGATGTTGCTGTGGTTTTCGGTCCAGTGGGTTCTGTCGCCCGCCGTGGCCTTTGAACAGATCATCACGACCGGCTGGGGCAAGGTGCCGTTCTTCTGGATCGTGCCGGTGTTTTCGGGCTGCGCCCTGATCCATGTTCTTGCCGATCTGGCCGAGGCCATCGTCCGTCACCGCCCCATCGAAATCGCACAGGACAAGGGGCTTGAACCATGATTGCCGGATTTTCCTTTGTCGCGCTGATGCTGGCGGCGATGCCGATTGCCTTCGTGCTGCTGGCGACGACAATGATCTATGTGCTGGTGTCCGGGAACACGCAGATCCTGACCGCGATCCCGCAGATCATGTTCGGGTCTGTCGAAAGTTTCGATCTGCTGGCGATCCCGCTGTTCGTTCTGCTGGGCGAGATTATGAACGAATCCGGCCTGACGCGGCGCATCATCATCGCCGCGCGGGTGTGGCTGGCGCGGTTGCCGCATAACCTTGTGATCGTGAACCTGATTTCCAATCTGGCGCTGGCCGCGATCATGGGGTCGGCCACGGCGCAGATGGCGGTGATGTCGCGCGTCGTCGTGCCGGAAATGGAAAAGGACGGCTATGACCGGGGCTATGCGGCCTCGATCACCGCAAGCGCGGGGCTGTTGGGACCGATCATTCCACCGTCGATGGTATTCATCATCTTTGGGGTGATCGCGCAGGTGTCGATTGCCGATATGTTCATGGCGGGCATCGTGCCGGGCATGGTTCTGTTTGCGCTGATCATGGCAATCGCACTGTTTCAGGCAGGCCGCCACCGCACGCCGGGCCATACCGGCACACCCCTGCCCACAGGGTCACGGCTGCGTGCAACACTGCCCGGCGTGGCGACCATGCTGATCCCGCTGACGATCATCGGCGGCATTTCGGGCGGGGTCTTTACGCCGACCGAAAGCGCGGCCGTCGCCATCGTCGTTGCCCTGATCTTTGGCGCGGTGATCTTTCGTGAGCTGCCGATGAAAAGCGTGCCGCTGATTATCGACCGCACGGTGACGAACACGGCCATCGTGCTGTTCCTTATCATGGCGGCCAAGGTGTTCGGCTGGGTTCTGACCTTCAACCAGATCCCGCAGGCGGTGGCGGCGTTCATCGTGTCGCTGACGGCGGACCCGACGATGTTCATGCTGCTGGTGGTGGCGGCGCTGATGGTCGTGGGGATGTTCCTTGACGGTATCGCCGCGCTTATCATCCTGACACCGATCCTGTTGCCGGTGGCGGTATCGCATTACGGAATCGACCCGATCCAGTTCGGCGTCGTGATGTCGCTGACGCTGGTGCTGGGGCTGCTGACGCCGCCCGTAGGCACCGGCCTCTATATCGCCGCGGCCATGTCCGAAATCCCGATTACCCGGCTGGCGCGGCTGGTGCTGCCTTATGTGGCGGCCTCTCTTGTTGTGATCTTGCTGGTCGTGCTGGTCCCCTGGACCGTCCGGCCCTTCTGAGGAGGAGAGACTATGACCCAGATTCTGATCGCAGGCGGCGGGATTGGCGGTCTTGCCACCGCCATCGGCCTTGCGCGAAAGGGGATCGCATCAACGGTGCTGGAACGATCCGCCCGGATGGGCGAAATTGGCGCCGGTATCCAGCTTGGCCCGAACGCCTTTCACGCCTTTGACTATCTTGGCGTGGGCGAGGCCGCGCGCGCCATCGCCGTCTATATCGACAGCCTGCGGCTGATGGATGCGATCGGCGGGCAGGAAATCACCCGTATCCCGCTGGACGATGCGTTCCGGGCGCATTTCGGCAACCCTTACGCGGTGATCCACCGGGGCGATCTGCACGGCATCTTTCTGAAGGCCTGTCAGGATCACCCGCTGGTCACGCTGCGCACCAGCGCCGAGGTGACGGGCTATGAACAGGATGGCGGCAGCGTGACCGCGATCCTGAAATCAGGGGATCGGGCGGTGGGCGATCT
The DNA here is from genome assembly GCF_030538695.1 of Paracoccus sp. (in: a-proteobacteria). GTDB lineage: Bacteria > Pseudomonadota > Alphaproteobacteria > Rhodobacterales > Rhodobacteraceae > Paracoccus. The sequence goes on from NZ_JAUNTN010000008.1 coordinate 56,166, forward strand.
GCTGGTCGGCGCGGACGGGCTGTGGTCCGCGATCCGCAAGCAGGTGGTGGGCGACGGCGCGCCGCGCGTGTCGGGCCACACGACCTATCGTTCCGTCATCCCGACCGAGGACATGCCCGAGGATTTGCGCTGGAACGCCGCGACCCTTTGGGCCGGGCCGAAATGCCATATCGTGCATTACCCGCTGAAGGGCTGGAAACAGTTCAACCTTGTCGTCACCTATCACAACGACGCGCCCAGCCCCGAAAACGGCGTCCCCGTCAGCCATGACGAGGTGCGCAAGGGCTTTGAACACGTGGCCCCCGTCGCGCGGCAGATCATCGACCGCGGGCAGGACTGGAAACGCTGGGTGCTGTGCGACCGGGAACCAGTAACGAAATGGATCGACGGGCGGGTGGTTCTGCTGGGCGACGCCGCCCATCCGATGCTGCAATATTTCGCCCAAGGTGCCTGCATGGCGATGGAGGATGCGGTGGCGCTGTCCGCGATGCTGGACCAGTACGCCGACCACGATCAGGCGCTTGCCGCCTATCAATCCTTGCGCAACCTGCGCACCGCGCGGGTGCAGTTGCAATCGCGCGAAATCGGCCAGCATGTTTATCACTCCGCAGGCGCACATGCCGAATTGCGCAATGCTGTCATGCGCGCGAAATCTCCCGCTGACTGGTATGAGGCCGTGGGCTGGCTTTACGGCTCGACAGGGCTGGAAGGGGCGGTGTCACCGCAGTGGCGGGCTGGCTGAACCGTTTGTGGCCAGCGGCGGGTGTGTCCGCCGCTGGTATGGTTTCGGGCGCTCAGTAACCGACCGTTGCCGCTCCGGCACGGCGGGGGTCGGATGCGCCAAGGAAGAACCCGGTTTCGGGGTCGAGCATCACTGATTGGGTGGAGCCCATGACCTCTTGCAGCGACAGCACATGGCCCTTGGCCTGCAAGGCGCGCTGGGTGTCAAGGCTGATGCCTTCCTCGATCCGCAACTCGTCGGGCAGCCATTGGTGATGGATGCGTGGGGCGGTGCTGGCCTCGGCCACGTTCATCTTGTGGTCGATCATATTCATAATGACCTGCAACACGGTGGTGATGATCCGCGCACCGCCGGGGCTGCCGGTGACAAGCCAGACCTTGCCATCCTTGTTGACGATGGTCGGCGTCATGGAGGACAGGGGCCGCTTGCCCGCCTCGACCGCATTGGCGTCGCCGCCGATCAGGCCATAGGCGTTAGGCACGCCCGGCTTGGCCGAAAAATCATCCATTTCGTTGTTCATCAGCACACCGGTGCCTTCGGCCACCAGACCCGAGCCATAGGAAAAGTTGATCGTATAGGTGTTGGAAACCGCGTTTCCGTCCTTGTCGATGATCGAATAATGCGTGGTCTGGTCGCTTTCATAAGGGGCCAGATCGGCAGGCTTTATCAGGGCCGAGGGCGTGGCGAACCCGGCGCTGATCTTATCGCGCATGGCTGCCGCGTATTCCTTGGACATCAGCGCATCCACCGGGACATCGACGAAATCCGGGTCGCCCAGATATTCGGAACGGTCGGCATAGGCCAATTTCATGGCCTCGGCCATCAGATGCAGGGTCTCGGAGCTGTTCTCGCCCAAAGCGCCGATAGGATAGCCTTCCAGCGCGTTCAGAATCTGGATCAGATGCACCCCGCCTGAGGACGGCGGCGGCATCGAAACGATCTCATAGCCGCGATAGGTGCCGCGAACGGGGTCGCGTTTGATTGCCTTGTATCCGGCAAGGTCGTCGGGGGTCATATTGCCGCCGGCTTCGGTGACGGAACGGGCGATAGCCTCGGCCACTTCGCCCTTATAGAAACCGTCCGGGCCTTCGGCTGCGATCTTTTTCAGGGTGTTGGCAAGATCAGCCTGAACCAGCGTATCGCCGGGGCGATACAGCTCGCCGCCGTCCTTATAGAAAATCTTTGCGGCGGAATCATAACGGGTCAGGCGTTCCTTCATCGCTTCCAGACTGTCGGCAAGGTCGGGGGTGACGGTGATGCCATCCTCGGCCAGCCTGATTGCGGGGGCGATGACATCGGCCCAATCCATGCTGCCGTATTCATCCAGCACCATCCGCATCCCCGCAACCGTCCCCGGCACGCCCGAAGCCGCGCCGCTGTAGCGCGACAGGTCGCTGTCGGCATCGCCGTCCGCGTTCAGGAACATATCGCGGCTGGCCCCTGCCGGGGCGATTTCGCGGTAGTCGATGGCGTGGGTCTCGCCGGTTTCGGCGTCATGTACCAGCATAAAGCCGCCGCCGCCCAGATTGCCCGCGCGGGGCAGTGTCACCGCCAGCGCAAAGGCGACCGCAACGCCCGCGTCCACCGCATTGCCGCCCTGCGCCAGAATATCGCGCCCGACCTCGGCGGCGACGCGCTCTTGTGCGGAAACCATGCCGTTTTCGGCCCAAACCGGGTGGATTCGGTCCATGCCAGAATAAATCGCCGCCTCTTGCGCGCCCGCAGGCAGGGCGATCAGCCCGGCCATGGCTGCCGCAAAGCCCTTGCGGCGAAGATGGTGAATGAACATGCGCGTCTCCCTCCTTTATGTCTGTGGTTAATGCAGCATCATCCTGCCCATAGGTCAACCGCGACAGCAAAACACCCCGGCGCGGGCCGGGGTGTCTGGGGTCATATGTGGCCCGTATCAGGCCCGTATCAGGGGCGAACGGCGGTGACTTCCAGTTCGACCAGCCAGCCGGGGTTGACCAGCGCATCCACGACCATGGCGGAACGCACCGGCAGGTTCGGTTGCGCCTCGGTACCGAAGAACTGGGTATAGCCAGACATGAAACCGGCAAAATCGACAGCGCCGCCTTCGGGTGCGACAAGGAACGCCTGCATCTTGATGATGTCACCGACGCCCATGTCCATGCTTTCCAGTTGTGCCTTGATGCGGTTCATCACGCTGACGGTCTGTTCCTCCATCGTGCCGAACGCCTCGACGCTGCGTGGGTCGGCGTCGGCGTTCAGCACGGCGGGGACGGTGCCGGACAGGTAAACGGTGGTCTTGCCCGCCGGAACCTCGACCGCTTGCACGATCGGGAAATCGGAATCCGGGATCGGATGGCGGGTGATGTCCTGCGCGGCGGCAGAGGTGGCGGCGCTGGTCAGCAGCAGCGTGGCGATCAGGGCGTTCTTCATGGGTTTTCCTTTCAGGTTAACGTGCGGCCGAGACAGTTTCGGCGGTTGCGGGGGCTTCGGCATAGTCATTGCCGAAATGGGTGCGGATATAGTTGACGACGACGGCGACCTGTTCATCGTCCAGCATCTCGCCCACGGGGGGCATGGCCTTCTGGCCGTGAACGATCAGGTGGATGGGGTAATTGGCATGGGCGAGGTTTTCATTCCCGGCCAGCGCCGGATAGTGACCCGCGCCCGTCGCGCCCTGACCATCGGGCATATGGCAGGCGGCGCAGACGGCGCGATAGATGGTTGCGCCATCGGCTTGGGTCAGCCGGGCCGGGTCCGCGAACCAGCCTGTCGTATCGGGGCGGTCCTGCGCCATGGCGGGGGTGGCCAGCAGCGCGGCCAGAAGCAATGCGTATTTCATGGCGTTCCCTTCAGCTTTCGGTGACGATGGCGTGCAGGCGGGTTACGGCGTCCAGCGAGGACAGGATCGCGCCCTCCATCCATGCGGGCAGGTATGAGATATGTTCGCCGGCCATCAGGGTGCGGCCATCCATAGCGGTGGCGTCCATGTAATCGGCGTCGCGGTCCTTCCAGATACCATAACAGCCCATGGTCCATGGCACCCGATGCCAGCCGACGGCAACGCCGGACAGGAACTCGTCAGGGTATTGCGGATGGATCTGGCTGCCGTAACCCAGCGCCTTTTGCACCCGTTCTTCGGCGGGCAGGGCGTTCCACTGATAGGCATAGGCGCCCCAGGGATAAGCCCCCAGCAGCACCCCCGGCCCGTCGCTGAAGAACCCGGTCGAGGGATAGGAAATCAGCGTGATAGGCAGGTCGGTATAGCTGATGCCGCCATAGATATGTTCATCCTGTTCCCAGAAACGGCGCTTGAACTCCAGCCCGACCTTGAAGGCGGAATCATAGGCCATGCCGTCGATGATCCCGGTCATGCGCGGGCTGAAATCGTGGTCGATCTGACCAAGGACAGAAAACGGGATGGTGCAGATGCAATAATCCGCGGTTTCGGTGGTCTCGGGGCCGTCGCCATTGGCCGGAACCCATGTCGCGGTCACGCTGTCGCCGTCATGGCGGATGCGCGTGACCTTGGCGTTATAGGTGATGAGATCGCCCACCTGTGCTTCAAACCCTTTGGCGATCATGTCCATGCCGCCGACCGGCTGGAAGATCGTCGATTGGAAATGCAGCCCGTCGCCTGCCGTCAGCCGGTTCCACAACTGCGATTGCAGCACCACCGACAGCGGGTGCGGCTCGGACGGTTCCGGCTTGCCGCTGGCACCGCCGCCCTCGGGCTTGGCAAAGCCGCGATAGGACGAGGTGTCCTCGCTTTTGACATAGGCCAGATCGTCGTTCAGCGTGCCGTAGCGTTTCAACGCCTGCACCAGCAGGGCGGCGTCATCCTCGGTCACGGTGGCGTCCAGCGCGCCCTGATCCACCACCTTGGCCAGCAATTCCGCGACATGGCCCCGGAAATCGGTCGAGATTTCCTTGAACCGTTGCGGCTGGCCGTCAAAGGCCCCGCTGTTGTGCAGATAGGCGTTGTAATTCACCTGAATGAACGGTTCCAGCTTGACCCCGAACCGTTTGCAGTAATCCAGAACGGCGAAGTGATCAGAGGGGATGCGCCACGGGCCGGGGTTGATATAGTTACCCTCGGCAAAGGTGCAGGTCTGGGTGAAACCGCCCAACTCGGTATAGGTATCGCCGCCGCGAATGGTCCAGCAGCGCCCGCCCGCCTTTTCGCGGTATTCCAGCACCTTGACCTGATAGCCCGCGTTGCGCAGCTCGAACGCGGCGGTCATCCCGGCCAACCCGCCGCCAAGGATCAGCACGCTGGTGCCTTTGGCATCGCCTTGCAGGTTCAGCTGCCCTTTCCAGGTGGATGGTTGCGCAAGGCCCATTGCGCTCATGGCGCTATACATCGCGGCGGCCCCTGCGACCGTCCCGATCATTCCCAGCAGCGACCGCCGGGACATCCCTTCTGCGTTGAACGTCATTCTTCCCCACCTGTCAAAGCGGCCTTTCCGGCGGCTTGTGTTGTCCTTTGGGTCAGAAAGAGCGGCGCGGGTGGGGAAGGTAAATGAAACCGGGGCTGCAAAAGCGCGGAAAACCGGATATGTGCAATTTATACGCTTGGCTGCATCTGCGTGGTTCATGCCTGCCGCTGGTGGGGCAGTCCCGGATTGGTGATGCAACCAACGTCCGGCCTGCGGGTTGGGCCCGATCCATATGTATGAGGTCGCCATGAACCGTCGTCTGTTGCTGCAAAGCTGTGCCGCCCTTGGTCTGCTGTCGGTGCTACCGCCGTTGCGGGCTGAGGCCAGTGCCGGGGTTGGGGCTGCCGCGCCCGCCGCCTTTGATCCGCAGGGGTTCAAGACCCTGACCACGAGCATCACCACCGATAAAGGTGCGGTCCGTGTGACCTATCGCTTCTGGTCCTCGGTGGTTTATGTCGGTGCGCCGGTCGATGCGGCCTATCAGTCGATGAATATTTCCGTGCCGGTGCAAATCGACGGGCAGGATGTGGACGCCAGCACTGCGCCGGTGCTGTTTGCCAATGCAGTCGGCGGCTATATGCCCTCGATGACGGCAGGGGCGCCGGGGGTGGGAGAGCGTTCGCCCGATGCGCAGATGCCGGTTATGCCGCCTGCGGCGGATGGTGCGGCCCCGACCTTCAGCAGCGCGATGATGGCGCGGGGGGAACAGGTGTCGCTGCCCAAATTGGGGCTGGCGGCGGGGTTTGTCGTGGTCGAGCCGGGTGCACGGGGCCGCACGCTGGTCAATGCAGAGGATGATTATTACGGTGTGGCCCCGGCGGCGATCGTGGACCTGAAAGCCGCGCTGCGGTTTTTGCAGGCCAACCGGGGCGTTATTCCGGGGAATATGGACCGGATCGTATCCACCGGCAGCTCGGCGGGCGGGGCGCTGTCGGCCCTGCTGGGGGCCAGCGGTAACAGCCCGGATTACGACGCGCTTCTGGCCGAGGTTGGCGCGGCGCAGGGCAGCGACGCGGTTTTCGCCGCCGGTTGCTGGTGTCCGATTACGGATCTGGACCATGCCGATATGGCCTATGAATGGAACTGGGGCGCGAACCCTTATGACGGTGCGCCGGTGGATGCGGCGCTGTCCGGGGAACTTGCGCAGGGTTTCGCGCCCTATCAGGCGGGACTTGGGCTGACCACGGGCGACGGCCAGCCGCTGACGGCGGACAATTACGCCGATCACCTGCTGGATGCCTTTATCCGCCCCGATGCCAGCGCCACGCTGGCCGCGATGGATGAGGCCACGCGCAGCGCATATCTGGCCGCGCATCCGCATATCGGCTGGCAGAACGGACAGGCGGTGCTGGATTGGCCGGGCTTTCTGGCCCATGTCGGCACGCGCAAGAAATCTCTGCCCGCCTTTGATGCGTTTGACCTGTCAGCGGGCGAGAATAACCTGTTCGGGCGCGACAAGGTGCCGGCACGGCATTTCACCAACTGGTCGCTGCGGCAGGCCAGTGGCGATCCGCAGGCGGTGATTGATGCCGACCTGCCCCGCACGCTGGAGCTGATGAACCCAATGCCTTATCTGGCGGCGGAAAATCCGGGCCGGGCGCGGCATTGGTGGCTGCGTGTCGGGACCAGCGATACCGACACGTCCCTGACCGTGGTTGGCAATCTGGACGCGCAGGCCCGCAAACTGGGCGATGCGGTCGATACGCGGCTGTATTGGGATCAGGGCCACGGCGCGAATATCGACGCCGCTGCGTTCATTGACTGGATGCGGCAGATTACCGCCTAGGCGGTGCCATGGCCTTTGTGACGGTGCATAAAACAAGAGGAAATGACATGAACAAGATCAGCATGAACCGGCGCAGTCTGATGATGATGGCGGGTATGACCCCGCTGCTGGCGTCGGTCCCGGCCTTGGCGCAGGGGGCAGGGGTGGCACCGTCACAGGGCAGGGCTATGACCATCCGTCTGGGCCAGTTCGGGGTCAGCACCCTGCTGGGCGGTCAGAGTATGCGCCCGAATCCGATTGAAACCTTTGGCGTTGGTGCCGACCCCGCCGCGTTTGAGGCTGTCAGCACCGATAACTTCCTGCCCTCGGACCGCGGCGGCAGCTCTTATACCATGACGCTGGTGAAAACCCCCGAGGCCCTGCTGCTGTTCGATACCGGGCTGGCGGCGGCGGACAGCGTGGCGGCGCTGGCGGCGGCGGGATACCAGCCGCAGGATGTGACCCATGTCGTGCTGACCCATATGCACGGCGATCATGTCGGCGGGCTGACCGAAGCAGGCCAGCCGGTTTTTCCCAATGCCGAACTGATCGTGCCAAAGGCGGAAAATGATTACTGGGCCGCGAATCCTTCGGAAGCCTATACGACCCATGTCGCGCCGCTGATCGGGGCCGCGCGACAGATCGGGCCGGGCGATGAAATCACCCCCGGCATTACCGCCGAGGCCGCCTATGGGCATACGCCGGGCCATACCACCTATCTGCTGGAAAGCGAGGGGCAGCGCCTGTTGATCTCGGGCGACAGTTTCAACCATTTCGTCTATTCAGTTGTCCGCCCTGACTGGCATCTGCGGTTCGACATCGACAAAGAGGCGGCTGTCCAGACGCGCCGGGCGGTGCTGGCACGGCTGGCGGCGGATCGTATCCCCTTTATCGGCTATCACATGCCTTTTCCGGCGCTTGGCTATATCGCGGATGCGGGGGATGGCGGCTTTCGCTATGTTCCCGCAAGCTATCAGTTCCAGGACTGAAATCTGCCTGTTTGTTCAGCAGGTTGAATATCCGGCCTGCTGAACCGATCTGTCCTGTTGCAATGTTTATCCTGCCCGCTAACCTGACCCGAAATAACAACAGGGACAGATTATGGCTGAACAACATACCGACGACAGCGACACGCTGCGTCCGGTTCCGGCGGGTATGAAAAGCTGGGGCTGGTTTGCGATTTTCAATATTTGGGCGAATGATGTGCAATCGCTGTTCGGCTATACGCTGGCGGCTTCGCTGTTCATTTCCTATGGGGTCAGCGGCTGGACCGCTTTTGCGGCGCTGATTGCCGCCGGGCTGCTGGTCATGGTTCTGGTCAACCTGTCTGGTGCGGCGGGCGAGCGTTACGGCATCCCCTATCCGGTCTTTGCCCGTGCCAGCATGGGCACGGCGGGATCGAAGCTGCCTGCCATTCTGCGGGCGGTCGTGGCGGTGTTCTGGTATGGGGTGCAGGTCTATTTTGCCTCGACCGCGCTGGCGCTGCTGATCCGCTCGGTGACGGGCTGGACCGGCGGGGCCGAGGTCTTGGGGCTGACCGGCATCGACTGGTTCAGCTTTTTGCTGGTCTGGTTCTTTCACATCCTGATCTTCTGGCGTGGCATGGGCTGGGTGGAAACCTTCCTCAATATTGCCGGGCCGTTCGTCTATCTGGTGATGATCGGGCTGGTTATTGTGCTGTGGCAGCGCGCGGATGGTCAGCTTCTGGCCGCCACCCGCACGATTTTCGCCAACCCGGAAGGCACATGGGGCGACGAGATCCGGGGCTTTTTCGCCATCATCGGCACGATGGTCGCCTATTTCGCGGCGGTGATGATTAACTTCAGTGATTTTTCCCGCTTTGCGCGGGACAAGCGGGCGATGCTGCTGGGCAACCTTGCCGGGTTGCCGTTCAACATGATCCTGTTTTCGGCGCTGGCTTTGCTGACCACGGCGGGCGCGGCGGTGGTCTTTGGTGAAGCGATCATCAACCCGACCGAGATCGTCGAGCGCACCGACAGCGTGCTTCTCAGCGTGATTGCGGCGATCACCTTTTTCGCGGCGACGGTGGGCATCAATCTGGTGGCCAATTTCATCCCGGCGGTGAACGGGATTGCCAACCTTGCGCCGGGGCGGATCAGCTTTCGCGCGGCGGGGCTGGTGACATCGGGCTTTGCGCTGGTGATCGGCGGGCTGTGGGTCAGTTTCATCAGCCAGTTCGGCATCGGCGGTTTCGTGAACACGCTGGGGGCTACGCTGGCGCCGCTTTATGGGATTCTGATCGTGGATTACTACCTGTTGCGCGGGCAAAAGCTGGACCGTGACGATCTGTATGACCTGAAGGCCGGGCGCTATCGCTATGGCAACGGCTGGCATGATGCGGCGCTGATTGCCTTTGGCGCGGCGGCGGTATTTTCGGTTGCAACCGTCTGGGTGCCGGCGTTGGAGGCGCTGTCGGGCTATGCCTGGTTGCTTGGTGCGGCCTTTGGCGGGGCGATTTACTATGCGCTGGCCAAAGGGCGGGTCGACGTCTGAAGTCAGCGGGCCTGAATGGAAAGGGCGGGGATTGTCCCCGCCCTTTGTCTTTACGCGGCAGCCGGGGCGGCCACGGGTTTCTTGACCACCATCAGCGCGACGGCGGATACAAGGGTGCCGACCAGCATGGCAATGATGAACCCCATCAGATTCGTGACCGCGTTCGGGATCGGCAACACGAACACCCCGCCATGCGGCACCCGCAGGGCGACACCCATCACCATGCACAGCGCCCCGGCAATGGCCGACCCGGCGATCAGCGACGGGATCACCCGCAGCGGGTCGCGCGCGGCAAAGGGAATCGCGCCCTCGGTCACAAAGGCCAGACCCAGAACGGCGGCGGCGTTGCCAGCCTCGCGTTCCTCGGGCGTAAAGATCGAGGGGCGCAGTTTTGTCGCCAGCGCAAGGGCCAGTGGCGGGGTCATGCCGGCGCACATGACGGCGGCCATCGGTTCATGCACATTGGCGGCGATCAGCGTGGTGCCAAAGGCATAGGCGGCCTTGTTGATCGGCCCGCCCATATCGACAGCCATCATGCCGCCGAGCAGCAGCCCAAGGATTGCGGCGGATGATCCCTGCATCCCGCGCAGCCATTCGGTCAGCGCGGCCAGCGCCTGCGCCGTGGGGCCGCCGACGACGTAATACATCAGCAACCCGGTGATCCCCGTGGCCAAAAGCGGCAGGATCAGCACCGGCATCAGCCCTTGCAGCGTCTTGGGCAGGCGGATGATGCGGGTCAGCGCCAGCACGGTGTAACCGGCGATGAAGCCCGCCACGATCCCGCCCAGAAAGCCCGCGCCGATGGTGCCTGCGATGACGCCGCCGGTCATGCCCGGCGCGATACCGGGCCGGTCGGCAATCGAATAGGCGATGTAACCGGCCAGTGCCGGAACCATCAGCGTAAAGGCTCCGTTTGCGCCGATCTGGAACAGGGTCCAGCCGAGGGTGCCTTGATACTGGTCCTCGTAAACGTAAATCCCGCCCAGCGCGAAGGCGATGGCGATCAGCAGACCGCCTGCCACCACAAAGGGCAGCATAAAGGAAACGCCGGTCATCAGGTGCTTGTAAACGCCGACTTTTTCCTTTTCGGCGGGGGTGTCCGAGGCGGTACCGGCCTGCAACCGCGCCTCGGCCTGCGCGCGCTGGATCAGGGCGGCACCGTCGTTGATGGCAGGTTTCGTGGGGCTGGTGAACACGCGCTTGCCCGCGAAACGGCCCAGTTCCACCTGCTTGTCGGCGGCAATGACCACCAGATCGGCGGCGGCGATTTCATCCGCCGTCAGCGCGTCCTGCGCCCCCACGGACCCCTGCGTTTCGACGCGGATCGTGTGGCCCAGCTTTTTCGCACCCTCGACCAGCCCTTCGGCGGCCATGAAGGTATGCGCAATGCCGGTCGGGCAAGAGGTGATGGCGACGATTTTCAGCGGGCCATTCTTGGCCGGTGTGGCGGTGGGGGACGCGCCGCCCGCAGCCGTTGCCAGCCGGGCAACAACCGCGCCTGCGTCATGCAGGATGTCCTCTTTCGTGGCGCGGGTCTGCGGCAGGCTGGCAAAGCGGCCATCATCCACGGCGTCATCGACCAGCAACACCGCCCCGGCCCCGGCAATGGCCGCCGGGTCCAGCGGGTCGGATATGCCGTCAGCGGTGACGATTTCGACATCAAGATGGTGGCCCTGTGCCTCGGCGGCCTTTTTCAGCGCCTCACGCGACAGCACCGCATGGGTGTCTCGGTGCCGGGTTCCGACCACGGCGATAAGGTTTGACATCATGTCCTCCTGTCAGGCCCCGGCGATCCAGTCGGCTACGGGGCGAGGGGTGATCTGGCTGGCAAGCGTTCGGACGGTCTCGACCGAGGGCAGATGCGGGCCGGGGTTTTGCAGTTTCGCGCCGGAAAAGGCGGTGGCCTGACGGGCGAGGTCGGGCAGGGCCAGCCCTTCGGCCAGCCCGGCGGTGATACCCGCCACCATTGCATCGCCCGCGCCGACGGTGCTGCCGGTGGCCAGCGTGACCGGGGCGACCTGCACACCGCCGTCGCGGGTCAGGAACACCGCGCCGTCAATGCCCAGCGAGATCACCACCAGCCCGATACCGCGCGCCACCAGCGCCTGCCCCGCCGCGACCAGATCGGTGCGGTTCGACAGGTCGGTGCCGGTGTAGTCCTGCAATTCGTGCTGGTTGGGCTTGATGACATGGGGCAGAGCGCGGGCCTCCAGCGCGGCTTTCAGCGGTGCGCCGGATACATCCAGAACCACCTGCGCCCCCTGCGCGATCAGCCCGGCGATCAGGTCCGAGGTCGCCCCCGCCTGTAACCGTGCGGGTTGGCTGCCGGAAACGACGACCAGCCCGCGCACATCCGCAAGGCCAAAGCGCAGGCGATAAAGCGCCTCGGCATCGCCGTCGAAACCGGGCAGGTTAATGTCGGTGGTGCGCCCGTCGGGTTCGACGATCTTGATATTGGTGCGGGTTAGACCTGGCACACGCACCATCTGATCGGTGATATGCTTTTGCGCGAAAAGGGCCTCGAAACTGTCGGTATTTCCGGCGCCAAGCAGGCCATGCACCGTCACCGGCAGTCCCCAATCCGACAGGATCGAGGCCACATTCACCGATTTGCCGCCGGGATCGGTGCGGGTGCCGGTGGCGCGGTTCACTTCGCCCACCACCAGCCGGTCCAGCGTCACGGTCTGGTCCAGCGCGGGGTTCAGGCCGACGGTGTGGATCATGCCAGCTCCCCCGCCAAGGCCCGCACCGCCGCCGCATCGGGCGCGGACAGGGCGCGTTCCGCCAAGGCCCGCAGCGCGGCCAGATCGGCATTGCGCAGCCGGTCCTTGACCGCCGGAATGTCGCGCGGGGTCATCGACAACTCATCCACGCCAAGCCCCGTCAGCAGCGCCGCGCCGAATGCATCGCCCGCGATCCCGCCGCAGACGCCAACCCAGCGGCCATGCGCATGGGCGCCCTGAACCGTCTGCGCGATCAGTTTCAGCACGGCGGGGTGCAGGCTGTCGGCCTCCGGGGCCAGCACCGGGTTCTGGCGGTCGATCGCCAGCGTGTATTGCGTCAGGTCATTGGTGCCGATGGAAAAGAAATCGGCGTGCTGCGCCAGTTCCCCGGCCAGCAGCGCGGCGGATGGCACCTCGATCATAATGCCCAGCGGCACGGCGGGCGCGTCCAGTTCGGCGCGGATCTGTTCGCAGGTCTCGCGCAGCGACAAGAGTTCCGCGGCAGAGGTAATCATCGGGAACATCACATGGATGTCGGCCCCGTCCTTTGCCGCGCGATAGAGCGCCCGCAGTTGTGGCACCAGCAGTTCCGGGCGGCGCAGCAACAACCGCGCCCCGCGCACGCCAAGGAACGGGTTTTCCTCGCGTGGCAGGTCCAGATAGCTGACCTGTTTATCCCCGCCGATATCCAGCGCCCGGATCACCAGTTGCCGCCCGCCCATGGCGCGGGACATGTCGGCATAGGCGCGATACTGGTCATCCTCGGTCGGGCTGGCGCTGCGTTCCAGAAACAGAAACTCGGTCCGCATCAGGCCGACGCCCTCGGCCCCCTGCTCCAGCGCGAAAGCCGCCTGTTCGGCAAGGTTGATATTCGCGCCGATGGCGACCTGATGGCCGTCGCGGGTGGTGGCGGGCAGGGCGCGGGCCTGCGCGGCATGGGCGCGCTTTTCGTCCTCGGACGCGATAAAGGCGCGGGCGGATTGCAGGTCGGCATCCGATGGCGACAGATACAGCCGCCCGCCGGTGCCGTCGATAATCGCCTGATCGCCGTCCTTTAGCCGGGTCAGCGCCGCACCGGCCCCGACCACGGCTGGCAGGCCAAGCGTCCGCGCCAGAATCGCGGTGTGCGAAGTCGGCCCGCCCTGTGCCGTCACCAGCCCGGCGATCCGGTCCGGGTCCAGCCCGGCGGTGTCGGTGGGGGTCAGGTCATCGGCAATCAGGATGGTGCCGGGGGCGACCTCGGCCGGGGTCGCACGGGCCAGATCGGGGTCGATCAGCGCCAGCACCCGCTGCCCCACATCGCGCAGATCCACCGCCCGGCCCGCCAGCACGGCATTTCCCACGGCGGTCAGTTGCGCGGCGGTTTCCTGCACTGCCGCGTTCCACGACCAGGCCAGCCCGTGACCCGCCACCAGTTTCTGCGAGGCCAGCGTGACCAGCACCGGATCGTTCAGCAACTCGGCCTGCGCCCGGAAAATCCCGGCGTCGGATTCACCCAGACGCCGTGCGGTGTCATCGGCAAGCGAGCGCAACTGCTCCCGCGCACGGGCCAGCGCGTCATGCAGGCGGTCGGCGGCGCTGGCCAGATCGGTCGGCGTGTCGGGAATATCCACCGTGCCGGATTCCATCCGGTGCAGCGTGCCGATCGCCAGACCGGGCGAGGCCGACACCCCGTCCACCACATCGCCACCATCGACCGGCACCCAACCACCCGTGGCGGCGGTCGCGGCGCGCTTTTCCTCGGCCCGCGCGGCATCGGCCTTTTCGCGGGCGGACAGGCGGGTGATGACCACGCGCAGGGTGGACAGCGCATCCGCCGCATCCGCGCCATCGGCGGAAACCGTCACGGCGTCACCGGGTTTCAGCCCCAGTTGCAGCAGGTCGATCATGTTGCGGGCATCCGCAGCCTCGGCCCCGTGGCGCACGCGGATACGGGCGGCAAAGCGGCGGGCGGTTTCGGCCCATTCGGTCGCGGGGCGGGCGTGCAGGCCGGTCGGGTAATCCACTACCCAGTCAAAGGATTGCGCGAAATCGGTCGCCGCCTCGCCCACCGGGACAGGGGCCTCGGCCCCGCTGAGGGCGGCAACGATCTGCGCCTTGTCCTCGGTGACGGCCAGCATCTCGACCCGCGGTTCGTCCTGCATCAGCCGGGTCAGGCGGCGCAGGATACCGATATGGGCATCCGAGCGCGCGGCAATCGCCACCACCAGATGCGCCCGCTGATCGTCGTTCCACGCCACGCCGTCGCGCACCTGCAACACCGCGATACCGTCGCGCAGGATCATGTCGCGGTCCTCGACCATGCCGTGCGGGATGGCGATGCCCTTGCCCAGATAGGTGTTCGAGGTCGCCTCGCGCCGCAGCATACTGTCCTCGAACCCCGGCTTCAGGCAGCCGGCGGCGGTCAGCAGCGCGGTGGCCTGACGGATCGCATCGGTTTTATCGGTGGCTTTGGCATCAAGCTGGACCAGCTCGCGCGGCAGAATATCCAGTTCACTCATCCGGGCGTCCTCCTCGGGTGTCCAAATTGGATTTTTCTTAGCGGAATTGTCGGGGTGTTTCCACATGCCCCGCGCAGGTTGCGGCAATCAGGCTGCGTGGGCATCAATATCTTGTGGCAAAGCCGTGACAATCCGGTGCGGACGCACTATAAGATGCGGGCAAAAGGCAGGATTTACACCGCATGAGCGACAACCCCACGCCCGGCGCCGAATATGGCGCGGATTCCATCAAGGTTCTCAAGGGACTAGAGGCCGTGCGCAAACGGCCCGGCATGTATATCGGTGATACCGATGACGGCTCGGGCCTGCATCATATGGTCTATGAGGTCGTCGATAACGGCATTGACGAGGCGTTGGCCGGTCATGCCGATTTCGTGCGTGTGGTGATTCACGCCGACAGCAGCGTTTCGGTGCGCGACAACGGGCGCGGCATCCCGGTGGACATGCACCCGACCGAGGGCGTTTCCGCAGCCGAGGTCATCATGACCCAATTGCACGCGGGCGGTAAGTTCGACAGCAACAGCTATAAGGTGTCGGGCGGTCTGCACGGGGTCGGTGTGTCGGTGGTGAACGCGCTGTCCGACTGGCTGGAACTGCGCATCTGGCGCAACGGCAAGGAACACGTTGCCCGGTTCGAGAATGGCGAAACCGTCGAGCATCTGCGCGTCGTCGGTGATGCGCCGGGCGAAAAAGGGACCGAGGTGCGGTTCCTGGCCTCGTCGCGGGAAAATCCGCAGGGCGGGACGTTCAGCAACCTCGACTATGTGTTCAAGACGCTGGAAACCCGCCTGCGCGAGCTGGCCTTTCTGAACAGCGGCGTGCGCATCATCCTTGAGGACGAGCGCCCCGCCGAACCCCTGCGCAGCGAGCTGTTCTATGAAGGTGGTGTGCGCGAGTTCGTCAAGTTCCTCGACCGCAGCAAAACCGCCGTCATGCCCGAGCCGATCTTCATGCAGGGCGAGCGCAACGGCATCGGGGTCGAGGTGGCGATGTGGTGGAATGACAGCTACCACGAAACCGTGCTGCCCTTTACCAACAACATTCCGCAGCGTGACGGTGGCACGCACCTTGCCGGTTTCCGGGGGGCGCTGACCCGCGTTATCACCAAATACGCGCAGGACAGCGGCATTGCGAAAAAGGAAAAGGTCGATTTCACCGGCGACGATGCCCGCGAAGGGCTGACCTGCGTGCTGTCGGTCAAGGTGCCGGACCCCAAGTTTTCCAGCCAGACCAAGGACAAGCTGGTGTCGTCCGAGGTGCGCCCGGCGGTCGAAGGGCTGGTCGGTGAGAAACTGGCCGAGTGGTTCGAGGAAAACCCCGGCGAGGCCAAGGCCATCGTCGGCAAGATCGTCGAGGCCGCGCTGGCCCGCGAAGCCGCCCGCAAGGCCCGCGAACTGACGCGGCGCAAGACCGCCATGGATGTCGCCAGCCTGCCCGGCAAGCTGGCCGATTGTCAGGAAAAAGACCCGGCGCTGGCCGAATTGTTTATCGTCGAGGGTGACTCGGCGGGTGGTTCGGCCAAACAGGGCCGCGACCGTAAAAATCAGGCCGTGTTGCCCCTGCGCGGGAAGATTCTGAATGTGGAACGGGCGCGGTTTGACCGGATGCTGTCCTCGGATCAGATCGGGACGCTGATTACCGCGCTTGGCACCGGCATTGGCCGCAGCGAGTTCAACCTCGACAAGCTGCGCTACCACAAGATCGTCATTATGACCGACGCTGACGTGGACGGCGCCCATATCCGCACGCTGCTGCTGACGTTTTTCTTCCGTCAGATGCCCGAGCTGATCGAGGCGGGCCATCTGTATATCGCCCAGCCGCCCTTGTATAAAGTGGGTCGCGGCCGGTCCGAGGTCTATCTGAAAAACGAGGCCGCGCTGGATGATTACCTGATCCAGCAGGGGATCGACGGGGCCAGCCTGCGGCTTGCCTCGGGCGAACATATTGCCGGGCCGGATCTGGCCCGCGTGGTCGAGGAGGCCCGCGCGGCGCGGCGTGTCCTGCGCGCCTATCCGACGAACTACCCGCCGCAGATCACCGAACAGGCGGCGATTGCCGGGGCGCTGGTTCAGGGCCGGATCGACAGCGACGCGCAGGGTGTGGCGGCTGACGTTGCCGCGCGGCTGGATATGGTGGCCGAGGAATACGAACGCGGCTGGTCGGGCCGCCCGACGCAGGATGGCGGTATTCGCCTGTCGCGGATGCTGCGCGGGGTCGAGGAAAGCCGCCTGCTGGACGGCCCGATGCTGCGCAGCGCCGAAAGCCGCCGCCTTGGCGCGATGACCGACACGCTGCGCGAGGTTTATGCCGAACGGGCCATGCTGGTGCGCAAGGACCGCGAAACCCCGATCTTTGGCCCGCTGTCGCTGCTGTCCGCGATTTTCCTTGAGGGCGAAAAGGGTCTGTCGCTGCAACGCTATAAGGGTTTGGGCGAAATGAACCCGGAACAGCTTTGGGAAACCACGCTGGACCCGGCAGCCCGCACCATGCTGCAAGTGCGGATCGAGGATGTGGCCGACGCTGACGACCTGTTCACCAAGCTGATGGGGGATGTCGTCGAACCCCGGCGCGAGTTCATCCAGTTGAACGCGCTGAGCGTCGAAAATCTGGATATTTGACCCTAAAAGGACATGAATATCACACGTTTGGGGCGAGTCCTGCTGCTGCGGACTCGCCCTTTAGCGTCGGTTTTGTGTTGTTTTGGTTACGGAAATAGCCTGATTTCATAGCCTTGTTGGGTTTTCAGCGATGTTTCTGCTGGACTGTGGCATATTGCACATATCCATTCTGATTCGCGCATTGGCCCGGATCTTATTTTCAGCCGAACGGAGTTCGTCATGTCCCTCAAGACCTCTATCCTTGCCGCATCTGCCCTTGTCGGCTTTGCCGGTGCTGCTGTCGCTGGCGGTTTCGTCGCCCCCCCGGCCCCGGTCATTGCGCCGGTTCAGGAAATCGTCACTCCGCTGACCTGGGAAGGCGCCTATATCGGTGGTGCGCTGGGTTATGCGTTCAACGGTGATGACGAAGTTGGCATCTGGTCGCCCACCGACACCTATCAGGGCTATACCGGCAATCTGGAGCTGGGCGGCGCTTTTCTGTCGCTGCGCGGCGGCTATCGCTGGGAGCGTGAAAACTGGGTCTTCGGCCCGGAGCTGTCGATTCAGGGCGGCAGCATCAAGGATGACGTGAACGTCACCAACGACTCGCTGACCGGCACCGCTGAAACCAAAGAGAAATACGGCGTCACCCTGTCGATGAAGACCGGCTATAAAGTCCGCCCGGAAACCATCGTCTATGGCCGCGCCGGCGTGGCTTACAGCAAGTTCGACTATAAGATGAACAACGCCTTCACCGGCGGCGAAGCCAGCGACGATTTCGGTCGCGCCGGCTATCTGCTGGGGATGGGTGCTGAACACAAGCTGAACGACCGTCTGAGCGTGACCGGCGAAATCAACTATCGCAACTTCGGCAGCAAAGATCTGGACCTGAACGGCGTCCGCACCCGTGCGACCCCGAAATACATCGGTCTGGAAGTCGGTCTGAACTATCAGTTCTGATCTGGCACCTTCGGGTTGACGGGGCCGCGCAGCGATGCGCGGCCCTTTTCTTGTGGTATTTGGGCAACCGGCTTGCCCTGATACAGCCCGGATATGGCGTTAAATCTGGAACTTCGTGTCATTTGCGCCATATGCTGCCCCGGTTCATTGTCAAGGAGCTTCCAATGTCGCGCATCTTTGCCGTTCTTGCCGGTTCTGCTTTCGCCGGTTCTGCCGTCGCGGGTGGTTTTACCGCACCGCCTGCGCCGGTCATTGCGCCGGTTCAGGAAATCGTCGCCCCGCTGACGTGGCAGGGGGCCTATATCGGCGGTGCTTTGGGCTATGGTTTCAAGGGCGATGATGAGGTCGGGGCCTTCACCCGCGACGCGGGCCAGCCTGATTTTACCTATAACGGCAATATCGGGACGCTGAAGAACAAGGGCGCCTATCTGTCGCTGCGCGGCGGCTATCGCTGGGAACGCGACAATTGGGTGGTCGGCCCGGAACTGTCGGTGCAGGGCGGCAATATCAAGGACAGCATCCGTCTGGCATTTGTGGATGATGATGGCGATACGGGTATCGCTGGCGCGGATAGCAAGGAAAAATATGGCCTGACGCTGGCGCTGAAAACCGGCTATAAGCTGCGCCCTGAAACCATCATTTATGGCCGTGCCGGGTTGGCCCATTCGAAATTCGATTACAGTATTCAGGACATCTATGACAATCCGGCCCTTGGTGGCATGGTGTTGGACGGGGATTTCTCGGCAACTGGCTATGTTGTCGGTCTTGGGGCCGAGCATAAGCTGAATGACCGGCTGAGCCTGACCGGAGAGATCAATTACCGCAATTTCGGCAAGACGCAGCTGACCTGGACAGATGCCGAGGGCGATTCCGTTCGCACCCATGCGACGCCGAAATATATCGGGCTGGAGGTTGGCCTGAACTATCAGTTCTGATCTGGCCCCTTCGGGTTGACGGGCCGCGCAGCGATGCGCGGCCTTTGTCATGGCAGGGTGCTGGGGCGGGGTGTCAGGGCAGGCTCAGCGGGCGGTCGGCAAAGATCGTTTCCATGGTAAAAATGCCGGTGACACGTTCCAGATCAAGGTCTTGGATCAGGCGTTTATAGACCGCATCATAGCCCGCCATGGATGTGGTCGTAACTTTGGCCATATAGTCCCATTCCCCGCCGATCCGCCAGAAATCGGTGATCTCGGGGATAGATTCCACCCGTGCGCGGAACCGCGCTGCCCATTTATCGTCATGGTGGCGGGTGCGGATCATCACCATCACCGTCAGGTTCAGCCCGATGGCCGCCGGGTCGATCACCGCGCGGCTGCCCTTCAGCACCCCGGCCGCTGTCAGCTTTTGCAGCCGCCGCCAGCAAGCGTTTTGCGACAGGTGCAGCCGGTCGGCCAATTCGCGTTGCGACAGGCTGGCGTCTTGTTGCAGCTTGTTCAGGATTTGGTTGTCGATCTTGTCCATAAAGGGTCATTCATCATTCATATGACAACTGTTTTATGGATATTTAAGTGAAGAAGAAAGTGATTTCACGCTTGTATTCGATCACCCTGCCCCGATCAGACAGGAGATGACGATGCCCGATCTTTTCGTCCCGTTTCAGGCTGCGCTTGGCGCTGATCCTTTGGCCGCGCTGCGGGCGGGGGTGATCGGGCGGGATGCGGTGATCGACGGGCCTTATGGGCCAAAGCGGCTGATCTATGCGGATTATACGGCCTCTGGCCGGGCCTTGCGGCAGGTCGAGGGCTTTGTGATGGATCACGTCCTGCCATGGTATGCCAACAGCCATACCGAGGCCAGCCATTGCGGCGGGGTGATGACCCGGATGCGGCGGCAGGCGCGGCAGGTGATTGCGGATTGTATCGGCGCAGGGCCGGAACATGCGGTGATTTTCGCAGGCTCGGGGGCGACGGCGGGGATCAACCGGCTGGTGCATCTGTGGCAGGCGGGGCCGGGGGTGACGGTGCTGGTCGGGCCTTATGAGCATCATTCCAACCTGCTGCCATGGCGCGAATCCGGTGCGGATGTGGTCGAAATCCCCGAAGCGGCGTTTGGTGGGCCGGATATGGCGGCGCTGCGGGCGGTCCTGGCGGCGGCGCCGGGGCGGGTGATCGGGGCGTTTTCGGCGGCGTCCAACGTCACCGGGGTTCTGACCGATGTGCCTGCGGTGACGCGGTTGCTGAAGGACGCCGGGGCGCTGGTTTTGTGGGACTATGCGGGCGGCGGCCCCTATCTGCCGATTGATCTGGCGCAGGGGATGGATGCGGTGGTGGTGTCGCCGCATAAGTTTCTGGGCGGGCCGGGGGCCTCGGGTATTCTGGCGCTGCGCCGCGATTCCGTGCGGGCTTTGCGGCCCAGCCTGCCGGGCGGCGGCACGGTGCGCTTCGTCTCGCCCTCGGGCCACGATTATGCGGGTGCGGTCGAGGCGCGAGAGGAGGGCGGGACGCCCAATGTCATTGGCGACATCCGCGCCGCGCTGGCCTTTCTGGTCAAGACCGCTGTGGCCGATCGGCTGGAGGCGCTGGACCGCGCCCGCATGGCCTTGGCGCGGGCGCGGCTGTGGGATCACCCGCGTTTGCAGATTTTGGGCCAGCGTGATGCGGCGCGGCTGCCGATTATCTCGTTCCGGCTGCGCGACGGGCAGGGTGGTTTCGTGCATCAGCAGCTTGTGACGCGGATGCTGTCGGATCGTTACGGCGTGCAGGCGCGGGGTGGCTGTGCCTGCGCGGGGCCTTATGTGCATCGGCTGCTGGGGATTGACCCGGCGGAATCCGAGCGGATGCGGGCCGCGATCCTTGCCGGGGATGAGGTTGAAAAGCCCGGTTTCATTCGTCTGAACCTGCCCTGGGCCTGCGATGATGCCGAGGTTGATGCGATTCTGGATGCCGTTTGCGATCTGGCAGAGGCCGCGCCGGGGTTGGCGGCGGATTACTGTTGCGACCCGTCCCGCGCGATTTTCAGCCCGGCGGCTTGATTTCGGTCGCCGCACCCGCCTAACCTGCGCCTTGGTTTCGGGGGATGTGATGCAGGTTCAGGCGCAACTGCTGGCGGATCGGGCGGTGACGTTCCGGCTTGGGGCGCAGATTTCGCCGCAGGTGGCCGCGCAGGTGCGGGCGGCGGATGCGGCGATTGCGGCGGCGCTGGCGGCGGGGGCTTTGCCCGGAGCCTGTGAATCCGCCCCCAGCTTTTGTGCGGTGACGGTGCATTACGATCCGTTGCAGACCGATCCGCAGGCGCTGATTGCGGCGGTTTCTGCACTGCTGGAACCGCTGGACGGCGCTGCCGGCCTGTTGGGGCGGGAGTGGGTTTTGCCATGCTATTACAACGGGATGGATCTGGCCGATCTGGAAGTCGCGCTGAACCTGCCGGCTGCGCAGATCGTGGCGGCCCATGCGGCGACGGTGTTCGATGTCTATGCGCTTGGGTTTCTGCCCGGCCTGCCGTTCATGGGCAGCCTGCCCAAAGGGCTGTCGCTGCCGCGTCGGGCCTCGCCCCGGTCGCGGGTGCCTGCGGGGGCGGTGGCGATTGCGAACGGGCTGTCGGTGATCTACCCCTCGGCCAGTCCGGGCGGCTGGCATATCGTCGGACATTGCCCGGTGCCGCTGTTCGATGCGCGGCGTGACCGGCCTGCGCTGCTGGCACCGGGGGACCGGGTGCGGTTCCGCGCGGTAGAGCAGGGGGAAAGTGACCAGATCGCCGCTGATCTGGCCGCCGGACGGCTGGACCCTGACAGCATGGGGGCCGCATGTTCCTGACAGTTCTGGACCCCGGCGCAAGGACGGCCTTGCAGGACACCGGCTTTCGCGGCGGGTTGGCGATGGGCGTGCCTGTGTCGGGCGCAATGGACCGGGAAAGCCTGATGTTTGTCAATGCTTTGGCCGGAAACCCGCCCGATACCGAAGCGTTGGAAATCGCCCTGACTGGTCCCCGCCTGCGGGCTGATGGCGGCGCGGTGCGCATCGCTATCAGCGGTGGGTTGTCGGGGCAAATCACCCGTGCGGGCGGCGGGCATGAGGCCCTGCCGCCATGGACCGCCGCCACGCTGGAGGCGGGTGAGGATATCCGCCTGACCCTGACCGCGCCCTCGCAATGTCAGGTGTTGGCAATTGGCGGTGGGGTGGCGGTGCCGCGGTTCCTTGGCAGCCGCTCGACCCTTGCGGGGGCCGGTGTGGGCGGCTTTCAGGGCCGGGCCTTGCGGGTGGGCGACCGGCTGCCGGTTACGGCAACCAGCCTGCGCGGCGGGCTGGTGCTGACCCCGCCGCAGGCCAGCGGTCCGATCCGGCTGGTGGCGGGGCCTCAGGCCGGGCATTTCACCGATGCTGCCTATGCGGCGCTGACCGGCGGGGATTATACCGTAACCGCACAGACCGACCGCATGGGGATGCGACTGGAGGGCGCGGCGCTGGAGCATAGCGCACTCGGGGCGGATATTATCTCGGACGGGATCGCGCCGGGGGCAATTCAGGTGCCGGGCAATGGCCAGCCGATCGTGCTGTTGGGCGAGGCGCAGACGACTGGCGGCTATGCCAAGATCGCCACGGTGATTTCCGCCGACCTGCCGCGCCTGTCGCGGCTGATGCCGGGGGACCGGCTGCGCTTTGCGCTGGTTTCGCCTGAACAAGCCGTGGCGGCAGCGCGGGCGCAGGCGGCTGCGCTGGCGGCGGCGATTGCGGGGATGCGTGGGCTGGGACTGGACCCGGCGCGGTTGCTGTCCGAAAACCTGATCGGGGGCGCGGTGGATGCGGCCTGCCCCGACCATTTCCATGCGGCTTTGCAGGGGTAAGCCTATGAAGATCAACCTGAACGCGGATATGGGCGAAAGCTGGGGGCCTTATACGATCGGCAATGATGCGGCGCTGCTGGGGATCGTCGGCGCGGCAAATATCGCCTGCGGGGCGCATGGTGGTGATGCGCATGTGATGCTGGACACGGTGCGGCTGGCCCGCGGCAATAGGGTCAGCATCGGGGCGCATCCGGGCTATGCCGACCTGCACGGTTTTGGCCGCCGCGCGATGACCTTGCCCAGCGATGAGCTGCGCGGGCTGATCCTGACGCAGATCGGCGCGCTGATCGCCGTGGGCCGGGCCGAGGGCCACCCTGTTACCCATGTCAAACCGCATGGGGCGATGAACAATCAGGCTTGCGCGGATCGGGCGATGGCCGATGTCATTGCGCAGGCGGTGGCGGATGTGGACCCCGGCCTGATCCTGCTGGCTCCGGCGCTGTCGGAGCTGGCGGCGGCAGGCCGGGCGGCGGGGCTGGTCGTGGCGCTGGAGGCTTTTGCTGACCGTGCCTATCAGCCTGACGGCCAGCTTGCCCCGCGCGGCACACCCGGCGCGGTGCTGCATGACCCGGATCAGGCGGCGGCGCATGTGCTGCGCATGGTCACGGGCGGCGGGCTGGTGACGACGGGCGGGGATCTGCTGCCGACGCCGATCCATTCGATCTGTGTGCATGGCGATGGCCCCACCGCGCTGGTGATTGCGGCGGCGGTGCGGGACGGGCTGGCCGGGGCGGGCTATGACCTGACGACATTGCCAAAGGTCGTGTAAGGCGCTTGACCCGCGCCCGGCTTTTCGGCCATGCTGTCGCTGACGGTCCCCGCAAGGGGATAAAAGGGAACGCGGTCCAATGCCGCGACTGCCCCCGCAACTGTAGGCGGAGAGCGGGATGCACCTTATGCCACTGGCCCTATGGTCGGGAAGGCAGCATCCCCGCATCGACCCGCAAGTCAGGAGACCTGCCGTCACGCGGATAACCCGCAACCATCACGCCGCCGGGGTTGGCGGCAAGCGAGGGCGATATGCACATCGAACCCGGCGTCGTGGACGGCGCCAAGATCCTTCTTTCCTATGCAACCGCAGCCGGTGCCGTGACTTATGCCGGCAAACTGTCGCTGGATGCGATCCGCGTGCAGGGCGCTGGCTCGCTGCTGGCGCGGGCAGTGATTGCGACCGTCGCGGTTTTCGCCTTTTTCGAGGTGCTGCCGCATTATCCCGTTGGCGTGTCCGAGGTTCATCTGATCCTTGGCAGCACCCTGTTCCTGCTGCTTGGGGCCGCACCTGCGGCCATTGGGCTGGCCTTGGGGCTGCTGATTCAGGGGTTGTTCTTTGCGCCCTTTGACCTGCCGCAATACGGGATGAACCTGACCACGCTGCTGGTGCCGCTGTTCGCGGTGCGGGCGCTGTCGCGGCGGATCATCGCGCCGGGGACGCCCTATGTGGACCTGAAATATACGCAGGCGCTGGCGCTTTCGACCGCCTATCAGGGTGGCGTGGTGGCCTGGGTCGCGTTTTGGGCGATCTATGGGCAGGGGTTTGCGGATCTGTCCGGCATTGCCAGCTTTGGCGCTGCCTATCTGCTGGTCATCGCGCTGGAACCGCTGGTCGATCTGGCGGTTCTGGCCGGGGCCAAGGCGGCACGCGGTCTGGCTGGCTCGGGTCTTGTGACCCGGCGCTTGCATCACCCGGCATAAAGCCACAGACCCGGCGCGCGGCCCCGCCTGCCGGGGCCGTTTCGCATGAAAGGAACCGGCATGAGGCTGCTTCTGGTCGGCATCGGCACCGGCAACCCTGACCATCTGACGGCACAGGCGGCGCAGGCTCTGGCCGGGGCCGACCTGATCCTGATTCCCGACAAGGGCGCGGAAAAGGCCGATCTGGCGGCGCTGCGCCACCTGATCTGCGACAGCGTTGCGCCGGGCGTGCCGCGCGTAGGCTTTGCGGTGCCGCAGCGTGACGCCTCGGGCGATTATCAACAGGGCGTCAGCGACTGGCACGATGCGATTGCCGCCGAATGGGCGCGCGCCATTGGCGACCAGACCGGCACGGTGGCGTTGCTGGTGTGGGGCGACCCTTCGCTTTACGATTCGACCCTGCGGATTGCTGAACGCCTGCACCCCCGGCCCGAGGTTCAGGTGATCCCCGGCATCACCGCGCTGCAAATGCTGACGGCGGCCCATGCGATCCCGCTGAATACAGTGGGCGGGCCGGTCACGATCACCACCGGCCGTCAGTTGCGCGATCACGGCTGGCCCGAGGCGGCCGAGACCGTGGCGGTCATGCTGGACGGCGCATGTTCCTTTCAGGCGCTGGACCCGGCGGGGCTGGTGATCTGGTGGGGGGCATTTCTGGGGATGGATCAGCAGATCCTTGACCACGGGCCGCTGGATCAGGCCGGGCCGCGTATCCTTGCCGCGCGGGCAGAGGCGCGGGCGGTGCATGGCTGGATCATGGATATTTACCTGTTGCGCAAGGTGGCCGCATGACCGTAACCCTGCATGTCTGCATCACCTGCCGCGCCGGTCAGCCGGTGGCCGAGGGCGACTCCACCCCCGGCGCTGACCTGCTGGCCGCGCTGACCCCGGTCCCGCCCGGCGTGCGGGTGGTTCCGGTCGAATGTCTGTCCGCCTGCGATCAGGGCTGCGCGGTGGCGCTGACCGGACCGGGCCGCTGGTCCTATGTCTATGGCCGCATGAGTGCCGCCGACGCCCCCGACATTCTCGCCGGTGCCGCAGCCTATGCCGAAACCCCCGACGGGCTGGTGCCGTGGCGCAGCCGCCCGGTCCAATTCCGCAAGCAAAGCCTTGCCCGTATCCCCCCTTATGAGGTTCCGAAATGACCGATCTTGCGAAAATCCCCGTCACCGTTGTCACCGGCTTTCTTGGCTCGGGGAAAACGACCCTGATCCGGCATCTGATGCTGAACCCGCAGGGGCGGCGGCTGGCGGTGCTGGTGAATGAGTTTGGCACCGCGGGCGTGGATGGGGCGATCCTGCAATCCTGCGCCGATGAGAACTGCCCGGCCGAAAATATCCTTGAGCTGGCGAATGGCTGCATTTGTTGCACCGTGGCTGATGACTTCATCCCGACGATGGAGCAGCTTCTGGCCCGTGACCCGCGCCCGGATCATATCCTGATTGAGACCTCGGGGCTGGCCTTGCCGAAGCCGCTGCTGAAGGCGTTTGA
Source organism: Paracoccus sp. (in: a-proteobacteria) (assembly GCF_030538695.1). Lineage (GTDB taxonomy): Bacteria > Pseudomonadota > Alphaproteobacteria > Rhodobacterales > Rhodobacteraceae > Paracoccus. The sequence continues at coordinate 82,340 of NZ_JAUNTN010000008.1, forward strand.
CTGGCCCGCGATCCGGTCGCGCATTACGGTTGATGGGGTGATTGCGCTGGCCGATGCCGAGGCTGTGGTGGCGGGGCGTTTCGCGCCGGATGTTGCGGCGGTGGATGCGCAGCGGGCGGCGGATGACAGCATCGACCACGAAACGCCCCTGTCCGAAGTGTTCGAGGACCAGATTTCCTGCGCCGATGTTGTGCTGCTGACCAAGGCTGATCTGGTCGATCAGGCTGCGCTGGACGCCGCCCGCGCTGTGATCGAGGCCGAGGCCCCGCGCAAGCTGCCGATCATCGCTGTGACCGAAGGTGCGGTCGATCCGCGTGTGATCCTTGGTCTTGGCGCGGCGGCGGAGGACGATCTGGACGCCCGCCCCTCGCATCACGACGGGGCCGACGACCACGAGCATGACGATTTCGACAGTTGTGTGATTGCCCTGCCCGAAGCCACCAGCCCCGAGGCGATTGCCGAGGCCGTCGCGCGGCTGGCGCAGGATCAGAATATCCTGCGAGTCAAGGGCCATATCGCCGTGCAGGGCAAGCCGATGCGGCTGCTGGTGCAGGCGGTGGGCGCGCGGGTCCGGCATCAATATGACCAGCCCTGGGGTGCCGCCCCGCGCGAATCGCGGCTGGTGGCAATTGCCGAGCATGACGACCTGAACCCGCAGGCGGTGGCCGATGCCTTGGGGGGCCGCGTGGTCGCCTGATGCATATTATCTTCCGCGAAAGCCATGGGTTAGAGGAAACCGACGCGCCATATGATCCCGGCCAGACGCCGGGCGATCTGGTGGTGCTGTCCTTTTCCGACAGCGACCTTGGCGCTTTCGCGGCGGGCTGGCGGTTGTTGCAGGCGCAGGCAGGGCAGCAGGGGGTGGGGTTCTCGGTCCGGCTGCAAAACCTTGTGGCGCTGCGGCATCCGGTATCGGTGGATAATTACCTTGAAACCGTGCTGGAGGGGGCGCGGGCCGTGCTGATCCGCCTGATCGGCGGCGAAAGCTATTGGAGCTATGGTCTTGGTGCACTGCGGGATCTGGCGCGGCGGCGCGGGATTGCGCTGGCGGTGCTGCCTGCGGATGGCCGCCCCGACCCGGCGTTGCAGGCGGCCAGCACCGTGGATGCGGCGCTGTTGTCGCGTCTGACAGCTTGGGCCGAGGCCGGTGGCGCCCGTCCCGCCGCTGCCGCGCTGGCGGCGCTGGCCCGTGCAGCGGGCCTGCCCGCGCCGGATATGGACGGCGAAACCACATTGCCGGAACGCGGTTGGTATGACCCCGACCGGGGGGTGACGGATGCGCCGCAGGGTGATGGCCCGCTGGCGGTCGTGACGTTTTACCGCAGCTATCTGGCCGCCGCCGATACTGACCCGGTGGATGCGCTGATCGCCGCCCTGCGCCAGCGTGGTTTTCGGGCGGCGGGGCTGTTCGCGCCTTCGCTGAAAGGCCCACATGCGCCATGGCTGGCCGACCAACTGACCCGCGCTGCGCCAGCGGTGATTGTCAACGCCACCGCTTTTTCGGCGCGGGATGGGGGCTTGCCGGGCGGGGCCTCGCCGCTGGACGGGCCGGGGTGTCCGGTGTTTCAGGTGGCACTGTCCACCGCCCGCAAGCGCGACTGGCAAGGTGCGGCACGGGGCCTGTCGCCCGCCGATCTGGCGATGTATGTGGTGCTGCCCGAGGTGGACGGGCGCATTTTCGCGGGACTTATCAGCCATAAACAACCGTCCCCGCGTGATGCGGATACGCAATATTCCCGCTTTGCGCACCGTGCCGACCCGGCGTTGGTCGCGGCGGCGGCGGATCGGGTGGCGGGGTGGTATCGCCTTGGCCAGACCCCGCCCGCTGCGCGGCAACTGGCGCTGGTGCTGTCCACTTATCCGGGGCGGCCCGACCAGATCGCCCATGCGGTCGGGCTGGATGCGCTGGCTTCGACCGATGCGGCGCTGGAACTGCTGGCGGCGCAGGGCTATGCGACCGGGCCGGGCGCGCCGCTGGCCCCTGACCTTTTGGCGCAAAGCCTGCGCTGGCCGCTGGCCGATTACCGCGCCGCGCTGGCCCGCCTGCCGCAGCCCTTGCAGGATGATCTGGCGCAGGCATGGGGCGACCCCGCCGATGATCCGGCCTGCCAGGACGGCGCGTTCCATTTCGCGGCCACCCGGCGCGGCGCGGTGCTGGTCGCCCTGCAACCCGAGCGCGGCCAGCCCGCCGCCCGCGACGACGATTATCACGATCTGGACCGGGTGCCGCAGCATGGCTATGTCGCTTTCTATCTGTATCTGCAAAGCCTTGGCCTGTCGGCGCTGATCCATATGGGGGCGCATGGTACGCTGGAATGGCTGCCCGGCAAGGCGGTGGGTCTGGGCCCGGCCTGCTGGCCCGCTGCGCTGGCCGGGGCGGTGCCGGTGATTTACCCCTTTATCGTCAATGATCCGGGCGAGGCCGCGCAGGCCAAGCGCCGCCTTGGTGCGGTGATGCTGGGCCATGTGCCGCCGCCGCTGGCCGCCGCTGCTTTGCCTGAACGGCTGGCCACGCTGGAACGCCTGCTGGACGAATATGCCACCGCCGAGGGGCTGGACCCGCGCCGCCGCGCCCGGCTGATCGAGGGTATCCGCCTTGAGGCGCAGGCCGCAGGGGTCGAGGATGACCTGAACCTGCCCGCTGACGCCAGCCCGGCCGAGGCCATCCCGCGCATCGACCGCTTTGTCTGCGATCTCAAGGAAAGCCGCTTTGCCGAGGGGCTGCATATTTACGGCACCGCAGCGGGCGAGGCGCAGGGCCTGCTGGATGCGCTGGACGGGCGGCGGGTGGCGGCGGGGCCTTCGGGCAGTCCTGCGCGGGGGCGTCTGGACGTGCTGCCGACCGGGCGCAACCTGTTCGCCGTGGACCCGCGCGCGGTGCCGACCCCTTCGGCCCATGCGCAGGGCGTCAAGCTGGCCGAGGAGCTGATCCGCCGCCATTTGCAGGATCACGGTGACTGGCCGCGTGATCTGATCGTGGATCTGTGGGGCAGCGCCACCATGCGCACCGCGGGCGAGGAATATGCCATGGCCCTGCATCTGGCCGGGCTGGCACCGCTGTGGGATGCGGCCACGGGTCGGGTGACGGGCTATGACATCTTGCCGCTGGCGCTGCTGAACCGGCCTCGGGTCGGGGTGACACTGCGGGTTTCGGGCTTGTTTCGGGATGTGTTCCCCGATCTCGCGGCACTGTTCGCAGCGGCTGCGCAGGCGCTGGCGGAACGGGACGAGGCCGCAGACCAGAACCCCTATGCCCAGGATGGTGCGCCGCGCGTCTTTGGCCCGCGCCCCGGTGCTTACGGGCTGGGTATGGACCCGGCCGGGGATCTGTCCGACGCCGCTCGCGATACGGCGGGGCAGGCGTGGCTGGCGGGGTCGGAATGGGCGCTGACCCCCGATGGCCCGCGCCGCGACCGGGCCGCGCTGGAAACCCGGCTGCGCGCGGCGGCGGCCTTTGCCCATGCGCAGGATCTGGCCGAGGCCGACCTGCTGACCGCCCCGGATTTCGCGGCGCATCAGGCCGGGCCAGCGGCGGCGGCGGCGGCGATCGGGGCGGCGCTGCCACCGTTGTATCATCTGGACAACACCCGCCCCGGCCAACCCGCCGCCCGTGCCTTGACCGACGAAATCGCCCGTGTCACCCGCGCCCGCGCCGCCAATCCGGCATGGGCCGACAGCATGATGCGCCACGGGTTTCGTGGTGCTGCGGAAATCACCGCCACGCTGGACAATCTGGCGGGCTTTGCGCAACTGACCCGCGCCCTGCCGCCGCATCTGTTCGATCTGTATTTCGACGCGACACTGGGGCGGGACGACATCACCGCCTTCATGGCCCGCGAAAACCCTGCCGCGCTGGAGGCCCTGCGCGGACGTTTCGCCGCATTGCGGGCGGCAGGTCTGTGGATCACCCGTCGCAATGATATTGCCGCGATGCTGGAGGAGAACGCGCCATGATCCCTGTTATTCAAGGCTGGTGTCCCGGTGCCTTGCGTCCGATGATGTCGGGTGATGGGCTGGTGGTGCGCGTCCGTACCCGCAACGGCTTTCTGCCGCCCGATCAGGCCCGCGCCATCGCCGCGCTGTCGCGGGATTTTGGCAATGGGCTGATGGATGTGACCAGCCGCGCCAATCTGCAACTGCGTGGGGTGACGCCCGACAGCCACCCGCATGTGCTTGACGGGTTGCGCCAGCTTGGCCTGCTGGATGCCGACCCGCAGGTGGAATCGCGTCGCAACGTGATCCTGTCGCCTTTTGCCGCCCAAGACAGTGCCGCATGGGGTATTGCCGCCCGGCTGACCGATTTGCTGGCCGCGCAGGACGCGCCACAAACCCCGGCCAAGTTCGGCTATGCCGTGGATGATCGCGGCTGTCTTGCGGATACGCCTTGCGACATCCGCATCACCCTGACCCCGCAAGGCTGGCGCATCGCCCCCGATGGCGCAGAGGGCAGCCTGCCCGCAGGTGACGACCCGGCAGGTGCGGCGCTGGACCTCGCCCGTTGGTTCGTCAAGGCCGGCGTCAGCAATGGCCGTGGCCGGATGCGCAACCACCCGGCACTGGACAGCCTGCCGCTGGAACCCGTGCTGCCCGAACCAATGCAGCCTCATATCGGCCCGGTCGAAAACGGCAGCCTGATCGGCCTGCCCTTTGGTCAGATCACCCCGGACCAACTGGAACAGCTTGCCAGCCATGGCCCGATCCGCCTGACCCCGTGGCGGATGCTGCTGACCCAAGGCACAGCAAACGGCCTTATCACCGACCCGGCGGACCCGCTGCTGCGTGTCACCGCCTGCACCGGCGCGCCGGGCTGTCCGCAGGCGCTGTCGGATACCCGAGGCCACGCCCGCCGCCTTGCCCCGCAGCTTGCGCCCGGTGAAACCCTGCATATCAGCGGCTGCCCGAAACGCTGCGCCTCTCAGGCCCCACATTCCCGCACGCTGATCGCCACCGGCCCGGACCAGTTTCAGGATTTCTTCTTCACTTAAATATCCCGGGGTGCGGGGCAGCGCCCCGCTGAACCCTTGCCGCATATCCCGCCCCATGACATAGCGGGACAAACTAACGGAAACGCGATGCCCTACGAATACGAAAAAGACGGCGCGGCGATCTATGCGCAATCCTTCGCCACCATCCGGGCCGAGGCCGATCTGGCCCGCTTTGACCCGGACGAAGAACCCGTGGTGGTGCGGATGATCCATGCGGCGGGGCTGGTCGGGCTGGAACGCGATGTGATCTTTTCCCCCGGCATGGCGCAGGCCGCGCGGCAGGCGCTGGCCGCAGGCGCGCCGATCCTTTGCGACGCGCGGATGGTCAGCGAGGGCATCACCCGCCCGCGCCTGCCTGCGGATAATCGGGTGATTTGCACCCTGCACGACCCGCGCGTGCCGGAATTGGCCCGACAGATGGGCAACACCCGCAGCGCCGCCGCGCTGGAGTTGTGGCGCCCCGATCTGGCGGGGGCGGTGGTGGCTATCGGCAATGCCCCGACGGCGCTGTTCCACCTGCTGAACATGCTGGCGGACCCGGCCTGCCCGCGCCCGGCGGCGATCATCGGCTGTCCGGTCGGCTTTGTTGGCGCGGCGGAATCCAAGGACGCGCTGATCCATGACCTGCCCGTGCCATCGCTGATCGTGCGCGGGCGGCTTGGCGGCAGCGCCATCACCGTGGCAGCGGTCAACGCCTTGGCCAGCCGCGCGGAATAAGGGGACAGCATGACCAGCACCCGGATCATCTGCGCGGGCCTTGGCCCCGGCGATCCCGACCTGATGAGCCTGCGCGCGCATCGGGCGATCAGCCATGCCGCGACAATCGCCTATTTCCGCAAGCCGGGCCGGCTTGGCATGGCCCGCAAGATTGTGGACGGGATGCTGCGCCCGGATGTGACCGAACTGGCGATGGAATACCCCGTCACCACGGAAATCCCCTTGGGCGATCCCGAATACAACCGCCAGCTTGCCGCTTTTTATGACGACTGGGCCGACCGTCTGGCGCAGGCGGGTGGCGAAATCGTGGTGCTGTGCGAGGGCGACCCGTTCTTTTACGGCAGCTTCATGCACCTGCATCTGCGCCTGCAAAACCGTGCCGAAATCGAGATCATTCCCGGCATTACCGGCATGTCCGGCTGCTGGACGGCGACCGGCCAGCCGATCACATGGGGCGATGATATTCTGACCGTGCTGATGGGGACATTGCCCGAGGAGACCCTGACCGCGCGGATGGCGGGGGACGATGCGCTGGTGGTGATGAAAACCGGGCGCAACCTGCCCAAGGTGCGCCGGGCGCTGGAACGTGCCGGGCGGCTGGATGCGGCATGGCTGGTCGAACGCGGCACCATGGCAGGCCAGCGCGTCCAGCGCCTGTGCGACGCTGATGCAACCGCTGCGCCTTATTTTGCCATTGTTCTGGTCCACGGCCACGGCCGCCGCCCCTTGGCGGAGGCCGCAGAATGAGTGGCTGGCTGGTTGTTGCGGGGCTTGGTCCCGGCGCGGAATCGCAGATCACGCCCGAGGTCTCGGCGGCGCTGGATCAGGCCACGGATGTTATCGGCTATATCCCCTATGTCGCCCGTGTCGCGCCGCGTGAAGGGCTGGTGCTGTATCCGTCGGATAACCGGGTGGAACTGGACCGCGCCCGGCAGGCGCTGGATCTGGCGGCCAAAGGGCGGCGGGTGGTGATCGTCAGCTCGGGCGATCCGGGGGTATTCGCCATGGCCTCGGCTCTGTTCGAGGCGGTCGAGGCCGACCCCGCCAAGGCCGCGCTGGACATCCGTATTCTGCCCGGCATTACCGCGATGCTTGCGGCGGCGGCGGCGGCGGGTGCGCCTCTGGGCCATGATTTCGCGGCGATCAACCTGTCGGATAATCTGAAGCCATGGCAGGTGATCGAGCGCCGCCTGCGCCTTGCCGCGCAGGCCGATTTCGCGATGGCCTTCTATAACCCACGTTCGCGTTCGCGCCCCGAGGGCTTTGCCCGCACGCTGGAGGTGCTGCGGCAGGAGTGTGGCCCCGAGCGGCTGGTGATCTTTGCCCGCGCGGTCAGCACAGCGGAACAGGCGATCACCTGCGTGACGCTGGCCGAGGCGCAGCCCGAAATGGCCGATATGCGCACCGTCGTTCTGGTCGGTAACAGCCAGACCCGCCGTGTCGGGCCGTGGGTCTATACGCCCCGGTCATGGCACTAGGGGCCAGATCCGTGGCACGGGGATCAGCCTTGCAGCCAGTCCATGACCGCCCCCGCATCTGGCAGGGCCAGCCGGGGCGGCAGCGCGGGCCGGTCGATCAGGATGACCGGCAGGCGCAGGGCGCGGGCGGCATCCAGCTTGGCCCGCGCGGCATCCCCGCCCGCATTCTTGGTCACAACGATGCGTATATCGTGATCTTGCAGCAACGCCATGTCCCCGGCCAGCGTATAGGGGCCGCGGCTGGTTATCAGCGTCGCGCCAAGCGGCACCGGCTGGCTGCGGTCGAACTCGGCAAAGCGCAGCAGCCAGCGGTGTGGCAGCGGGGCAAAAGGCTCCAGCGTCTGACGGCCAATGGCCAGAAAAACCCCGGTTGGCTCGTGCGGCAGGGTGCGGGCGGCGGCTTGCGTATCGGGAACGTGGGTCCAGTCATCGCCGGGCTGTGCGGCCCATGCCGGGCGCTCCAGCGCTGCCAGAACCGTGCCGCTGGCTTGTGCGGCGGCAACCGCGTTGCGGCTGATCTGCGCGGCAAAAGGGTGGGTTGCGTCGATCAGATGGGTGATGCGGTTCTGGCGCAGGTAATCGGCCAGCCCTTCGGCCCCGCCAAACCCACCCGTGCGCGTTGGCAAAGGCTGTGCCACCGGGTTCAGCGTCCGGCCGGCATAGCTGAAGATGGCGTCCAGCCCGGCGTCCGCCAGTTTCCGCGCCAAAAGGCTGGCCTCTGCCGTGCCGCCAAGCAACAATATGCGCATGTCTGAACCCTGGTTAAGCATCATCGGATTTGGCGAAGATGGCCCGGATGGGCTGTCACCCGCAAGCCGTGCCGCGCTGGATGCGGCGGCGGTGGTCTTTGGCGGGCCGCGGCATCTGGCGCTGGCCGGGGTGGGCGTACGCGGGCGTGCATGGCCGGTGCCGTTTTCCATCGCCCCGGTGCTGGCGCTGAGGGGGCAGCGCGTGGCGGTGCTGGCCTCGGGCGATCCGTTCTGGTTCGGCGCTGGCGGCACACTGGCGGCGGCGCTGGACCGGGCCGAATGGCGGGCTTTCCCCGCGCCGGGGGTGTTTTCCCTGCTGGCCGCGCGGCTGGGTTGGCGGCTGGAGGGCTGCGCCTGCCTTGGCTTACACGCCGCGCACTTGACCCGGCTGCTGCCGCATCTGCGACCGGGGGCGCGGCTGCTGGTGACGCTGCGTGATGGGGCGGCGGTGGCCGATCTGGCGGCCTGGCTGGTGGCGCAGGGCTGGGGTGACAGCAGTCTGTGGGTGGGCGAATCACTTGGCGGCGGGCGCGAGCGCCTGCGCCAGACCCGCGCGGCAGGCTATGATCTGCACACTGAGGCCCCGGTGGCCGTGGCCATTCAGGCTATGGGCGGCACCCCGCGCCCGGTGGGTTTTGGCCTGCCAGACGATGCGTTCATTCATCATGGCCAGATCACCAAGCGGGCGATCCGCGCGGTTACGCTGTCATCCTTGGCACCGCTGCCGGGGCAGATGCTGTGGGATTTGGGCGCGGGCTCGGGGTCGATCAGCGTGGAATGGGCCTTGGCAGGCGGGCGTGTGGTGGCGGTGGAAAACCGTGCCGACCGCGCCGCGCTGATTGCTGCGAATATCCAGCGTTTCGGCCTGGAAACCGTCGATCTGCGGGTGCAGGACCACGCCGCGCTGGACGATCTGCCCGCGCCGGATGCGGTGTTCATCGGCGGCGGGGCCTCGGCGGCGCTGGTGGCGGTGGCGTGGGACAGGCTGCCCCTTGGCGGGCGGCTGGTGGTCAATGCGGTGACGCTGGAAACGCAGGCGCTGGTGATGACGGAACAGGCCGCGCGGGGCGGCGAATTGCTGCGGCTGGACATCGCGCAGGCCGAGCCGCTGGGCCGGATGCGTGGCTGGCAGGCGCAGCGGACGGTGCTGCATTGGGTGGCGCGGAAATGAGGGTCGCGGGCATCGGACTGAGGGCGCAGACCAGCGCGGCGGATGTGGCGGCGGCGCTGGCCGGGCTGCGCGTCGATGCGCTGGCCTGTCTGGCGGGCAAGGGCGCGGCGCTGGTGGGGCTGGGCTTGCCGGTGGTGCAGATCGCAGAGGTGGCGGGTATTGCCACCCCGTCCCATTCCGACCGGATCATGGCGCGGTTCGGCACCGGCTGCGTGGCCGAGGCCGTGGCGCTGGCCGCCGCCGGCTCTGGCGCGCGGATCGTGCAGGCGCGGCAGGTGTTCAACGGGCCGCTGACGCTGGCCATCGCAGAAGGATCAGGCGAATGACGGTGCATTTTATCGGCGCGGGGCCGGGGGCGGCGGATCTCTTGACGCTGCGCGGTCGGGATCTGATCGCGGCTTGCCCGGTTTGTCTTTATGCCGGGTCGCTGGTGCCGCAGGCGGTGCTGGCGCATTGCCCGCCCGGCGCGCGGATCGTGAACACCGCGCCGCTGTCGCTGGATGAGATCATGGCCGAGATTGCCGCTGCCCATGCGCAAGGACAGGATGTTGCGCGGCTTCATTCGGGTGATCTGTCGGTCTGGTCTGCCATGGGCGAACAATTGCGGCGGCTGCGGGATATGGGCATCCCCTATGACGTGACGCCGGGGGTGCCGTCATTCGCCGCCGCCGCGGCGGCCCTTGGGACGGAACTGACCCTGCCCGGCGTCGCGCAATCGGTGGTGCTGACCCGCACCAGCGGCCGGGCCAGCGCCATGCCGGAGCGTGAAACCCTTGCAGCCTTCGGTGCGACCGGAGCGACGCTGGCCATTCACCTGTCGGTGCATGTGCTGGACCGGGTGCAGGCCGAGCTGATCCCGCATTATGGCCCGGATTGCCCGGTTGCGGTGGTGTTCCGCGCAAGCTGGCCCGAACAGCGCATCATCCGCGCCACGCTGGCGACGCTGGACCCCGGCGTGGGCGAGGGCGAGCGCACGGCGCTGATCCTTGTCGGCCCGGCGCTGGCGCAGGAGGGTTTTGACGAAAGCCGCCTTTACGCCGGTGATTACGACCGCCGTTTCCGCCCGGTCGGCACTGACCCGAGGTTTCCCGAATGACCCGGCCTCTGCCCCCCGGCATCATGGTGGCCGCCGCTGCATCGGGCTGTGGCAAGACGACGGTGGCCCTGGGGCTGATGGCGGCGTTTCGGGCGCAGGGGCTGGCGGTGCAGGCGTTCAAGAACGGCCCGGATTACATCGACCCGGCTTTTCACGCAGCGGCCAGCGGGCGGGTGGCCTGTAATCTGGACACCTGGGCGATGGGCCGGGGGCAGATCTCGGCGCTGATGGAATGGGCGCAAGGGGCGGATCTGGTGGTGGCCGAAGGCTCTATGGGGCTTTATGACGGCGTCGCCATGGCAGGGGAAAGCGGCATCGGGGCCTCGGCTGAGCTGGCGATCATGGCGGGCTGGCCGGTGGTGCTGGTGCTGGACTGCGGCGGTCAGGCGCAGACGGCGGCGGCGGTGGCCGCAGGGCTGGCCGGGTTTGATCCGGCATTGCCGGTCGCGGGGGTGGTGCTGAACCGCGTTGCCAGCCCCCGGCATGAGGCGCTGCTGCGCCGGGGGATGCAGCAGGCGGGGCTTGCGGTCTTTGGCGCACTGCCGCGTCAGGCGGACATCGAGATACCGGAACGTCACCTTGGTCTGGTGCAGGCCGAGGAGCGCGAGGGGCTGAATGATGCGATGGCGGCCTTTGGCCAGTTCATCGTGGCGCATCTGGACCTTGATGCGATCCGCCGCGCGGCTGGGGCGGCCCCGCAGCCTGCGCCTGTAGCCCACCGCCTGCCGCCGCCTGCGGACCGTATCGCGCTGGCGCGGGATGCGGCGTTTTCCTTTGTCTATCCGCATTTGCTGCGGGAATGGCGCGATCAGGGGGCGACGATCCTGCCGTTTTCACCCCTTGCGGATGAGGCCCCCGACGACAGCGCCGGGGCCTGCTGGCTGCCGGGCGGATACCCGGAATTGCACGCCGGGCGGCTGGCCGCCGCCGACAGGTTCCGCGACGGGCTGACCCGGTTCGCGCAGACCCGGCCCGTGCATGGCGAATGTGGCGGCTATATGGCGCTTGGCGCGGGGCTGGTGGATGCGGAGGGCAAGCGGCACCGGATGGCCGGGCTGCTGGGGTTGGAGACCAGCTTTGAAAAGCGCCGGATGCACCTTGGCTATCGTCATGCGCGTCTGCTGGCCCCGATGCCCGGCCTGTCCGCAGGCACCAGCCTGCGCGGGCATGAGTTTCATTATGCCCGTATCCTGACACAGCCCGACGCGCCGCTGGCGCAGGTTCAGGATGCTACAGGCACCGCGCTGGCGGATGGCGAACACGGGTCTGTTTGCGACCATGTCACCGGCAGCTTTTTCCACCTGATTGCCGGTTCGGCCTAGGGTTTACTTATTCCACGCCTTGCTGCGGTCCTCGTTCGCCAGATCGCGCAGGGCTTCAAGATCGGCAATATGGGCCTTGTTCGTTTCGACCTGAACGCCATGTTCACGCAGCTTCGCAAAGGCGCGGGACAGGCTTTCGGGCTGCATCCCAAGGTGGCCGGCAATCAGGTTCTTGTTATAGGGCAGTTGCACGGTCGGGCCGTCGTCATCATCCTGCGCCAGATCGACCAGAAATTCGGCCACGCGCTGCACACCAGAGCGGGCTTTGAGCTGTTCGACCTGCGCAACAAGCTGCTGCATATGCACAAAGACCGAGCCAAGCAGGCTGAGGGCGAAATCCGGGTTTTCCATCACCATTTTGCGCAGTCGCGCTGCGTCGATCTGCAACAGGGTGCTATCGCTGATCGCCTCGGCTGAGACCGGATAGGCCAGCCCACGCAATGCGACGTTTTCGCCAAAGCTGCGGGAATGGGGCAGGACCGAGACGACGGCTTCGGCACCGTTGCTGGCCAGCCGGAACAGCTTGACCCAGCCTTCAATGATGATGAACACCGCATTGGCCGGGTCGCCCTGCACAAAGATGGTTTCACCCATTGCGTATTTCCGCTGGGTTGCCCCTTGCAGGACTTGTTGTGCAAGGTCATCCGATACACCGTGAAGCAATACGGATTTTTTCGCGGCGGCGAGAATCTGGGGCGTCATTGAGCTGCCTGGATATTAAGCAATGCGAATCAGCCCTGTTTACACGGCTTTCGCAAAATAGAAAGTCTGTTCAGTTATGCGCGTCTTGTAAATCTGTCAGATTGTCGCGGTGACGGATAAAAGTGTCATGTGGTCGTTACTTTCTGGCCGTTCCTGACAGCAGATAGGTTTTTGTTGATTTCCCCGGATTTGCGGTGGATTTCAGCGGGGCTTCCTGCGATGATTTGCACCAGAGGCAAGGCAGATAACGAGAGCAGAACATGACGACCGTGCGGCGCTTTGGTCTGACGGCAGGGGCGGTCTTTGGCCTGAGTGTGGCGGCGGCCTTTGGGCAGTCCTCTGGCTCGGGTTCGTGGTTGTCCTCGCCTTTCAGCGGATTGTTCGGCAGCCGCGCTGAATCGCCAGTTGATTTGCAGATCCAGATTGTTGGCGACCCGGACGGGCTGGAAAACGCCATTCGCAACACGTCGCTGATCGAAGCGGCGCTGCGGGATAACCGCTTTACCGGACAGGATGTGCTGGCTGCGGCACGCGGGGATTATGCGCGGATTTTAGGCGCGCTTTATGACAAGGGCTATTATTCCGGCGTTATCAATATCACGCTGGATGGTGTCGAGGCGGCGCAGATTGCCCCTTTGGACGCGCCCGGACAGGTGCGTCAGGTGGTGATTGGAATTGATCCGGGGCCGCTGTTCCGTTTCGGGCAGGCCGAGATTGCGCCGCTGGCACCGGAAACAAAGCTGCCGCGCGGTTATGCGGTGGGTGAGGTTGCCGGAACCGGGACGATCAAGGGGGCCGCAAGCGAGGGGGTGAAACGCTGGCGGGCGCTGGGCTATGCCAAGGCGGATGTTGCCCACAGCGACATTACGGCCATTCACCCCGATGCGCTGGTGGAATCGCAAATCGCGCTGGACAGCGGCCCGCTGGTGCATTTCGGCCGGATGCACGTCAGCGGGAATGAGCGTTTGCGCACCGGGCGGCTGTATAAGATCGCCGGTTTCCCTGAGGGCAAGCGGTTTGATCCCGAGGATATCGAGCTGGTGCGCAAGCGCCTGCGCCGGTCGGGGATTTTCTCGGCCATCACGCTGACCGAGGCTGAAACGCTGAACCCGGATAACAGCCTTGACGTCGATCTGACCGTGGTTGAGCAAAAGAAACGCCGCGTCGGTATGGGGTTTGAGATCAGCACCACCGACGGCGCGGCGCTGTCGGCCTATTGGATGCACCGGAACCTGCTGGGCGGCGGAGAGCGGCTGCGGGTCGAGGCGAGTTCAACCGACATCGGCTCCAAAAACAGCGAACGCGATGACAGTTTCAGCATCCGGCTGGAACGTCCGGCCAGTTTCCATCCCGACATTACCGCTTACACCGGGTTTTCCGCGTCCAAAGTGCGCGAGGATGACTATAATCAGGACGGGGCCAGCTTTGCCTTTGGGGCGAATTACATCCGGGATGAGCGGCTGAACGCGGATGTGGCGCTGGAATATAACTGGGCGCGGGTCTATGACGCCAACGGACGCACGGATTTTCGTCTGCTGGCGCTGCCTGCGCGGGTGGAATGGGACCAGCGCGACGTGACGACTGATCCGACCGGCGGCTATTGGCTGTCGGGGCAGGCGACGCCTTTTCTTGGTTTTGGCGATACCGGCAGCGGCTTGCGTCTGATGGGCGAGGGTCGGGTTTATCATGGCTTTGGCGAAGAAAAGCGGCTGGTTCTGGCAGGCCGCGCCCGGATCGGCACGATTGCGGGCAGCGCCATCGACGAGATCCCGCGCGACTATCTGTTCTATTCGGGCGGCGGCGGTTCGGTCCGGGGGCAACCCTATCAGTCGCTGGGGGTCGAGGTGATCGACAGCCCCGAAGGGCCGATCAAGACCGGCGGCATGAGCCTAGTGAACCTGTCCGCCGAGGTCCGCTATCGTGTCCGCGACAAAATCGGACTGGCGGTCTTTGCCGATGCGGGCAAGGTCTGGGCCGAGGGCAGCTTCAAGGGCGATGGTGGCTGGCAGGCGGGCGCGGGTGTCGGGGTGCGCTATATCACCCCAATCGGGCCGCTGCGTCTGGATCTGGCCGGGCCGGTCGGCAGCAACCCGCAGACGGGTGAGGGGATGCAGGTCTATATCGGTTTGGGGCAGGCATTTTGATGAAGCGCCTTATCCTTTTGTTCTGGATGGTTCTTTTCCCCGCATTTGCCTATGCGCAAAGCGCCGCCGAAATCTCGCAGCAGACCGAGGACGACCGCGGCTTTCTGACCCGGTTTCTGGAAAGCAAACTGTCGGGCGCGGGGCGTCAGGTGGTGATCTCGGGCTTTCGCGGGGCGCTGTCGTCGCGGGCGACCTTTGACGAAATCGCCATCTCGGATGCCGAAGGGCAATGGCTGGTGTTGAAAAACGGCGCGATCCAGTGGACGCGCAGCGCCCTGCTGACGGGTCGTATCGAGATCAACGAACTGTCTGCCGCTGAAATCCTGATCCCGCGCAAACCCGAAACCGGCGAAGAAGGCCGCAAGCTGGAGGTGCAGACCTTCAGCCTGCCGGAACTGCCGGTGGGTATCCGTATCGACCAGCTTCGCGCGGATCGTGTGGAACTGGGTGAAGCATGGATCGGTCAGCCGGTGGCGCTGTCGGCGCAGGGCAAAATGCAGCTTGCCGGGGGCGAGGGCAACGCCGATCTGACCATTGAACGGCTGGACGCTGCGCGGGGCAGCTTTGTGCTGGACGCGGCCTATTCCAACAGCACAACGGTTCTGAACCTTGATCTGACGCTGGACGAGGGGCAGGGCGGGTTGCTGTCCACCATGCTGGACCTGCCCGGCCACCCATCGGTCGAGGCGCATATCAAGGGCGGCGGGCCGCTGTCGGACTGGGCATCAGACATCAGCCTTGGCACCAATGGCCAGCCGCGTGTCACCGGCATGGCCTCGATCAAGGCCGAAGCCAATGCTGCTGGCGAACCGGGGCGCAGCTTCCGCCTGCAAATCGGCGGTGATATGGCGGCGCTGGTGCGTGAAGCCCAGCGGGATTTCTTTGGTTCACAAGCAGAACTGCGGGCCGAGGGCTGGCGCGGCGATGATGGCGCGATCTCGGTTCCGGTTTTGCAGGTCAGGACCGAGGCAATGCAGGTCGCGGGCCGGGCCGAGGTGAATGCCTCGGGCGCACCGACGCTGGCGGCCTTGCAGATTGACCTTGGCCGCGATGCGGGGGCGGATAACCTGCCGGTGCGGCTGCCTTTTGCGCCTGCCGGGGCGATGGTGGAATCGGGGCAACTGCGGCTGTCCTATGACGTGGCGCAAAGCGATGGCTGGACCCTGAACGGGCAGCTTGGTCAGATTCTGACCGAAGGCGGCAGCCGGATCGAATCCCTGCTGCTGAGCGGCGGCGGTCAGGTTCGCATGAACGGCACCGAGATCGAAGGGCTGGGTGGCCCCGTGGGCTTTCAGGCGCTTGGCATTGCGCTGGCGGATGCCGGGCAGGCGCAGGCGGTCGGCCCGTTCCTGTCGGGCAGCTTCGATCTGGACTGGACCAGCGGCAACGCGGTCGAACTGACCGATTTGCAGGTCGAGGGTGAGGATTACGGGGTTGATGGCGAAATCCGCGCCGATGGTCTGAACAGCGGTATGACCGTGACCGCCGATCTGGATGCGCATTATACCGACCTTGCCCGCCTGTCCGAATTGGCGGGCCGTAAGATGAGCGGGCGGGCCGATGCCAATTTGCGCGGCTTCTCGACCCTGCTCAGCGGCGCGTTCGACGGCACGCTGACCGTAACCGGCACCGATATTTCCGTAGATCAGAAATATCTGGACCGGCTGCTGCGCGGTCAGTCCAACATTATCATTGACGCGGGCCGCCACGAGGACGGGACCGAGCTGCGTGAACTGTCGATCCGGGCGCAGCGGTTGAACGGTCGCGCCTATGGCACCTTGCGACAGGACTCCAGTAATTTGCAGGCCGTGTTCAGCGTTCCCAGCCTGTCTGATCTGGACCCGGATATGTCGGGCAACCTGCGGGCCGAAGCCGCGCTGACCGGGCCTTCGGGCCTGCGCCGTGTGACCCTGAGCGCCGAGGCCAACGACTTACGCACCGGCCAGCCCGATCTGGACGGCGCCCTGAACGGGCGCACCATGCTGACCGGGATCGTGCAGGAAACCGAGGGGGTCTATAAGCTGGAAACCCTGCGGCTGGCGAATGACCAACTGGTGCTGAACGGCACCGGGGATTTCACCGAAGGCGCAATGGATGCGCAGCTTGACTTTGATCTGGCCGACCTGGGGCGTATCCGCGCTGCTGCCGGGGGCAGCCTGAAGGGGCAGGCGCAATTACGCGATCAGGGCGGTAGCCGCCACCTGACCGCCAGTGCTGAGGGGCTGAACCTGCGGCTTGGTGGCGTGCCGGACGGGGCGCTGTCCGGGCCGTCGCGGCTGGCGCTGGATGTAGAGCAGGCCGCGAATGGCCGCCTGACGGTGAACCGCTTTGACCTGAGCAGCGACCAGACCAATGCCACCGCGCAGGGGGTGCTGGCGCGGGATGGCGGCTCGAACCTGACGGCATCGCTGCGGATGAACACGCTGGCCTCGATCGGACTGGGCTGGCAAGGCTCGGTGCAGGCTGACGGGCAGGTGACGGATAATGGCGAGGGCGCGCAGGTCGTGTCGGTCAGCGGTGTTGCGCGGGATCTGTCCATGGGGCAGGGACAGGTGGATGCGGCGCTTGCGGGTGCGACCAATTTTGCTCTGCTGGGTGTGTTCCGCGACGGGGTATTGCAGATCGAGGAAGCCACCGTCGAAAACCCGCGTCTGAACGCGCAGGCCGAAGGCCGTGTCGGGGCGGGCGCAACCGATGTTACCGCACGGCTGCGGGCGGCCAATCTGGCGTTTCTGGGCCACGGGCTTGGCGGTTCGGTCGAGGCCAGCGGGCGGCTGCGCGATGACGGCAACAGCCGCCGGATCGAGGCACAGGGCAATGCCAGCGGGCTGCGGGTCGGCAATGCGCAGGCCGACGCGATCCTTGCCGGGACCACGCGCTTTGACCTTGCCGCGCAGCAGGTGGGGGATCGGTTCTCGGTCAGCCGGTTGATGGCGCAGAACAATCAGTTCCAGATCAATGCTTCGGGCGATCCGATGGCGGATATTCAACTGGATGCGCGACTGTCCGACCTTGGGCTGGTGGTGACGGGCTTTCCCGGCCCGGCGCAAGTCACCGGGACTGTCCGGCAAGAGGCGCGCAATTTTGTTCTGGACCTTACGGGGCAGGGGCCGGGCGGCACACGGGTGCAGGCCAGCGGGACAATGGCGCGGGATGGGTCTGACAGCGACCTGCGGATCAGCGGCACTGGCGATGCGGCGGCGGCCAACCCGATGCTGCGGGTGCGCTCGGTCGAGGGGCCGGTGGATTTCGACCTGCGGATGCAGGGGCGGCCGGGGCTGGAGGCCCTGACGGGGCAGGTGCGCCTGCCCAATGCGCGGATCGCGGACCCCGCTGCGGGGGTGCGGATCGAGAATATCGCCCTGACCGCTGATCTGGACCGGGGCCGGATCGTGCTGGACGGGACCGGCAATTTCGCTGCCGGGGGGCGGGTTTCGGTCTCGGGGCCGGTCGATTTGCGTGGCGACCGCGAGATGGATCTGGTGGTGACGCTGGATAATGTCCATCTGCGCGACCCTGAACTCTATGAAACCATCGCCAACGGGCAGGTGCGGATCACCGGACCAGAGGCGCGGGGTGCGCTGATTTCCGGGCGGGTGCATCTGGAAGATACGGAAGTCCGTATTCCGAACAGCAGTTTCGGGGCCAAGAAAATCCCCGAGATACGCCATATCGCTGATTCCGCTGCGGTCGAGGCAACCCGCGCCAAGGCCGGGCTGACGCCCTGGCCCAGCCCGGCCTCGCGGCAGGCCGGGATGAGCGGTCCGGCGGCGACGCCTTCGGATCGCCCGATGCGGCTGGATCTGCTGATTGACGCGCCGAACCGGGTGTTTGTGCGCGGGCGCGGCGTCGATGCCGAGCTTGGCGGCCAGTTGCGCCTGTCCGGCAATGTTCGTGCGGTTATCCCGATTGGCCATCTGGAGCTGATCCGGGGCCGTGTCGATTTGCTGGGCAAGCGGTTCGATCTGACCGAAGGGCTGATCGAATTGCAGGGCAGCATGATCCCGGTTCTGCGTCTGGTGGCGCAGACCGAACAGAACGGTATCCTGACCGAGATCATCATTGATGGCGAGGCGATGGACCCTGACATTACCTTCCAGTCCAGCCCCGACATGCCGCAGGAAGAAGTCCTGTCGCATCTGTTGTTCGGGCGGGGTCTGGATAATATCAGCGCGCTTCAGGCCGCGCAGCTTGCCAATGCGGTGGCGGTTCTGGCCGGGCAGGGCGGCATCGGCGTGGTCGGGGCGCTGCGTGAGCAGACGGGGCTGGACGATCTGGACCTGACCACGGATGAGGACGGCAGTGTTGGTGTCCGGGCGGGGAAATACCTGTCGGATAATGTTTATACCGATGTGCAACTGGACGATACCGGACGCACCAAGCTGAACCTGAACCTCGACATATCCGATTCGCTGACGGTGCGCGGATCTGTGTCCAGCGATGGCGGCAGCAGCATCGGCCTGTTCTATGAGCGGGACTACTGAACCATGCCGCGCGGTCCATGGTTCAGCCCGGCACGATGCCGGGCGTTGGGGTCGTTACTCTGCGGCGGCGTGCAGGACGGGATGTTCTGTCGGCTGGTTCGCGGCTTGAGGGGCTTTGTCGGCCCGTTCCTGTGGTAACAGCCCGTGCGACGCAGGGCCAAAGCCCGTCAGGGGGGGGGTCATTTGGCCGGGCTGGCTCTGGCCAAAGCTGACCATCCGCCGTCCGCGACCCGCTGGGGCCACGCGCCAGTTCAGGACCGGCCCTTCCCGCAGTTGCAATCGCCCGTTGACCTGTGGTGCTGCAGCCTCGGTGGTCAGTGCATCTGACAGCGCCCGTGCCTCTGACGGGTCGGCGCTGCTGGCCTGCCAGCGGCCAAGTGCAAAACGGATGCTTTCGGGTTCCTTGGACCACAATTCCCGATAGGCGCGGTTGCTCATCACCATGGAGCCGTCCAGCGAGAACAGCGCCAGCGCATCATCGAGCGAGTCCAGAAGTTGCGTGCCATGTGAAAGCTCGGACCGGAACCGGCGGGTCATCATGGTTTCCGAGCTGATGTCCTCGAACAGAAAGGCGATGGCACCGTCGGGGTGTGGGCGGCCGGTGACACGATAGGTCTGGCCACCCGGCAAGGACCAGGTTTCGACATAATGTCCCGCAGCCGCGCCGGTTTCCAGATTGGCAATCTGGCGCTGCCAGGTACGGTAATCCTTGGGTTCGGGGATCATCCGCGCCTCACGCAGACGGTCCAGCACCGCATAGAGGGTCGGACGCGAGATCATAAAGCCGGTTGGCAGCCCAAAAAGGTCGATCAGCGCCGGGTTGAACAGTTGCATCCGCCGGTCACGGTCGAAAATCGCCAGACCGATGGGCAGATCGGCAAAGGTCTTGGTGAGGGTCTGCACAAATTCGCGCAGGCTGCGCTCGGCCCGGACGGTTTCATCGGCGGGCAGAGCGCAAAACAGCGTGCCGCCCTGTTGGGTGCTGGCGTTGCAGTCGAACCAGTTCTGGCCCTTGGCGCCCTCCAGCATCAGGCGAGAGGTCTGACCGTCCTGCATTTGTGCCGGATTGACCTGGAACAGCCGGGGCAGCGGCCAGAGCGTTGGCTGCCCGGTCTGTTGTTCGGCCAGCGCGATATAGGCTGCATTGGCCCATGTAATCGCCCCCTGCGCATCCTGCTGCCACGCCAGTATCGGTGCGGTATCGACCGCGCGGCGCAGCAGTTCGACCTCTTGCAGCAGCGCGGTTTGTGCCAGTGGGTCAACGATCTGGCCAACCCCTTCGCGCCCCGGTGCGGTGATGGTCAGGCGCAGGTGATCGTCGCCCATATCCTCGACCAGCAAATGCACCGGACTGTTGCCATCGCTGGTCAGTGCCAGCCGATGCCCCGATTCGGGGCGCGGAAAGCCGTGATCCAGATACGGGAACTGCATGGCCAGCCAAGCTGTCAGCCGCGCCCTTTCCGAAGTGCCGGGCAATTCTGCCAGCAGCGCATGGGCGGGCGCGGTGGCATCGACCAGCTTGTTGTTTTGAAATAGAAATACCATCGGCTGAAGGGCACCGGTCAGCCCGGCAGACGCTGGCCCGGCCTTGCGTCCGTCCAATGCGCGAAACAGCCCCAGCGCGATCACAACCGAGATCGTCCCTGCGATGACCACCGTTAGCATCGTTGCCACGCCACTTTCCCCCAAAAGGATGTTATCAGAACTCCATTACAACCTATGGGGTTAAAATATGGTTAACAAGTCTGCGCTATTTTGTGATTTTCGGATTTTCCCCAAGCGCCGCCCGCCCGGTTTCCTCCAGTGCGTTGCGCGGCCATGTGACCCGGATCACCGCGCCCGGCCCGCCATTGCCAAAGCTGATCTGCCCGCCAGATCGTTCCAGCAGGGTTTTGGCGATGAACAGGCCAAGGCCCATGCCTTCATAATCGCCGGTTTCGCGTGCTGTGGGTCGGGTGGTCAGGAAAGGGTCGCCCACACGGGCCAGCATTTGGGGGCTGAACCCCGGACCGTCATCGGAAATGGTGATCGAGATGGTCTCAGCGGACCAGCCCGCCGTGACCTGAACCCGGACGCGGGCGAAATCCACGCCGTTCTGGATCAGGTTGCGCAGGGCATGAATGATGCCCGGATCGCGGCGGATTTCGGGGACCGGGCCGGTGGTTCCGGCAAGCTGGATCTGCACCTCGATGCCACGGCTGGCGTGGGGGGCGGCGGCCTCCTCCAGCACGACTTCCAGCGGGGCCGAGCGCAGCAGCAGGTCATCCTTGCCCGCCTGCCCCATTGAGCGCAGAATGTCGCGGCAACGATCGACCGAAGCGCCAAGCTGCGCCAGATCGTCGGTCAGGTCGGTGCGGTCGGGCAGGGCTTCGGTCAGCTCATCCGCCAGTTCCGAGCTGATAAGTTTCATCGTGGCCAGCGGTGTTCCCATCTCATGTGCGGCGGCGGCGACGACGCCGCCAAGATGTTGCAGCTTTTGTTCCCGTGCCAGCGCCATGCGGGTGGCGAACAGCGCATCGGCGGTGGCTGTGAACTCGGACGCGACGCGGTGGGCGTAGGTGGCAAAAAAGACCACCCCAATGACGATGGCGACCCAATGCGCCAGCGCCAGCAGCCAGGGCATTTCCAGCTCGGTGCCGCGAATGTCATAGAGTGGCCGCCCGAACCACGCCGCAAGCGAGATCATAACCACCGTCGCCGCGCCAAGCGCCACGGTTTCGCGTTGGGGCAGGACGGTGGCGGCGACGGTTACGGGGGCCAGAACCAGCAGCGCAAACGGGTTCGACAGCCCGCCCGTCAGCGACAACAGTGCCGCGAGCTGGACCAGATCGAACAGCATTTGCAGCGCGGCCTCGCGGCTGGAAATGCGCGGCAACGGGCGGGTGCTGAGCCAGATATTCAGCAGCGCCGCCACCCCGATCAGCACCAACATTGCCAGCAAAGGCACTTGCACCCCGACCATCCATGCAGCCAGCATGGCGGCGATTTGCCCTGCAATCGCCACCCATCGCACATGCACCAGCGTGCGCAGGCGGATCGGCTCGGGGCGGGTCATAACCTCGTTCGGGTCGGCAAGCATATTCAGCGGCATTTCGGCACCTGCGACATTGCTGTGGATTGATAATCGGCAGCGTATAGGCAATCAATGCGACAGCATGGCATGAA
The DNA here is from genome assembly GCF_030538695.1 of Paracoccus sp. (in: a-proteobacteria). Taxonomy (GTDB): domain Bacteria; phylum Pseudomonadota; class Alphaproteobacteria; order Rhodobacterales; family Rhodobacteraceae; genus Paracoccus. The sequence continues at coordinate 104,353 of NZ_JAUNTN010000008.1, forward strand.
AGGAAATGCAATGGCCGACAGAAAGATCATCGCGCTTGCAACACTGGCGGCATTGCTGCTTTTGGTGACGGGCTGGCTTTGGCTTGGGCGCGGCACGGCAGATGCACGCTATGCGCAATGCCAGCAAAGTCAGGTGCCGGGCGGATTTGCCGCGCTGGGTGGGGCATTTACCTTAACGGATGAGAATGGCCAGCGCGTTACCGATAAGCAGGTCTTTGACAAACCGTCGCTTTTGTATTTCGGCTATACATTCTGCCCGGATGTTTGCCCGATGGACAGCGCCCGCAATGCTGCTGCCGTCGATATTCTGGCCGAGGCGGGGCAGGACGTGAAACCTGTTATGATTACCGTGGATCCCCGGCGCGATACGCCCGAGGTGCTGCGCGATTTCACCGATCTTCTGCACCCTGAAATGGTCGGCCTGACCGGGACCGAACAAGAGATCGCGGATGCGAACCGGCTGTGGCGAAATTATTATCGTGCGCAGAATACAGAAGACCCGGATTATTATTTGGTCGATCACATGACGAACACCTGGCTGATCCTGCCCAATGCCGGCACGGTCGAAATGTTCACCCGCGATGTCACGCCCGAGGCCATGGCCGAGCGGGTCGGCTGCTTCCTGAACGTCAGTTGAACCGGGATTTGCACATTCCTGAGACAAAGGCTAAAAGAAGTGCATTTCCCAACGTCCCGAGGCCCCTATGCCTGACGACCGCCTGAACGATCTGCCCGCTGACCGCTCGCTTTTGCTGGTTGATGATGATGAGGTTTTCGTGACCCGCCTTGCGCGGGCGATGGAAAAGCGTGGTTTCCAGACCAGCGTTGCCCTGTCGGTTGCGGATGCGCGCAAGCTGGTGCGTGACGCAGCCCCGGCCTTTGCGGTGGTCGATCTGCGGCTGGAGGATGGCAGCGGGCTGGATGTGGTCGAGCTTTTGCGCGAGACGCGGGAAGATGCGCGGGTGATCGTGCTGACCGGCTATGGTGCGATTGCCACCGCCGTGGCCGCGGTGAAAATGGGTGCAACCGATTATCTGTCGAAACCCGCTGATGCGAATGATATTGCCGCTGCATTGCTGACGCAGGGCGAGGCTTTGCCGCCGCCGCCGGAAAACCCGATGTCGGCGGACCGGGTGCGCTGGGAACATATCCAGCGGGTTTATGAGCAATGCGACCGCAATGTCAGCGAAACGGCACGGCGTCTGCATATGCACCGCCGCACGCTCCAGCGGATTTTGGCCAAGCGCAGCCCGAAATAATCAATTACCCTGCTTTGGATTTTTCTTTTATTGTCATTTGAATTGTTTTTCGGATAATGGCAGGCACATTTCCGTAGGACAGGAAAACGACAATGAACCTCGACAACCTTTCGCTGAGCGAACTGCGTGAACTGCGCAACCGCGTTGAGCGTGCGATTACCTCGTTTGAACAGCGTAAAAAGCGCGAAGCCTTGGCTGCCGCCGAGGAAGCGGCCCGTGCGCTGGGCTTTAACCTTGCCGAATTGACCGGCGGTAAAATCTCGCGCCGCAGCAGCGCGGCGCCGAAATATGCCAATCCGGCGGATACGACCCAAACCTGGAGCGGCCGTGGCCGTCAGCCGGTCTGGGTCAAGGAGTATCTGGCTGCAGGTAAAACGCTGGAAGATCTGGCGATCTGATTACCGACTGTCGATTTCAGTTAACAGGGCCTGAAATCGCAGCAGAAAATCCCGTCGCACTTCGACAGGCGGGCGTGGGGTGATAACCACCTTGCGCCCGCTTTTTCCTGCAAGGCGCCCGAACAGCCGGTCGGCCTCGGCTTCGGAAAACCCGGCAATCTGCACCGCCTCGGCCCATGCGGATATTGTATCGGCGGCTTTAATGGCTTTTTTCAGCGCAACAGGCAGCACCGCAGGCAGGCCAAAGCGGCGGTGAATGGCCGCACTCAGACGCTTGTCCATTTCGCCGTATTCAACGCCAAGCGCGGATTTCACCGGCGAGATCATATCCCCGATCACATATTCCGGCGCATCATGCAGCAGCGCCGCCAGCCGGTCCTGCGGGCTTGCCGAGGGGGTGACCCCGGCAAACAGCGCCTCGACCAGCAGCGAATGTTCGGCAACGGAATAGGCCCAATCACCGCGCGTCTGGCCGTTCCAGCGCGCGACAAAGGCAAGCCCATGGGCGATGTCCTCGATCTCGATGTCGAAGGGCGTCGGGTCCAGCAGGTCCAGCCGCCGCCCGGACAGCATCCGCTGCCAGGCGCGCGGGGGTTTCTGTGGCATCAGTTCGGGACTTGCCCGGCGGTTTCTGCCTGCGCCCGGCGGGCGAGTTCCTGACGATACAGCGCCACAAAGTCGATCGGGTCCAGATTGACCGGCGGGAAACCCCCGTCACGGGTCACATCCGACACGATGCGCCGGACAAAGGGGAACAGCAGGCGCGGACATTCGATCATCAGGAACGGGTGCAACTGGTCCTCGGGGACGCCCTCGACATGGAACACGCCGGCATATTCGACCTCACACAAGAACAGTTGTGCGCCGTCCTGCTGGTTTTTCGACCCCACTTTCAGCTTTTGCAGCACCTCATACTGGTGTTCCTGCTGGCGCTTGCGGGCGTCAAGGCTGACCTGAACCGTCAGTTCCGGCTGGACGTTGTTATCCGCCAGCCCCTTTTGCGACACGATGTTTTCAAAAGACAGATCGCGGATATATTGCGCCAGAATCTGCACACGCGCGGGCTGCTGTTCCGGGGCGGCATTGGTCGGGGTTTCGTCGGCCATGATGGTTCCTTGGTTTCGGTTTCGGGCCGTTTCTAGCACCCGCGTCGCCGCGCCTCAATCGTCAGTATGTCGCGTCCAGCCCGAAGGCCCCTGCTGCGGCGACCGGGGCGGCAGCGCGTCGTGGTCCTGCACCACATAGTCGCCGTCAATCACCTGATCCGAGGCCCCGCGCGTGTTGCGCATCACCGTCATGCGGGCGCGGGCATTGCGCAGGATCGCACGGCGAACCGCCGGGATCAGCAGAAAAAGCCCGCAAGTGCTGGTGAAAAAGCCCGGCAGAATCAGCAAGAACCCGGCCAGCATGACCAGCGTGCCATGCGCCATCGCAGCGCTCGGGTCCACGCCTTGCATCGCTTGCTGCATGGCCTGCCGGGTTCGTATCCCCTGCGCCTGCAAGACCCACAGCCCGGCGGCCACCGACAGCAGCACCAGGCCCAGCGTTGGCCACAGGCCAATCGCGCCCCCAATCTGGACGAACAGTGCAATTTCAATCAGCGGCAGCAAAAGAACGGCGATCAGCCACATGGAATCATCCTTACGTTAGCGGGCAACTGGACTTGTGGCTGCCCTGCACCTACATAAGTGTGGACTGATAAAGAACCAAGATTGATGCCGAAACCAAAGGTTGCCCATGTCCAGCGCCCTGATTCAACTTCTTGTCCTTGCCGCGATTGCGCTGTTCCTGATTATCAAGTTGCGCGACGTGCTTGGCACCCGTGACGGGTTCGAAAAACCGCTGCCGCCCGCAGATGAAGCTCCCGCCCGTGACCGTTTCCGCGTGATCGAGGGCGATGCCGAGGATGCGGATGATATTGCCGATCACACCGACCCCGCCAGCCCTGCCGCCAGCGCCTTGCGGGCGATGAAACAGGCTGAACCGTCGTTTGAGGTGACGCCCTTCCTGAACGGCGCGAAACAAGCCTATGAAATGATCCTGATGGGTTTTGAACGCGGCGATCTGTCCGAGGTCCGCGCTTTCCTTGCGCCGCAGGTGGCCGAGGCGTTCGACAGCGTGTTGGCTGACCGTCAGGCGCGGGGTCTGACCACTGAGGCGCAGTTCCTTGGCACCCGCGAAACCGCGCTGGACAGTGCCGATTTCAACCCGGCCACGGGCGAGGCCGAAATCTCGGTGCGCTTCGTCGGTGAGATGATCGTTGCCACCCGTGATGCCGCCGGCGAGGTGGTCGAGGGCGATCCGAAGGCGGCCCGCAAACAGCGCGATGTCTGGACCTTTGCCCGCCGGATGGGTCAGAATGACCCGAACTGGCAGCTTGTCGCCACCGGCTGATCCATGTCCCGGCGGCGCGGCCTGACGGACGAGGATCGGGCGCTCTGGTCGCAGGTCGCCCGCAGCGCGGTGCCGCTGCATCCGGCGCGGCCCGCTTTGCCCAAAGTGCCGCCCAAGCCCGCGCCTCTGCCGCGCCGCGATCCGCCGCAAAGTCAGGCTTTGCCGCAATTCCGCATCGGTCAGGGCGCAGGCCCGGCGCATGGCCATGATCTTGCGCCCGAAATCGCTGCCGGGCTGGCCGCGCAACCCCTGCGGATGGATCACAAAACCCACCGCCGGATGAATCAGGGCAAGCTGCGCCCCGAGGCCCGAATTGATCTGCACGGCATGACGCTGGCAATGGCGCAGCCGGAATTGCTGCGTTTTGTTATCGGCTCTCATGCGATGGGGCGGCGGCTGGTGCTGGTGATTACCGGCAAGGGCAAGCCACGCGACGATGGCGGCCCGATCCCGGTGCGGCTGGGTATTCTGCGCCATCAGGTGCCGGTCTGGCTGCATCAGCCACCTCTGGCCGGTCTGGTCCTGCAAGTTACGCCCGCCCACCAACGTCATGGTGGCAATGGCGCCTATTATGTCTATCTGAGACGTTGAAAGGGGGCGCTCGCGCCCCCTCTTGAGCTGACGCTCAATTCACCCCCGGAGGATATTTTCAGACAAAAGATAAAATACAGTATCTTTTGTCCCTAAATATCCCCGCCGGAGGCATCTGCCGGTTCAGGCAGACAGGTCGTCAGATCAGCGCGAATAATTCGCCTTTGGTCCGGCGAAATACCAGGCAATCAGCCCGATCACCGGCAGGATGGCGATAATCAGCACCCAAATCACTTTGGTTTGCGTGGATTCATTGGTGTTGATGACGGATGCAATCGCCCAGATATCCAGAACGAAAACAACAGCCCAGAAAAGCCAGCTTAGCATCGCGCGCCCCTTTATTGCGGTGTCGTCAAGGAAACCCGCCTGGTATCCCGGCGGTTCCCGCGTTTACAGCACATAACGCGACAAATCGGTGGAGCGTGCCAACTCGCCAAGGTGGCGCTCGACATATGCGGCATCGACCGTCACGCTTTGCCCGGATTGATCGGGGGCAGCGAAGGAAAGCTCTTCAAAGACCCGCTCGATCACCGTGTAAAGCCGCCGGGCGCCGATGTTTTCGACACTGGCGTTGACCTCGGCGGCGATGCGGGCAAGGGCGTTGATACCGTCATCGGTAAAGCTGACCGCGACGCCTTCGGTTTGCATCAGCGCGGTATATTGCCGGGTCAGGGCATTGTCGGTCTCGGTCAGGATGCGGGTGAAATCGGCCTCGGTCAGCGGTTTCAGCTCGACCCGGATCGGCAGGCGGCCCTGAAGTTCCGGCAGCAGGTCCGAGGGTTTCGCCACATGAAACGCCCCCGAGGCGATGAACAGGATATGGTCCGTGCGCACCGGGCCGTATTTCGTCGAAACCGTCGTGCCTTCGATCAGCGGCAGCAGGTCACGCTGGACGCCCTCGCGGCTGACATCGCCGCCACGGGTTTCCTGCCGTGCGGCCACCTTGTCGATCTCGTCGATAAAGACGATGCCGTTTTCCTGCACGGATTCCAGTGCGGTCGTCTTGACGATCTCATCATCCAGCAGCTTGTCTGCCTCCTCCGAGATCAGCAGCTCATAGCTTTCCGCCACCGTTACCTTGCGCCGCACCCGGCGGCCGCCAAAGGCTTTCATCAGGTCGCCGAAATCCATCATCCCGGCCATGCCGGGCTGACCCGGAACCGCCATGCCGAGGGGCGAGGAGGTGTCGGTCAGCTCAATCTCGATCACGGTATCGTCCAGTTCGCCGCGTTTCAGCTTGTCGCGGAACATCTGACGGGTGCCTTCGCGGGCATCTGCTCCGGCGATGGCGGTGATGACGCGATCTTCGGCAGCCTTATGGGCGCGGGCCTTTACCTCGTCGCGCATCCGGGTGCGTGTGTCCACAATCGCAGCGTCCATCAGGTCGCGGATGATCTGTTCGACATCGCGTCCGACATAGCCAACCTCGGTGAACTTGGTCGCCTCGACCTTGATAAAGGGCGCATTGGCCAGCTTGGCCAGACGGCGGCTGATCTCGGTCTTGCCGACGCCGGTGGGGCCGATCATCAGGATGTTCTTGGGGTAAACCTCGTCACGCAGGTCATCGCCCAGTTGCTTGCGCCGCCAGCGGTTGCGCAGTGCTACGGCCACAGCACGCTTTGCGTCCGCCTGGCCGATGATAAAGCGGTCCAGTTCGGACACGATTTCGCGGGGGGTAAGGTCGGTCATGCCGTCTCCTGTCGCATTTGCGCATCACTTAGACAGCAGGTCAGGTGGTTTCAACCAAGGTGCTGGAACGAATCAAGAGAGTTGGCGATGAAACAAGGGAAAGGAACGTGAACATGACCACCGCATCCCGTCTGACCCGCCGCGCTCTTGGGGGCGTTTTTGCGTCGGCTGCCACAGCTTTGGGGCTTGGCGGTTCCCTGCCGGTTGCACTGGCCGCGCCTGTCCCTGATCCGGTGCTGCGCGATGCCATGTTGCGCGGGCTGGCGCTGGCATGGGTGCGCGGTGATGCGGCGCAGGTCGCGGCGGCACAGGCTGCCGTGGATGATCTGGCGCAGACCGACCCGGAAGGGGCGCTGTTGTGCCGTCTTTATCGTGTGCTGGACATCCGCCCCGCCGCCTATTGGCATGGGCAGGATGCTGGTCAGGCCGCGCCCGAGGATATGGCGCTGCTGCATCGGGCGATGGCGGCCTGCCAGCCGGTTGGGTTCACTTATACCGATATGCAGGGCGATGTGACCGGCCGCCGGGTTTTGCCCTTGGCGCTGGTGCATCCTGCGCAGGGTGTGAAACTGCTGGCATGGTGCCTTGAGCGGCAGGATTATCGTCAGTTTTTTGTGCGGGAAATGGCCGGGCTGACCAGCCTTCCCGGCGATTTCCGCGCCGACCGGCTGGCCCTGCTGGATGGTCTGGTCGCGAAAGAGGGGGCCTAGCCCCCGATCGTCTCGACTGTCAGATTGCCGTTGGTATAAACGCAAATATCAGCGGCAATCGCCATTGCCTTGCGGGCGACGGCTTCGGCGTCCAGATCGGTTTCCATCAACCCCCGCGCCGCCGCCAGCGCAAAGTTTCCGCCCGAGCCAATCGCGGCCACGTCATGTTCCGGTTCCAGCACATCGCCCGCGCCGGTGATGACATAGACCTGCTGCCCGTCGGTGACGATCAGCATGGCCTCAAGGTTGCGCAGATATTTGTCGGTGCGCCAGTCCTTTGCCAGTTCAACCGCCGCGCGCTGAAGCTGGCCGGGTGCGGATTCCAGCTTTTTCTCCAGCCGTTCCAGCAGGGTGAAAGCATCGGCGGTTGATCCGGCGAAACCGCAGACGACCTCATGCCCGCCCGGATTCAGGCGCCGGACCTTGCGGGCGGTGCCTTTCATCACGGTCTGACCCACGCTGACCTGACCATCGCCCGCCACCACAACCTTGCCGCCGCGCTTGACCGCCAGAATCGTGGTGCCATGCCAGCCGGGGAACTTGTCATCTGCCATTGCTGCCTCCTGTTGCTGGCTGGCAGATAGGGGCGGGACGGCGGGAACTCAAGCCGAATGGCTGGACAATTACCCGCCCGTGCCGCAGCCTGATACAAACGCAAGGGGGTATCATGGATCTGGGAATTAAGGGAAAACGCGCCATTGTCTGCGCCGCATCAAAGGGGCTTGGCCGGGGTTGCGCCGAGGCGCTGGCGGCCGAAGGGGTCGATCTGGTCATTAACGCCCGCGGAGGTGAGGCGCTGGAGGCCACCGCGCAGGCCATCGCTGCACAATATGGCGTCAGCGTAATCCCGGTCGCCGGGGACATCACCACGTCTGAGACCCGCGCCCGCCTGCTGGAAGCGGCCGGGCCGGTGGATATTCTGGTGAATAACGCAGGCGGCCCGCCCCCCGGCGATTGGATGGACTGGTCGCGTGAGGATTTCATTCGCGCCATTGATGCCAATATGCTGACTGCAATTGCGCTGATGCAGGCGGTGGTGCCGGGTATGGCGGAGCGTGGCTGGGGGCGGGTGGTGAATATCACCTCGGCGGCGGTGCGCGCGCCCATCGCGGTGCTGGGCCTGTCGAACGCCGCCCGCACCGGGCTGACCGGCTTTGTCGCGGGCATGTCGCGGCAGGTGGCGGCGCAGGGGGTGGTGGTGAACAACCTGCTGCCCGGCATCCACGCCACCGACCGCGCCGAATCGCTGGATCAGGCGGTGATGCAGGCCGAGGGTCTGACCATGGATCAGGCCCGCACCCGCCGTCAGGCCACCATCCCCACCCGCAGCTACGGCAGCGCCGCCGATTTCGGTGCGGCCTGCGCTTTTCTGTGCAGCCAGCAGGCGCGGTTCATTGTCGGCCAGAACCTGCTGCTGGACGGTGGCGCGCTGAATGTGACGATTTAAGGGTGCGTCTCAACCTTTTGGTAAGGGTTGGGTGGTATATGGGACAGGCGCGGGCGATCCCGCGCCTGTTCTGGATGTGATGATGCGTGATTTCTTTATTCTGTGGGCGGAACGCCTGATTTCTGTTCTGGTGGCGCTGATGCTGCTGATTGTGCTGGTGGCCGCGGGGGGCTTCATGTTCGCGCCGGCCTATGCCGGTGGCAGCGTGTTGATTGGCCTTGTGGTGCTGTGCCTTGGGGGCGTCGCTACGATTGTTATGGCCGGGCAACTCTATCTTTTCTTTGGCATATACCGGAACACTCTGCGGATAAACAATCTGTTGGAGCAGAACTTGCGGAAATGATCCGCCCGCCCGGCAGCTTTACTCTTGCCAGATGCTCACCGGGCGGCTACGCAATTCTTGGAACTCGGGAGACACCGGCAGCCGTGCCGGGGCCGAAGGAGCAACCGCCCCGGTAAACTCTCAGGCGAAAAGACCGTGTTCCGTCAAAACTCTGGAGAGTGGCGCCTGCGCCCGCCGAAGGGATAACGATCTCAGGCGCCCGCAAGGGCAAGGACAGAGGGGGCATCCGGCGCGGATCAATGCGCGCAACAAGCCGGGCAACCGGCGGGGAGGGATGGCCTATGGATACGCTGAAGCGCACGCCGCTTTATGATCTGCATGTGGAATTGGGCGGCAAGATGGTGCCTTTTGCCGGCTGGGATATGCCGGTGCAATACCCGATGGGGGTGCTGGGGGAACATCTGCATACCCGCGCCCATGCCGGGCTGTTCGATGTCAGCCATATGGGGCAGGTGATCCTGCGCGCGCCCTCGGGCCGGGCGGCAGATGCGGCGCTGGTGCTGGAAAGCCTGATCCCCGCCGATCTGGCCGGGCTGGCCGAGGGACGGCAGCGTTACGGCGTTTTTACCGATGACGAGGGCGGGGTGCTGGATGATCTGATGGTCGCCAACAAGGGCGATCATCTGTTTCTGGTGGTGAACGCGGCCTGCGCCGATCAGGATATTGCGCATCTGCAAGGGCTTGCGGGCGTCAGCGTTCAGCCCGTGACCGACCGCGCCCTGCTGGCGCTGCAAGGGCCGGATGCGGAATCCGTGCTGGCCGCGCTGTTGCCGGATGTGGCGGCGATGCGTTTCATGGATGTGCGCAATGCCGTCTGGAACGGGGCGGAACTGTGGATCAGCCGCTCGGGCTATACCGGCGAGGACGGGTTCGAGATTTCCGTCCCCGCCGCGCAGGCTGTCGATTTCGCGCGTGCTTTGCTGGCGGATCAGCGGGTGGCCCCGATCGGTCTTGGCGCCCGCGACAGCCTGCGGCTGGAGGCCGGGATGCCGCTATACGGCCATGACATGAGCATCGACACTTCACCCGCCGAGGCGGGCGTGGGCTGGTCGATCCAGAAAATCCGCCGTCAGGGTGGTGCGCGGGCGGGGGGCTTCCCCGGTGCTGCGGCGATTCTGGCAGAACTGGCCGAAGGCCCGGCCCGCATCCGCATGGGCCTGCGCCCCGAGGGCCGCGCCCCGATCCGTGAGGGCGTGATGCTTTTCGACACCGAGACCGGCGGGCGGCAGGTCGGCGCGGTCTGTTCCGGCGGCTTCGGCCCGACGGTCGGCGGGCCGGTGGCGATGGCCCTGCTGCCGTCGGATCTGGCGGCGGGAACAACCGTCTGGGCCGAACTGCGCGGCAAGCGCGTGCCGGTCGTGGTTTCTGACCTGCCCTTCATCACCCCATCCTATAAACGCTGAGGAGCGACCCATGCTGAAATATACCGAAGACCATGAATGGCTGCGTGCCGAGGGCGAGGAAATCGTGGTCGGCATCACCCGTCACGCCAGCGAACAGCTTGGCGATGTGGTGTTCATCGAACTGCCCGAGACCGGCCGCGAGGTCGCGGCGGGCGAGGAAATCGTGGTGATCGAATCGGTCAAGGCGGCATCCGACATCGTGGCCCCGGTGGCGGGCGTGATTACGGCGGTGAATGATGCGCTGGCGGATGCGCCGGGCGACGTGAACGCCGATCCGATGGCCGCATGGTTTTTCCGCATCAAGCCTGCGGGTGGGGTCGATCTGGACGGTTTCATGGATGAAGCGGCGTATAATGCGCTGATCGGCTGATCCCGAAGGCCGGGGGTTTTCCACCCCCGGACCCCCGGAGGATATTTTCAGGCAGAAGATGCGAGGCGCGATGAGCAAGTGGCAGCCGACAGACTATAACCCCGATGATTTCGCCAACCGCCGCCATATCGGTCCCAGCCCGACCGAGATGGAGGAGATGCTGGCCGCCGTCGGCGCCGAGGATCTGGATGCGCTGATCGCGCAGACCGTGCCGCAGGCGATCCGGCAGGAGCAGGCGCTGGATTGGGAACCTTTGTCCGAGGCCGGTTTGCTGGCCCGGATGCGCGAGGTGGCGGCAAAGAACCGGGTGATGACCAGCCTGATCGGGCAGGGGTATTACGGCACCGTCACGCCCCCCGCGATCCAGCGTAATATCCTTGAGAATCCGGCGTGGTATACGGCCTACACCCCCTATCAGCCCGAAATTGCGCAGGGCCGACTGGAGGCGCTGCTGAACTATCAGACCATGGTGGCCGACCTGACCGGCCTGCCGGTCGCCAACGCCAGCCTGCTGGATGAGGCAACGGCGGCGGCCGAGGCGATGGCGATGGCGCAGCGGGTGGCGAAATCCAGGGCGCGCGGGTTTTATGTGGCCGATGACCTGCATCCGCAGACCATCGCCGTGATCGAGACCCGTGCCGCGCCCCTCGGGATTCAGGTGATCCGGGGCGGCGACTATGATCCGGCGCAGGTGTTCGGGGCGATTTTCCAATATCCCGGCACCTATGGCCATATCCGCGATTTCAGCGCCGATATTGCGGCGCTGCACGCGGCGGGGGCGGTGGTTATCGTGGCGACGGACCTGCTGGCGCTGTGTCTGCTGCGTGATCCCGGCGCGATGGGGGCCGATATTGCCGTGGGTTCCGCGCAACGTTTCGGCGTGCCGATGGGCTATGGCGGGCCGCATGCGGCCTTTATGGCCTGCCGGGACGAGATGAAGCGCGCGATGCCGGGGCGCATCGTGGGCGTCAGCATCGACGCGCGCGGCAACAAGGCTTACCGCCTGTCGTTGCAAACGCGGGAACAGCATATCCGCCGCGAAAAGGCCACGTCGAACGTCTGCACGGCGCAGGCGCTGCTGGCGGTGATGGCTTCGTTCTACGCGGTGTTTCATGGGCCGAAAGGGCTGCGGGCGATTGCGCAGCGGGTGCATCTGAATGCTGTAACCGTGGCCAATGCGCTGCGGGCGGCGGGGGCGGATGTCGCGCCGGATGCGTTTTTCGACACGATCACCGTGCGGGTGGGCGTGGGTCAGCAGGGGATCATGGCCGCTGCCCGACACCGTGGCCTGAACCTGCGCCGGGTCGGGCGCGACCGCGTGGGGATCAGCGTGGATGAGACGACGGACGCGGGTGTGATCGCGCGGCTGCTGGATGCCTTTGGGATCACTGATCTGGCGGAACCGGCCTCCAGTTCTGCGATTCCTGATAACCTGTTGCGCGACAGTGATTATCTGACGCATCCGGTGTTCCAGATGAACCGCGCGGAATCCGAGATGATGCGCTATATGCGGCGCCTGTCCGACCGCGATCTGGCGCTGGATCGGGCGATGATCCCGCTGGGGTCCTGCACGATGAAGCTGAATGCCGCCGCCGAGATGATGCCGATTACCTGGCCCGAGTTCGGGGCGCTGCACCCGTTCGCGCCCGCCGATCAGGCGCAGGGCTATGCCGAGGTGATCGCGGATCTGACCGAAAAGCTGTGTGCGATTACCGGCTATGACGCCTTTTCCATGCAGCCCAACAGCGGCGCGCAGGGCGAATATGCCGGGCTTTTGACCATCGCCGCCTATCACCGGGCGCGGGGTGAGGATCGTGATGTCTGCCTGATCCCGGTTTCCGCGCATGGCACCAACCCGGCAAGTGCGCAGATGTGCGGGATGAAGGTCGTGGTGGTGAAATCCGCCCCCAATGGCGACATTGATCTGGAGGATTTCCGCGACAAGGCGACGCAGGCGGGCGACCGGCTGGCGGCGGTGATGATCACCTATCCCTCGACCCATGGCGTGTTCGAGGATACCGTGCGCGAGGTCTGCCAGATCACCCATGACCACGGCGGGCAGGTCTATATCGACGGCGCGAATATGAATGCGCTGGTCGGGCTGGTGCAGCCGGGCCAGATCGGTGGTGATGTCAGCCACCTGAACCTGCACAAGACCTTTGCCATCCCCCATGGCGGCGGCGGTCCGGGCATGGGGCCGATCGGGGTCAAGGCGCATCTGGCCCCCTTCCTGCCCGGCAACCCGGCCGAGGGGGGCGAGGGCGCGGTTTCGGCGGCGCCGTTTGGGTCTGCGTCTATCTTGCTGATTTCATGGGCCTATATCATGATGATGGGGGGCAAGGGGCTGACGCAGGCGACTCGGGTGGCGATTCTCAACGCCAACTATATCGCCAGCCGGTTAAGCAATGCTTACCCGATCCTGTTCATGGGCAATCGTGGCCGTGTCGCGCATGAATGTATTCTGGACACGCGGCCCTTTGCGGAACATGGCGTGACCGTTGACGATATTGCCAAGCGTTTGGTTGACAACGGTTTCCATGCCCCGACGATGAGCTGGCCGGTGGCTGGCACGCTGATGGTGGAGCCTACGGAATCGGAAACCAAGGCCGAGATTGACCGCTTTATCACCGCGCTGCTGGCGATCCGGGCCGAGATTCAGGACGTGGCCGATGGCCGGATCGAGGCCGAGGCCAGCCCCCTGCGCCACGCCCCGCATACGGTCGAGGATCTGGTCGGTGACTGGGACCGCGCCTATAGCCGCGAGCAGGGCTGTTTTCCGCCCGGCGCGTTCCGGGTGGATAAATACTGGCCGCCGGTCGGGCGCGTGGACAACGCCTATGGCGACCGCAACCTGATCTGCACCTGCCCGCCGCTGGAAAGCTACGCCGAGGGTTGATAACGCGCAGGCCGGGCCTCATATCCCTGACAGTGAATATATGAGGCCCGCCATGAGCAATCTGAAACTGACCTGTCTGGATTGTGCGCAGGTGAACCGCGTGCCTGCGGATCGTGTGGCGCAGGCGAAATGCGGCACGTGCGGGGCGGCGCTGTTGCCGACCAAGCCGCGTGCGGTTGATTTGTCAGTGTTGGAAAAAGCGACCCGGAACGATGATCTGCCGCTGCTGGTGGATTTCTGGGCACCGTGGTGCGGTCCCTGCCGCGCGATGGCGCCCGAGTTTGAAAAGGCTGCCAGCCTGCTGAAAGGCCGGGTGCGACTGGCCAAGATCGACACGCAAAGCCACCCCGATTCGACCGTGCGGTTCAATATCCGGGGCATCCCGGCCTTTATCCTGTTTCGGGATGGCCGCGAACGGGCGCGGCTGGCTGGTGCGCGCCCTGCGCAGGCGCTCGTGGATTGGGTGGGGCAAAACGACCCGCGTAAACCCGCTTGACATCTGGCCGTGACAGGTCCAGATAATCCGCCGATGGGGCCGTAGCTCAGTTGGTAGAGCGCGTCGTTCGCAATGACGAGGCCAGGGGTTCGATTCCCCTCGGCTCCACCAGATTTCCTGTTTTGCGTGTTGCTGAATAGCGGGTGGTGGGGCTTTATGCCTTTGCTATGCCAAAGGGAAAATGCCTATGGACCTGATCTATCTGTCGCCGGTGCCGTGGGACAGCTTTGCGCAGCGCCCGCATAAGTTTGTGCAGTGGTTCCAGCGCCGCCACGGCGGGCGGGTGTTTTGGGTGCAGCCCTATCCGACGCGGCTGCCGCAGATCAGTGATTTTCGCCGCCTGACCGGGCCGGGCGACCGGGTGCCTGCGCCGCGGCCTGATTGGCTGGTGCTGCTGTCGCCGCGTGCTTTGCCGGTCGAGCCGCTGCCCGGTTCGGGTCTGGTAAACGGCCGGTTGTGGCGTGGGGTGTTGGATCGGCTGCGTGGCTTGGCGCAAAGTGACGCGATGCTGGTGATCGGGAAGCCCTCGGTTCTGGCGGCGCAGCTGCGGGCGATGCTGCCGGATTTGCCCTGCGTCTATGATGCGATGGACGATTTTCCGGTGTTTTACCGTGGCTTTTCGCGCCGGATGATGAGGCGGCGGGAACAGACGGTGGCTGCGGCGGCGGATGTGATTATGGCCAGCAGCACCCGCTTGGCGCAGGCGTGGCGGATGCGGCATGGCGATGTGCGGCTGGTGCCGAACGGGCTGGACTGGTCCGCGATGACAGGGCTGCCGCAGATCGCGCCGGGGACGCGCCCCGTGATCGGCTATCTGGGGACGTTGGCTGCGTGGTTTGATTGGGCCAGCCTGACCGCGCTGGCCGAGGCAGCCCCACAGGCCGAGTTCCGCCTGATCGGGCCGGTATTCCAGCCCGCACCCGGTCCCTTGCCCGGCAATGTCACATTGCACCCGCCTTGCCCGCATGACCGCGCCATGGCTGAGATGGCGCGTTTCGACATCGGGCTGATCCCGTTCCTGCTGAACCCGCTGACGGCTTCGGTCGATCCGATCAAATATTACGAATACCGGGCGCTGCGGATTCCGGTGATCTCGACGGCGTTCGGAGAGATGGCTTTGCGCGGCGATGCTCCCGGCGTTTATCTGCTGGGCGATCCGGTGCAAGTGCTGGCGCAGGCGATGGCGCAGATCGGGCCGCGCCAGCCCGACCAGGATTTCGGGCAGGAAAACGACTGGGATGCACGGTTTGATGCGGCGGGGCTTTAGGCCGCAGCCGCACCAACGCGGGGTTCACGGATCGGCAGGTGGATAATGGCGGAAAACGCCCCGACGCCCACGCCGACCCACCAGACCAGTGTATAGTCGCCGTAAATGTCATAGAGTTTGCCGCCCAGCCAGACGCCAAGAAACCCGCCGATCTGGTGCGACAGGAACACGAAGCCGTAAAGCGTCCCCATATAGCGCAGCCCGTAAAGCTGCGCCACCAGCCCCGAGGTCAGCGGCACCGTCGCCAGCCACAAGGCCCCCATGGCCCCGGAAAACAGCAATACGGTTGCAGGGGTAATCGGGTTCAGAATAAAGGCCGCCGCGACCACGGTGCGCAGCGTGTATATCCCGGCCAGAAGGTATTTCTTGGTATGCCGCTTGCCCAGCCAGCCTGCCAGAATCGTGCCGCCGATATTGGCCACGCCGATAACCGCAATTGCAATTGCCCCAAGCGCCGATGTCGTGGTGATGCCAAGTCCGGCCAGAATACCGCTTGGGTCAATCGGGCCGCAAACCTCTGTCACCATTGCGGGGAAATGCGCGGTGATGAAAGCCAGTTGATAGCCGCAAGAGAAAAATCCAAGGAAAATCATAATATAACTTGGGTCGGAAAAGGCGCGGCGCAGCACTGCACCCATCGGCTCATCGTTCACGGCAGCGCCCGCGCCGGGTTTACGATCATCCAGAAGCGGCAGAAAGGCCATCGCCGCGAGGATTGTTGCCGCGAAAATCATGAACACGGTTTGCCAGGGGAACCAGCCCATCAACAGTTCGGCCACGGGGGCGCCGATAACCTGACCGGCCGACCCTGCGGCGGTGGTAATGCCAAGCACAAGGCTGCGGTTTTCATCGCTGGCGGCGCGGCCGACGACCGCCAGAATGACCCCGAACCCGGTGCCCGCGATGCCAAAACCAACAATGATTTCAGTAAGCTGCTGGCCAAGTGGCGAGGTTGCCATTGCCGCCATCACCAGCCCCGCCGCATACATGACCGCGCCCAACAGGATCGCCAGCCGGTCGCCCCATTTCTCCGCGATCATACCGAAAAGCGGCTGGCCGATCCCCCATGCGAGGTTCTGAATGGCGATGGCCAGCGAAAACTCGGCCCGCGGCCAGTTGAACTCATTGGCAATCGGGATCTGGAACACGCCAAAGCTGGCACGGATGGCAAAGCCGATCAGCAGGATCATGGCGCTGCCGATCAGAACCGGGGTGAACAGGTTGGCGCGTTGGGTCATGGCGGGCCTTGCGAAAATGCGTTCGGTCAGAAGGCACCTGCTGCGACAGATTGTCAATCTGCCGCCTTTGATTATCCTGCCGGAAAAGGAGGAGGTCATGTATCAACTGATCGGAACGACAGAGACCCGCGCCTTGCGGGTGATCTGGATGCTGGAAGAATTGGGCCAGCCCTATAATCATATTCCGGCCGCGCCTTGGTCCGAAGGGGTGGTCGCCTTTAATCCGGCGGGCAAGGTTCCGGTGCTGATCGTTGATGGCACGCCGGTGACGGATTCGACCGCGATCCTGACCTATCTGGCGGATCGCCACGGGGCGCTGACCCATGTGGCAGGGACGCTGGACCGGGCGCGCCAGGACAGCTTGACGCAATTCCTGCTGGATGAGTTTGATGCGAATATCTGGACCGCCGCCCGCCACACATTTATTTTGCCTAAAGATTTACGCATGGCCGGGATTAAAAACACCCTGCGGTGGGAGTTTGAGCGCAGCCAGCACACTCTGGTTCACCGGATGGGCGAAGGGCCGTTCTTGATGGGTGATAAAATGACGGTGCCAGATATTATTCTGACGCATTGTCTGGATTGGGCTTTGCGGGCGCGGTTTCCAATTGTGGAACAGCGGCTGAGCGAATATCTGGATCATATGCGAAAACGGCCCGCCTTTCAGCGGGCCATTGGCGGCGGTGTCAGTTGAGCCTTGATAGCCGCCGTTCTTCGCGGGCTTTGTTGTATTCTGCCAATGCCGATTCTTTGTCGGCCTGACGGATAAGCGCGTTGTGCAATGCCGGGATGCCATCGTCGATGTTCTGGTCATTGTATTCCTTGGCGGAATAGGCCGTGCCATTGGCATCATAAAAGGTCATGGTCCCGTCTGCCGCGACATCAAGGATCTTTCCGTATTGGGCCGTTGCAACGCTGAAACCCTGAAAATCACCGTCATAGGCGGGTAGCGTAACGGATCGGGAGTCAAATCCGAAATATTGGGCAAGAGATGCTGCTGCACCCTCCATTGTTTTCATGCTGTGGATCATCGAGGATGTTCCCATGCTGTAGGATTTGCGAAACTCATCAGGGTTTTCCGAGACCTGACCATTTTTTGTCAGTCCGTAAAGCTGTCCCGAGGAATCCAGAAGCGTATCCCGATTCGCCTGAATAGTGGCGGCATCTTTTGCAACCATTTTTCCGTAATCGGCAAGACGTTCTGCAAAATGATAGGCCGTTGCCATCGCATCTTGACGGGTCAGAAACGTGACCTCAGATTTTGGGGCGTCCTGACGCAGATATGTGCGCCATGAGCTTTCAAATATTCCGGTGAATTTCATGCGAATGTCTTGGTAATAGTCGTTCTGACTGCGAATGGCTGCCGCATGGCGCTCTTTATCAAGAGGGCTTATGGTGCCGTTTGCAAGACCCTCATAAGTTTCTTGAATACGCTGCAGAGCTGAGGCGGCCTGTTTCATCCGCAGTTTATGTGCAGCGGTTTCTCGACGACTGTTGCCAAAACTGTAAGATACTCTCCCATTACTGTCTATTGTGATATTCAGACCATCGCTTACCTTGTGAAATATAGTGATGGCTTCTCCGTTGTCGTTGTATATTTTGGTCATCACGTCGGTGCCGTTGTTGGACCGAATCGATAAGTATCCACTTTGCATGGGGGCGTTCGGTTACGCGGAATGCTCTGCTGCTATGTTTTGGATTCCCGCACCTGGTAGGGTGTCTGCTTTGCGGTTTGTCAGCAAGTGTAGGGCCGTTGTTGCCGAGGTGATGTGCATGATGTTCTCTCCCGTTGATGTTTGATTGTGGTGATCAGCATAGCACACGCAGAAGGTGATTGACAGGTGCGTCAACACATGCTTGAGTGGTTTTTAGTTAAAATTTTATCTAAATGGAGGATGCTATGAACCCTATTCATGGAGGTCCGGGGCCGGACAATCTTTTGGGAACGGAGTCGGTGGATTTTATTTCTGGAGGGGCCGGAAATGATACTATATATGGCCTTGGAGGTAGCGATACTTTGATGGGCGGAGGCGGCAATGATCGTATTTACGGCGGTCTTGGGCGCGATGTTATTTATGGGGATGCTGGAAATGATACGATTGTCGTCAATGACCAGCCTGATTACATTTATTTATCTGGTGACAATATAAATGGCGGGGATGGTGTTGACACATTGTATATCGAATCTTCTGGCAGGAATGTTGCGGATATTCTTTTTGTGAAAATAGGTGAAGTTACGAATGTTGAAAAAATCCATATTCAGTCAGGTTGGAAGGTAGTTATTCATGACCTGCCCCCCGAAAGATCCCTCACTTTAATGTAGAGTCTGCTCAACCGCGA
>NZ_JAUNTN010000009.1 GCF_030538695.1 Paracoccus sp. (in: a-proteobacteria)
TTTCAGAATCATTGCTGAATTCAGCCCTAGCACCAAAACCTTAACGACGGGTTAACGCGCGCCCGGTTTTCGCTGCAAAACTGCCAGAAAAAAACCATCCGAAGCGGTTAACGGGTTATAGTTCTGTATGAAGTCCGAACTAAAATCCGGGTTGCGCGACAAGAAGTCATTAACCTGATTCTGGTTCTCGGCCCGCAGAACAGAACAGGTCATATAAGCCAGAACCCCACCGGGCATGACATAATGCGACGCCTTATCCATGATCTCAGACTGAACACCAAGCAACTCATCCAGTCGCGACGGGGTCAGCCGCCACTTCCCATCCGGGTCACGCCGCCAGCTTCCCGACCCCGAACACGGCACATCCGCCACCACCAGATCAAACGCCCCCGCAACCTGACCCGGCCGAGCGATTTCCACCATCGTTCCAGCCCGGCGCGCGCGCTCCGGCAGGTCGCGCATCCGCCCGGCATCGGCATCATGCGCCACGACCCGCGCCAGCCCGGCTTGCCGCGCAGCCAGCGCCAGCGCCTTACCGCCACCGCCCGCGCAATAATCCAGAACGCTGTCCCCCGGCCGCAACGGAACCGCCGCACAGGCCAGTTGCGGCGAGAGATCCTGCAACTCGATCAGACCATCAAGATAAGCCCGGCTACGCTGAACAGATCTTGCACCTTCAAGCACTTGCAGCGCATCCGGCAGCATATCGGAGGCCTGAACCGCAACCCCGTCCGCAGCTAAAATCGCCGGGGCTTCCGCTGGTGTCACCCGCGCCAGATTGACCCGCAGCCAGACCGGCGCCCGCAGCCGCATTGCGGCTGAGATCGCATCAAAATCAGCACCAAGATCGGCCCGCATCCGGGGCAACAGCCAAGCCGGAATGTCGCTTGCTGCATCAGTATCCGGCTGGCGGCCTGCCAGATCCGGCAGCGGCAAGGCATGTCCCTGCCCATTGAACAGCGCCGCCACGTCGCGCCCCATCAGCCGGGCCAGCCCCAGCATCAGGCCGCGTCCGCTCAACTCACCGCCCATTGCCGCGGCACTCGAGCGGCATCGCAAGGCGTCAAAGACCAGATCCCGCACCGCCGTACGATCACCTGATCCCGCAAACCGGCTCGACCGCGACCAGCGCAGCAAGGCCGTTTCAGCCGCCTGCCCTGCCAGAATCTGATCCAGAACCTGCGCCGCCGCGGCGACCCTTGCACCAGGCGTCATGCTCCACCCCGCTGGAATATCGCGCTCATGCCCGCCTCATCTTTTGTCCATAAATATCCATGTGACCTTGCAACTTTCCTGTCAGGCGAAGTCAAGGTCCAGCCAGATCGGCAAGTGATCGCTGGCCTTGCGGGCCAAGGCCGTCCCGCCCACCCCACCGCCGCGCACGACCAGCCCCATGGTGGCAATCCGGTCCAGCGCCGCCATCGGCAGGCTGGCGTGGAAACTGCGGCCCGGCGCATGAATCTCGAAACGCCGCGCCAGACGGCCCAGCCCCTCTTGCCGCGACCATTCGTTAAAATCTCCGGCCATGATCTGCGCCGCTTCAGGCGCATCTGCCGCGCGCCCCAGAAGCGCCGTCAGTTGCTCGCGCCGGTTGCGCCGCAGCAGACCGAGATGCGCCCCCGTCACCCGCAGCGCCCCGCCCGGCAGCAGCAACCGGGCCGCAAGGGCGCCGCGCGGCTCCAGCCCCGGCAGGTCGATGCCCTCAATCCGCTCGACAGAGATGCCGGGGCGGACCAGAATCGCATTACCATGCCAGCCGAGGCTTGGCCCCGCACCTGCCGGGCGCAAAGCCTCAAAGCCTGCGGCCTGAACCACATCCAGCGGCAAGGCCGAAGGGCGTGGTGGCAAACGACGGTCGGCCTCTTGCAAAATGGCGATATCCGGGCGCAGTTCGCGCACCACCTCCAGCACCCGCTGCGGATCACGCCGCCAATCAGTGCCGATCGCCTTGCGGATGTTGTAACTGAGAAGCCGGAAACCCGTCATTGCCTGCCACATCTGAACCCGGTGGCATCGTGGCGGATTGCCCAAGAAGGTGCAAGCCGCAGGGGGTCAGTTCAGCCGCAACCGTGACAGCAGCAGATCCGTCAGCACGCTGTTGAACCACAGGACCAGACCGACAAACAGCCAGGCCAGCACCATATAGCCCACATTGGTCATGCAATATTCCACACCGGCACCGCCTGTCAGAACCTGTGACAGGCTGGCCAGCCAGCGCCCGGTTTGCAGCAATGCCGCCACGAGCCCAACCAGAAACAGCGCCAGACCCAAACCGCCGATCAGATATAGCCGCACGTTCACCAGCCGCATTGCCGTCCCCAAACTGAACTGAGATTCCAGAATGGCGAACTCAACCCAGGGGTGCAAGTTTAAACTAGCCGTTTAGATACAGAAAATCTGCGACAAGTTGCCGCTAGGTCAACATTATCCGCGCTGATGCCGTTCAGGCAGAATAACACTGAAACGACTGCCTTTGCCCTTTTCGCTTTCGATCCGCAGCCGCCCGCGGTGGCGGTTCACGATATGCTTGACAATCGCCAACCCCAGCCCGGTGCCGCCCTTCTCGCGTGAGCGGTGATCGTCCACGCGATAGAACCGCTCGGTCAGGCGCGGCAGATGCAATGCGTCGATCCCCTCACCCTTATCCGTCACCACAACCGCCCATGCCGGGCCACGCAGTTGTGGATCATGGGGCAAATACGTCATGGACAGGCCGACCTCGCCGCCAGAGCCGCCATATTTCATCGCATTTTCAATAAGATTATGAAAAACCTGCGTTAATTGATCAGAGTCCCCCGCCAGAACCACCGGCTGATCCACCCCTTCCAGCCGGATCACCACCCCCGCCGCCGTCGCCGCAGGTGTCAGCGTTGCCGCTGCCGCCCGCAACAGCGCGGCCAGATCCACCGGTTTTGACGGCCGGATGCGCTCATTCGATTCAACCCGCGTCAGCGACAAAAGGTCCGAGATCATCCGGCTCATCCGTCCGGCTTCGCTTTCCATGATGGCCAGAAACCGATCCCGAGCCGCCGCATCATTACGGGCCGCACCACGCAATGTTTCGATAAAGCCCATCAGCGCCGTCAGTGGAGTCCGCAGCTCATGGCTGACATTGGCGACGAAATCACGGCGCATCTGCTCGGCCTGCTCAATGCCGCTGGTGTCTTGCAACACCACCAGCGCGCCGGGCCGACCTCGGATCGGGATTGGCGCGATACTGGCGTCACAGGCGCGGTCACGCCCCCTTGCGCTGATCGTCACCCGCAGCGCCACGCCGCCTTCGGGCGGATGCAGGCCCGAAGCCTGAAAAACCGGCGCCTCACCCTCGTTTGACAGCACCCATTCAATCGCGTGATTGATCTGCGGCGTGCGGATCACGGTGACAAAGG
Source organism: Paracoccus sp. (in: a-proteobacteria) (assembly GCF_030538695.1). Lineage (GTDB taxonomy): Bacteria > Pseudomonadota > Alphaproteobacteria > Rhodobacterales > Rhodobacteraceae > Paracoccus. The sequence continues at coordinate 3,390 of NZ_JAUNTN010000009.1, forward strand.
GCCGGTCGGTCAGGTCAGGCCCGAACATCGCCTCGGCCGCCGGATTGACCGCCAGCACACGACTGCGATGATCGACCGCAAGCGCCGGCAGCGGAAACCCGTTCAGCAGCAGTTCAGCGCGGCGCGGCTCCATATCAGCCAACCTGCCTCAGACCCTGACGAAAGCGGAGGGCGTTGGCACGATAGCGGGCGGCAGATTCCAGCAGCCCCTGCTGTGCAGCCTCGTCCAATTCGCGCACCACACGACCGGGAGCGCCCATCACCAGCGCACCGGGCGGAATCTCCTTACCCTCAGCTACCAATGCACCGGCACCGATCAGCGCCCCCGCACCGATTTTCGCCCCGTTCAGAATGGTGGCCCCCATCCCAATCAGCGCCCCATCCCCGATTTCGCAGCCATGCAACATCGCCCGATGCCCCACGGTCACATTCGTACCGATCCGCAGCGGGAAACCGGGGTCGGTATGCAGACAACACAAGTCCTGAACATTGCTGCAGCGCCCGAGGCGGATTTCTTCGTTATCGCCCCGCAGCACCGCCCCGAACCAGACCGAGGCCCCCGCCTCCAGCACCACACGCCCCATCAGTTGCGCATCCGGCGCAACCCAGGCATCAGCGGCCAGTTCCGGGGCGATCCCGTCCAATTCCCAAATCATGCGTTTTCCTCCATCAGCCCTTTGACAAAGGGGCCAAGCCCCCGCTGCCGGTCCCGCCGCAAACGCTCGGCGGTCAGGATCTGGCGCAGCGCCGCCTCGGTCGTATCCAGATCGTCATTCACCAGCACATAATCATATTCGGCCCAATGGCTGATTTCGTCACGCGACTTCGCCATCCGGCCCGCGATCACCTCGTCACTGTCCTGCGCCCGGCTGCGCAAGCGGCGCTCCAGTTCAGTCAGCGAAGGCGGCAGGATAAAGACCGACACCACATGCGACCCCAGCGCCGAAGCCCGGATCTGCTGTCCCCCCTGCCAGTCCACATCGAACAGCGTGTCCCGCCCGACTTGCATCGCGGCCTCGACCGGAGCGCGGGGGCTGCCATAAAAATTGCCGAAAACCTCAGCATATTCCAGCATTCCGCCCTGATCGACCATGGCACGAAAATCGGGAATCGTGGTGAAATGATAATGCTGGCCGTCCACCTCACCGACCCGCGGGGCGCGGGTCGTGGCCGAAACCGAAAAGCGCAACGTCTGGTCCCAGTCCATCAGCCGTCGGGCCAGCGTCGATTTCCCAGCCCCCGAAGGCGAGGACAGGATAATCAGAAGCCCCGTGCGTTCCAGCCCAGCCTGCACCATAATTTATCCTTCCCTGCCAAACCGATACTGCCCCTGAATGGCGCAGCCAGCCGGGCGCGGTCAAGCCCCGCTGGCGGCCACCCGGTCCCACCGATGCACAGCAGGCTTTAACCAACAGGAAAGAAACAAACGGACAAGTCCAGAGGTTTTCCGCTATGCTGCACTTGCAACAGGCGCTTTTTCCGGCGCTGATACGGTTTTAACAGGCAGACAAAAGGACGCTGCAACAGGGCGGCACGAACAGATGACAGATGACGAAAGCGGCGCTCGCCCCCCATCCGGCAAGGACTCGACTGCCGAACCGGGCCATATCCTGCATCTGGCCGATTTCGATCAGGCCAATCCGGCCCGGATTTGCGCCGGGGTGCGGGCTTATTGGGAGGGTCTGCGCAAAGGTCGCGCCATCCCCGATCGCACCGATGTTCAGCCCGCCGGGATTCGCGGGGCGCTGGATCACGCCTTTATCCTTGAGCGCATCGCCCCCGGAGCCGCCCGCTTTCGTCTGGCCGGACGGCATCTGGTCGATCTGATGGGCATGGAGGTGCGCGGAATGCCGCTTTGCGCCCTGCTGAACCCCTCCGCACGCGGACGCCTCTCGGATGTGCTGGAAAGCATGTTCAAGGCGCCGCAAATCATTTCCCTAACGCTGACCGCCCCGGCGGATTACGCCCGCCCCGCGCTAAACGGGCAAATGCTGCTGCTGCCGCTGCGCTCGGATCTCGGGGATGTGACACGGGCGCTTGGCTGCCTCGTGACCGAAGGCCAGATCGGCCGCGCCCCGCGCCGCTTTGACATTGCCGCAGAACAGATCACCCCGCTGATTCCCGGTGCGCAGGTTATGGCTCCGACGCCCTCTTTCGCCCGCGGGTTTGACGAAGCCGCAACCCCGTGGCAGCCTGCCATGACGCAACCCGATGCCAATTTGTCTCGCCCGGCAGCCCCCTTGCCCAACGACGCCACCCCGGAGGAGCGCCGCGCCCGTTTTCGTATCATCTCAAGCGACTGATCCGATGGCGCTGTCCGGCCCCTTCACCCTTTACAGACACGTCCCGAAGCAAACCCGTCCTTGATGACAGTGCGTCATTATTTCGCTTCAAGACAAGCAGGCAGCACAAACCGCCCGAAAACGCATAAAACAAAGGTCAGCTATCACTCCCAAAACGCATAAAACAAAGGTCAGCTATCACTTTGCCAAACCACAACCGCAAAGTTCATATCTGGTTCAGCATGTCTTACTTCCCTCCAGCGCTCAGCGGTTTCGAACCGCCTCAACCGGCTCAGCAGTGCGCATAGCCCTCCTGCCAGCGCCGCTCAACGGCTTCCCAAATCAAGGCCGCAGCATTGGTCCCGTCAAAGCGCTCCAATTCCTGAATCCCCGTTGGAGAGGTCACGTTGATTTCCGTCAGCCAGTCGCCAATCACGTCGATTCCGGTGAAAAGCAGCCCCTTTTCACGCAAGACAGGACCAAGACGCGCGCAAATCTCGTGCTCGCGCGCAGTCAGAGCGACCTTTTCGGCCCGCCCCCCCACATGCATATTAGACCGCGCCTCACCTGCCGCAGGAACCCGGTTGATTGCCCCGACGGGTTCGCCATCCACAAGAATGATCCGCTTGTCTCCATTGCGGACTTCCGGCAGGTATTTTTGCGCGATGACCGGCTCGCGGTTGATCCCCGCAAACAGCTCCAGCAGCGAGGCCAGATTGGCGTCGCCTTCACGCAGCGCAAACACCCCGGCACCGCCATTGCCGTAAAGCGGTTTCAAGATAATATCCCCGTGCTTCTCACGAAACGCCCGGATCGCAGAGGCGTCACGCGCGATCATGGTCGGCGGCGTCAGGTCGGGGAAGTCCAGCACCATCAGCTTTTCCGGGCAATTGCGCACCCAGAACGGATCATTGACGACCAACACCGTCTCTTTCAGTCGGTCCAGCAGATGCGTCGAGGTAATATAGGCCATATCGAAAGGCGGATCCTGCCGCAGCCAGATCACATCGAAATCAGCCAGATCAACGTCCTGCCATTCGCTAAAACTGACGTGATCCCCCTCTTTCTGGCGCAGCGTCACCGAACGCCCATAGGCCCGCACCTGCCCTTCGTCATACCGCAGTCTGTCAACGGTATATTGGAACAGATCATGCCCACGAAGCTGCGCTTCCATCCCCAGTCGGAAGGTGCTGTCACCCGTGATCGCAACCGATTCGATCGGGTCCATCTGCAATGCAACTTTCAGGCCCATGACATTCCCTTTCGCGGACAAAATAATGCCCCGTTGTCACGCGAAGCCAAACGGCTTGCAAGCACATAGGTTCAATGCTCGCCAAAGGCATTGGGAATCATCTCGATCCGGCCGAAATCATCGACCAGCGCCACATCGAAGCGCATCGGGGTCAGCATTCCGGTCGGCAAGCTGTCACAATATTCGCAAGCCGCCATGCAGATACGATCCATTTGCCGTCGATTCAGGCGCCATGCCGCAAGATCGGTCGTCGCGGCTTTCTTCACCTCGACAAAGACGGTTTCTTCACCATCCTGCACGATCAGGTCGATTTCACCGCCCCGTCCGCGCCAGCGTTCCGCCAGAACCTGCGCCCCACCAATCTGATAATGCTCCGCGACCGAATGTTCGGCCATCATTCCTGACGCATAGGCCAATGCCCCGCGCTGGCTGCGTAACGACCTGACCTGCATCATTCTTCCTTTCCCAATTCCAAAGCGCGGGTATAAACCTCACGCCGTTTCATCCCCAGCCGGGCTGCGACCTCATCGCTGGCATCGCGCAGCGACAAACGCGCCAAAGCATCACGCAGCAGAGCATCAACATCCGCAGCAACAGGCACATCATCGGGAGCCGCACCGACCAGCAGCACGATTTCCCCTTTTGGCCCGTCATCAGGCAATTTTGCCCGGATATCTGCGGCTGTTCCCCGCATCACTTCCTCGAATCGCTTGGTCAATTCTCTACACAGCACCATCTCACGTTCTGGTATTGTTTCACAGAAAATCTCTAATGTTTGGTTAATCCGCCTGGGACTTTCAAAAATAATTGCCGTCGCCTTGTGGCTGGTCCAGTCTTGCAGCCAGCGGCGGCGGGCGGATTTGGCGACTGGCGGGAAACCGGCGAACAAGAACTTGTCGCTTGGCAGGCCGGAAACCGTCAGCGCCGCCAAGGCCGCTGAGGCCCCTGGCACAGCATGGACCCGATAGCCCGCCGCCAAGGCTTCCCGTCCCAGTCTGAAGCCCGGATCGGCCACCAGCGGCGTTCCGGCATCTGAGGCATAAGCCACGCTGCAACCTTCAGCCAAAGCGGCCAGCAACTCCGGCCCGGCCTTGGCTTCGTTATGATCGTGATAGGCGACAATCCGCCGTCCGCGCAAAGGAACGCCTTGAATATCAAGCAGATGTCGCATCCTGCGCGTGTCCTCGGCCGCCAGAATATCGGCAGAGTTGAGGACATCCAACGCCCGCAAGGTAATATCCCGCGCGGTGCCGATCGGTGTTGCGAGCATGTAAACGCCAGCTTCCAAAGGCTCGGCGCGGATTTTGGCGGGCAGTTCGCGCGGCGGATTGGATCCCGGCGCACGATCCGGCCCGGTGTTATGAAAACGCTGATCGGATGGCATGGGCGGCTCCTTTCGCTGACGGCTGGTCGCGTTGCCTTACGCGCGTTCTGGCAATATCCTGCCTGCGTCAAGTTGTTTCACCCCTCACATCAGGGAATCACCCCATGTTTGCCACAGCTTCTCTGCCGCGCAACCCGCTGCCCAAAATCGCCACACTGGTATCCGTCCTTGCCCTCTCAGCTTGTGGCGCGTCGATGACCGGCGGATTTTCCGGCCCACAGACCGGCCAGCCGATTGACCCGCGCCAGCCGGTGCAGGTCGCACTTCTGGTTCCGGGCAACAGCGGCAATGCCGATGTCAACAATCTGTCGCGTTCGCTGGTCAATGCTGCCCGCATGGCGGTTGCCGATGCCCAAGGGGCGAAGATCGACCTGCGCGTCTATGAGACCGGTGCCAGCCCGGAACGCGCTGCGGCACAAGCGGATAAGGCTGTCGCAGATGGGGCCAGGATCATCATTGGCCCGCTGTTTGCCGATGCCGCCAATGCGGCAGCCAATGCCGTCAAGGACGATAATGTGAACGTCCTCAGTTTCAGCAACAATGCTGATATTGCCGGGGGCAACCTGTTTGTGCTGGGCAATACCTTTGACAACGTCGCCGACCGGCTGGTCGGTTATGGCGTCCGTCAGGGCAAGCGTCGGGTGCTGCTGGTGGCCGAGGATGACGTGGCAGGTCAGGTCGGTGCCCATGCGATCGAGCGCGCCATTGCCCGCAACGGTGCCTCTCTGGCTGGAAAGGCCACGCATAACGTCTCAAAGGCTGGTATTGACGGGGTCATCCCGAAAGTTGCCGCCGCCGCCAAGGAAAACCGCGCCGATGCGATTTTTATGACGGCCAATGCGCAGCCCGTGCTGCCCTATCTGACCGACGGGCTGGCCGCGCAGGGCGTAACCTCAGCCACCACGCAATTCATGGGGCTGACCCGCTGGGATACGCCCTCGACGCGCCTGCAACTGCCGGGCACGCAGGGCGGCTGGTTCGCCATCCCCGACACCACGCTGAAGGCGCAATTCGACCAGCGTTACCGTGCCGCCAACAGCGGTGCCGCGCCGCATGATCTGGCCTCGCTGGCCTATGACGGGGTGTCGGCCATTGCCGCGCTGGCGGCCAAAGGGCGCCGTGATACGGTGATGACCTCGGGCCTGACCAGCAACAGCGGCTTCGCCGGCGTCGGCGGCACCTTCCGGCTGCGTCCGGACGGGACCAACCAGCGTGGGCTGGCCGTCGCCACCATCCGCGACAAGCAGGTGGTGATTCTGGAGCCTGCCCCGCGCAGCTTCCGCGGTGCCGGTTTCTGATCGTGGCCCCTGCGCCTCACTTGCCCCAAAGCGCCCCGGCCTTGCCCGGGGCGCATAGTCTTCTCGATCCGGCCAGTTTTCTGCCCCTGCTGGACGCTGAACTTGCAGAGCTGAGCGACCCCAAGGAGATCCGCCGCCGCACGGTCGAGATCCTCGCCGCCGCCCGCGCCGAGGCCATGGCCGACATCACCGCCGGTTTCGAAACACACCCACGCGCGGCGCGTGAGACCGTCCGCGCCATCGCCAGCCTGACCGATGGTATCGTCACCGCCATCCACCACACCGCCACCACCCGCCTGTACCCACTGGCCGCGCCGACCGAGGCCGAGCGTCTTTCCGTGCTGGCCGTCGGCGGCTATGGCCGCGCCGAAATGGCACCGCAATCCGATGTGGACCTGCTGTTCCTGACCCCCTGGAAAATCTCGGGCTGGGCAGAAAGCGTGGTCGAATCCATGCTGTATATGCTGTGGGATCTGAAGCTGAAGATCGGCCATTCCATCCGTTCCATCGACGATTGTCTGCGCCTCGGGGCCGAGGATATGACCATCCGCACCGCCCTGCTGGAGGCCCGCCACATCTGCGGCGACGCCCGCAGCAGCGAGGAATTGCGCGAAAAGCTGTGGAGCAACCTGTTTTCCGGCACTATTCCCGCCTTTATCGAGGCCAAACTGGAAGAACGCGCCAATCGCCACCGGCGTCAGGGCGGCCAGCGTTACGTTCTGGAACCCAATATCAAGGAAGGCAAAGGCGGGCTGCGTGACCTGCAAACGCTTTACTGGATCGCCAAATATATCCACCGCGTCGATCGTGCTGTCGAACTGGTAGACCTTGGCTTTTTCAGCCGCGACGAACATTCCGCCTTCTGGCAGGCCGAGGATTTCCTCTGGGCCGTGCGCTGCCATATCCACCTGATCGCAGGCCGCCCGGTCGAGCAACTGACCTTTGACATTCAGCCCGAAGTCGCCCGCCGCATGGGCTATGAGGACGGCAACGGCCGCCGTGCGGTAGAACATTTCATGCAGGATTACTTTCGCCACGCCACCCGCGTGGGCGAGCTGACCCGCGTGTTCCTGACCGCGCTGGAGGCAAAGCACGTCCGCAAACCACCGATGCTGCAACGCCTGCTGAAACGCCGGCGCAAGCTGAACCCGCCTTTTGCACATGACATGGGCCGGCTGAACATCGGCAATGAGTCCGAGTTTCTGAACGACCCGCTGAACTTTCTGCGCCTGTTCGAAGAAGCCCTGCGCACCGGCATGTTGATCCACCCCAATGCAATGCGGCTGGTGGCCAACAACCTTGACCGGATCGACGACCCTTTGCGCCGCAGCCCCGAGGCTGCCCGCATCTTTACCGATCTGCTGATCCGCCATGGCAACCCAGAACGCGCCCTGCGCCGGATGAATGAGCTTGGTGTGCTGGGGGCCTATATCCCCGAGTTTCAGGACATCGTGGCGATGATGCAGTTCAACGTCTATCACCAGTTCACGGTGGACGAGCATCTGATCCAATGCGTCGCTGCTCTGGCCGCGATTGAGCGTGGCGAGGCTGACGACCTGCCCACAACCACCGCCATCATGCAGGGCGACATTGACCGCCGGGTGCTGTATATGGCCGTTCTGCTGCATGACATCGGCAAGGGCCGGGCCGAGGATCACTCGATCCTTGGGGCGCGACTGGTGCGGCGCATCTGCGCCCGGCTCGGGATGCCCGCGCAGGCGGTGGCGGATGTGGAATGGCTGGTGCGGAACCACCTGCTGATGTCGGATGTGGCGCAAAAACGGGATATTTCCGACCCGCGCACCCTGCGCGATTTTGCCAAACTGGTGAAAACCCGCAAGCGGCTGGACCTGCTGACCGTGCTGACCGTCTGCGACATTCGCGGCGTAGGTCCGGGGACATGGAACAACTGGAAAGCCGCGCTGATCCGGCGGCTTTATGATGAAACCGCCCTTGCGCTGGAAAACGGGCTGGAGGAACTGAACCGCGAAAAACGCAGCGGCGAGGCCAAGCGCGCCCTGCGCCATATGCTGATCGCCCAAGGCTGGGACGCAACCGACATCCGCAGCGAGAGCAAGCGCCATTACGACAGCTACTGGTCCGGTCTGCCAACCGAGACGCAGGCGGTTTTTGCCCGGCTGCTGCGCGGAATCGGGCCAGATGAAATCCGCCTCGACCTGCACCCCGACGCCGACCGTGACGCCACCCGCGCCGCCTTTGCGCTGGCCGACCATCCGGGGATTTTCTCGCGCCTTGCCGGTGCCTTGGCTCTGGTCGGGGCAAATGTGGTGGATGCGCGGACCTATACCAGCAAGGACGGCTTTGCCACCGCCGTCTTTTGGGTGCAGGATACCGACGGCCACCCCTATGCCGCCGACCGCCTGCCCCGGATGCGCGAGACCATCGCCAAGACTCTGGCGGGCCGGATCGTGCCACGCGACGCGCTGGCCAGCAAAGACAAACCCGCCCGCCGCACCCGCGCCTTCCGCTTTCCGACCCATATCACCTTCGATAACGAGGGCAGCGATATTTATACCATCATCGAGGTGGACACCCGCGACCGCCCCGGCCTGCTTTATGACCTGACACGGACGCTGGCGGCGAACCATATCCAGATCGCCAGTGCCGTCATCGCCACCTTTGGCGCGCAGGTCGTGGACAGCTTTTACGTCAAGGATATGTTCGGCATGAAGCTGTTTGCGGATGGCAAACGCGACGCACTGGAACGCAAGCTGCGCGACGCCATTCAGGCAGGGGCGGATCGGGCGGCCGGGTAGTAAAAAGGGGGCGCTCGCGCCCCCTCGGGCTGACGCCCTCACTCCCTGAGGATATTTATATGAAGAAGAAGGCGCATTCTTCTTCACTCAAATATCCTGGGGGTGCGGGGGTGAAACCCCCGCCATAGGGTTTGGGCAGCCCCTTGCTCAACCATAGTAAAGCGCGGTGCGCTTGCCCCCGGTCTCGACGATCTCGATCTCCATGTCATAGATCTGACGCAGGCAATCGCTGGTCATAATCTGCTCGGTCGGCCCAGTGCAGCAAATATCGCCGCCCTTCAGTGCGATGATATTGTCGCAATACCACGAGGCGAAATTGATGTCATGCAGCACAACAACCACAGTCTTGCCCAACTCGCGGCACATGCGCGACAGTGATTGCATCATCGTGCGGGCATTTTTCATGTCCAGATTGTTCAGCGGCTCATCCAGCAGGATATAATCGGTATCCTGACACAGCACCATCGCCGCAAAAGCCCGCTGGCGCTGACCGCCGGAAAGCTGATCCAGAAAGCGGTCTTGCAGATCGGTCAGGTCCATATGCCCAAGCGCCGCGTCGATATGGGCCTGATCGGCCTGTCGCAACCGTCCCTGCGAATAGGGATAGCGGCCGAATGATACCAGATCGCGCACGGTGATCCGCGCCGTCATGTGATTGTCCTGCCGCAAAATGGACAGGCGCTGCGCCAGTTCGCGGCTGTCGGAACAGGTCACATCCAGCCCATCCACACTGACCGAGCCAGCATCCATCGGCAGCAACCGGCTGATGATCGACAGAAGCGTGGATTTCCCGGTGCCATTGGCCCCAATGATCGCGGTCAGCCCACCCTTGGGAATCTGCACGCTGACATTCTTCAGGATCGGGGCATCGGCATAGGATTTGCTGATGTCTCGGGCGTGGATCATCGCGCCGCTCCTTTCAGGACAAGATAAATAAAGACCAGACCGCCAAGGAACTCGACAATAATCGACAGGGCGGTATTGAAGGCAAAAACACGCTCCAGCACCAGTTGCCCGCCGACCAGGCAGATCACCGCCAGCAGCACGGCGGCCGGCAACAGGTAACGATGGCGGGCGCTGCCGGTCAGCCCATGCGCAAGGCTGACCACCAGCAGGCCAAAGAAAGACACAGGCCCGACCAGCGCGGTCGAGACCGACACCAGCACCGCAATGCAGATCAGAATGATGAACACATTGCGCCGGTAAGGCACCCCCAGCCCGATTGCGGTCTCGCGCCCCAGCGCCAGGACGTCAAAACTATGCGACAACCACCATAACACCAGCGAAACGCCTGCGATCAGCACCACCGAGGCCCCCAGCAATTCCGGGTGCAACGTCTGGAAGCTGGCGAAAAAGCTGTCTTGCAGCACTTGAAAGGCGTTCGGGTCCATGATCCGCTGCATGAAACTGGACAGGCTGCGGAACAGCACCCCGAACACGATCCCCACCAGCACCAAAAGATGCAGACTGCGCCGCGCCCCTAAAAACAACCAGCGAAACAACAGCGCCGAGAACCCCAGCATCAGCAGGATTTCCATGCCAAAGCGCATCGGGGCCGAGATGGTCACAAAAGCCGCTGTGCCTGCAAAGAACACCAGACTGGTCTGCACCAGCACATAAAGCGCATCAAAGCCCATGATCGAGGGCGTCAGGATGCGGTTGTTTGTCACCGTCTGGAACATCAGCGTGGACACCGCCACGGCATAGCCGACAAGGATCAGCCCGGCCAGTTTCATCCCCCGAAACGGCAGCACGAAGCCCCAGTTGCCGCGTGCGCCGATGGTCATAAACCCGACGACCGACACCAGCGCCAGCAGCCCCAGCACGATCAGCGTAACATGCGGACGGCTGAGCCGCGAAATGGCAGGATTACTGGGCATAATGGCGCTTTCTCAGCAACAGCCACAGGAACACAATGCTGCCGATCACTCCCAAAACGACACTGATCGGGATTTCATAGGGAAAGCGGATCAAGCGCCCGGCCATATCACAGGCCAGCACAATCAGCGCCCCCATCACAGCCACCCAAGGCACGGCGCTGCGCATATTGTCGCCAATCATCATGCTGACGATATTCGGCACGATCAGCCCCAAGAACGGAATCTGCCCCGTCGAAACCAGACAGGCCGCCGAAATCACCGCCACGATAACCAGCCCGGCCGCCATGATCCGGTTGTAATTCAGACCAAGGTTGGTGCTGAAATCCTCGCCCATACCGGCAACGGTCAGGCGGTCGGCAATCAGCCATGCAAACAGCGTCGCTGCCAGCCCCAGCCACAGCAATTCATAGCGTCCGCGCAGCACGCCGGAAAAATCGCCCATGTTCCACGCAAGCATCGCAGGCAGCAGTTCGAACCGATACGCGAAAAAGGTTGTCACCGCCCCGATGACCCCGGCCAGCATGATGCCGACCAATGGCACCAGCAGCACCTCACGCGGGGGGATGCGCCGCAGCAGGTGCAGAAACAGCGCCGTGCCAGCCAAGGCAAACAGGGCCGCAATCAGCATCTTGCCCATCATCGGCCATGCCGGCACCAGAACCGTTGCGATCAGAAAACCCAGACTGGCCGATTCCGTTGTGCCGATGGTGGAAGGCTCAACAAAGCGGTTGCGCACAATGATTTGCAGAACCAGCCCGGCAATGGCCAAAGACGAGCCGGTCAGGATCAGCGCCAGCGTGCGCGGGATACGCGAGGCTGCCAGCAACAGTTGTGCCTGCTCGCCTTCGCCCGACAAAAGCCCGGTCAGGGTCACATCACCGACCCCGATGAACAGGCTGATGGCGGCCAAAACAATGACCGCCACAACTGCCGCTGCGAATAATCCGGTTTTCTGCATAGGTGATGCAACCCTGCCTGTTTGGGTGGGGTGCGGCCTCAGCCCGCCTTTTGATAACCGGCGATGACCTGATCCAGCATCAGCATCAGCCCCTGATAGCCGTGCATGGTCGTATAAGCCGCCGCCGGATCAAGGAAGATCATCTGATCTTTGGACCAGAAATTCGTGCCATGGATGATTTCGTTATCCAGCAAGGCCCGCGCCGCGCCGCCCTCGCCCGAGGTTCCGACGCCAGCATCACGATCCACGATGAACAGCCAGTCGGGATTGTGTTCCGCCAGATATTCAAAGGAAATCGCGTCACCGCCATGGTCGCCATCCTCTACGTTGTCAAAAACGGAAGGCACAGCCAGCTCATCATAGACCCAGGCAATACGCGAGGACGGGCCGTAAATCCCGATCTTGCCGGCATTGGTCACGATCACCAGCCCGGTCCCCTTACCCTTGGCCAGATCGCGCGCCTCCGCCAGCTTGGCGTCAAGATTGGCGATCAGTTCGGCAGCGCGGTCCTGCACACCAAAAACCTCGCCATAGGTTTTAAGCTGCGACCTGACACCCGGAATCAGCGCGGAATCGTCAATGCTGGCGTCAAAGGCCGGCGCAATAGCAGACATGGTGGGATAAGCCGTGCGGGACCGCGCGGCAACGATCACCAGATCAGGCTTTGCTGCAGCAATCGCCTCGAAATCCGGCTCTTGCAGCGATCCGATCTCAACCGCATCGGCTGGGGCCTGATCGGCCAGATAACCCGGCATACGGACCCCCGGAACACCCGCCACAGGCACACCAAGCGCACTCAGATTGTCAAAAGCCGCCCAATCCGTGACGAAAACCGTTTCAGGCTTGGCCGCCAGAACAGTCTGGCCTTGCGGATGGGTCAGGGTCATCTCCTCGGCCCACGCCCCGCCAGCCAGCGTCAGCGCCACCAAAGCTCCCGCAGCCGCGCCCATGAAATTACGGTGGAAAATCGTCATGCCGGTATCCTTCAGCAACATTTTCAGGGCGTCCGGGCAGACAAATCGACTGGACGCACCCCGCGTTAAATCCAGCCGCTCATACTGTCAAGATAAACCGGAGTGTTTTTGTATGAAATCCGGGCTGCGCCATTTTCAGAAACCGTGGTTCTGCCAGCCCTGCACGAAACGGATTGCCCTAGATTTCACCTGAAAGTATTTTGTCAATATACTGAATTACAATATTTAATCCTGGCGGCCGCCTGCGCCACGGGCTTTCGCGGCCACCCACGCGACCTCATGCAATGGAAAGGCTGAAACAAACTCAGCCTTGATGTCGCAATCAATGACTACGCCACAAATGGAAAACCTGACCGCCCCTCAATCCTGCCCGGCTTCCAGCTTTTCGGCACGTTCCTCGACCAGTTGCACGATATGGTCGATCATCTGATCGTTGCTCATCTTATGGCTTTGCTTGCCGGCCATATAAATCATGCCGCTGCCCGCGCCGCCGCCGGTAAAGCCGAGGTCGGTCATCAGCGCCTCGCCGGGGCCGTTCACCACGCAGCCAATGATCGACAGGCTCATCGGGGTTTTGATATGCTCCAGCCGCTGCTCCAGCGCCTCAACGGTTTTAATCACGTCAAAGCCCTGCCGCGCACAGGATGGACAGGAAATAATCTGAACGCCACGGGTGCGCAGGCCAAGCGTTTTCAGCATCTCGAACCCGGCCTTGACCTCCTCGACCGGATCGGCGGACAGGCTGACGCGGATCGTATCCCCCATGCCCGCCCACAGCAGATTGCCCAGCCCGATGGCGGATTTCACCGTACCGCCGCGCAGGCCACCCGCCTCGGTGATCCCAAGATGCAGCGGCGCGTCGGTGGCATCGGCAAGCTGCATATAGGCGGCCACAGACAGAAACACGTCGCTGGCCTTTACGCTGACCTTATAGTCATGGAAATCATGGTCTTGCAGGATCTTTATGTGATCCAATGCGCTTTCGACCATCGCATCTGGACACGGCTCGCCATATTTTTCAAGCAGGTGCTTTTCAAGACTGCCCGCATTCACGCCAATGCGAATCGAACAGCCGTTGTCCTTGGCGGCCCTCACCACCTCGGCCACGCGGCTGCTGTCCCCGATATTACCGGGGTTGATACGCAGGCAGGCGGCACCGGCCTCTGCCGCCTCGATCCCGCGTTTATAGTGGAAATGGATATCCGCAACGATCGGCACCGGGCTTTCGCGGCAGATTTCCTTGAGTGCCTGCGTCGCCGCCTGATCGGGGGCCGAGATGCGCACAATATCCGCCCCCGCCTCTGCCGCGCGGATGACCTGATCCAGCGTTGCCCGCACGTCGCCCGAATCGGTGTTAGTCATAGTCTGCACCGAAATCGGCGCATCGCCCCCGACCGGAACATTACCGACCATGATCTGACGTGATTTGCGGCGCGAGATGTCGCGCCAGGGACGGATCGGGTTATGGCTCATCAGGTTCCCCTCGGGCTGTGCGCCATTGGGCATACGCCGATCATGGCGCCACGGCAACCGCACCGGGATCACGCCTTACGGCGCAACCCCATCAGCAGGCGGGACATGCTGTTCGGCGCTGGCGACGGCCACCATCCGGGCCAAATCCTCATCCTTGGCCAGATCAGCAAAGGCATATTTCGCCGTCAGCGCGGTGGGCGACAGTTCCACATTATTCACCACCTGCGGACCGGGCGCTGCCGGGCCATAGGTGCGACCGTTCACCGCGAAATAGACCGCGCCGGAATTGCCGCTGCGCAGGATCGGCGGCTCCTCCAGCTTGGGCAGAGCAAAGCGTTCGCCCGCATCCATGGTTTTTTCCAGCAGGATCGTGCCATCCGCCGCGCGGACCCGGACCCATGCCGGACGCACGGCAAGAACCTCAACCTCGGGGGCGTCGGGGGCCACGGTGCGCACGGCAGCCTGCTCAACCGGCAGCTGCGGGCCATTCTGCATGGCGCGGGCCAGCGTGGTCAACGCAGCCTCCCCCGCGACCGGCACAGGCACCAGATCACGCGGATCAACGGCAGCCTGACGGGTTGCCTGATCAGGCAACCCCGGATCAATCGCGGAAATCGGCCCATCGCGGGCAATCAGCACCGGCACATCCAGCGTTTCCGGGCGATAGGCCCGGTCCAGCCCCTCTGGCTGCGGCAGGTTCACGCCTGCATCAGCGGTTTCAATCAGCGCCGGAGTGGCGGGATCTTGCGTCGGGTCCAGCGCCGCGATTACGCCGGGCGCTTCATCCCCCGGTGCAAGGCGGACCTTCTGCACCTCTTGCAGGACGGACCAGCCGCCATAGCCAAGCGCCCCGACCAGCAAGGCCAGCACCACGACCGAACCAATGGCACGCGGTTCGACCCCTGACCAGAAACTTTGTGGCTGCGGGATAAACAAGGCCCGCGGATTTGCCAGCGCCTCGGCCATATCGGCGGGGCGGCGCTGCGGCTTGGGGCCAGAGGCCGCCGGAGCCATGCCATGCACCGGCACGAAGCCCGATTCGGCACAAAAGCGGCGGAAGGCCCATTCCGGGTTCATTCCCAGATATTTGGCATAGGACCGGACATAGCCCGAAATGAAACTGGGCGCGTCAAAAGCCGAAATGTCACAATTTTCAATTGCCGCAACGTAAGATGCGCGGATGCGCAGTTCCCGCTGCACATCCAGCAGGGATTTTCCGAGCGTCGCCCGTTCCCCGCGCATCACATCGCCAAGCCGAAGGTCCGGGTCGTCAAAGCCTTCTGGCGCAACGTCCCGTTCAATATCTTGATTTGCCGGGGATTTTGCCCTCAGCCCGATCATGCGCCTGTCCTTCGTCTGCCACCAACAGGGTGCTTCGAATCGCACCCTGTCATAGATTGATTAAGATAAGGTTATCACAGCAGCGCGATCAGAACAGCCCGTCTTTATGTCACGCCACCGCCTCGGCACGATTCAGCGCACAATGCGACCACAGCACATCCATCGCCTTGACCAGCGCGTCGATCTCTTTGGGATCATGCACCGGCGAAGGGGTGAAGCGCAGACGCTCGGTCCCGCGCGGCACGGTCGGGAAGTTGATCGGCTGAACATAGATACCAAATTCGTCCAGCAGCATATCGGACAGCATCTTGCAATGCACCGGATTGCCAACGTGGACCGGAACGATATGGGTGCCGTGGTCGATGATCGGCATACCCAAGCCCTTCAGGCGCATTTTCAGGATTTTTGCATTCGATTGCTGACCATCACGCAGCGCCTGCCCGGCTTCGGTTTTCAGGTAAGCAATCGAAGCTGCCGCACCGGCCGCCACCGCCGGCGGGATCGAGGTCGTAAAGATGAACCCCGGCGCATAAGAGCGAATTGCGTCCATCATCTTGGCGGTGCCAGCGATGTAACCGCCGAATACACCGAACGCCTTGCCCAGCGTGCCGTTGAAAATGTCGATGCGATGGGCAATGCCCTGCATCTCGGCCACACCACCCCCACGAGGGCCATACATGCCAACGGCATGGACCTCATCCAGATAGGTCAGGGCGTTGAATTCGTCCGCAAGATCACAAATCTCGGCAATCGGGCCGAAATCGCCATCCATCGAATAGATCGACTCAAAGGCGATCAGCTTGGGCGCCGCAGGATCATCCGCCGCCAGCAATTCACGCAGATGCGCCACATCATTGTGGCGGAAGATGCGCTTTTCGCCGTCGAAACGCTTGATCCCCTCGATCATCGAGGCATGATTCAGCGCGTCGGAATAGATAATCAGCCCCGGAAACAGCTTGCGCAGCGTCGAGAGCGTCGCGTCATTGGCGTTATAGGCGCTGGAGAACACCAGCGCGGCCTCTTTCCCGTGCAGGTCGGCCAGTTCGGCCTCCAGGCGTTTGTGATAAACCGTAGTGCCGGAAATATTGCGCGTTCCACCCGAACCCGCGCCGGTCGCGTCCAGCGCCTCATGCATGGCGTTCAGCACCACCGGATGCTGGCCCATGCCAAGATAGTCATTACCGCACCAGATGGTGATGTCTTTTTCCGAACCATCCTCGCGCGTCCAGACGGCATGGGGGAACTGGCCCTTGCGCCGCTCGATGTCGATAAACACGCGGTAGCGGCCTTCTTCGTGCAGACGGCCAATGGCGGTATCCAGAGCGGCTTCGTAATTCATCTTGGCGTTCCCTTGCCTGTTTCGCTGGGGGCGGTCATTGTGACCGGCACAAACTCTTGTGGACCGATCCTTCGCGCCCAGCCTTGATAAGCATCAAATCTGGAAAAAGACAGACGAAAATGCAGGTTGTGACGTGGGAAACCCCCGCAAGAAACCCAATAAAAACCATCAGAATAAGGTGAGCCATGCCCCGGACTGAACAGCTTGATGCGGTGCTTTCCGCACTGGACAAAGGACTTCCCGCCGCGCTGGAGCGGTTACAGGATTTCCTGCGCATCCCCTCGATCTCGACCGATCCGGCGCATCGGGCAGATTGTCGCAGGGCGGCGAAATGGCTGGTGGATGAGCTGACCGGCCTTGGTTTCACCGCCAGCCTGCGCGACACGCCGGGGCATCCGATGGTCGTTGCCCATAGCCAGCCCAGCGAAGGGCGACGACTGCTGTTCTATGGTCATTATGACGTGCAGCCGGTCGATCCGCTGCATCTCTGGGATAACCCGCCGTTCGAGCCGCATATTCAGGATACACCTGACGGAAAGGTGATCCGCGCCCGTGGTGCCGCCGATGACAAGGGCCAGTTGATGACCTTTGTCGAAACCTTCCGGGCATGGAAAGAGGTCCACGGCACCCTGCCCGCCAATCTGGTGCTGCTGTTCGAGGGCGAGGAGGAATCCGGTTCGCCCAGCCTGATCCCGTTCCTGACCGAAAACGCGGATGAGTTGCGCGCCGATCTGGCGATGATCTGCGATACCGGCATGTATGCCGACGGCCGCCCGGCAATCACCACCATGCTGCGGGGACTGGTCGGGCAAGAGGTGGTGATCCGCGCCGCCGACCGCGACCTTCATTCGGGCAGCTTCGGCGGGCTGGCGGCGAATCCGGTCCAGATCCTGTGCAATGCGCTGGCGGCACTGAAAGACGACAGCGGCCGCATCACCCTGCCCGGCTTTTATGATGGCGTGCGGGAGCTGACCCCGGAACTGGCCGCCGACTGGGACAAGCTGGGCTTTGACGCCAGCGCTTTCCTGTCCAAAGTCGGGTTGAGCCAGCCGATTGGTGAAACCGGACGCACTGGCCTTGAAATGGTCTGGTCGCAACCGACCTGTGAAATCAACGGCATCGCGGGCGGCTATGCGGGCGAAGGGTTCAAGACCGTCCTGCCCGCCGAAGCCCGCGCCAAGGTCAGCTTCCGCCTGACCGGCACCCAGAATCCGCAGGCCATCCGCGCCGCGTTTCAGGACCATATCCGCCGCTTCACCCCCGCCGACTGCCGGATCGAGTTCCACGACCACGGCACCAGCCCGGCCAGCGTGATGGACACCTCAAACCCCGCCTTTGCTGCCGCGAAACAGGCGCTCTCGCAGGAATGGGGACAAGAGGCCGCCTTTATCGGTGCGGGCGGTTCGATCCCCATTGCGGGGGATTTCAAGTCGATCCTTGGCATGGATTCCATGCTGATCGGCTTTGGCCGCGACGACGACCGGATTCATTCCCCGAACGAGAAATACAACGTCGAAAGCTTCGCCAAAGGCGCACGCAGTTGGGCGCGGATTCTGGCGGCACTGGAGTAAGGGGGCTGCCGCCCCCGTCCTTGCGGACTCCCCCGCGGATATTTGAGGACAAAAGATGTGCCTTCTGTTCTTGAATATTCCGGGGGGCGCCGGGGCTGAAATCACCCAAGGGGGCCACATCTTGCGACAAAGCCCTATCTTTTGTCTGTAAATATCCTGGGGGAATCGCCGCAGGCGATGGGGGCAAAGCCCCCCCTCCACCTCTGAACCACGAGGCCAGCCATGTCATTTCCCCGCGCCCCTGCCCGCCTGCCCGATGAGTTCGCGGCACGGATCGGCCATTGCATCGCCAGTTTCGGCTTTCTGGAGGAGGCGCTGAAACGCTGTATCTACGCGCTGGCCGCGCAGCGGCTGGGCGAAAACCCCGGCGAGGCGGCGCTGCGGCGTTGGCTGACACGGATGGATGATATTGCCGACGATTCGCTGGGGACGCTGATCGACGCCTTTTCAGCCGAACTGCACCGCCACCCTCATGCTGACGACGACCCGATGCTGATTGCCGCGCTGCGGGCGCTGAAGGACGATCGCAACCTGTTATGCCATGCTTCATGGAAACTGGATGAGGGCGCGTTCTGGCGGCCGGATTTCATCAACACCCGTGGCCATCAGTTTCAGGGACAGGTCAGCCCCGCCGATCTGGATGACATCCTCGAACAAAGCCTTGCCCTGTCGCGGCAGGTGGTGGACATCATGCGGCGCACCGGGATCGAAGGCCAATGGCAAGGAATGGACGACAATGCGCCTGATGCCTGATAGGCTGACGCCTGATTATCCGCCGGTCTGGCTGGCCGGCTTTGCGCTTCTGGCCTATGTCGGGGGCAAGATTTTTCCGGTTCACAACCCTTTGATGGCATTGGGCGGTTGGGGGCTGATCCTGTCCGGCGCACTGATGATGCTGATTGCCGCGGCCCAAATGCTGGCGGCGCGCAGCACGCTGGACCCGCACGGCCAGCCCCGCACTCTGCTGACCAGCGGGCTTTACGCCATGTCGCGCAACCCGATCTATCTGGCCGATCTGTTGCTGCTGGCCGGGGCCTGCCTGCTGTTGGGCGCGGTTTGGGCCTTGCCTCTGGTATTGGTCCTGATGGCTGTGCTGACACGACGCTTTATCCTGCCCGAAGAACAGCGCCTTGCCCGACTGTTTCCAAGAGACTGGCCAGCCTATCGCCAGCAGACAAGGCGCTGGCTTTAGCCCTTGTCCCTGCCGCGCGTCTCGGGCTAACAGCGTGGGAAAGCTGCAAAATGAGGCCCCCATGTCTGCCCAAACCCAAGCCACCCCGTCAAATGCGCCGCTGCGCCTTGGGATTGCGGGGCTTGGCACCGTTGGCATTGGTGTGGTCAAGATCATTCAGCGCCATGTCGATCTGCTGTCGGCCCGCGCCGGACGCGCGGTTTCGATCAGCGCGGTTTCAGCCCGTGACCAGATGAAGAACCGCGATGCCGACCTGTCGCATTACGACTGGGTTGCCGACCCGCGCCAGCTTGCCGCCCGCGATGACGTGGATCTGTTCGTCGAGCTGATCGGCGGCGATGAAGGCATCGCGCGTGAAGCCGTGGAAACCGCACTGCGCTCGGGCAAGGATGTGGTCACGGCCAACAAGGCCCTGCTGGCCGTTCACGGGCAGGAACTGGCCGAGCTGGCAGAATCGCTGGGCCGCACCATCCGGTTCGAAGCTGCCGTGGCCGGTGGCATCCCGGTCATCAAGGCCATGACGGAATCGCTGGCTGGCAATGATATCCGTCGTGTCATGGGGGTGATGAACGGCACCTGCAACTATATCCTGACCCGGATGGAATCCGCTGGTCTGCCCTATGCCGAAGTCTTCGAGGAGGCCCGCCAGCTTGGCTATCTGGAGGCCGACCCGACGCTGGACGTGGGCGGCATCGACGCCAGTCACAAGCTGGCGATTCTGGCCTCGATCGCCTTTGGCACCCGTGTCAGCTTCCCCTCGGTCGAGATCGAGGGAATCGAACGGGTCAGCATCGACGACATCCGCCAGGCCGGGGAACTGGGTTATCGCATCAAGCTGCTGGGTGTGGCGCAAATGACCGGGCGCGGGCTGGAACAGCGCATGTCGCCTTGCCTTGTGCCTGCCGACAGCCCCATCGGGCAGTTGCAGGGCGGCACCAATATGGTGGTGATCGAGGGCGACAGCGTGGGCCAGCTGGTCCTGCGCGGCGCGGGTGCGGGCGAAGGCCCGACCGCCAGCGCGGTCATGTCCGACATCATCGACATTGCCCGCAACGTCCGCCTGCCGGTCTTTGGTCAGCCGGCAACCGCGCTGGCAACCCCGGTCGCGGCCCGCACGGCCGTGCCTGCCCCTTACTACATCCGCATGGAGCTGCTGGATAAACCCGGTGCCTTGGCCAAGGTGGCAACGGTGCTTGGCGATGCCGGGATTTCCATTGACCAGATGCGCCAGTATGACAGCGATACCGGACAGGCACCGGTGCTGATCGTCACCCATTCCACCACGCCCGAAGCCATCGACCACGCCATCGCCGCCCTGCCCGGCACTGGCGTTCTCGTGGGCGAGCCGGTGGAACTGCGGATCGAGGAACTCTGAGCTACGGGCTTGAGTGCCAACCCCGATTGCGTCAGCATGGCGCAAAGGGGGATCACTCATGGCCGGATACTGGACCACACCCGTCGATATTTACTGCGAGCGGCTGGACCCGTCCTTCTGGTCCGAGCCGGTTAATGCGATCACGAATGCATCCTTTATCGCCGCTGCTCTCTGGGGCGCTTATGAGGCCCGCCGCCGGGCCGAGCTGAACCCGCTGGTCTGGCTGCTGGTGGTGCTGGCCGGGGGGATCGGGGTCGGGTCATTCCTGTTCCATACCTATGCGCAGGTCTGGTCGGCCTTTGCCGATACGGTGCCAATCTGGTCTTTTGTGGCACTGTATTGCTTTGTCGCGCTGAACCGGCTGGGCGGCGTGCGCCCCGGTCTGGTCGCGCTGCTGGCACTGGTTCTGGCGAGCGGGCTGACGGTGCTGTTCCTGACCGGCGACGGCGATGCCGGACAAGCAGCACCACGCGGGCCGGACCCGTTGAACGGCTCGGGTCAATATGCGCCTGCGGTGCTGGCCTTTGCGGTGTTTTCGCTGATCGCATGGTGGCGACAGCATCCGCTGCGGCATTGGGTCTGGGGCGCGGGGCTGGTGTTTCTGGTCTCGCTGACGGCGCGGACCTTTGACCTACACGCCTGTGCGGCGCTGCCGATGGGGCTGCATTGGATATGGCACCTGCTGAACGGGCTGGTGATTGCGCTGGTGCTGCAAATCCTGATCCGCGCACCGCGCAGCTAAGTCCGCTCAGCCGTTCGACAAATGCCGCAGCCCATGGGTTACATCGGCCCGGACCGCCAGCCGCAGGCCGGGTTCGTCCCCGGCCTTCAGCGCGGCAATGATGATGCGATGATGGCGCGGCGGTTCCTGCCGTTTGACACGCCCATAAAGCGCACGCATCGTCGGCCCCAATTGCAGCCAAACGGTTTCCACCATCGCCAGCATCGCAGGTGCCTGCGCCCGCAGGTAAAGCGTGCGGTGAAATTCGAGATTGCTGCGGATATAGCCACCCGCATCATGGTGGCGGACCGCATCGGCAATGCCGTCATTGATTGCTGCCAGCCGGTCGATCAGCGCGAAATGCGCACGCGGCAGGGCGCGGGCGGCCAATTCGGGTTCCAGCAGCGCCCGCATGGCGGCCAGTTCCTCGATCCGCTCATCCGACAGCGCCGGGGCGGTAACACGTCCCGAGGCCGACAGGCTGAGCGCCCCCTCTGCCACCAACCGCCGAACGGCCTCCCGCGCGGGGGTCATCGACAGCCCCGATTCGGCAGCAATCCCGCGCAGGGTCAGGGATTGCGCCGGGGCCAGATCACCGACCAGAATCCGGCTGCGAAGGCTGCGATACAGGCGCTCATGCGCGGCGGGTTCCGAGGGACGGCGTAGGGTCATAGCCCGCTTGTGATCACAAAATCCGCGCCCGTCAATCGCGGAATTGCCAGCGCAGCAGGTCAGAGCCATGCGCCCGCAGCCAGGCCCGATGCGGCGCATGGCCCGGCATCAGCGATTCGCAGGTGGCCCAAAAGGCCGGCGAATGGTCCATATGCGCCAGATGCGCGACCTCATGCGCGGCGACATATTCCAGCACCACAGGCGGCGCCATTGCCAGCCGCCATGAAAACATCAGCCGCCCGTCATGGGTGCAACTGCCCCAGCGCGACCGCGTATCCCGCAGGCTGATCGCCGTAATCTGGCGGCCAAGCGCAGCCGCAAAGCGATCGCAGGCCGGGCGCAGCGCCTCATGCGCGCGATGACGCAACCAGCCCTGCACCGTCGCCCCGATGGCGCGGTTTTCCGGCACCAGCAACGCTTCATCCTGAAGCGTCACCACCCGCACTGGCGCAGGCGTCACCACCACCCCTTGCCCGGCCACCGGCAGCACGACCCCTGCCCCGACCCGCACCGGGCCGGGTAACGCCGCTGCGGTGCGGTCCAGCCAGCTCGCCTTGCTGTGCAAAAACGCCTGCGCCTCAGCCAGCGCCATACGCGGCGGCAAGGACAGCGTGACGGCCCCGGTGCTGCGCGCCACCCGCAACACAATCCGCCGCGCCCGCGCATGTCGCCGGATCTGCACCCGATGCTGCCCGATGATGATTTCCTGCTGGTTCATTGCCGCGCCTGTCGGAATTGCCTTGAAAGCCCGCGCACCATATGGCAGGGCAACTCGGATTTACCTAATGGTGGCGGAAGGAGATTGCCATGCCCAAAGAGGAATGGGGAACGAAGCGCCTGTGCCCGCATTGCGCCACGCGCTTTTATGACCTGCAAAAAGACCCGATGACCTGCCCGGCCTGTGGCAACACCTTCACGCTGGAAAGCCTGATGCAAGGCCGGTCGCGGTCGCTGATTTCGGACAAGAGCGCACGCGGCGGAGATGACCAGACCGACGTTCTGGATGACGACGATCTGGACGATGACGACACCGGCGGCGATCTGGACGACGATCTGCTGGATGATGACGATGACAACGACGATGTTTCGCTGGACGACATCGCCGATGTCGCAGGCGATGACGAGGAGTGATATGTTCGCGCGCCTGAACACATATGCCCCGGTGATGCGCAGCGTGCTGCGGATCATGGCGGCGCTGATTTTTATGGCTCATGGCACGCAAAAGCTGCTGGGGTTTCCCGCCAGTGACTTTCACCCGGCCGCGTTTTCGCTGCCGTGGATCGCGGGCGTGCTGGAACTTGTCGGCGGTGCGCTGCTGGTGATCGGCCTGTTCACCCGCCCGGTGGCCTTTGTACTGTCGGGGCTGATGGCCTGCGCCTATTTCATCGCCCATGCGCCGCAGAGCTTCTTCCCGGCACTAAACGGCGGCGATGCGGCAATCCTGTTCTGCTTTGTGTTCCTGTATCTGGTCTTTGCCGGTCCCGGCCCGATCAGCCTGGACGCGGCACAAGGCCGGGATCGCTGAAAAATCAGCAAAAACAACATGAAACGGGGCCTGCATGGCCCCGTTTTTATTTTTCCGCAGAAAATGTCATTTTCATAAAACTTTCCGCTTGCGCCCCCCCGCGCCAGCCCCTATACGACCCCCCACGCGGGCGGCAAGATACGCAGCCCGGACCTCCGGTGGGGCCATAGCTCAGTTGGTAGAGCGCTTGAATGGCATTCAAGAGGTCAGGGGTTCGACTCCCCTTGGCTCCACCAATTATCTTTTACAAACGCCTGTCATACTTGCTGAACAATGCAGCACAGCAGGTTTCCGCTTGTGCTTCCCTGCGGTAAATATTGACAGACAGAGGGCAACTCCAAGACGATGCCGCAGGAAACATACTGCGGAGGCGTCTATGAAAATCCTGCTTGTCAATCCGAATGCAACAAAAACCATGACGGATAAAATCGCCGCCAGTGCCCGGCGGGTTGCCGGGCCGGGGGTCGAGATTGTTGCACGCACCGGCGAAGGCTCGCCCGTCAGCATCGAAGGACATTTTGATGAAGCCATGTCGGTGCCGGCGCTGCTTCGTCACGTCAGAGACGCCGAGCGGGATGGCGTTGCCGGTATCGTCGTTGCCTGCTTTGACGATCCCGGCATCGGCGCCTGCCGCGAACTTGCCAGCGGCCCGGTCATCGGTATTGCCGAAGCCGCAATGAAGGCGGCCACCATGCTGGCAACCAGTTTTTCGGTTATTACCACCCTGCCCCGCTCGGTCCCGGTGATCGAGGAACTCACCCGCCGCTACGGTGTGGCACATCAATGCCGCAAGGTCCGCTCAGCCAGTATTCCGGTTCTTGCACTTGAGGAAGAAGGCTCGGGTGCCAAGGAAAAGGTCCGCGACGAAATCCTGCGCGCCATTCAGGAAGATAATTGCGAAGCTATCG
Source organism: Paracoccus sp. (in: a-proteobacteria) (assembly GCF_030538695.1). GTDB lineage: Bacteria > Pseudomonadota > Alphaproteobacteria > Rhodobacterales > Rhodobacteraceae > Paracoccus. The sequence goes on from NZ_JAUNTN010000009.1 coordinate 28,312, forward strand.
TTTTAGGCTGCGCGGGCATGGCTGATCTGACGGACTGGCTGAGTCAGGAAACCGGCATACCTGTAATTGATGGGGTTACAGTCGCAGTCAAATTCGTTGAGGGCCTTGCGGCAACCGGCCTGAAAACCAGCAAAATATGCGCCTATGCCCAACCGAATAAAAAATAATGACGACGCAGGATAACCAATAGGGGGACAGAATGTCACAAACACACAATGCGGCCAACACACACGCACATGCCGCCGATCACAAAAAGCTGGGCGAAGAAAGCCTTGCTCCGCAACAAGAACGGATCATGGGGGGCTGGTCATATCTCTTTGCCTGGCTGGGGGGATGCGTGTCGATCGGAACGTTCACGGTTGGCTCTGGTCTGGCAGGAACGCTTAATCTTCTTCAAGTTTTTCTGGCTATTGCCATAGGCTGCACCGTCATCGGAATCGCGCTGGCCATCAACGGGGCCGCAGGTCATAAATACGGCATCCCATTCATGGTTCAGGCGCGCTCATCATTCGGCTTTACCGGGACCAGATTGCCTGCACTGGTACGATCCGTGCCCGCAATCGTCTGGTTCGGTTTTCAAAGCTGGATTGGTGCTGGCGCATTAAATCTGGTATCCGTGACCCTGTTCGGATTTGACAGCATCATATTCTGGTTCATCGCCTTTCAATTCCTACAGATCGGCCTGTCTGTTCTTGGCTTCAGCGGCATCAAATGGCTGGAAAATATCGGATCGGTTTTCATCATTGGTGCACTGATCTATATGTTCTTCAGTGTCACAAATAAATACGGAGATGCAATCTCTGCCAACTTATTACAGGCTGAAGGTACATGGGGCGCACCTTTCTGGGGCGCGACAATGCTGTTTCTGGGGGTTTACAGCACAATGATGCTGAATGTCTCGGATTACTCACGAGAATTGCGCAAGAATGTTTCACCGTTGCGGCAGGTCGTTATTTATGCAAACTCTATCCTGCCCGCGACCCTGTTCATGGGGCTGATTGGCCTGATGGTCTCCAGCGCGACAGGTGAGGTTGACCCGATCAAAGTCTTTTCAAGCGCCGTAGATAACAAGCCCCTACTGATCATCACACTGCTGTTCATTGTTTTTGCACAGGTTACAACGAACGTTCTGAACAATGTCATCCCCCCGGCCTATGCACTGATGGATGTATTCAAGATCAATTTCAAAACGGCAGCGGTTCTTGTTGGCCTGCTTGCCTTTGGCACCTTTCCGTGGGAATTGGTCAAGGATGAATCTGCGGCAGGGCTGACCCTGTTCATTCAAACCTATTCAGCATTCCTTGGGCCGATTTTTGCTGTTCTGGTTGTCGATTATTATATTCTGCGCAAGCGGAATCTGAACATTGACCTGCTTTATGCCGAAACCGGCCCCTATGCAGGAATCAACTGGGCAGCAATCATTGCAACAGCAGCAGGGGTCTTTGTTGCCCTGCTGATGCCCGGAATATCATGGTATGCAAGTCTGATACCGGCAGGTCTGACGTATTACATCCTGATGAAAACCCTGCCTTCATCGCGTCGCTTTTTGGAAAACTGACGCCTTCGCAACAAAAACAGCCTCAGGTGATTTAATCTCACCTGAGGCATATTCAAATCCACCCTATGCCCTGAGCGTCGCGCCACCGTCCACATAAAGATCGGCCATCGTCACATGCCCCGCCTGATCGGACAAAAGAAACATCGCCGCCTGCGCGATGTCCTGCGGGCTGGCGAGCTTGCCAAGCGGGATCCCGGCGCGGAAACTGGCGGCGTCGCCTGCGATTACCGCCGCCCGGCCCGCATCCGGGTCTGACCACATGCCGGTCTGCATCGGCGTCAGCGTGGACCCCGGCGCGATCAGGTTGCAGCGGATGCCGTGAGGGGCGAGCTCCAACCCCGCGCAGCGGGTCAGCATCGCAGCCGCCGCCTTGGACGCGCCATAGGCCCCAATGCCAAGGCGCGGCACCCCGCCCGCGTTCGACCCGACAACCACGATCGCGCCCCGACGCTGCGGCACCATCACCTGCCCCAAGGCTGCCAGCATGTTCAGCGTCCCGCCCGCGTTGATGTCGATCAGCCGCTGCCATTCGTCGGGCGTCATCTCCAGCAGCGGCGTGGTGGCCAGCACGCCCGCCGCATGAACCGCCAGCGTGACCGGACCGTGCCGCGCCCCGGCCTCGGCCAGCAGGGTATCGGCGCGGGAGCGGTCGCGCACATCCAACGCCCGCCATGCAACCCGGTCGCTGTTCGCCTCGGTCACAGCCTGATCCGTCGCCATCACCCGCGCGCCCGCATCCGTCAGCGCTTGCACCACGGCGCGGCCGATCCCGCCCGCTGCCCCGGTGACAAAGGCGCTGGCACCATCAAACCCCGTCAGCTTCATGCCAGCACCCCCAGCAGATCCGCGTGGCTGACCGGCACGCCGCAGGTGGCCGCGACCCAGGTCATCGCCATATCGTGCTTGTCGCGGCTGAAATCGGCCTGTGCGTCGAAAATCGCAAAGGGCTGAATGTCGCGCTGAAATGCCTCGGCCGCGGTGGCAAGGCAGCCGATATGCGCATAAACCCCGGCAATCGCCAGTTGATCGCGCCCGCGCGCCCGCATCAGATCGGCCAGATTGGACCGCTGGAACGCGCTGTAGCGGTGTTTCACCAGCACGATATCGCCCGGCTGCGGGGTCAACGCGGCGATGATCTCCTGATGTTCGGGAATGGCCCGCATCCCCGGCCCCCACAGATCGGCCTGAAGCCCCCGGTCGGGGCGGAACTGGTCGCCCTGCTGCGCGGTATAGAACACCGGCACACCCGCGCGCCGCGCCGCATCCGCCAGCGCGGCGATGTTGCCGACAACCGCCGGCAAGGGCGCGGGCTGATCGCCATAGGCCGCACAGAAATACCATTGCATGTCATGGATCAGCAGCGCCAGACGATGCGCTTCGGGCCGCCAGGGCGCGCGGGCCGTGGGCGCCGCGTCGGGCAGGTCATAGGCGGGGATCACAGGCAGGGCCATGGGTCAGTCTTCCTTCAATGCAGCGTCAGCAGGCAGGCCAAGCACCTGCAACATGGCGCCGAACTTAGCGCCGGTTTCGGCGGTTTCGCCCACCGGATCGGACCCCGGCACGATGCCCGCGCCGGCATAAAGCCGCGCCTGCGTCCCGCAAATATCGGCGCAGCGGATCGCGACATACCACGCGCCATCGCCTTGCCGGTCCAGATCGCACCAGCCGACCGCGCCTGCGTAAAAGCCGCGCTCCACCGGCTCCAGTTGCCCGATCAGCGCCGCCGCCCGGTCACACGGCACCCCGCAAACCGCTGGCGTCGGATGCAGCACCGACGCCAGCAGGACCGAGGGCATATCCGCATCGCGCAAGGCCCCCGTGATCCGGGTGCCAAGGTGCCACATGCTGCGGGTCGAGGCGATCGTCGTGCCTTCGGGGCAGGCAAGATCGCGGCAATAGGGCGTCAGCGTGTCGAGGATATATTCCACGACAATCGCATGTTCGCGCCGGTCCTTGTCGGATCCCGCCAGCCCGTCGCGCGCCGCCCGGTCCGCGCCCGCATCCGCCGGCCGCCGCGCCGACCCCGCCAGCGGGTGCGAGGTGATCTGCCCCCCCGCCTTGCTGACCAGCAATTCCGGGCTTGCCCCGATCAGCGCCCGTTGCGTTCCGGGCAGCGCCACGCGGAACGCCGTCACCGTCGCATCCTGCGCCAGCCGCCCGAAAATCGCGTCCTGCGGCAAGGGCCGATCCGCCACCACCGCCAGCGTCCGCGCCAGAACCACCTTGCGCAGATCATCCCCAAGTTCATCCAGCGCCTGCGCGACAGACGCCGCATAGACCTGCGGCGCGGGTTCGGCCTGAACGGCACGGACATGCAGATCGGGCAAGACGGGCGCAGCAACGGTCGAGCCACGCTCGGCCCGCCAAAGATAATCCTGCCCCTGCCGGTCAAACGGCAGCGCCCCGCCGATCAGCCCCGAGACCCCGGCCAGACGCGCCGCCAGATCGGCCCCGATGCCACGCGCCAGCAACCGCCCATGCTGACCCGATATCTGACCAGCAGGGCCGGAAAAGGAAAAACATCTGCTTTCAGGACAATTCTCGCCGTCCATACAACCTTCCTCGCCAGAAAACCGGCAGAGCATCAGAGAAATCATTCGTGAGGTTGCAGGCACAAAGGCCATAAGCTGCCGCCGTCTGTATCCCGGCAGCCGGGCGGCGAGTCAACCGCCGATTCGCCCCGACAGATCCTCGCCCCGGCAATACGGCAAACGGTTCAAATGAACAGGTGGCAGCCCTGCCCCGTCTGCAACCTGCGGGCAGCTTATGCACAACCGCCTTTGCATCTCAGCAGCGCCTCGGCCCTCAAGCGATCCGGGACGCGCCAAAAGCTGATGCCCGCGATTTACCCCAAGCGATAGTTCGGGCTTTCCCGCGTGATCTGAACATCGTGGACGTGGCTTTCTTTCAAGCCTGCGCCAGTAATGCGGACGAATTGGCAGCCCTGACGCATATCGGCAATGGTGGCGTTGCCGGTATAGCCCATGGCGGCGCGCAACCCGCCGACAAGCTGGTGAATGACCGTTCCGGCGGGGCCTTTATAGGGCACCTGCCCCTCGATCCCCTCTGGCACCAGCTTGTCGCTGGCCGCGTCTTTCTGGAAATAGCGGTCGGCACTGCCCCGCGCCATCGCGCCAAGGCTGCCCATGCCACGATAGGATTTGAAGCTGCGGCCCTGATACAGAATCACCTCACCGGGGCTTTCATCGGTCCCGGCGATGGCGCTGCCAACCATGGCACAGGCGGCACCCGCCGCAATGGCCTTGGCGAAATCGCCCGAATATTTGATGCCGCCATCTGCAATCACCGGCACCTCACCCGCGCCTGAAACCGCGTCAATGATCGCCGTCAATTGCGGCACGCCGACGCCTGCCACGATGCGCGTGGTGCAGATCGACCCCGGCCCGATCCCGACCTTGACCGCATCAGCCCCGGAATCGACCAGCGCCCGCGCCCCTTCGGCGGTGGCGATATTGCCGACGCAAAGCTGCGCCCGATCCCCGATTGCAGCCTTCAGCCGCGCCGCAGCGCGGGCCACGCCCTCGGAATGGCCATGCGCGGTGTCGATCACCACCATATCCACGCCAGCCTCAACCAACGCGAGGCTGCGCTCGAACCCTTCATCCCCGACGGTCGAGGCCGCCGCCACCCGCAGCCGCCCCAGATCATCCTTGCAGGCCAAGGGGTTCAGCACCGATTTTTCGGTATCTTTCAGCGTCAGCAGGCCGGTCAACTGGCCCTGCGCATCTGTCACCAGCAGCTTTTCGATGCGCCGGGCTTTCATCAGGCTGATCGCTTGTTCACGGTCGGCAGGCTCACGCAGGATCGCCAGATTTTCGGCTGTCATCATCGCCTTGACCGGGGTGCGGTCGTCGCTGGCGAAACGCATGTCGCGGTTGGTGACGATGCCGACCACGCGGTTTTGCTCGTCCACGACCGGAAATCCAGTGACGTTGTAACGCTCTTGCAGGGCCTTGGCATCGGCCAGCGTCTGATCGGCGCGCAGGGTGATCGGGTTATAGACGATCCCCGATTCGAATCGCTTGACGCGGCGGACTTCATCGGCCTGCTGCTCGGTGGTCAGGTTGCGGTGAATTACCCCCATGCCGCCCGCTTGCGCCATAGCGATAGCCATGCGGCTTTCGGTGACGGTATCCATCGCGCTGGACAAAAGCGGGATGTTCAGCCGGATCGAGCGCGTGACCCATGTGGTCACATCCGCCGTCGAGGGCATCACCGAGGATGCGCCGGGAACCAGAAGAACATCGTCGAAGGTCAGAGCCTCACGAATCTGCATGGGGGGAACTCCGTATGCGTGGATCGTTTGGCAGTTCCCCTTTTCACGGGTTGCAGGCTTTGTCCAGAGCTGTCACGCAATCGCGGCATTGCTGCGGGTGGCAAGCTGGCCATTCGCCCATGTTTTCCAGATCTGGAAAAACACCGGCAGAATCACCAGCGTGGCCGCGATCAGCAGCACCCCGGCCAGCAGACGTTGCGTTTCACCACCCTGCGCGGCCAGCCCGCCCCAAAACAACGCCACGGCCGCCAGCGGAAAGGTAAACGCGCCCCAGAGCGCCGAAAAGCCCCCCGCCACCAACCAGCGCAACCCGGCCAGCGCGACCAGCACCCCGGCCAGCGCCAGCCAGCCTGCCAAGGCCGCGCCGGGATAACCCAGCCGCAATGCAACGCCGCCCAGCACCGCAACCGGCGCAAGGTGGATCATCAGCAGCGGGCGCAGCGGCGGCGGCACGGTTTCGGTCCGCAATTGCAGGGCGCTGACAATCCAGATCAGCAACGCAGTCAAAAGGCTTGGCCAGAACAGCGCCACCGCCAACCCCTGCCAGCCGAAATCCTGCGCCACCCGCGCCGCGACGATGAACCCGACAAAGGACAGGTGCCAGACCGGCGTCACCCGCCGCCGCTCAGCCGGGCCGGTCAGCATCACCCGGATCAGAACCACCAGAAAGCCGACATGCGCCGCCAGCCCCGCCAGCAACAGCGCCCGTGCCAGCCCCGGTGCGTAGGGGGCCAGCAGCGCAGCGGCCAGATAGATGCACAGGACCGAGGCCGCGACCCCGGCGCGCCCCGGCAGAATCTCCAGCTCCTCGGTCAGCACCGAGGGGCGACGGACCAGCTTGGCCGCATAGGAAAACGCCGCCGCGAACAAGGCCAGCGCCATGCCTGCGCCGAACTCGGCCAGTGCCGGGGGCAGCGCGAAATTGGCCAACCCTTCGCGCCAGGCCAGCGCCAGCGCCATCAGCCCCAGAAGCGGCGGAAAAATCGCGGGCGGCACACGGCGGAAGCGTCCAGCGGGCGCGGTGCGGGGGGCTTTGAAACGTGGCAGGGGCTGGCGCATGGTCTGGCCTTTTCTATTGCATCGCCTGAATATGACAAACCACGCGGCAACAGACCAGCCGTTGCAAACACGTCACGCCAAGGCGACAACCGCGACAGAACGCCACGTCACGACGTTCTGTTCATTGATTCTTAATCCGAAGCGACTAACGCTTGGGGCAATCTCGTTCAAACGGGAGTTAGGGAGGGAACCATGAACACCACACAAAAATCGCTTTGCACCGCAGCACTGCTGCTGACCACCGCCGCCCCGGCACTGGCCGGGGGCCTCAGCCGCTCGGATCAGTCCATCGGGATTCTGTTCGAGAAATCGGCCAATTATGTCGAGCTGTCCTATGGCAAGGTCATGCCGGATGTGACCGGCAATGCGCAAACCGGGCCGATCAGCAATGTGGCAGCCGATCATACCCTGCCGGGGTTGGCCTATAAAACCGATGTGAACGACAAGGTTTCGTTGGCCTTCACCTATGACAACGCCTATGGCGCAGACATTGCCTATGACGGCAATCCGGCGGCCACCGTGCTTGGCGGCACCCAGGCCGAGGTGAACTCTCAGGGGTTTACCTTTCTTGGCCGTTACAAGTTTGATGACAACTGGTCGATGCACGGTGGCTTTCGCGCCAGTAAGGCCGATGCTTCGGTAACGCTGGCCGGTTTGGGCTATGGTCAGCTTTCCGGCTACAATGCCACGCTGGATTCCGACTGGGGCTTTGGCTATCTGATCGGCGGTGCCTATGAACGCCCCGAGATAGCGCTGCGCGTCGCGCTGACCTATCAGTCCAAAACCACGCATGAGTTCCCCACCGTGGAACGCATGGGCACCAATGTCATGGCCGCTGGCGACACCAAAGTCACCACGCCCGAGGCCGTGACGCTGGATTTCCAGACCGGCGTTGCCGCCGATACGCTGGTGTTCGGCAGCCTGCGCTGGGAACACTGGACCCAGATGAAAACCCAGCCGACCTTCTTCAACGCCGCGACCAGCGGCAGCAACCTGACCGACCTGTCGAACTCGACCACACTGACCTTGGGTGTTGGCCGCAAGTTCACCGAAAACTGGTCGGGCAGCGTTTTTGCAACCTATGAAAAATCCGGCGGCGGGGATGAGGTTTCGCCCCTTGCCCCCACCAACGGCTATAAGGGTATCGGCGTCGCCGCGATCTATACGCAGGACAACATCAAGGTCACGGCCGGCCTGCGCTACATGAAACTGGGCAATGCCTGGGCCACGACCGCACAGCCGGTCGCCGAAATGCGCGGTAACGACGCTTGGGCGGCAGGGCTGAAGGTCGGTTACAGCTTCTGACCTGACCACTTCTGACCCAACCACTTGAAAGGCCCCCTGAAACGGGGGCCTTTTTTCTGCCCGCCGCAGGGATTACATCGGGGCAACCGAAACCCCGGAGGGCGCATGATCTATCGCAGCGGCAAGGACTGGCAGGCGGCAAGCCAAAAGCGCGTGCTGTTATTCGGCATGTCGGGCCTTGGGAAAACCTATCTGTCGAACATGCTGCGCGGCACCGGCGACTGGTTCCATTACAGCGTCGATTACCGCATCGGCACCCGCTATATGGGCGAGCTGATTGCGGATGAGTTCAAGCGCCACGCGATGCAGGTGCCGTTGCTGCGGGAACTTCTGCTGTCCGATTCCGTCTATATCGCCAGCAATATCACCTTTGACAACCTCGCGCCGCTGTCCACCTATCTGGGCAAGCCCGGTTCCGAGACGCGCGGCGGGCTGGCCTATGACGAATATGTCCAGCGCCAGAACCAGCATCGCGCGGCGGAAATTGCGGCGCTGCTGGATACGCCGCATTTCATCCACCGCGCCCGCGACATTTACCGCATCCCGCATTTCGTCTGCGATTCGGGCGGCTCGATCTGCGAGGTGGTGGACCCCGAAGCCAACGACGATCCGGTGCTGACCCGATTGGAGCGCGAATTGCTGATGGTCTGGATCAAGGGCAGCGACGAACACACCGCCGAGCTGATCCGCCGTTTCGACCGCGCCCCCAAGCCAATGTATTACCAGCCGCAATTTCTGGAAAAAGCATGGGTCGCCTATCGGGTCGAGCGGGGCCTGCGTGAAGATCAGGTGGACCCGGACGATTTCATCCGATGGACCTATTCCCGCGCGCTGGCGCATCGCCAGCCGCGCTACGCCGCCATGGCCCGGCGCGGCGTAACCGTCACCGCGAATGAGGTCGCGCAGGTCAGGACACCTGCCGATTTCACCGATCTGATTGCCGCCGCTATTGACCGAAAGACCGACTGATGCCGATTACGCTGCCCGAAGACCTGCCCGCCTTTGACATCCTGTCGCAAGAAGGGGTGATGGTCATGTCGCCGGGGCGTGCGGCGACTCAGGACATCCGTCCGCTGCGCATCGGCCTGCTGAACCTGATGCCCAAGAAGATCCAGACGGAAAACCAGTTCGCCCGGCTGATTGGCGCCACCCCCTTGCAGATCGACTTTCACCTGATCCGCATGTCCGATCACGAAAGCCGCAACACCGCCGCTGACCATCTGGCCAGCTTTTACCGCACCTTTGCCGAGGTTCAGGCCAGCGGCGAACGCTTTGACGGGCTGATTATCACCGGCGCCCCGGTCGAAACCCTGCCCTATCAGGATGTGACCTATTGGGACGAATTGCGCCGGGTGTTCGACTGGACGCAAAGCCATGTCCATTCGACCTTTGGCGTCTGCTGGGGCGGCATGGCCATGGCCAGCCATTTCCACGGCGTCGGCAAGCACCTGCTGACGGATAAGGCATTCGGCTGCTTCCGGCATCAGAACCTTGCACCGGCCAGCCCGTTTTTGCGCGGTTTTTCCGATGATGTGCTGGTTCCTGTCAGCCGCTGGACTGAAATGCGCCAGGACGAACTGGACGCTGCCGGGCTGAAAACCCTGCTGGCCAGCGATGAGGTCGGCCCCTGTCTGGTGCAGGACGCGGACCACCGGGCGCTGTATATCTATAACCATCTGGAATATGACAGCGGCACCTTGAAAGAGGAATATGACCGCGACGTGGCGGCGGGCAAACCGATTGCCTTGCCGCGGAACTATTACCCGGATGATGACCCGACCCGCCCGCCAAGCAACCGCTGGCGCAGCCATGCACATCTGCTTTACGGCAATTGGGTGAATGAGATTTACCAGACCACGCCCTTTGATCTGAACAATATCGGGAACCGGACATGAGCAAAGCCCCAACCATGCCGCTGGTCGGCAAGATCACAGAATATCTGGAAAAGCAGGCCCCGAAAGAGATCCGCAAAGTGATCAAGACCGCGGGCAAGGATGATATTCTGGACCCTGCCTTTCCCTATGACGCGGAAATGTCCGGTAAGGACTATAACGCCCACATGGACCGGCTTCAGCGCGAGTTGGTCAAGATGATGTACGACGTGATCCACAGCGGCAAGCGCGTGGCGGTGCTGTTCGAGGGCCGCGACGCCGCCGGCAAGGGTGGCACGATCGAACGCGTGCGCGAGAACCTGAACCCGCGTTCCGCCTATATCGCCGCGCTGCCCAAACCGACGGAACGCGAAGCCTCGCAATGGTATTTCCAGCGTTACACCGACTGGCTGCCCGCCAGCGGCGAAATCGCCCTGTTCGACCGCAGTTGGTATAACCGGAGCGTGGTGGAAAAAGTCTTTGGCTTTGCCACCGACGACCAGCGCGAGCATTTCTTCCGCCAGCTTCCGAAATACGAGGAATTGCTGGTTAATGATGGTGTAACGCTGGTCAAGCTGTGGCTGAACGTGGGCCGCGCCGAACAGCTTCGCCGCTTTCTGGACCGCGAGAAAGACCCGCTGAAGCAATGGAAACTGTCCAGCATCGACGTGGACGGGCTGGCGAAATGGGACGATTACACCGCTGCCATCCGCGAAACCCTGTCGCTGTCGCATACGCCGGTTGCGCCTTGGGTGGTGATCCGCTCGGACGACAAGAAACGGGCGCGGATCGCGGCCATTCAAACCATCCTGAACGCGGTTGATTACGCGGGCAAGGACGCAGACGCCATCGGCACCGTCGATCCGCTGATCGCGGGCGGGCCGGAAATGCTGCTGCGATGATCCGGGCGCTGGTTCTTGCAGTGCTGCTGCCCCTGCCCGCGCTTGCGCAGCAGGGCCTGCCCGACTGGCTGCACACCAGCATCAACGACTTTGCGGGCCTGCTGAGCGAGGACACAACGCGGATTCTGGATCAGGCACTGATCGCGCTGCATGATGACACCGGCGTGGAAGGCACCGTGGTGACATTGGACAGCCGCGCGGGTTATGGCGACGCAACGCTGGAGGATTTCGCAACGCGGTTGTTCAATCATTGGGGCGTGGGCGACCGCGACCGCAACGATGGATTCATGGTGCTGATCCTGCGCGACGACCGCGAGACCCGGATCGAGCTTGGTGCAGGCTATCCTACCCGCGCCGATCAGGTGGCGGCACAGATCATCAGCCGCGACATGCTGCCCGCCTTTCGTCAGGGCCGCATGTCTGACGGAATACAGGCCGGAACGCTGGCGGTGATTGACCAGATCGCCCGCCCACAGGCCGAGGGCCGCACCCCGACTGCGGCCCGGCGCTGGCAGGACTGGCTGCCGATTGGCATTTTCGGCACGTTTTTCGCAGCCTTTGCCCTGCATCTTGGCCGCAATGCCCTGCGCCGGCACGGGCGGTGCGCCTGTCCGCAATGCGGCAGCCGCAAGCTGCAACGACATGATGATTACGCCACCCAAACCCTGCCCGGCGGCAGCCCGACACGGATGGTCCAGACCCGCCACACCTGCCCCGATTGCGGCTGGCACGATCAAGGCACTATGATTCCAGTGCCGGTCTCGGGGTTCAGCCGCTCGGAAGGTCCGCGCTCAAGCGGCGGACGCTCGGGCGGCTTCGGCGGCGGACATTCGGGCGGCGGCGGGGCCTCGGGCCGCTGGTAAGGCTTGCCCCATCCCGGCGCGGCGGTTAATCTAACAACCGTTCAATTCAGATCGGGAGGGGGTCTCATGGAACTTCAGGGCAGCCGCGCCATCATCACCGGCGGCGCATCAGGTCTTGGCGCGGCCACGGCAGCACATTTCGCACAGCGCGGTGCACAGGTGACGATTCTGGACATGGCCGAAACCGGCGCGGAATACGCCGCCAGCATTGGTGCGGGTTTTCAGCGCACCGATGTCACCGACGAAACCAGCGTGGCAGCAGCCATTGCGGCAGCGGTCGAAACCATGGGCGGCATCGACATCTGCGTGAACTGCGCCGGCATCGCAACCGGCGAAAAGACCATTGGCCGCGACGGGCCACATGATCTGGCCCGCTTTCGCCGCACCATCGAGATCAACCTGATCGGCACATTCAACGTGCTGCGTCTTGCCGCCGCCGAGATGGCCCAAAACGGCCGCCCGGAAAATGGCGTTATCGTGAACACGGCCAGCATCGCGGCCTTTGACGGTCAGGCCGGGCAAGCCGCCTATGCCGCATCCAAGGCCGCCATCGCAGGCATGACCCTGCCCATCGCCCGCGATCTGGCCCGGCAGGGCATCCGCATCATGGCGATTGCGCCGGGGATTTTCGGCACCCCGATGCTGCGCGGCCTGCCGCAAGAGGTGCAGGACGGGCTGGCCGCCGAAGTCACCTTCCCCAAGCGCCTTGGCGATCCCGACGAATATGCCCGCACCGCCGCCTTTATCGTCGAAAGCGGCTATCTGAACGGCGAAACCATCCGTCTGGACGGCGCGCTGCGGATGCGCTGAAAAAATCCGGGCGGGTGCATTTTTCCTCTTGCGCCCGTCCGCGTCCCGGCCTACATCCCCCGAACCGAAACGGAGTGCGGGCGTAGCTCAGGGGTAGAGCATAACCTTGCCAAGGTTAGGGTCGTGAGTTCGAATCTCATCGCCCGCTCCATCGGTTCAGCCGTCATAACAGCGTCACGCAAGCCGCGCATAAAGCCGCCATCAGCAACTGATGGAATGATGATGCGTAAGCTGCTTTTGACCGCTGCCCTGCTCGCCAGCCCTGCGATGGCGCAGGAAACCTACCCCGCCAAGCTGGCGGGCCACGCCTATATCCCGGCCATGACGATGGTTGCCCCGCCCGCCGACGCGCCCCGCGATGCGTGGGTTTCGGGCAAATTTACGGGCGAGGCCCCGAATCGCCGGCCAATGAGCAAGCCCGGCGACACCGGCGCGGCCTATGGCAGCCACCCGACCGGCATCAGCCTGCCGTTTCTGGGTCAGCCGTTTCAGGGCTTGTCTGGCTTTGCCATGAACCGGGCCGAGGATGGTTCCGTTTATGCGCTGATCGACAACGGTTTCGGGTCGCGCGTGAACAGCCCTGACGCGCTGTTGATGTTCAACCGGCTGACACCCGATTTCGACGCTGGCACCGTGGCGATCAATGAAACCGTCTTCCTGCACGACCCTGACCATAAAGTGCCGTTTCGCATCGCCTATGAAGGCAGTGATTCGCGTTACCTGACCGGCGCGGATTTCGACCCGGAGAGCATTCAGGTGCTGAACGGCGAAGTCTGGATCAGCGACGAGTTCGGCCCGTGGCTGATCCGCGCCGACCTGTCTGGCCGCATCATTGAGGTTTACCCAACGCTGCTCGACGGCCAACCGCTGCGCAGCCCCGATCACCCGGCCCTGCGTGTCCCCGCCGCTGCTGGCGTTGATTTCCAAAGTCAGCGTTCGGGCGGCTACGAAGGCATGGCCCTGCAACCCGGCACCAACCTGTTGTGGGCAATGCTCGAAAAACCGCTGCTGGATCAGGACGGCCAGCCCGAGGGTGATTTCCTGCGTGTGCTGATCTTTGACCCGGCCAAGGGCGAATGGACGGGCGACACGGCCCGCTTCCGTCTGGCCGAAGGCGCAACGGCAATCGGTGATTTCAACTTTATCGACGAGACCCGCGCCCTGGTGATCGAGCGTGACAACGGCGAAGGCGATCCCAGTCTGCGCTGCGAGGGCGAACCGGCGCAGGGTTGCTATCCGGTTCCGGCGCTGCACAAACGCATCGTTCTGGTCGATACCGCCGACCGTGACGCCGATGGCTTCATGCGCCGCATCGGGGACATCGACCTGATGAAGATTACCGACCCGGACGGCAAGGCACGTCTGGAAACCTCTCGCACGGGTGACGGGCCATTCACCTTCCCCTTCTTCACCATCGAGGACGTGATGGCGGTCAACGACACGCAGATCATGGTCGCCAATGACAACAACCTGCCGTTTTCCGGCGGGCGCGAGCTTGGCAAGGCCGCCAATAACGAATTTATCCTGCTGGATGTGCCAGAACTGCTGGCGGCAAAATAACCCAAAGGGCGGCGCGAAAAAACGCGCTGCCCCCCTTGCACCCCACCGCAACCGGCGCTAATTACCCCGCACCGAAACGGAGTGCGGGCGTAGCTCAGGGGTAGAGCATAACCTTGCCAAGGTTAGGGTCGTGAGTTCGAATCTCATCGCCCGCTCCATCGGAAATCTTCCACGACATTAACCAGCCACCATTTTAGGCGGTTTTTTTATATAAAGGCCCTCGCACATGCTGTCCCGCCGCCAGTTCAACGCCTCTGTTCTCGCCACTCTTGGCGGGGTGATGGCGCGTCCGCTGGCGGCTCTGCCCGCCCCCGCGCCGAATTACGTTCATGTGCTGGATTTCGCCATCGCGGGCGGCGGCTATCATGGGTTGGATCAGGCATTGGCGGCGAATGTGCTGACCAAAGGCAGCCGCGTGGAATTGCGGCGCGAGGCCGACAACCCCTATGACCGCAATGCCGTCGCCGTCATCGGTCCCGACGGCAGCAAGCTGGGCTATATCCCCCGCGCCGCCAATCCCGATATTGCCGCCGCAATGGACGAAGGTCATCTGGCCATGGCCGAGGTTATTGGCACGACCAATGACCGGACGGATTTCTTTGCAACCGACTGGGACGAAGGAGAGCCGGTCCTGCGGCTGCTGGCGACCGAATATTCGGCCGCATCATATTCGGCCGCATCTTTTGTCTGAAAATATCCCCGCCGGAGGCACCAGAGGGGCGCAAGCCCCTCTGAACAAAGACTCTTAAATCGAGAAACTTGTGCCACAGCCGCAAGAGCTGGTGGCATTTGGATTGTCGATCACGAAACGCGCCCCGATCAGCTCATCTTCAAAATCAATCGTCGCCCCGGCCAGAAACGGCAGCGACACCGGATCGACCAGCACGCGCTGCCCCTCGCCTTCCAGCACCAGATCGTCGCTGGCGGCATCATCCAGCCGAATGTCGTATTGAAACCCCGAACAGCCTCCGCCTGCCACGGCAACCCGCAAGGGGCGCGGCGCATCCGTGCCTTCGTTGATCTCGGCCAGCCGGGCGAAAGCGCGCGGTGTAACCTTGGGCGGCAGATTCAGTTCCAGGTTCATGGGCTGTTCCCGTTGTCCTTACAGGCTTGGAATATAGGGTCGGTTCAGCTCTGCCGCAAGGAACCCTGATGACCGCGCCCTATGCCTGCCAGCCCACGCAAAGCCGTGGCCGCCTTTACCCCGAGGCCCTCTCGACCTTTCGCAGCCCATGGCAGCGCGACCGCGATCGTATCATTCATTCCAGCGCCTTCCGGCGGCTGAAACACAAGACGCAGGTTTTTGTGGAACGCGAGGGTCAGGACTACCGCGGCGACTATTTCCGCACCCGTCTGACCCACACGATCGAGGTCGCTCAGGTCGCCCGCACCATCGCCGGGGCGCTGGATCTGAACACCGATCTGGCCGAGACCGTGGCACTGGCCCATGACCTTGGCCACCCGCCCTTCGGCCATACCGGCGAGGACGCGCTGGCCGAGTTGATGGCCCCCTATGGCGGCTTTGACCATAATGCGCAGGCGCTGCGGATCGTAACCCGGCTGGAACGCCATTACGCCGGTTTTGACGGGCTGAACCTGACATGGGAAAGCCTCGAAGGCATCGCCAAGCATAATGGCCCGGTTGTCGGACCAGGCCCTGCGGGTGGTGCCGCCTCCCTGCCCTATGCGCTGGCCGAGGTGAACGCCGCATGGGATCTGGAACTGACCACCTATGCCAGCGCCGAGGCGCAGGTGGCCGCCGTGGCCGATGACATCGCCTATAATCACCATGATCTGCATGATGGGCTGCGCTCGGGCCTGTTCACCGAAGCCGACCTGATGGACCTGCCCATCGCTGGCCCCGCCTTTGCCGAGGTGGACCGCCTGCACCCCGGCCTTGACCCGATGCGTCGCCGGCATGAGGCCCTGCGCCGGGTCTTTGGCATCATGGTCGAAGATGTGATCGCCGTGGCGCAGAACCGGCTGGCGGCGCTGAAACCCGCCCATGTCGATGACATCCGCAACAGCGACGGCCCGATCATCCGCTTTTCCAAGCCGCTGTATCAGAACCTGAAAGCGGTCAAACGCTTTCTGTTCCAGCGCATGTATCGCGCGCCTTCCGTGGTCGAGGAACGCCGGGCCGTCACCCGGATGTTGCAGGCGATGTTCCCGGCCTTCATGCATGACCCCGCCCTTTTACCCGCCCATTGGCAGGCCGAGACCCTGCGCTGCACGGACGAAACCACCCGCGCCCGACTGGTGTTGGATTATGTCGCGGGTATGACTGACCGTTACGCGATGGCCGAATATCAGCGGTTGTTCGGCTAGGATCAAACTGCCCGGTCACGCTGAGAACACCCAAGAAAAATGACCGTTCTGCATGGGGCTTGTCAGTGCGGCATCCCGGCGTCCCGGCACAAGGCTCTGCGCCGGGGCAACAGGTTCAGCATGAATGAGGTTGTTCGCGCCCGCGATATTTTCACCAACGTAGCCTATGTCGATGCCATATTTTCGACGCTGGCTGAGGTGTCAGCACTCTTTACCCGGCAGCAGCGAGAACTATTGCAGCATCGAAGCCGCCACCAAACACAAAAACCAAACGCGGCGCTTGAACAGCGCCGCGCCTGCGGGACGGTCAGGTGATCGCGCCTCAAAGAATCTCGACGCGGTATTTCTCGATCACCGTATTGGCCAGCAGCTTTTCGCACATCTGGCCGACCTCGGCTTCGGCGGCAGCCTTGTCGGTGGCGCTCAGGTCCAGTTCAATCACCTTGCCCTGACGGACGCCGCCAACCCCGGCAAAGCCAAGCCCGCCAAGGGCGTGGCGGATCGCCTCGCCCTGCGGGTCCAGAACGCCGTCTTTCAGCATGATGGTGACACGCGCTTTCATCGGTCGTCCTTTCAGTTAATCAATGTCGGCTTGGTGATCGGGGTCGCATTGGCGGGCATCAGGCCCAACCTGCGGGCAACCTCGGTATAGGCATCGGTCAGGTTGCCAAGGTCGCGGCGGAACACGTCCTTATCCAGCTTTTGCCCGGTTTTCACATCCCACAGGCGGCAGGAATCGGGGCTGATCTCATCGGCCACGATCAGGCGCATGAAGTCATTATCCCACACCCGGCCAATCTCGATCTTAAAATCGATCAGCTTGATCCCCACGGCATAGAACACGCCCGACAGGAAATCATTGACCCGCAGTGCAAGGCTTACGATGTCGTCCAGATCCTGCTGTGCGGCCCAGCCAAACGCGATGATATATTCCTCGGACACGAACGGATCGCCCAATTCGTCGTTCTTGAAGGAGTATTCAACGATCGGGCGCGGCAGCGGAGTGCCTTCCTCGATGCCCAGCCGCTTGGCGATGGAGCCAGCGGCAAAGTTGCGCACGATGACCTCAAGCGGGATAATCTCGACCTGACGGATCAACTGCTCACGCATGTTGATGCGGCGGATAAAGTGGTTCGGCACGCCGATATTGGTCAGCCCTTGCATGAAGAACTCGGACAGGCGGTTGTTCAGCACGCCCTTGCCCTCAATCACGGCCTTTTTCTGTGCGTTGAAAGCGGTGGCGTCGTCCTTGAAATACTGGACCAGCGTTCCCGGCTCGGGGCCTTCATAAAGGATCTTTGCCTTGCCTTCGTAGATTTTCTTGCGCCGTGCCGCCATGGCTGCCCCTCGCTTTGCCGGTCAAATCCCTGTTTCTCTGGCTATAAGCCACGGCGCGGGCTGCGGCAATGGGGTGGCGGCGGGTTGGCCTTGATGTTCCGGCTTGCGATGGTGCGCCCGGATCGGGCATACCCATGACAACCCACCATGAGGAGGCACCCATGACCACATTCGACGACCGCGAAAAGGGCTATGAATCCAAGTTCGCCCATGATGAGACCCTGCGCTTCAAGGCCGAGGCACGCCGCAACCGCCTGCTGGGCGAATGGGCCGCCGGTATTCTGGGCAAAAGCGGCGATGCCGCCCGCGAATATGCGATGAGCGTGGTGGCATCCGACATGGAAGAGCCGGGCGAAGAAGATGTGTTCCGCAAGGTTTCCGCCGATCTGCAAGGCAAGGCCGATGAGGCGATGATCCGCGCCAAGATGGCTGAACTGCTGGGCGTGGCCCGCCAGCAAGTCGCTGAAGAAGCCTGAGGCTTTCTTTACCGCAAGAATCAGGCCGGGGCGGCTGCTGCCTCGGCCTTTTTGTAATGCGGCCACATGGTCAGCCCCCGTGCCGCGTTCAGCACCACCAGCGCTGCCCAAAGGCCGTGATTGCCCCAAATCGGCAGAAAAATCACCAGCGCCATCACATAAAGCGCGGCGGAAATCGTCATGGTCTGGCGCATTTCCCGGGTCAGCGTGGCACCGATAAAAATACCGTCGAACATATAGCTGGCGACACTGACCAGGGGCAGCACCACCAGCCATGGCAGGTAATGACGCGATTCGGCCCGGACCTCGGGCGCGGTGGTCAGCGCGTCGATGATCGTGCCGCCCGCGAGCGCAAAAACCAGCGCCATCAGCACCGCCCCCGCGACGCCCCATTGCGCGGTCAACCGCGATGCCTGACGCACCTGCCCCGGCCGGCCTGCGCCAATCGCTTGCCCGACCAGCGATTCGGCGGCAAAGGCAAAGCCGTCCAGCGCATAGGCAGCAATGGTCAGAAATTGCAGCAAGACCTGATTGGCCGCCAATGTCACATCGCCCTGCCCCGCCGCCAGAAACAGAAAGCTGGTAAAGCTGGCTTGCAGCAGCACCGAGCGGATCAGGATATTCCCGTTCACGCTGGACAGGCGGCGCAGTTCGGGCGCGGACCACAGCGGCTGACCCAGCGCCGCGCGGATGGTGTCACGGGCCAGATACAGGCCAAAGCCTGCGCCAAGATATTCCGCCATCAGGCTGGCGGCGGCCACGCCTTGCACGCCCCAGCCAAGCCCCAGAACGAACCATAAATCCAGCGCGATATTGGTGCCGTTCATCAGCAATTGCAGAGCAAGGACGGCGCGGGTCCGTTCGGTCGCAATCATCCAGCCGGTCAGCGCAAAGACCGCAATTGCCGCCGGTGCGCCCCAGATACGAATGGCCAGATAATCACGCGCTAGCGCCTCGACCTGCGCACTGGCCGGAGCGAGACGAAAGGCAGCCCAAAACAGCGGCGCTTGCAGCAGGATGAACAGCAGCCCCGCGCCGCCCGCAATCGCCAGCGCCCGCAGCAAATGCGCCCCCGCCGCCGTGCGGTCGCCCGCACCATGCGCCTGCGCCACCAGCCCGGTCGTTCCCATGCGCAGAAAGCCAAAAATCCAATAGGCCGAGGCCAGAATCACCGCGCCAATCCCCACCGCACCAATCGGCGCGGGCTGACCAAGCTGGCCGATCACCCCGGTATCGACCAGCCCCAGCAGCGGCACGGTAATGTTCGACAGCACAATCGGCAGCGCAATCGCCAGTACCCGGCGATTGGTCAGCACACCCATATCAGCACCACCTCAGGCACCGGCTCCGCGGCTTTGCGGCATCAGGAAATGCCCGGTCGCCTGCGCGAACAGCCGGGCGCGGTTGTCCTGCCACGCCTCGACCTGCACCGTGGCATAACGTCGCCCCGACCGCACCACCCGCGCCCGCGCATAGGCGTCCCGCGGCAGGCCCGAGCGCAGATAGTCGATGGTAAAGCTGATTGTCTTGGGCAGGCGCGGCAGGCTGGCCGGATTGCCAAGTTCGGGCGTGACGCGCCCCGCCTCCAGATCATCCCACATTGCCGTCCAGGCCAGTTCGATCACCGCCGTGGTTTCCAGAAAGGCCGCCGTCACCCCGCCATGGATCGCCGGCAGCACCGGGTTGCCGATCAGCTTGCCATCAAAGGGCAGGATGCCGGTCAGCTCATCGCCACGGCGTTCAAACTGGATCCCCAGCCAATTGGCATAGGGCATGGTACCGGCCAGCACCGCCAACGCCGAATCGCGGCGGCTTTTGACCTGCGCCAAAGGCTCGTTCCGATCCGCCATCACGCCGCCCCCGTGGTAAAGGTGCCGGTTGCCGTCGCCACCGGACGGGTACCGTCCTCGTCATAGGCATGGGCGCGGACAAAGGCCACGGATCGCGTCAGATGGTAACATTCCGCCCGCGCAATGATCCGCTGTCCCGGCTTGGCCGCCCGCATATAGTCGATGCGCAGGTCAATGGTCGCCACCGGTCCCGGCACCTGTGGATGCCCCAGCACCGCCGCCCCGCAACAAGTATCCATCAGCGCCGAAACCGCGCCGCCATGGATCACCCCAGTCTGTGGATCACCCACCAGATCGGCCCGCCAAGGCATCGAGATTGATGCCGCGCCTTCGTCCACCTCCTCCAGATGCAGCCCCAGCGCGGTAGCATGAGGCAGCATGTCGATCAGGTTCCGGGCGATGATTCGGGCGCGCTCGGTCGGGTCGGCGGGCAGGTCGGTCATTGTGGGCCTTACAATAAAAACATCCGCCAACTGTGCCGCAAGCTGCGAATACGGGCAAGTCACCTTACAACAGCTAACCTTACGTCAACCATAATGGCACTCAAGGGGTTGCACAGTCCCGCCCCGGTTGCGCATAATCCGGGCAATTTTTCACGACCCCAAGGGGGCAAGGCATGACCGCCACCGATGAGCTGAGCTTCAAGGATATGTGTATGCGTTTCGACGTGACGCCCCGGACCTTGCGCTATTATGAATATATCGAACTGCTCAGCCCCCGAAAGGAGGGGCGCTCGCGTTTTTATGGCCCGCGAGAGGTGGCACGGATGACGCTGATCCTGCGCGGCCGCCGGTTCGGCTTCAGCCTGGAGGAAATCCGGCAATGGCTGGAAATGTATGGCAATCAGGGCACGCTGGAACAATATCGTATCTGGGTTGAATATGCCGATCGGCAATTGCTGGCGCTGGACCAGCAGCGGCAGGAACTGGACGTGACCATCAACGACCTGCGCGAATTGCGCGATGAGACCGAGGTTCTGATTAACGACATGCTCAAGGGCTGAGGCATGGCCGCGCAACTGCTGCCGGTGCTGGATCACCTGTCGGTGCTGATTTTCGCCCTGACCGGGGCGCTGGTCGCCAGCCGGGCGCAGCTTGACCCGGTGGGGTTTGTGTTCTTTGCAGCGCTGACCGGCGTGGGCGGTGGCACGCTGCGCGATGTGGTGCTGGACCGTCCCGTTTTCTGGCTGGACCGGCCGGCCATCCTGCTGATCTGCGTGGCGGCGGCGGCACTGGTATTTTTCACCGCACATCTGCTGGAAAGCCGCTATCGGGCGCTGCTGTGGCTGGATGCGGCAGCGCTGGCGGTGGCCGTCCCGGCAGGGGTCGGCATTGCGCAGGACATGGGCGCGGGAACCGTAACGGTGATCGCCATGGGGGTAATGACCGGCAGCTTTGGCGGGCTGATGCGTGATGTCGTCGCCAATGAGGTGCCGCTGATCCTGAAACAGGGTGAGCTGTATATCACCGCCGCCTTTGGCGGGGCTATTGCCGCCGAAACCGCGCTGGCCCTGACCGGCGACCGCGCCATCGGCCTGCTGCTTTGCGCCGCCGTGGTGTTGGTGCTGCGGGCGGGCAGCCTGCAATGGGGCTGGCGCCTGCCGGTCTATCGCCCGCGCCCGCCAAAGGTCGGACCACCACGGCACTGACACGCCCGTATTGTGACGCTGCGTTCCCGTTTACCTTCGCGTCAACTTCCCTCTGGCCATCGCCCGGATCAGGCGGCTAACCTGATTTGGCGAAAAAGGAGGTCGCGCATGGATCAGATCGCCCCGACGGACCATATCACCCCGGACGACCAGTCCCGGCTGACCATCCGCGAAATGTGCGCCCTGTTCGATGTGACCCCGCGCACGCTGCGCTTTTACGAGGCCCGCGCGCTGATCTTTCCCGAACGCCGCGGCCAGCACCGCCTCTATGACCGCCGCGACCGCGCCCGGCTGACGCTGATCCTGCGTGGCAAACGCTTTGGCTTCAGCCTTGAAGACATCCGGCAGCTGCTGGAACTCTATGACCCGACCGGCAGCAACCGTCCGCAGTTGGAAGCAACGCTGAACGCCAGCCGCGCCCGGCTTGCCGATATGGAACAGCAACAAACCGAACTGGCCACCGCCATAGATGAACTGCGCCAACGTATCGCGCAGGCCGAAGCGGCCCTGGCCCAACCAAACTTTAATCCCCGGAGGAACCATGACCAGCTACACGCCCCCCACCCGCGACATGCAATTCCTGCTGCATGAGGTTCTGAAAATCTCGGAATCCGGCCTGCCCGGCCATGAGGATCTGGACCCTGACATGACCGAGGCGGTTCTGGAAGCCGCCGGCAAACTGGCCTCCGAGGTGCTGGAACCGCTGAACCGCGTCGGCGATCAGCAGGGCTGCCGGCTGGAAAACGGTGTGGTCTATACGCCCGAAGGGTTCAAAGCCGCTTTTGAGGCGATGAAAGAAGGCGGCTGGACCGCGCTGGATTGCGACCCGGAATATGGCGGTCAGGGGATGCCCTATACCATCGGGCTGGCCACCGGCGAAATGTTCGTCTCTGCCAACATGGCCTTTAATATGTATCAGGGCCTGACCCATGGTGCCTATTCTGCCATCCACGCCCATGGCACGGATGAGCAAAAGGCGATGTATCTGCCGAAAATGGTCGCCTGCGACTGGACCGGCACCATGAACCTGACCGAGCCGCATTGCGGCACCGACCTCGGGATGCTGCGCACCAAGGCCGAACCGCAGGATGACGGCAGCTATCTGATTACCGGGCAGAAAATCTTCATTTCGGCCGGCGATCACGACCTGTCGGAAAACGTCATCCATCTGGTGCTGGCCAAGGTGCCCGGCGGCGGCGAAGGCACCAGGGGCATTTCCCTGTTCATCGTCCCCAAGTTTCTGGTCAATGACGATGGCAGCATCGGCACCCGCAATGGCGTCTCAGTCGGCAATCTCGAAGAAAAGATGGGGATTCACGGCAACGCCACCTGCGTGATGAACTTTGACGCTGCGAAAGGCTGGCTGCTTGGCGATCTGCACAAGGGGATGCGCGCCATGTTCACCATGATGAACGAAGCGCGCATGGGCGTCGGCCTGCAAGGCTATGCCGTGGGCGAAGTTGCCTATCAGAACGCCGTGGCCTATGCCCGCGACCGTTTGCAAGGCCGCGCCGTGACCGGGACCGAAAACCCCTCTGGCCCCGCCGACCCGATCATCGTGCATCCTGATGTGCGCCGGAACCTGATGGATCAAAAGGCATTTCTGGAAGGCGCCCGCGCCCTGTCCTTCTGGGGGGCGCATATGATCGACAAGGCCCATAACGGCGATGCCGCTGCCGAAGGCATGATCTCGCTGCTGACCCCGGTCATCAAGGGCTTCCTGACCGACAAGGGCTTCGACACGGCGGTTGCCGCACAGCAGGTCTATGGCGGTCACGGCTATATCGAGGAACAGGGCATGTCCCAGTTCGTCCGCGATGCCCGCATCACCATGATCTATGAAGGCGCAAACGGCGTACAGGCGCTGGACCTTGTGGGCCGCAAACTGGCAGCCGACGGTGGCAAGCATGTCATGGCGTTTTTCGAGATGGTGAAAACCTTCATCAAGGAAAACGAAGGGGATGCGGCCCTGAAAGCCGATTTCCTTGATCCGCTGAAAGCCGCATCCAAGGATTTGCAGGCAGCAGGCATGTTCTTCATGGAAAACGGCATGAAGAACCCCAATGCCGCGCTGGCCGGGTCGTATGATTTCATGCATCTGTTCGGCCATGTCACCCTTGGCCTGATGTGGGCGCAAATGGCCAAGGCCGCACTGGCTGGCGGCGTGGGTGATTTCTACGCCACCAAACTGGCCACCGGGCGCTATTACATGAAGCGTCTGCTGCCCGTGACCGCCACCCATCTGGCCCGTATCCAGTCCGGTGCCGATCCGGTCATGGCACTGGCTGCGGATCAGTTCTGATGCAACGCCGCGCCCGATTCCGAACGACCGGGTACCTGTCCCGCGCCGGAGCCTCCGGCGGGGATATTTGAATGAAGAAGAAGGGGCGGCCCCGGCCTGCACACGGCCATCGGCATCAATGGTGCAAACCGGGGCTTTCTCCTTCAGCGGTCATCGGCTTCCCAGCCTGCACCGCAGGTCCGCTTATAGGGCCAAAGGGTTGAAGAAGGGTTAACGCAGGCCCTTCTTCTTCAGAAAAATATCCCGCGGGGGTCCGGGGGCGCGAAGCCCCCGGTGCGCTGGCACCACCCGCGCGGGACCAGAAACGGACGGCCCGGCAGGCTTTCACAAACCGGGCAGGCTCAAGGAGGAAACATGACTGAAGCCTATATCTATGACGCCGCCCGCACCCCGCGCGGCAAGGGCCGCCCGGATGGCAGCCTGCATGAAGTCACCTCGCTGGCTTTGTCGGCGCGGCTTTTGAACGCCGTCAAGGAACGCAACGGTCTGGAAGGCCATGCGGTCGAGGATGTGATCTGGGGCAATGTGACCCAAGTTATGGAACAGGGCGGCTGCCTGGCCCGCTCGGCGGTGCTGGCATCCGATCTGGACGAGTCGATTCCCGGCCTCTCGATCAACCGCTTCTGCGCCAGCGGCATGGAAGCGGTGAACCTTGCCGCCAACCAGGTCAAGGGCGGCGCCGGTCAGGCCTATATCGCCGGCGGCGTGGAAATGATGGGCCGCGTGGCCATGGGCAGCGACGGCGCGGCGATTGCCGTTGATCCCTCGCTGGCGATGAACAGCTACTTCGTGCCGCAGGGCATCAGCGCCGACATCATCGCCACCGAATACGGTTTTACCCGCGAACAGGCCGATGCGCTGGCCGTCGAATCGCAGCGCCGCGCGGCCGAGGCATGGGCGGATAATCGTTTCGCCAAATCCATCGTTCCGGTTCTAGACCAGAACGGTTTGGTCATTCTGGACCGTGACGAATACATGCGCCCCGGCACCACTGCCGAGGATCTGGCCAAGCTGAAAGCCAGCTTTGCCGAGATGGGCGAGGTCATGCCCGGCTTTGATAAAATCGCCATGATGAAATACCCGCATCTGTCGAAAATCAACCACATCCACCATGCCGGCAACAGCTCGGGCATCGTGGACGGGGCCGCCGCCGTGCTGATCGGCAATGCCGAGTTCGGCAAGGCTTACGGCCTCAAACCCCGCGCCCGCATCCGCGCCACGGCCAAGATCGGCACCGACCCCACGATCATGCTGACCGGCCCGGTGCCCGTCACCGAGAAAATCCTGCGCGACAGCGGCATATCGATCAGCGACATTGACCTGTTCGAGGTCAACGAAGCCTTTGCCTCGGTCGTGCTGCGCTTCATGCAGGCGTTTGACGTGTCGCCTGACAAGGTCAACGTCAATGGCGGCGCCATGGCCATGGGCCATCCGCTTGGCGCAACCGGCGCCATCATCATTGGCACCCTGCTGGACGAGCTTGAACGGCGCGACCTGTCCACCGGGCTGGCGACACTTTGCATCGCGTCCGGTATGGGCGCGGCCACCATCATCGAGCGCGTCTGAGGGAGGGAAACATGACCGATTTCACCATGAAGAAAGACGCCGACGGCGTCGCCATCATCACCTGGGACGTTCCGGGCAAGTCGATGAACGTCTTGTCGATGGAGGCATGGCCTCTGCTGGAAAGCCTGATCGACGACGCGCTGGCCGATGAGGCCGTCAAGGGCATCGTCATAACCTCGGGCAAGAAAGACTTTGCCGGCGGGATGGACCTCAACGTCATCGCCAAGATGAAAGAGGGCGCGGGCGACAACCCGGCCAAGGGGCTGTTCGACGGGCTGATGTCCAGCCACGCGATCCTGCGCAAGATCGAACTGGCGGGCATGGACCCGAAAACCAAACAGGGCGGCAAGCCCATCGCTGCGGCCCTGCCCGGCACTGCGCTTGGCATCGGGCTGGAAATCCCGCTGGCCACGCATCGCATCTTTGCCGCCCCGAACCCCAAGGCCAAGATCGGCCTGCCGGAAATCAAGGTCGGCATCTTCCCCGGCATGGGCGGCACCACCCGCGTCTCGCGCCTGCTGGGCGCGATGGCGGCGGCACCGATCCTGCTGCAAGGTCAGATGATGTCGCCCGAAAAGGCCAAGGGGGCCGGGCTGATTCATGAGGTGGTAGACGATCCGGTCGCCGCCGCCCGCGAATGGGTGCTGAATGCCAAGCCCGCCGATCTGGTCAAGCCATGGGACCAGAAGGGCTGGAAAATGCCCGGTGGTGCGCCCTATCATCCGGCGGGCTTTATGACCTTCGTTGGCGCTTCAGCGATGGTGAACGGGCAGACCATGGGCGTCTATCCGGCGGCCAAGGCGATGCTCTCGGCCATTTACGAAGGTGCGCTGGTCAATTTCGACAATGCCATCAAGATCGAAGCCCGCTGGTTCACCAATGTGCTGATGAACCCTTCGTCCACGGCCATGATCCGTTCGCTGTTCATCAACAAGGAGGCGCTGGAAAAAGGTGCGAACCGTCCTGATGTGCCGGATGAAAAGGTGCAGAAGGTGGGCGTTCTCGGGGCCGGCATGATGGGCGCGGGCATCGCCTATGTCAGCGCACAGGCCGGGATCGAGGTCGTTCTGATCGACAACACCCAGGAAGCCGCCGACCGCGGCAAGGCCCATACTGAAAGCCTGCTGGACAAGGGCATGTCCAAGGGCAAGGTCACGGCCGAGAAGAAAACCGAAGTGCTGGCCCGCATCACCGCCACCACCGATTACGCGGCGCTGGATGGCTGTGATCTGATCGTTGAGGCCGTGTTCGAGGACATGGGCGTGAAAGCCGAGGTCACGAAAAAGGCCGAGGCGGTGATCCCGCCCACCGCGATCTTCGCCACCAACACATCGACCCTGCCGATCACCGAGTTGGCCCGCGCCAGCGCCCGACCGGAACAGTTCATCGGCATCCACTTCTTTTCGCCCGTCGACAAGATGCTGCTGGTCGAGATCATCAAGGGCCAGCAGACCGGCCCCCGCGCGGTGGCCAAGGCGCTCGATTTCGTGCGCCAGATCCGCAAGACGCCCATCGTGGTCAATGACGCCCGGTTCTTCTATGCCAACCGCTGCATCATTCCCTATATCAACGAAGGTGTCCGCATGGTGGCCGAAGGCGTGAACCCCACGCTGATCGAGCAGGCCGCCAAGATGATGGGGATGCCGCTTGGCCCGCTGCAACTGATCGACGAAACCTCGATCGACCTTGGTGTGAAAATCGCCAAGGCGACCCGCGCGGCCATGGGCGACGCCTATCCCGATGAGGCCGTGGATCAGGTCGTGTTCTGGATGGCGGATCAGGGCCGCATGGGCCGCAAGGCAAACGCGGGCTTCTATGCCTATGACGACAAGGGCAAACGTCAGGGCCTCTGGGACGGGCTGGCGGCGCAATATCCGCTGACCGCTGAACAGCCCTCGCTGGAGGAGGTCCAGAACCGCCTCTATTTCGCGCAGGTGCTGGAGGCCGTCCGCGCCTTTGAACAAGGCGTGCTGGAGGACATCCGCGAAGGCGACGTGGGAGCGATCCTCGGCTGGGGCTTCGCACCCTGGTCGGGCGGCCCGTTCAGTTGGCTGGACATTATCGGCGCGGATAAGGCCGTGTCCATCACCGAAGACCTGACGGCCCGTTTTGGCCCGCGCTTTGCCACGCCGGACCTGCTGCGCGACCTCGCCAAAACCGGCGAAACCTTCTATGGCCGCTATGGTCAGGGACAAAAGGCAGCATAAGCCTTTCTTCTTCATCAAAATATCCCGGGGGTCCGGGGGCAGCGCCCCCGGTCCTTTCCGTTCCGCAAGACGGAACTTTCCGCCATCTATCCCGTTGAATGATCGTGAAATCGGCCTATGCTCTGCGCCGAATTGGCCCATATCATCAAGCCTGCATATTCAGGGGATACCCATGACCACCGAAACCCAACGCCGCGCCGAAGCCGCGCTTCAGGACATCGAAGACGTGACCGCCGTGGTTCTGCCCGAACCCGTGGGCGACATCGTGCCGCTGCAACAGGCCGAACCACAGCAAGCCGAAGCGATCCGCCGCCGCATGGATGAGATCAACCTGCGCGATTCCGGTTCCATCGTCCGCTTTGGTTCAGGCGCTCAGGCCAAGCTGCAAGAGATCAGCCAGTCGATGCTGGCCGATGTCAAGAACAAGGACGTTGGTCCGGCGGGTGAATCGCTGCGCAATATCGTCACCACCATCCGCGGCTTTTCGGTCAGCGAACTAGACGTGCGCCGCGAACGCTCATGGTGGGAAAAACTGCTGGGCCGCGCCGCGCCTTTCGCCCGTTTCGTGGCGAATTACGAACAGGTGCAGGGCCAGATCGACAAGATCACCATGGATCTGGAGCGCCATGAGTCGGTGCTGCTGAAAGACATCAAATCGCTGGACGTGCTGTATCAGCGCACGCTTGAGTTCTACGATGAGCTTGCCCTTTATATCGCCGCCGGTGAGGCCAAGCTGGCCGAGATGGACAGCAAGGACATCCCCGCCAAAGAGGCCGAGGTTCAGGCCGCTGGTCAGGATCAGCAGGTGATGGAGGCGCAGGAATTGCGCGACCTGCGCAGCATCCGCGACGATCTGGAACGCCGCGTCCATGACCTGAAACTGACCCGTCAGGTCACGATGCAATCGCTGCCCTCGATCCGGCTGGTGCAGGAAAACGACAAATCGCTGGTGACGAAAATCAACAGCACGCTGGTGAACACGGTGCCGCTGTGGGAAACCCAACTGGCACAGGCCGTCACCATCCAGCGCAGCGCCGAGGCTGCCCGCGCGGTCAAGGGGGCAACCGACCTGACCAACGACCTGCTGACCGCCAATGCCAAGAACCTGCGCACTGCGAACCAGCAGATCCGCACGGAAATGGAGCGCGGCATTTTCGACATCGAGGCCGTGCGCACCGCGAACGCCGAACTGATCGCCACCATCGAGGATTCCCTGCGCATCGCGGATGAGGGCAAGGCCCGTCGCGCCGCTGCCGAGGAAGACCTGCAAAAGATGGAAGTCGAACTGCGCGACACGCTGGCCGCCGCCCGTGCGCGTTCGGCGGGTCCGAACCAGCCGCAGGCCTGATCTTGGCTGCGCGTTTATCCGCGCTGAACTTGTGTGCGCGGCAGGCTTTGCTTGCCGCGCCGCTGGCGGCTTTGGTGGCCTGCACCGCGTCAGAACCGCCCCCTGCCCCCGAACCGCCGCAATCCGCCCGCCCCGAGGCACGCCCGGATCTCTCCGCCCCGGCCCCTGATCCGACCCCGGATCTGGCGGCCATGCGGCAGGCCCGAGCCACGACAGCCACCACCCGCAATGCCGCGCCGCAATCTGAAACCAGCCGTCAGATGGCGCGGCTGTTTGCGGGTGCGCAGGCCAGCTTTCTGGCGCGCGGGCTGATGCGGCAGGACCGCGAGCCAAAGGACGCGCCCTTCACCGCCGATGATCTGGCCCGCAATTTTGTCCAGATTGCCCTGCATGATGAATACACCCGCCAGAATGGCAGGCTGGTCGCCCAAACCCGCGCCGCGCCGCTGCGCCGCTGGCAAGACCCGATTACCATGCAAGTGGTCTTTGGCAACAGTGTGCCGGACGCACAGCGCAACCGCGACGGCGCCGATATTGCCGGCTTCGCGGCGCGGCTGTCCTCGGTTTCGGGGCATCCAATCCGCATGGGCCAATCGGGCGCCAATTTCGTGACCCTGATCTTGTCCGAGGACGAACGCCGTGCCATCGGCCCGCGCCTGCGCCAGCTCGTTCCCGACATTCCGCCCGCGGATATTGCCGCGATTCAGGATCTTTCGGCACAAAATTACTGCACCGTTTTCGCCTATTCGCGAGACGGCAGTGCCGCCTATGCCAAGGCGGTGGCGGTGATCCGGGCTGAGCTTCCCGACCGGCTGCGGCTGTCCTGTATCCATGAGGAGCTGGCGCAGGGTATGGGGCTGGCCAATGACAGCCCTGCCGCCCGGCCCTCGATCTTCAACGATGACGAAGAATTCGCCCTGCTGACCCGGCATGACGAATTGTTGCTGAAAATGCTCTATGATCCCCGCCTGCGCCCCGGCATGACCGAGGCACAGGCCACCCCCATCATTCGCCAGATCGCCGGGGAACTTATCCCCCGCGCCGCGAATTAAAGAACGACATCAACGGAGGCGCAGATGGCCCTTTTCAACATCCTTGGCGGCGAATTCATCGACGTGATCGAATGGGTGGACAACACCCGCGACACGATGGTCTGGCGCTATGAAACCGTCGGCCGGGCGATCAAATACGGCGCCAAGCTGACCGTGCGTGAAGGTCAGGCGGCGGTTTTCGTGCATGAAGGGCAACTGGCCGATGTGTTCGGACCGGGCCTCTATATGCTGGAAACCAACAACCTGCCGGTGCTGACCCGCTTGCAGCACTGGGACCACGGCTTCCGCAGCCCGTTCAAATCCGAGATTTATTTCGTCAACACCACGCGCTTCAACAACCAGAAATGGGGGACGCGCAATCCGATCATCGCCCGCGACCCCGAGTTCGGCCCGGTCCGCCTGCGCGCCTTTGGCACCTATTCCATGCGCGTCACCGACCCCGGCCTGTTCATGCGCGAAATCGTCGGAACGGATGGTGAGTTCACCAGCGACGAGATCAGCTTTCAACTGCGCAACGTGATCGTGCAGGAGTTCTCGCGCATGATCGCCGGTTCCGGCATCCCGGTGCTGGATATGGCCGCCAATACCGACCAGCTTGGCAAGATGGTGGCCAAGGCGATTGCGCCCACGGTCTCGGCCTATGGTCTGACCATCCCCGAGTTTTACATCGAAAACATCAGCCTGCCCGATGAGGTCGAGAAGATGCTGGACAAGCGCACCAGCATTGGCATCGTCGGGGATCTGGACCGTTTCAATCAATATGCCATGGGCGAGGCGATGCTGAACAGCGCCAACCAGCCCGGCGGCGGTGGGCTGGCCAGCGGCATGGGTGCCGGAATGGGCGCGGCCATGGGCATGAATATGGCCCGGCAGATGCAGCCGCAGACCGGCTATTCCGGGCCATGGGGAACCGCGCCTGCGCAAGCCGCACAGACCACGCCGCCACCGCTGCCGCAAGCCAAGGCGGAAACCGTCTGGCATATCGCCCGTGACGGTCAGGCCGAAGGCCCCTATAGCCGCGCCGATCTTGGCCGCATGGTCCGCGACGGCGGTTTTGCCCGCGAAACGCTGGTTTGGGCACCCGGTCAGGACGGCTGGCACGAGGCTGACGAAGTTGCGGAACTGGCGCAACTGTTCACCATCGCGCCCCCGCCACCGCCGCTGCCCAAGGCATAAGCCGCGCCGATGCCGACGCCGCCAAGCGAATATCGCTATCCCTGCGAAAGCTGCGGGGGCAGCCTGCAATTCGCGCCGGGTCAGAATGTGCTGATCTGCCCCTATTGCGGGCATGAACAGCACATTCCGCAAGGCGCGCATCGCGCCCCCGCCCGGCAACAGACCGGCGGGGCCGAAGGCGCGGATGTGCTGCTGCGCGACCCCAGCACGGGCCGCGCCCTGCAATGGGACGCACAGCATAAATCGCCGGAATTGCGGGAAATCCCGCTGGCGCAAGGGCTAAAGCTGGATGCCAATTCCGATCTGACGCAGGTTATCCGCACCCTGTCCTGCCCGAATTGCGGCGCCAAGATCGAGGTGGACAGCGACCGCCACGCCACCGACTGCCCATTCTGCGCCACGCCGGTGGTTACGGATACCGGCCAGACCCGTCAGATCAAACCGCAGGGTGTGCTGCCCTTTGTGCTGGCCGAGGAACAGGCCCGCGCCGCGATGGAGGACTGGCTGGGCAGTCTTTGGTTCGCCCCTTCGGGCCTGACGGCCTATGCCCGGCGCGGGCGGCGGATGACCGGGGTCTATTCGCCTTTCTGGACCTTTGATGCACAAACCGCCAGCCAATACAGCGGGATGCGCGGCGATGCCTATTATGAAACGGTCTGGGTCACGCAAACCGTCAACGGCCGCACCCAAAGGGTTCAGCAACAGGTCCGCAAGATCCGCTGGACCCCGGTTTCAGGCCAGGTTTCGCGGCATTTCAACGATGTGCTGGTGCTGGCCTCTGGCTCGCTGCCGCGCAAGTTCTCGGACGGGCTGACCCCTTGGGACTTGTCGCATCTGGTGGATTACCGTCCCGAATATCTGGTCGGGTTCGAGGCCGAGGGCTACACGATCCCGCTGGCCGACGGCCATGGCATTGCCCGGCAGGAAATGGCCGGAGTGATCGCCATGGATGTGCGCCGCGCCATCGGCGGTGATGCCCAACAGGTCAGCGCCATCAACACCCGCCACAGCGACGAAAGTTTCAAACACATCCTGCTGCCGATCTGGACTGCCGCCTATAAATACAACGGCAAAAGCTATCGCTTTACCGTCAACGGCCAGACCGGGCGGGTTCAGGGCGAACGCCCCTATTCCGCATGGAAAATCGCGCTGGCGGTGCTGCTGGCGCTGATCGTGGTGGCGGCGCTGCTGTTTGCTGCGAATGAGACCGGCTATGTCCAGTTCGACACGGGCGGCGGCCTCTCGGGCGGCTATTCCAGCGGCGGATATGTGATTCGGGGCTATTAGCGGGCTTGGTTTATCGCTAACAAGACCGCCAGAATCACGAGGTCCACATGATCCTTTGCGCAGGCGAATCGCTGATCGACATGGTGCCGCAGGATGGTCATTTCACGCCCCTGCCCGGTGGCGCGGTCATGAACACCGCCATTGCGCTGGCGCGGCTTGGCGCACCGACAGCCTATCTCTGGCCGATTTCACGGGATCCCTTTGGCGAGGCGCTGCTGCGCTCGCTGGCCGAGGCCGGGGTGAACACGGATTTCTGCCCGCGCAGCGACCGGCTGACCACGCTGGCCTTCGTCAGCCTGATTGGGGGCGAGGCGCGTTACAGCTTTTATGACGAAGGTTCCGCCGGACGGATGCTGGCGGCCAGAGACCTGCCCCAACGTCTGGACGGGGTTCAGGCGCTGTTCGCGGGCGGGATCAGCCTTGTGCCAGATCCCTGCGGTGCCGCCGTCGAGGCATTGCTGACCCGCGAGGCTGCCAACCTGCCGGTCATGCTGGACCCCAACATCCGGCCGTTTTTCGTGCAGGATGAACCCGCCTATCGCGCCCGGCTGGACCGGCTGTTTGCGCTGGCGGATGTGGTCAAGCTGTCCACCGACGATCTGGACTGGCTGTTCCCCGACCTGTCGCCCGAGGCTGCCGCAGCCAAGGTTCTTGCGCGCGGTCCGCAGATCGTGCTGCTGACCGGCGGCGATAAAGGTGCCACCGCCATCTGGTCCCACGACCCGGTTTCGGCCCCTGCCTTTCAGGTCGAGGTTGCCGACACGATCGGCGCGGGCGACACGTTCAACGCCGGTTTCCTGACCAGCCTGCACCGCGACGGGTTGCTGACCAAAGCCGCCCTTGCGACGCTGCCGCCCGAGGCCCTGCTGCGGGCGCTGATGCTGGGGGCAAAGGCCGCCTCGGTCACGGTCTCACGCGCGGGCGCGAATCCCCCCTGGGCGCATGAGATCACGCTTGACGAATCAGGCACAAACAGCCCTTGATGGCAGAACTGGCCTGTATTTCAGCATGTTGCGCGACGATCCGCCCCATCCGGCCAGCCCGCAATCATTCATTGAAAAACCAACGGGTTAATAACAGACGCCCCTGCCCGCCTTGGTATGCAAATCCGGTATATATATAATTTTAAGCATTTTTCTGGAACAAAGCCGCAGCGTCGTCGTTGACTCGGAACGATTGAAGCAGCAATCTTAGTCCCAAGCCAAACAAGGTGAACCGTATGAGTGACAAGACCCTGACCCGTATGGATTTGGCCGAAGCCGTCTTTCGTGACGTTGGCCTGTCGCGTCACGAATCGGCGCAGCTTGTGGAAAGCGTCCTTGGCCATATCTCGGACGCGCTGGTGCGTGGCGAACAGGTCAAGATTTCGTCCTTTGGCACCTTCTCGATCCGCGACAAGAACGAGCGCATCGGGCGCAACCCCAAAACCGGGGAAGAAGTCCCGATCACCCCGCGCCGGGTGCTGTCCTTCCGCCCCTCGAACCTGATGAAAGACCGTGTGGCGGCGGGCAACAAGGGGCGCTAACCCCGTATGAACAAGGCCCCCGACGCATTCCGCTCTATCGGAGAGGTCTCTCAGGCCGTCGGGGTCGCGCCGCATGTGTTGCGCTATTGGGAAGAACAATTCACCCAGCTTTCCCCTGTAAAACGCCGCGATGGTCGGCGTTATTACCGCCCCGAAGATGTGGCGCTGGTCGCCGGTCTGGTCGAGGTGCTGCGCGAAGAAGGGCTGACCATCCGCGGTGCGAAAAAGCTGTTGGCCAAGGATCGCGGTGCGGCGGTGCGCCAGCGCGGGCTTGTGCGGCTTGGGCTGGCGGAACCCGCAACAGAATCGCCCGCAACACCCCAGCCCGCCGTCAAAGTCAGCAAACCCCCGGCCGGGCCTGCAGCAGCCAAGCCGCGCAAACCCCTGCGCAAGACCGTCGAATCTGAAACCCTGCCCCTGTTCCCCGAGTTGGAGCCAGCCCCGGCCGCCCCGACCCACACCGATCTTCTGCCGCTTTTGGCCGATGTGGCCGCACGGCTGCGCGACTGGCCCGAGGCCCGCGCACTGCCCAAGGATCTGATACAGATTCACCGCCTGCTGCGCGAAATGCAGTAACCCCATGCCGCCTTGCCCTGCCGTCATGTCACTGCAATATTTTCGCCCAATCAGGCCAATATTTCGCCTTTCGGGCCTTGTGTCCCCCCGCTGCTTCGCCCTATATGGCCGACGTGTCGGGCCGTGGCGCAGCCTGGTTAGCGCGTCCGTCTGGGGGGCGGAAGGCCGCGAGTTCGAATCTCGCCGGCCCGACCATTCCGAAAACGCCCACCCCTTGCGGGTGGGCGTTTTGGTATCTGTAAAGGGGGTCCGATGACCGGCGTTCTGTCTGATACTGCCTTGAAAGCCCTGATCGAATCCGGTGCCATTGCAGCATCCGTCCCGATCATCCCCGAACAGATCCAGCCCGCCAGTCTTGACCTGCGCCTTGGCGACACCGCCTTTCGGCTGCGGGCATCGTTTCTGCCCGGCAAGGGACGGCGCGTGGCCGAGCGACTGGCTGATTTTCAGATGCATCGCATGGATCTGACCGGCGGCGCGGTGCTGGAGCGTGGCTGCGTCTATCTGGTGCCGCTGGCCGAGCGTGTGACCCTGCCCGACGGCATTTCCGCGGTGGCCAATGCGAAAAGTTCGACCGGGCGGCTGGACCTGCTGACCCGGCTGATTACCGATGACGGGACCGAGTTCGACCGCCTGCCCGATGGCTATGACGGCCCGCTTTATGCAGAAATATGCCCGCGTAGCTTTTCGGTTCTGGTGCGTCCGGGAATGCGACTGAACCAGTTACGGCTTCGGCAGGGACAAGCGGCGCTGGATGATGCTGCCCTGCGGCTCTTGCACGCGGAAACGCCGCTGGTGGATGGTCCCGCGCTGATTGATGAGGGTTTGGGCTTTTCCGTTGATCTGCGGCCCGCGCAGGGGGATCTGGTCGGCTGGCGCGCACGCCCGCACAGCGGCGTGATCGACCTTGACCGTATCGGCGCCTATGCCGCGCGGGATTTCTGGGATCCGCTCTATTCCGATCAGGGGCGGCTGATTCTGGACCCCGGCGCGTTTTACATCCTTGTCAGCCGCGAAGCCGTCACGATTCCCCCCGATTATGCCGCCGAAATGGCCCCCTATCTGGCCATGGTGGGCGAGTTTCGTGTGCATTACGCAGGTTTCTTTGACCCCGGCTTTGGTCATGGCAGCGCCGGACAAGGTGCGCGTGGCGTGCTGGAAGTGCGCTGCCACGAAGCCCCCTTTGCGCTGGAGCATGGGCAAGTCGTCGGTCGCCTGATCTATGAGCGCATGGCCGAACGCCCCGCCCGCCTCTATGGCGCGGGAATTGCGTCCAATTATCAGGGACAGGGCCTGAAACTGGCCAAGCAGTTCCGCGATTAAAGCCTGCGGGTGATCCGCGCCGCCTGCCGGGCGCGCTTCGCCATGTCACGCGATTGCTGGACGCGTTTGCGTTCTTCGGGCGTCATCGGCGCCTCGGGCTGATCGGTCTGCGCCCCATTCTGCGCCGTGCGTTTGCCCAACATCCCGATGCCCTTGTTGATGCCCCAGTTCATCGCCCGGCGCAGCAGCATCCGTTGCAGCATGTTCAGAATCTGGTTCATATTCATCGGCGGTTCCTATTCGTCCTCGAACAGATCATCGGCCGGAACGGCCGCATCCCCAATGTCGTCAT
The DNA here is from genome assembly GCF_030538695.1 of Paracoccus sp. (in: a-proteobacteria). Taxonomy (GTDB): domain Bacteria; phylum Pseudomonadota; class Alphaproteobacteria; order Rhodobacterales; family Rhodobacteraceae; genus Paracoccus. The sequence continues at coordinate 64,831 of NZ_JAUNTN010000009.1, forward strand.
CTTGCGCCGGGGTTGCAAGGGGCAGCCCTTCGACCGGGCGGGAATCGAGCAGCCCTGCGGCCCGCAATTCTGACAATCCGGGCAGGTCACGGGCAGTTTCAAGGCCGAAATGATCCAGAAACCCCTCGGTCACGACAAAGGTTGCGGGGCGGCCCGGTGTCTGACGGCGACGCCCCATGCGGACCCAGCCCAATTCCATCAACTGATCCAATGTGCCGCGCCCAACCGCCACGCCACGGATTTCCTCGATCTCGGCACGGGTGACAGGCTGGTGATAGGCAATGATCGCCAGCGTTTCCGTCGCCGCCCGCGACAGGCGGCGGGTCTCGGCAATCTGCTGCTGCATCAGAAAGCCAAGATCGCCCGCCGTGCGGAACGCCCATGCGTCGCCCACCCGGACCAGTTCCACACCGCGCCCGTGATAGCGCACCCGCAGCGCCGCCACCGCCTCGGGCGCATCGCAACCGGCGGGCAGGCGCGTCGCCAGTTCGCGCACCGACAAAGGTTCGGCAGCGGCGAACAGGATCGCCTCGACCATACGTTCCTGCTGGTCCATCGGGATGGGGGTGAAATCACTCATCGCTGCCTCGCACGGATCGAGATTGGGGCAAAAACTTCGGTCTGGCTGATCTCGACCCGGCCCTGTTTGGCAAGCTCCAGCGAGGCCGCAAAGGTCGCCGCCGTAGCCGAGCGTTTGCGCGGGCCGCTGCCCCAGCCTTCGGGCAAAAACCGCGCCAGATCGGTCCAGTCGCCGCTGTATCCGATCAGGTCGCGCATCCGCTCCAGCGCCTGTTCCATGGTGAAAATATCCCGACGATCAAAGGCATAGGGGCGAAACTCATCCCGCGTTTTCAGCCGGGCATAGGCGCGCATCAGGTCGATCAGCCCGACCTGATATTCGGTCTGGCGCAGCCGCGACACGGTTTCTGGTGCCCCCCGCACAAAACGCTGCATCCCCAGCCGGTCGCGCCCCATCAGCCGCGCCGCCGCCTGTCGCATCGCATCCAGACGCTCCAACTGAAACGCCAGATGCGCGGCCAGCTCCTGCGCGGAAAGCCCTTCGGCCTGCGGATCGGGGGGCAGCAACAGGCGCGATTTCAGGAACGCCAGCCAGGACGCCATCACCAGATAATCCGCCGCCAGTTCAATCCGCAAAGCGCGGGCACGGTCGATGAAAGCCAGATATTGTTCCGCCAGTTCCAGAACCGAAATCTTCAGCAGATCAACCTTTTGCGTGCGGGAAAGCGTCAACAACAGGTCCAGCGGGCCTTCGAAACCATCCACATCGACGATCAGCGCCTCATCCGCCTGTCGCTGGCGGATTTCCGCCGTGAAAAGATTGTCCTGATCGCTGGTCATGGCGTTAAATCGGCGCTTTAAGCCAGCCTGTCAACCTTGGGTTAATCCAGTTGCACCACGCTGTCGCGGTTGACGCCGAACACGCCGGGCAGTCGCGCCAGTGCGGATTGGGCGCGTTTCAAAGCGGCTTCTGACGGAAAGGCGACCACGGTCGCCCCGACATTCGACAGGTCGTAGATCACCCGCCCATCGAGACCCGCGGCAGCGTCCTGAACCGCTTGCGCCGCCCCGGCCTCACGATAGACGATCAGGTTCAGCGGCGGCGCAGCTGCGTCCTGTGGCCCACAAGCCAGCAGCATCGCACAAAGCGCCAACGCCCGCATCAGACCATGCCCCGAAGGCCCATATATTCGGCCCGCAGCGCGGCAATGTCATCATCCTGCGCATCCTCGCGCAGCTTCAGCGCCCGTGCAGATCGTGCCAACGCGGCCACGCTCATCTGCCCAGCGGCAGCGGTAATGGCCTCTTTCTCGGGCAGATCACCATGGCAGGCCAGCGCCAGATCACAACCGGCGGCGATGGCGGCGGCGGTGCGCTGCACCTGATTGCCGGGCAGTGCCTCCATCCCCAGGTCATCGGTCATCAGCAACCCCTGAAAGCCGATACGCTTGCGGATCAGCTCGATCATCGGGGCCGAAATCGTTGCCGGCGCATCATCCAGCGCGGCGTAACGTATATGCGCGGTCATCCCCAACGGCGCGTCCTTCAACGCCCGGAATGGCACGAAATCGCTGTCGTTCAGCGCGGTTTCGGGGGCATCCACCACCGGCAGATCCTTGTGGCTGTCGGCGCGGGCGCGGCCGTGACCGGGCATATGCTTGACCACCGGCAGGACACCCGCCGCCAGCATCCCATCCGCAGCGGCCCGCCCCAGCATCGAGACTTCGGACGCGTCGTCACCAAGGCAGCGGTCGCGCAAAAACGGGTGCGTATCCGCCTGCGCCACGTCCAGCGTGGGGGCGCAATTGCTGTCGATCCCGCAGGCCCGCAGCTCCGCCCCGATCAGCCGATAGCGCAGCCAGATCGCACGCGGGCCACGGCGGCCTTCGTTCAGTGGCGCATCCCAATCGGTCCAGTGCGGGGCGCGAAGCCGCTGGACGCGCCCGCCTTCCTGATCGACGGTAATCACCGCGTCACGCCCCACGGCATCGCGCAGGTCGCCCGTCAGGCGGCGCAACTGGTCAGGGCTTTCGACATTATGAGCGAACAGAATAAAGCCCCAAGGATCAGCCGAGCGAAAGAAATCCCGCTCGGCTTCGGTCAGGGTCAGGCCGGACAGGCCGAAAATCGCGGCCGTTGACATCAGTTGTTCAGCGCGATGCAGTCGGTGCCAGAGGATTTCAATTGGCCGCAGAAGTTCCGCGCCGCTGAAGTCCCGTCAAAGCCCGCCACACGCAGCCGCCAGAACGTGCGGCCATTGCGTTCGGTTTTCTGGATCACCGGCGATTTACCCGCGAACAAGCTGCCGTTGCGGCCCGACAGGCGCTGCCATTCGCTGCGGGCGATGGCCTCGCTGTCGAAAGCACCGATCTGCGCAAGGGCAGACCCCGAAGCAGGCGTCACGGTTTCCACCCGCGCTTCAGCCGGAGCCGGAGTCGGCGCGGGCTGGGTTTTGGGCCGGGTTTCGGCGCGGGCCGGGGCTGCGGCGGGGGCCTCGGTCACGGCAGCGGTCTGCACCGGAGCCGGGGTTGCACGGGCCGGGCGGCGCACGGGCCGGACCGATTGCGTCACCGAAGCCGTCTGCGTCAGCGCGGCGTTGATGTCCTCGGGTGCAGCGGGGGTGCCGGTTTCATCGGTGACGGCTGCGGAAACGGTGCCTTCTTCGACGCCCGCATCGCTGGCAGCGGCCATCCGGGTGGCGGCCTCCTCGGCAAAGGCAGGGTTTTCCGGGCCGACGACATCATCCTCAGGCGCGGCAACCATCGGCTGCGCAGTCACGCCAAGCGCGCCCATCGGCAAGTCCTCATCGGTCAGGCTGGTGGCCGCCGGAGCGATGGCAACCTGTTCGATCCGCTGCGGCGCGGCCCCTGCGGCGACGGTGTTCACCGCCAGCCCCTCATTCGCGGCCAGCTCGCCACCGGGGTTTTCTGGCGCGGTGCGGGCCTCCCCCTGCATCGCGCGGACGACCGGGATACCCGAAACGTCACGAGTCACAAGCTGATAGCCCCAGACGACCATGCCAATCAGCAGCATGACCGAGACAACTGCGCCAAAATAGTTCAGCGCACGGGCAACACGGCCTGCCAAACCCACATTGGTGGCAAGCTGCTCCTCGTGGACGGGATCGTATCCGCGATCCTGCTCACCAAAGACGAAATCGCGCACCTGACGCGGGCGCACGCCATGAAACCCGCCACCGCGGAAGTCGAGAACTGCCATTCTTGCCTGCCTGCCGGGTTTCCCGGACGTTTACAATCACTGCTCAATGATCCGGCAGGCGCCTTTGTCAGCGCATTTCTTTTGCCGGTTCGACGCCCAAAATACCAAGACCGTTGGAAATGACAACGCCAACTGCACGCAACATCGCAATTTTCGACGCGGTTGTGTCCTTTGCGCCATCTTGGACAAAACGCAGCGACAGGTCTTCGTTACCACGATTCCAAAGCGAATGAAGCTCTTGCGCCAGATCATACAGGTAAAATGCCACCCGATGCGGCTCATGTGCGCGAGCGGCGGTCTCGACCAGACGCGGCCACTCCGCAACCTTACCGATCAGAGCAAGCTCTGCCGGATGGGTCAGCCCGGACAGATCAGCCTGCGCCAGCGCAGCGTCAGACACATCCACGCCCGCATCCGACGCACGGCGCAAAGCTGAATGAATCCGGGCATTTGCGTACTGAACATACCAAACAGGATTATCCTTCGACTGCTCCAGAACCTTGTCGAAGTCAAAATCCAGATCAGCGTCGTTCTTGCGGGTCAGCATGTGAAAACGGGTGACATCCGCCCCCGCCTGCTCGACCACATCGCGCAGGGTGACGAACGTGCCTGCCCGTTTGGACATCTTGAACGGTTCGCCATTCTTGAACAGGCGGACAAGCTGAACCAGCTTGATGTCCAGCGGCACCCCGTTGTTGGTCAGTGCCCCGACCGCCGCCTTCATCCGCTTGACATAGCCGCCGTGATCGGCACCGAAAATGTCGATCAACTGGTCAAAGCCGCGCTCTACCTTGTCGAAGTGATAGGCAATATCAGGCGCGAAATAGGTCCAGCTCCCATCGGCCTTTCGCACCGGGCGGTCCTGATCGTCGCCGTAATCGGTCGAGCGGAACAACGTCTGTTCGCGCTCCTCCCAATCCTCGGGCAGCTTGCCCTTTGGCGGCTCCAGCGTGCCGCGATAGATCAGCCCGGCAGCGTCCAGCCGCTGCAAAGCCTGTTCGATCCGGGGATACAGGGCCTTTTCGCTGGAATACACATCCATCCGCACGTTCAGCAGGGCCAGATCCTCGCGGATCATCTCCATCATCGCGGCGGTTGCGAATTCGCGGATATCAGCCAGCCAGTCTGATTCCGGCTTGTCGATCAGGCTGGTGCCGTATTTTTCCTTCAACGCCTGCCCGACGGGGATCAGATAATCGCCGGGATACAGCCCTTCGGCAATATTCGGTTCCAGCCCGTTGGCCTCACGGTAACGCTCATAGGCAGAACGGGCCAGCACATCGACCTGTGCGCCGCCGTCGTTGATGTAATATTCACGCGTCACCTCATGGCCGGAATAGGCCAGCAGGCTGGACAGCGCGTCGCCAAAGATCGCGCCACGGGTATGGCCGACGTGCATCGGGCCGGTCGGGTTGGCGCTGACGAATTCGACATTGACCTTTTGCCCCACGCCCATATCCGAGCGCCCGTAATCTGCCCCTGCCGCAATCGCCGCCGTCACCGCCCGCTGCCACTGGCCCGGCGCAAGGCGCAGGTTCAGGAACCCCGGCCCGGCGACCTCGGCGGCGCTGATGCGGGCGTCCTCGGCCAGCAGGGCAGCCAGCTTGTCGGCAATATCGCGCGGCTTCATCGCGGCGGGCTTGGCCAGCACCATCGCGGCATTGGTGGCCATATCGCCATGGGCCGGATCACGCGGCGGCTCAACCGTGACGTTTCGCAGGTCCAGCCCTTGCGGCAGGTCGCCCTGCCCGGCCAGCCGGTTCAGCGCGTCAATGACAAGGGTGTGGATTTCAGCGAACAGATTCATAACGGCACCTTGAGGGGAATTACCCCTGCCCGATAGCGCCAGCGGACAGGGAAGGTCAAGTTTGGCCGTCAAGACAGCATCAGGCACCGTCCGGTATCGCGCCCTCACCTTCGCCACGGCGCGCGGCGCGGGCTTCGGCCTTGGCCTCATGCGCAGCTTCGCTGTCCTGACGCAGTTGCACAGCCAACTCGGGCGGAATCAGCGAAACCAGACGCGCGCCGGCACGGGCGGTAAAGCTGTCGGCATCCGCGACAAAGCGCAGCCCGTTGTCATCGACCACCACCATCGGCATCGCACCGGGACGGGCCTCGCGCCAGTCAGACAGGCCGTATTCTTCGGTCAGAGGGGTGACGCGGAAAATATAGCCGCCCCCCAACAGGTCCAGATAGTCCGCCAGCGTCCGCCCGCCCGCAATCGCCTGCCCGCCAAGCTGCGACGGCAGGCTGTGACGCGGCCGGTCCTCTTTATAGCGGGCAAGCTGCCAGACCGAATCGCGGCCGAACTCTGGCGCAAGGTCAGTCGCAACCAGCGTGTTATAGGCATCATTATCAGAGGCCGCCAAAATCGCATCATAAGCAATGAACTCGACATTGGTTTCGGCATTTTCAGACAGAATATCACCGTAATAGACCGGCACGCCCTTGACCCGCGCAGATCGCAAGTGGCCAAGGTTGGGGTCCGTGACCAAAACATTCACATCCGCTTTTTCCAGCGCCTTCGCCAGCTCCGCCGCAAAGCGCGAGCCCCCCACGATCAGCAGCCCCGGCTTATCGCCCGAGGTCAGCCCAAGAAGCCGTGCCAGCGGTGCCAGCGTAAAGCCGTGCAAGATCACGCTGGCCAGAACCAGCACAAAGGCCAGCGGCGCGATCAGAGCGCCATCCGCGATTCCCTCCTGCGCCAGACGCTCGCCAAAAATACCGGCCACGGCGACCAGCACCACGCCGCGCGGCCCGGTCAGCGCGATCAGCCAGCGTTCCTTCATCGGCAGGTTTGTCCCGATCAGCGACAGCATCACCGTCAACGGCCGCGCCACCAGAATGACCAACGCTAGGAACAGCACCGCCCGCCATGTCAGTTGCGACAGCACGTCAAAGCTGATCCCCGCCGCCAACAGGATAAACACACCAGACACCAGCAGAATGGTCGCATGTTCCTTGAAACGGTGCAGTTCGGTATAGGACGGCAGGTCGGCATTGGCGATCACCAGCCCCATGACCGTCACCGCCAGCAGGCCCGATTCATGCAACCCCATATCGGCCAGTGCAAAGGTGCCAAGCACCGCCACGAACAACACCGGCACCTTCATATATTCCGGCACCCAGCCCCGGCGGAACAGCGCCACAGTGGCTCGCCCGGCAGCAAACCCCAACAACAGCGCAAAGCCGATGCCCAGGATCAGGGTCAGCGCGGCCTCACCCACAGGCAGGGCGGAATGGCGAACCAGAACGATCTCCAGCGCCAGAACAGCGGCAAGCGCGCCGATCGGGTCGTTGACGATGGCTTCCCATTGCAAGACCTGCGCCGGACGGCTGGTCAGCCGGGCCTGCCGCAGCAAAGGCGCGATGACGGTCGGGCCGGTCACGATCATAATGCCGCCAAAAGTGATCGCGGCCTCCCAGCCAAGGCCCGCGCCCCATGCCAGCGCAAGGGACGAAAACAGCCAGCCGAGCAGCGCCCCCGGAAAAATCAGCCGCCGCACCGCAGGCCGGGCATCGGCAAGGCGGTGAAAGTTCAGCGTCAGCCCACCTTCAAACAGGATCACCGCCACCGCCAGCGAGATCATCGGCTGCACCAGCGCCCCAAGATCACGCGCAGGCACGAATATCCCCGTGACCGGGCCAAGGATCAGCCCCGCTAACAGCATCAGCACGATTCCCGGCAGGCGGAACCACCAGGCAAGCCACTGCGCGCCAACCCCGGCAACCCCGACAAGGGCGATGGCTTCCACGGCACTCAGGCCGGCTGCTGTTTCGACGGCCATGGGGCCTCCAATTCGCGGATAACGCCAGATAACCATGCGCGGGCGATTTCGTTCCCGCGCCGGTGGAAGCGGCTTCACGATTGACTCATGCGCGGATTTCCGCTAGGCGGCTACGGCCTGCATCCGGCGGGCTCCCGAGGGGCGTGCGATCCTAAAGCGTCCCATTCACCCGGCCAAGCCCGGTTCACATGGACGCGGTTCCGCAAAAATGCGGCGCGCATAGTTGAAAGCCCCGAATGACCAAGTTTTCCGATCTGAAACTCGACCCCAAGGTTCTGGCTGCCATCACCGATGCCGGCTACGAATCGCCCACGCCGATTCAGGCCGGAGCGATCCCTCCGGCGCTGGAAGGCCGGGACGTGCTGGGGATCGCGCAGACCGGCACTGGCAAGACCGCCAGCTTTACCCTGCCAATGATTACCCTGCTGGGCCGTGGCCGGGCGCGGGCGCGGATGCCGCGTTCGCTGGTGCTGTGTCCGACCCGCGAACTTGCGGCGCAGGTGGCGGAAAATTTTGACATTTATGCGAAAAACACCCGACTGACCAAGGCGCTGCTGATCGGCGGCGTCAGCTTTGGCGAACAGGACAAGCTGATCGACCGGGGCGTGGACGTGCTGATCGCCACACCGGGCCGTTTGCTGGACCATTTCGAGCGCGGCAAGCTGCTCCTGACCGGCGTTCAGATCATGGTCGTGGACGAGGCCGACCGGATGCTCGACATGGGCTTCATCCCCGATATCGAACGCATCTTCCAACTGACGCCCTTTACCCGCCAGACGCTGTTTTTCAGCGCCACCATGGCCCCCGAGATCGAGCGCATCACCTCTACCTTCCTGCACAATCCCGAACGGATCGAGGTCGCCCGTCAGGCCACCACCAGCGAGACCATCGAGCAGCGGCTGGTCGAACTGACGCCCACCCGCAAGGATCAGACCGCCAAGCAAAAGCGCGAACTGCTGCGCGCCCTGATCGCCGCCGAGGGCGACAAGCTGACCAATGCCATTGTGTTCTGCAACCGCAAGACTGACGTGGACATCGTTGCCAAGTCCTTGCAAAAGCACGGCTTCAATGCTGCGCCGATCCACGGCGACCTGGACCAGAGCCAGCGGATGCGGACGCTGGACAGTTTCCGCGATGGCGGGCTGACGCTGCTGATCGCGTCAGACGTGGCGGCACGGGGGCTGGATATTCCGGCGGTCAGCCATGTGTTCAACTATGACCTGCCCTCTCATGCCGAGGATTACGTTCACCGCATCGGCCGCACGGGCCGCGCCGGGCGTCTTGGCACCGCTGTCAGCCTGTCCACGCCGATGGATGAAAAATACCTGACCGCAATCGAAAATCTGGTCAAAAAGACCCTGCCCCGCGCCCCTCAACCCGAAGGGTTCTCGCTGTCCGAGGCAGCCAATGCCGCACCGCGTTCGGGGGCATCCCGGTCGGGTTCGTCACGGTCCCGCTCGCGTTCGCGCCGCGATGAGGGCAAAGACGACCGGCGCGAGGACAAACCCGCCGAACAGCCCGAAGTGCAGACCGAAGCCCCGCGCAAGGACGACCGCAGCGAGCGCCGTGATGATCGTCGTGACGACCGCCGCAATGGGGCCGAGCGTAACGGCAACGGCTATAACCGCGACAACGGCCGCTATTCCCGCGACCGTGGCGGGCGCGACCGCGATCAGACAGTCGGTATGGGCGACCATATGCCCGAGTTTCTGACCCGCAGCTTCCTGCCCGAAGACCTGAACCCCAATTGGGGCGTCAGTGACAACCCGGCAGAGGTTGAAGCGCCCGTGTCTAAAGCCGTGTCGGACAAACCCGCGGATACGACAGAAGCCCCGAAAAAGACCGGCAGCCGCTCGCGCAGTCGCTCGCGCAAACCCGAGGTCAGCGCGGACCAGCCTGCGGAGCCTGCAACGGCGGAAGCTGTGATGGAAACGGCTGCGGTGCCAGAAACCGCAGAGACCGCAGCGGCAACTGAAACCGAGGCGAAGCCTGCGCCAAAGACGCGCCGGACCTCGACCCGCAAAACCGCAGCCAAACCCGCAGAGGCTGCGCCGGCGGCTGACCTCTACGCCGAAGCGGAACCCGAGGCTGCGCCGGTCAAAAAAACCCGCAAGCCCTCGACACGCAAAACGGCGGCAAGCGCGACTGATGAAGCCGCTCCGGGCGACACATCTTCGGATGAGGCCGCAGCACCGGCTAAGGCGAAAAAGACGACCACCCCAAAGACAGCCGCCAAAACCACAGCATCGAAAACGACCGTCAGGAAAACCACCACCAGCCGAACCCGTAAAAAGGCCGATGCTGCCGAGGCTCCGGCGGCGGACACCCCTGCGGCCCCCCCGGCAAGCCCGGATAATGGCCCGGCGGTCGAATAACCCCAACCGCCGCCCGGCCCTGATTGCGCTGGCTGCCGATCTGGCGCTTGGCGTGGTCGCGGCCTTGGGCCAAGCGCCTTGGGGACTGTGGCCGGCGACGCTGATCGCGCTGGCGCTGGGTTTTTATCGTATCGGTCGCGCACCCGGCTGGCGCGCGACGGCGTGGCATGGGTTCGCGCTTGGGCTTGGCTATTTCGGGCTGGCGATGAGCTGGATCACCGAGCCGTTCTTTGTCCAGCCCGAGATTTACGGCTGGATGGCCCCATTTGCGCTGTTTTTCATGGCCGCAGGCGGCGGAATATTCTGGGCTGTTCCCGCAGCCCTTGCCGGGGCGATCTGGCAGACGGGTGTGCGGCGGGCAGCAGGGATGGCTGCGCTGCTGGTGCTGTCTGAATGGCTGCGCGGCTGGATTTTCACCGGCCTGCCCTGGGCTGAAATCGGCCATATCTGGATCGGCCAACCGCCTGCGCAACTGGCCGCTACGTTTGGCGCTTTGGGGCTGGTGGCACTGACCGGCGTGCTGGCCGGTTTTCCGGTGGTCTTTGGATGGGTGAAAGGCGGGGTGCTGTCGGGGCTGCTGCTGGCGACCGTCTGGGTGGCCGGTGACAACAGGCTGCAACAGCCCCTGCCCCCGGACCAGAATTACCACATCCGCCTTGTTCAGCCAGATGCGGTGCAGGCGCTGAAATGGGACAGCTATTGGTCAGGCGTGTTCTATCAGCGCCTGCTGGACCTGTCAGCCGCCGCGCCCCAATCCGGGCCGCGTCCTGATCTGGTGATCTGGCCCGAAACCGCCGTCAGCTTTTTGCTGAACGACGCCGGGCCGGTGCTGTCGCAATTCACCACCGCAGCCGGTGCGCCAGTGCTGACCGGCATCCAGCGGGCCGAGGGCAGCCGCTGGTATAACAGCCTTGTGCTGGTCGAAGGCGATCAGGTAACGGCGCTTTATGACAAGTTCCATCTGGTGCCGTTCGGGGAATATATCCCCTGGGGGGATGAACTGGCCCGCATCGGCATTCGTGCTTTTGCTGCGCAGACCGGCAACGGCTATTCCCCCGGCCCCGGTGCGGCGCTGATGTCGGTGCCGGGCGGGCCGGACATGCAACCGCTGATCTGCTATGAGGCGATTTTCCCGCGCCATCTGCTGCGTGGCGCGGCACGTCCCGGCTGGCTGCTGCAAGTCACCAACGACAGTTGGTTCGGCACGATTTCCGGACCTTATCAGCACCTTGCCCAAGCCCGGCTACGCGCGATCGAAACCGGACTGCCGCTGCTGAGGGCAGCGAACACCGGCATCAGCGCGGTGATTAACGCACACGGCAATCTGCGCGGGCAGTTGGGCCTTGGCCAGCAGGGCTTTATCGACACCGCCCTGCCCGGCGCTTTGCCCGCGACGCTCTGGATGCGCTGGGGCGACTGGCCGGTATTGCTGGGACTGGTTGCACTGTTAGGGATTTTGCTGCGCCGCCGAGACTGATGGCGTAGGCGGGAGCCTCCGGCGGGGATATTTACCGACAAAAGATGCGTTGACTTTTGGTCTTTTGCGGCCCAAATCAGCGCGATCATACAGACCCGCAACCGGGCGTTCCGTGGGCGCCAGACCGACGAGGAGCCAGACATGGCCGACCAGATTTCCCTGATTTTTCCCGATGGCAGCAGCCGTGATTATCCGCAGGGCGTCACCCCTGCGCAGGTCGCGGAATCCATTGCGCCGAGCCTTGCGAAACGGGCGATTTCCGCGACCGTGGACGGGCGCCATGTCGATCTGCAATGGCCCCTGCATGAGGGCGGACACATCGCCATCAACACGATGAAGGACGAGACCCCCGCGCTGGAGCTGATCCGGCACGATCTGGCGCATGTCATGGCTCGGGCGGTTCAGGAACTGTGGCCGGATGTGAAAGTGACCATCGGCCCGGTGCGCGACTTCGGCTGGTTCTACGACTTTGACCGCACCGAGCCGTTCACGCCCGAAGACCTTGGCGCAATCGAGGCCCGGATGAAGCAGATCATCGCCGCGCGTGAGCCGGTGCGCACCGAAACCTGGGATCGCGCCCGTGCCATCGCCCATTATGAGGCCGCAGGCGAGCCGTTCAAGGTGGAGCTGGTGAACCGTATCCCCGAGGGCGAAGACCTGCGGATGTATTGGCATGGCGACTGGCAGGATCTTTGCCGTGGCCCGCATCTGCAATCGACGGGCCAGCTTCCCGCCGATGCCTTCAAGCTGACCCATGTGGCCGGGGCCTATTGGCTGGGTGATGCCAGCCGCCCGATGTTGCAGCGCATCTATGGCGTCGCCTTCCGCAACCGCGACGATCTGAAAGCGCATCTGACCATGCTGGAGGAGGCCGCCAAGCGCGATCACCGCAAGCTGGGCCGCGAGATGGACCTGTTCCACATGCAGGAAGAAGCGCCCGGCATGGTCTTCTGGCACCCGAACGGCTGGACGGTTTACCGCGAACTGGAGGCCTATATGCGCCGCCGCCAAATCGCGGCTGGCTATAAGGAAATCCGCACGCCGCAGGTCGTAGATCGGATTTTGTGGGAAAAATCAGGCCATTGGGAAGCCTATCGTGAAAATATGTTCATCGTCGAGGTGGACGAGGAAGGCGCAAAGGAAAAGCGCATCAACGCGCTGAAACCGATGAACTGCCCCTGTCACGTTCAGGTCTATAACCACGGGCTGAAATCCTATCGTGATCTGCCGCTGCGGCTGGCCGAGTTCGGGTCATGCCACCGCTATGAATCCTCGGGGTCGATGCACGGGCTGATGCGCGTGCGCGGCTTTGTGCAGGATGATGCGCATATCTTCTGCACCGAGGATCAGATCGAACAGGAATGTGCCGGTTTCATCAGCCTGCTGAGCAGCGTTTACTGCGATTTGGGGTTCGAGAAATTCGACATCAAACTGTCCACGCGACCGGATGTGCGGGTCGGCTCGGACGAGATTTGGGACAAGGCCGAGGCCGCACTGTCTGGCGCGATCGAACATCTTGGCCTGCCTTATGAGGTCAACCCCGGCGATGGTGCCTTTTATGGGCCAAAGCTGGATTTCAAACTGACCGATGCGATTGGCCGGGAATGGCAATGCGGCACGTTCCAGTGCGATTTCAACCTGCCCGACCGCCTTGGCGCGGAATATGTGGCCGAAGACGGCGACAAGCACCGCCCGGTGATGTTACACCGCGCAATTCTGGGGTCGTTTGAACGGTTCATCGGCATCCTGATCGAAAACTATGGCGGCAAGATGCCGTTCTGGATCGCGCCGCGTCAGGTGGTTGTTGCTTCGATCGTGTCGGGGGCGGATGACTATGTGCAGGAAATCGTCACGGCGCTGCGCGCTGCCGGCATCCGGGCCGAGGCTGATACCCGCAATGAAAAGATCAACTATAAGGTGCGCGAACATTCGGTCGCCAAGGTGCCTGCGATCCTCGCCATTGGCATGAAAGAGGTCGAGGAACGCAGCGTCTCGATGCGGCGGCTGGATCAGCAGGGCAGCGAATCGCTGACTCTGGATGCGGTTATCGCCCGACTGAAAGACGAGGCCACCCCGCCAGATCAGCGCTGAAACCGGCAAGGGAACGCCGTTTGTGCAAGATTTCATCGCCCTGTTACAGATCGGGCGCTTTTCTCGCTTGCTTTCCGCGCAGGTTGCTTCATGCTGTCCGCGCGTGAGCACCTTTCTACCGCCTCCCTCTGACGGGGCAGCCGGACGACCGAAAGACAGGCTGCACGGCCCGGCCCGGCAATCGTGCCGACGGGAGATTTGAAGGAGAGAAGGTCATGGCGACCGGAACGGTAAAGTGGTTCAACACCGAAAAAGGCTACGGCTTCATCGCGCCCGATGATGGCGGCAAAGATATCTTTGTCCACATCTCAGCGGTTGAGCGTGCAGGGCTGAAAGGTCTGAAGGACAACCAGAAAATCAGCTTCGAGATGCAGACTGGCCGCGATGGCCGTGCATCGGCCAGCGATCTGGTTCTGCTGTAATCGCATCGACGGTTTCAGATATGATACGGGCGGCCCCTCACGGGGCCGTCTTGCTTTTATGCGCGCGAAGATTCTATGCCTCTGGTGGGGATATGTCCCGACACGAGATGAGGCCAGATGTCCGCCCCCTTCAACCTTGCTGAATATGTCTTGCGGGCGGGATCGGCTGTGCCGGACAAGCTGGCAATGTCGGTGATCGGGGTGGCGCGGGCTGAACGGTGGTCCTATGCCCGGCTGATTGCCGCCGTGCGCGGAACCGCGACCGGGCTGTTGCAGGCCGGTCTTGTGCCGGGTGATCGGCTGCTGATCCGCTTGGGCAATCGCCCAAGTTTTCCGGCGGCCTATCTTGGCGCGATCACAGCGGGCATTGTTCCGGTGCCGACCAGCGCGATGCTGACCACGCCTGAGGTTACCCGCCTGAGCGCGGGACTGCGGCCCAAAGCAATCATTGCGGGCGACAACATTCCCTTGCCAGAATATCCCGCCCCGGTTATCCCTGAAGCCGCCTTGCAGGCCATGGCCAATCTGCCGCCTGCCGATTTCGACAGGGGCGCCCCCGAACGGCTGGCCTATATCGTCTATACCTCCGGGTCGTCCGGGCAGCCGCGTGCGGTGATGCACGCACATCGTGCTATTCTGGCGCGGCGCACAATGTTTCAGGGCTGGTATGGGCTGACGCCATCCGACCGGCTGTTGCATGCCGGGGCTTTCAACTGGACCTTCACCCTTGGCACCGGACTAATGGACCCCTGGACGATGGGGGCCACTGCCCTGATCCCCGCCGAAGGAACCGGAATCGAACAAATTCCCCTACTGGCCGCGCGTCATGGGGCAAGCCTGCTGGCTGCCGCACCAGGGGTTTTCCGGCGGATGCTGCGGGCGGACTGGCCCGCCATACCCAGCCTTCGCCATGGGCTTGCCGCGGGCGAACGGCTGGCCCCAAACTTGCGCAAGGCTTGGCAAACGCGCACCGGCACGGATCTGCACGAAGCGATGGGGCTGTCGGAATGTTCCACCTTTTTGTCCGGCAGCCCCGACCACCCTGCCCCTGACGGCACCGCAGGCTATCCGCAAACCGGGCGGCAGGTTCAGGTTCTGAACGCTCAGGGGCAACCCTGCCCCCCTGATCAACCGGGTCATCTGGCCATTCATCGCAGCGATCCGGGGCTGTTTCTGGGTTATCTGGACCAGCCCGAGGCCACTGCGACGATGTTTTCCGGTGACTGGTTCCTGACCGGCGACTTGGCGCGACGCCTGCCTGATGGTGCGATCCGTCTGGAAAGCCGCACGGATGATATGCTGAATGCGGGCGGCTATCGCGTCTCGCCCGCCGAAATCGAAGACGCTTTGGGTGCTTCGACCGAAGCAGGTGATGTTGCCGCCGTTGAACTGCCCGTTGCGCCTGATACAAGCATTATCGTAGCCTTTTGGACCGGGACCGCCACGACAGACGATCTGCGCAAGCTGGCAGAGACGACACTGGCCCGCTATAAACAGCCCCGCGATTACATTCACATTGACAAGATGCCTCGCACGCCAACCGGCAAGCTGAACCGCCGCGCGTTGCGTGAAACCTATCGAAAGGACCGCTGATCCTATGGCCGCCAGCCCTGTTCGTCTTGATATTTTCGCTGATCCGATCTGTCCGTGGTGCCTGATCGGCAAGGCCGAATTGGACAGGGCGCTGGAATCTCGTCCAGACCATCCTTTCACCCTGATCTGGCACCCATTCCGGCTGGAACCGCAAATGCCGCCGTCAGGGATGGATTTCGTCCTATATATGAAAGCCAAGTTCGGCACCGAAAAAGGTATTCTGGATGCCATGGCCCCCGTTATGGAAGCATCTGAACGCCTTGGACTATGGATCAACCCTTCGCTGATCGAGCGCGTGCCGGACACAACCGACGCCCACCGGCTGATGCATTGGGCAGGGTCGGAAGGGGCGCAAAGCCGTGTCATGTCCGGTCTGATGCGGGCGCATTGGCGCGAGGGCCGCAATATTGGCAAAGCGGATGTGCTTGCGAAAATCGGCACCAACGCGGGAATGGATGGGGCGATGATTACCCGGCTTTTGAAAACCGAATCCGATATCGACACGGTTCTGCTGGCCGAGGCCCATGCCCGTGATCGGGGGGTGCGCTCGGTTCCGACCTTCGTTATCGGGGATCGCCATGTCGTCACCGGCGCACAGCCCGCAAGCCTTTGGCAAAGCGTGATTGACGAATTGGCGATGCAGTAGTCTTTCGCTGCGCGCATAACGGCTTGCCAGTGGCGCAGCTTGTGATGTCCCCACTGCGCGTCTAGGGGGGATAGCTTGTCAGAAAGGGTCACGACATGAGCGCCTCTCCGCCGTCTCAGGAAGCCACCGGATCTACGCACCCCAATCACACGATGGCACCCGCCGCCGATATCCGGCGACTGGGCATGGCAGAGTTCATCACCCTGTTGGCTTTTTTGTTCGCAACCGTGGCCTTTTCCATTGACGCGATGCTGCCAGCCCTGCCGGAGATTGCGCATGACCTGACCCCGCAAGACCCCAACCGCGCCCAACTGATCCTGACGGCTTTTATGGCTGGCATGGGGATCGGCACATTGATTTCCGGCCCTTTGTCGGATGCGATTGGCCGCAAAGCCACGATTACGCTGGGGTTTGCGATCTATATTCTGGCCGCCTTGGCCGCGATCTACGCCCCCTCGCTTGAGGTCTTGCTGTTGTGCCGCATGGCACAGGGGATCGGGGCCGCGGGACCGCGGATCGCCGGGCTGGCCTTGGTGCGTGATCTGTATGCCGGGCGCGAGATGGCACGGATTTCCAGTTTCGTGATGATGGTCTTTATCATGATTCCGGCCTTTGCCCCCTTGCTCGGGGATGCCATCATCTCTGCGGTTGGCTGGCGTCACAGTTTCCTGAGCTTTGTTGTATTCGCCCTGATCGGTGCCATTTGGCTGAATCTGCGGCAGCCTGAAACCCTCCCCTCCGAACGCCGCCGCAAGCTGAGCCTGACTGCCCTGTGGTTTGCGGCCCGCGAGGTGCTGACAGATCGTCAGGTTGTGATCTGCACTTTGGTTTTGACACTTGGCTTCGCACAGATGTTTGCCCTGCTGTCCAGCGCACAGCAACTGTTCAGCGACACCTATGGAATCCGTGATGATTTTCCCAAATGGTTTGCTCTGATGGCCTTGTTGGCCGGGACAGGCTCGATCATCAACGCCCAATTGGTCGTGCGTCTGGGGATGCGCAGAATCGCACGGGCGGCCTATGTGATGCAGATCGTCTCCTCGACCATCTTTACATTGCTTTTGCTCAGCGATGTTCTGCCCGACGCGCTGCGCTTCCCGATGTTTTTCATCTGGTCGGTCAGCGTGTTTTTTATGGCCGGGATCACCTTCGGCAACCTGAATGCGCTGGCCTTGCAGCGCATGGGGCATATTGCAGGCATGACGGCCAGCATTACCGCTTCGGTCTCGACGTTGCTCGCAGTTTTGATCGCCGCACCGATCGGACTGGCGTATAACGGCACCCCCATCCCAATGGCCGTCGCAACCCTGATTTGTTCCAGTCTTGCCTGGGCGATGATGGGGCTGCTGCGCGATTAAGCGACCCCGATACGCCTCCCGCCGCCGCAGAGCGGTCCAGAGACATATAAAGAAGGCCACAAGGTAGAGCATACAGGGTTCCGAATCGCACATCCATGTCCTCAAGCTGAGGGATAATGCCTAAGATTTCGCCAACGGCGCCCTGAAAAATACCTAAAATTTTATCTTCTTTTCCTTTGCATTTTAACGCTTTCGTAAGGAATCATCAGCTATACAGCCCCTGTGGCCGGGGTGCGAAAACGACGATAGGCAAGCGGATGTGATCGGTTGACAGCGGGGAAAACACGTCTATAAGTGCAAACTTCATTGGTGTTGGTGGCCCCCGCAAGGGGTTTTGCCTGTCGGGCCTTTGGCCAAAGGACAACGCCCTTTTGAAACTGACAAAAGGAGATCAGCGATGACCAAACGCACCGCTGCCAAATACAAAATTGACCGCCGCATGGGCGAAAACATCTGGGGCCGCGCGAAATCGCCGGTGAACCGTCGTGAATACGGCCCCGGCCAGCATGGCCAGCGCCGTAAAGGCAAGCTGTCGGATTTCGGCACCCAGCTGCGCGCCAAGCAAAAGCTCAAGGGCTACTATGGCGACCTGACCGAAAAGCAGTTCCGTCGCATCTATGCCGAGGCCGAGCGCCTGAAGGGCGACACCGGCGAAAACCTGGTCGGTCTGCTGGAGCGCCGTCTGGATGCGGTCGTTTACCGCGCCAAGTTCGTTCCGACCATCTTTGCTGCCCGCCAGTTTGTGAACCACGGCCATGTGGAAGTGAACGGCAAGCGCGTGAACATCCCGTCTTATCGCGTCAAGGAAGGCGATGTGATCGCCGTTCGTGACCGTTCGCGTCAACTGACCATCGTTCTGGAAGCCGTCGGGCTGGCCGAGCGTGACGTGCCGGATTATCTGGACGTTGACCACAACAAGATGACCGCGACCTTTGTCCGCACCCCGGCACTCGGCGACGTCCCCTATGCCGTCGTGATGGAGCCGAATTTGGTCGTGGAATACTACGCGAAAAACTGATCGTTTCGCAGATCACTTTGGAAAGCCGCCTCTCGGGGCGGCTTTTTATTTTGTCTGGCAGATTTTCGATAAGCGCGACATTTCTGCACCATTTACCCGGCAGGAAACAGCAGGGCTTGCCGCAAGGGCGGGTGGCGGCCTAAAGGAAGCTAATCGCGCAATAGAGGCCAGCCATGACTCAGGACAGCACTATCCAGCCTCAGCCCGGCATTATGGAGATCGCGCTGTATCAGGGCGGTGCGGCCAAGGTTGCCGGGGTGGATAACGTGGTCAAGCTCAGCTCGAACGAAAACCCGTTTGGGCCGTCGGACAAGGCCCGCGAAACCGTCACCCGCGCCGCCCATAGCCTGCACCGCTATCCCAACA
The DNA here is from genome assembly GCF_030538695.1 of Paracoccus sp. (in: a-proteobacteria). GTDB lineage: Bacteria > Pseudomonadota > Alphaproteobacteria > Rhodobacterales > Rhodobacteraceae > Paracoccus. The sequence goes on from NZ_JAUNTN010000009.1 coordinate 83,703, forward strand.
CCGACCACGCCAGCTTGCGCCAAGCGATTGGCGAGGTTCACGGGCTGGACCCGCAGCGCATTATCTGCGGCGTCGGCAGCGACGAGATCATTCACTTTCTTTGCCAAGCCTATGCCGGGCCGGGGACCGAGGTTCTGTTCACCGAACATGGTTTCCTGATGTATCGTATCAGCGCCCATGCGGCGGGTGCGACCCCGGTTCAAGTGGCCGAACGTGATCGCGTGACCGATATTGATGCGCTGATCGCCGGTGCGACCGAGCGCACAAGACTGATTTTCCTTGCCAATCCGAACAATCCCACCGGCACCATGATCGGCCTTCCCGATCTGGAGCGGCTGGCCCGCGCCGTGCCACAGGCCATTCTGGTGATTGACGCCGCTTATTCCGAATATGTCGAAGGTTATGATGGTGGTGCGGAACTGGCAACGCGGCTACCGAATGTGGTGATGACCCGGACGTTTTCCAAGATTTACGGGCTTGGCGGGTTGCGGATCGGCTGGGGCTATGGACCACAGGCGATTATCGACGTGCTGAACCGGATTCGCGGGCCGTTCAATCTGTCGCAAGTGGCTCTGGATGCGGCTGAAGCCGCCGTGCGTGACCGCGCTCATGTGGAAAAATGCCGGGCCGAAAACACCCGGATGCGGGCGTGGCTGGCCGAGGCGCTGGCGGAAAAGGGCGTGCCTTCGGATACCTCTTGCGCCAATTTCATCCTCGCCCGCTTTGCCGATGCAGCCACCGCCGAAGCCTGCGACCTGGCTTTGCAGGCTGAAGGGTTGATCGTGCGTCGGGTTGGGGGCTATGGCCTGCCGAACTGCCTGCGGATTACCGTGGGCGATGAGCCGTCCTGCCGCCGTGTCGCGCATGTCATCGGGCAATTCATGGCAAACCGGGGCGGCGCATGAGCATACCTGTTTTTAACCATGTTGCGCTGATCGGGCTTGGGCTGATTGCCGGCTCAATGGCGCTGGCGATGCGCGAAGCCGGACTGGCCAAGCGCATCACCGGCTATGCACGCAGCCAGAAAACCCGTGATGAGGCCCGCGCACTGGATTTATGCGAGGTCATGGACAGCGCAGCAGAGACGGTTGCCGGTGCTGATCTGGTGGTGCTGGCGGTGCCGGTTGGCGCCATGGCGCAAGTGATGGAGCAGATCCGCGACCATCTGAAACCCGGCGCGATGCTGACCGATGTGGGTTCAGTCAAACAAGCCGTGATTGATGCGGTTTCGCCACATCTCCCTGATAATGTGATCTTTATTCCCGGACACCCCTTGGCCGGGACCGAGCAATCCGGGCCTTCGGCCGGGTTTGCCTCGCTGTATCGCAACCGCTGGTGGCTGCTGACCCCCCTGCCCGACACCCCGCCCGAGGCGTTGTCGCGACTAACCCAACTGATCGAAGGCATGGGCGCGAATGTCGAGACGATGGAAGCTCCGCATCACGATCTGGTTTTGGCCGTCACCAGCCACACGCCGCACCTGATCGCCTATACGATGGTGGGGGTGGCAGATCACCTCAAGCGGGTAACAGAATCCGAAGTGGTTAAATATTCCGCTGCCGGTTTTCGTGATTTCACCCGGATCGCGGCCAGCGACCCGACCATGTGGCGCGATGTGTTCCTGACCAACAAGGACGCGACGCTGGACATTCTGGGCCGCTTTACCGAGGAGCTGTTCATGCTGCAACGCGCCATCCGCATGGGCGATGGACAGCAATTGTTCGACTATTTCACCCGCACCCGTGCCATCCGCCGCGGCATTGTCGAGGCCGGACAGGACACTGACGCGCCGGATTTCGGCCGGGTCGCGACACCGAAAACCAAAGATTAACGCAAGAACGGTGCCGCCCCAAGCGGCAGCCCGGCCAGCCGCGCCTCGCCATTGGCAAAGGTGATCGGCAGGCGGGCCTCGCCATCCGTCGGCTCGGGCCAGTCCCCCGTGACCGGGGCCGCACCAAGCCCTTGCAATATCGTCGCCGCCAGATGCGCCGAACGCTCGGGAATCAGACCAAGTGACTGAGCTTGCAGTAAAATCGCCCGAAGATCGCGACTGTAAATCAGCAAAACCCCCTCGGCCTGTCCCTGCGCATCGGCCTGCACACGGCCCCGCAGGGTCGCGGTCAGATCGTCCAGCCGCAGCGTGACCCCATCGCGGCTTTGCAACCCGACCAGTTCCGGCTCGGCCACATGGCCGCTCAGCACCCCCTCAGCCGGGGCAGCCGTTAACCAAAGCTGCGCCCGCCCTTGAACCGAGGCAACCCCCGGCAAAGGCGAAACCACACCGACAACCGCCAGCCCCGGCAAATCCAGCCCGGAAAGATCAAGCTCCAGATCATAAGTCGCACCCACCTCGGGCGGCAGGTCGGCGGGCATATCCCCCAACCACGCCTGCGCAATCAGTCGCGCAAGCACCGGCTGGCCATTCAGCACCAGATTCCGCAGCCGGACCGCAGCGCGGGTCATCGCCAGATCTCGCAGCGGGCCGAACTCTATATCCAGACGACCATCCTGCATCTGTGCCTGAACCGGCTGCCCGGCAAGGTTCGCAACCGCGCTGTCTGGCAGACTGGCGCGAAAGGCAGTCGGCGCATAAGGCGGCGCCCAAAGCTCCAGCCGGGGGAGGTCGATTTCGGCCCCGTCACCCTGCAAATGCAACTGATCCAGCCCCACGCCGATGCGCGTCAGCCGCCGCAACGGCACAACTGCCGCTGCCTGCACATCTTCCCCACCCTCAGCCACCATCTGCCGCAACTGACGCGCCGCCAAGGTCTCTATCCCCAGCCACGCCACCGCGACCAGCAACAGCACAATCACCAGCAGAGCGATCAAAAACCTGCGCATCTGTATCCTCATTCCTGCGGAATGGCTTACATCCGCTTTGGCATGGGGGTATCTGTCACGAAAGCAAAAGGGAATAAAAGCGTGAGTGAACATTGGGTTTTCGGCTATGGCTCGCTGATCTGGCACCCCGAGTTCCCGGTGGCAGAACAGGTTAACGCGCGACTGGACGGCTATGCCCGGCGGTTCTGTATGCATTCGGTCGAATATCGCGGCACCCCGGAACGCCCTGGTCTGGTGCTGGCGCTGGACCGGGCCGAGGCGGCCTCTTGCGCGGGCGTCGCCTTTCGGATTGATCCCGCCGACTGGCCCCAGGCCATCGCCGGGCTGCGTGCGCGTGAGCTGGTGACGAACGCCTATGCCGAGGCGGAACTGCTCATTACGCTGGCCGACCGGCGGCAGGTAACGGCAATCACCTATGTGATCCGCCACGATCACCACCAATATACCGGCGATCTGTCCCTGTCTGAGCAGGCCCGGATCATCGCAGCGGCCCACGGCCAGCGTGGCCCGAACCGCGACTATCTGTTCAACACCGCCCTGCATCTGGCCGAGCTTGGCCTGCCTGATCCGGCGCTGGAAGAACTGTCGCAGATGGTGCGCGACCTGATCGCGCCCCCAGCCGCCGGTTAGGCTTGGCAGATCAGGGCATGGGGCCTAACATCGCGGCGAATCGCGACAAAAGGCCGATACCGTGACCGAAACCGCCGATACACCCACACCGCGCCGTCGCCTCTCGGGCGCAACCACCACCCCGCGCAACCAGATCAGCACGCCAAAGTTCACCCAGCCGGTGCGGCAAGTGCTGCTGATGCTGCTGGTGCTGGGCGCCGTAGGTGCGGGCGTCACGCTGGCCCTTACCCGCATCCTGCCAATCTTTTCCGCCAACGTCTTTCTGAACGGCATCATTCTGGCAGTATTCGTGCTTGGCGTGCTGGCCTGTTTCTGGCAGGTCGCGCAGCTTGTCACCTCGGTCAGCTGGATCGAGCGTTTCGCTGCCCGCCGTCAGAACGCTTTGCAGGCCGGGGTGGCGCCGCAGGATCAGGCCGACCCGGATCAGGCACCACGCCTGCTGGCCCCGCTGGCGGCGCTGCTTGGCGCGCGTGGGCCGACCTCGGGGGTGATCTCGACCGGATCGGCGCGATCCATTCTGGATTCCGTCGCCACCCGCATAGACGAGGCGCGGGACATCACCAAATACCTTGCCAACCTGCTGATTTTCCTTGGTCTTCTTGGGACGTTCTACGGGCTTGCCACGACCGTTCCTGCCGTCGTCGAAACCATCCGCGCCCTTGCGCCTGAGGACGGCCAGACCGGGCTGGAGGTATTCGACAAGCTGATGACCGGGCTGGAGGCGCAGCTTGGCGGTATGGGGACGGCCTTTTCCAGTTCGCTTCTGGGGCTGGCTGGCTCGCTGGTGGTGGGGCTGCTGGAGTTGTTCGTGACCCATGGCCAGAACCGCTTTTTCCGCGAGCTTGAGGAATGGATGTCGGGCTTTACCCGCATCAGCCTTGCCGCGACCGATGGGGATGGAGTGGACAGCGCGGCGGTGGCGGGTTTTCTGGACCAGATGGCCACGCAAATGGTCACGCTGCAAAACTTTTACGCCGAACGCGACGAATTGCGCGACCAAGAGGCGCTGGAGGCCGACCAGCGCATCCTGCTGCTGGTGCAAGGCATTGAACGCATGGTCAAACATTCTACCGCCGAAACCGAGGCGACCGTGGCCCGCGCGGCGAACCTGACCCGCGCCTTGAACGATCTGGCGCAGGGGCAAAAGCGGCTGATCGAAGTTGCCGAGGCCGGGCCGTCAGATGATCCCGAAGCGCGGATGCACCTGCGCAATATCGACCTTGCCCTTGGCCGTCTGGCCGAAGAATCCGCCAGCACACAAGCCGAGATGCTGACCGGATTGCGCGCCGAACTGGCCGCGCTGCGCCGCGATCTGCGGGCGCTGGCGACAGGGGGCGAGCATGGCGCTTGACCGGCGCGGCAACCGCTTTTCCACAAATATCTGGCCCGGTTTCGTCGATGCGATGACCGCGCTGTTGATGGTGCTGATGTTCGTGCTGACGATTTTCATGGTGGTGCAATCGGTGCTGCGCGACCGCATCACCACGCAGGACGACGAGCTGACCCGTCTTGGCCGCGAAATCGCCGGGCTGACCACAACCCTTGGCACGGCGCAGGACCGGGCCGCCGGGCTGGAGGCCGATCTGACCGCTGCGCGTGACGCCGGAGCCGCCCTGCAAGACCGGTTGGACACCACGACGCTGGACCTTGAAGCCCAACGCAAGGCTGCCGAAGAAACCCTGACCCTGCTGGCCGCTGCCGAAGCCGCCCGCGATCAGGCCCGGACAGAGGCCGCCGCACAACTGACCGAAGCGCAGCGTCAGGCCGCCCTTCTGGCCTTGGCGCAGGAACGCCTGAACCAACAGGACAGCCAAAGCGCCGAGGACGCCCGCCGCACGGCGGCGCTGAACGCGCAACTGGCGGACCTGCGGGCCAATCTTGGGCGGCTGAACGCAGTTCTGGCCGCCAGCGATCAAGCGCAAACCGAAGCACAAGCCGAAATCACCGACCTTGGCACCCGGCTGAACGCCGCCCTGCTGCGCGCCGCCGAGGCTGAAAAGGCCCGATCCGATCTGGAGCGCGAAGCCCGCACCCGCGCCGAAACCGAGGCACAGGATCTGGCCCGTTACCGCAGCGAGTTCTTTGGCCGCCTGTCAGAAATTCTCGCCGGACGGCAGGGGGTTCAGGTGGTGGGCGACCGCTTTGTGTTCGACAGCGAAGTGCTGTTCGCCTCGGGTGAGGCCACGCTGTCAGATACGGGCCGCGCCCAAATCCGGCAGGTTGCGGATATGCTGCGCGGCATCGCAGGCGATATTCCCGAAGGCATCGACTGGATCATCCGCGTGGATGGTCACACCGATAACGTGCCGCTATCGGGCAGCGGGCGGTTCCGCGACAACTGGGAGCTGTCGCAGGCCCGTGCGCTGGCGGTGGTGCGCTATATGGTGAACGACCTTGGCTTTCCCGCCGCCCGCCTTGCCGCCACCGGCTTTGGCGAAACCCGCCCGTTGGCCGCAGGTGACAGTCCCGAGGCCCGCGCCCAAAACCGCCGGATTGAGCTGAAGCTGACCGAGCGGTGAATCTTTTGTCCATAAATATCCAAACCCTGCGCCCGCAACAGACGCGGCGCGGGCCTTAAACCAGCTCGCCCCGCAGCGAGTTCGGCGCGCTTTCCACGATCCGCACCTGCACCAGATCCCCGATCTGTGCTTCCGGCGCTGCCACGAACACCGAATGAAGATAATCCGATTTGCCGACCATTTGTCCCGGCAGGCGGCCCGGCTTTTCAAACAGCACACCAAGGGTGCGCCCGACCATGCTTTGCTGTGCCGCCTTTTGCTGGCGGTCCAGTTGCGCCTGCAACTCATGCAGCCGCGCATCGGCCACCGCATCGTCAACCGGCGCACGGTCCGCCGCCGGAGTGCCGGGACGCGGCGAGTATTTGAAGCTGAAGGCGGTGCCAAAACCGACCTGCTCAATCAGCCGCAGCGTATCGGCATGGTCCTGATCGGTTTCGCCGGGAAACCCGACGATAAAATCGCTGGTCAGCATGATGTCGGGCCGGGCCGCGCGGATGCGGTCGATCAGCCGCAAATAGCTGTCCGCCGTATGCTTGCGGTTCATCGCCTTCAAAATCCGGTCACTGCCCGACTGCACCGGCAAATGCAGATAAGGCATCAACTGCGGCACATCCCGATGCGCCGCAATCAGGTCATCGCCCATATCGTTGGGGTGGCTGGTCGTGTAACGGATACGGTCCAACCCGTCGATTTCGGCAATCCGGCGGATCAGATCACCAAAACCAGCCGCGCCCTCGCCATGCCAGCCGTTGACGTTCTGCCCCAGCAGAGTGATCTCGCGCACGCCACGGGCGACCAGATCGCGGGCTTCATCCAGAATCCGGGCAGCCGGGCGGCTGACCTCGGCCCCACGGGTATAGGGAACGACGCAAAAGGCGCAAAACTTGTCGCAACCTTCCTGCACGGTCAGAAAAGCCGCAGGTGCGCGACGGGTGGCGCGGTTCTTGGGCAGGTGGTCGAATTTGTCTTCGGTCGGGAACTCGGTCAGCACGCGCGGGCCGTCACCACGCGCCATCGCCGGCAGGTGGTGATAACTTTGCGGCCCGACCACCAGATCCACCAGCGGCATCCGGTTCACGATTTCCTCGCCCTCGGCCTGCGCGACGCAACCGGCGACAGCGATTTTCAGATCCGGGCGTTCGGCTTTCAGCGGTTTCAGGCGGCCAAGGTCGGAATACAGCTTTTCCGCCGCCTTTTCACGGATGTGACAGGTGTTCAGCAGCACCATATCCGCCTGCGCCTGATCCTCGGTCAGCACATAGCCCTCAGTCCCCATGGCCTCGGCCATGCGGGAACTGTCATAGACGTTCATCTGGCAACCATAGGTCTTGATGAACAGCTTTTTCGGGGCGCTATCGGTCATGGGGCTGGTCCTTGGCTAAGCGCGGCTGATACATCACAATCGCCACATTTGCAAAGGCCCCCTCATGTCTGACCTGACGGCGATTCCCAATATCGGCCCGGCCACTGCACAATCGCTGATCGCAGCGGGGATCAGGGATGCAGCCCATCTGCTGGACATGGGTGCGGACGCAGCCTATCGGGCGCTGCTGGCGCATGGCGAAAGGCCGCATTTCATTGGCTATTATGTGCTGCATATGGCCCTGCAAGGCCGTCCGTGGAACGATTGCAAGGGCGCAGAAAAAGACGCGCTGCGCCAGCGTTTCGATGCTCTGGTCACAGAAATGCGCAGCCATGACAGCGCCATCGAGGCGGCCCTGTCCGAAATTGGCCTGCCCGCGCCCCGCAAAGACGACCATTGAAGCCCTGACGCTGCCCGGATAGCCTGCCCCAAACGCTTTGGAGGCATTGCGATGAAAAACACAAGCTGGTCGGCCCGCGCCGACGAACATTCGATGTATGGTTTTACCGACCTGCCAAGCATCCATGAGCGCGGCACGATTGTCCTGACCCATGGCGAAGGCCCCTATATCGTGGACACCGAGGGCCGCCGCTATCTGGATGCCAATTCGGGCCTTTGGAACATGGTCGCCGGTTTCGACCACCCCGGCCTGCGTGACGCCGCCAAGGCGCAATATGACCGCTTTCCCGGCTATCACGCCTTTTTCGGGCGCATGTCGGATCAGACCGTCCTGCTGTCGGAAAAGCTGATCGAGGTATCCCCCTGGGATCGCGGCAAGGTGTTCTACACCAACTCGGGGTCCGAGGCGAATGATACCATGGTCAAGATGCTGTGGTTTCTGCACGCCAGCGAAGGCAACCCGAAACGCCGCAAGATCCTGACCCGCTGGAACGCCTATCACGGCGTCACCGCGATTTCCGCCAGCATGACCGGCAAACCCTATAACGAAGTTTTCGGCCTGCCGCTGGACGGGTTCATCCACCTGACCTGCCCGCATTACTGGCGCTTTGGCAAGGATGGCGAGACCGAGGCACAATTCACCCAACGCCTTGCAGACGAGCTGGAGGCCACCATTGCCCGCGAAGGCGCCGACACTATTGCCGGGTTCTTTGCCGAGCCGGTGATGGGCGCGGGCGGTGTGATCCCGCCGTCGAAAGGTTATTTTCAGGCGATCCAGCCGATCTTGCAAAAACACGGTATCCCGCTGATCTCGGATGAGGTAATCTGCGGTTTCGGCCGCACCGGCTCGACCTGGGGCTGTGAAACCTATGGGTTCGTCCCCGATGCGATTATCAGCTCCAAGGCACTGACCGCCGGGTTCTTCCCGATGGGTGCGGTCATGCTTGGGCCTGATCTCTCGGACCGCATGGATGCCGCCGTCGAAAAGATCGAGGAGTTCCCCCACGGTTTCACCGCATCCGGCCATCCGGTCGGCTGCGCCATCGCGCTGAAGGCCATCGACGTGGTGATGAACGAGGGGCTGGCCGATAACGTCAGGCGCCTTGCCCCCCGGCTGGAAGCGGGGCTGCGGGCGATCATGGAGCGCAGCGACCATATCGGGGAATTGCGCGGCGTCGGCTATATGTGGGCGCTGGAGGCGGTCAAGGACAAGGCAACCAAGCAGCCCTTTGACGGCTCGCTGTCGGTCAGCGAGCGCATCGCCAACACCTGCACCGACATGGGCCTGATCTGCCGCCCGCTGGGCCAGTCCATCGTGCTATGCCCGCCCTTCACGCTGACCGAGGCGCAGATGGACGAAATGTTCGATAAGCTGGAAACCGCGCTCAACAAGGTCTTTGCCGAGGTCGGCTGAACCCGCGCGTCTGTTGACCATCTGGCACGCAGGGTTTACCTGCGTGCCGTGCCTTATATCCGATCGCAAGGTTAACCCGTGACCGACAGCCCCGCCCCCGCCAGCCGCCGCGCTATCCTGTTGATTTTAGGGATGCACCGCAGCGGCACCTCATTTCTGGCCGATTGCGCGGGGGCGCTTGGTTTTACGCTGCCGCTGGACCGGGGCGGGCCTGCCGCCGACAATGCCCGCGGCCATTTTGAACCGCAGGCAATGGTGCATCTGAACGATGACCTCCTCTCCTCGACCGGATGGGAGCGGGTCGGCCAATGGACGCCACCTGCGCTGGATCCCCGGCTGGCTGCACGACTCGATCAGGCACTGGATGCGTCCTATGGCGATGCTGCGCGAGTGGTGATGAAAGATCCGCGCTTGTCGCTGACCCTGCCGCTGTGGCGGACGCATTTCGCGGCGCAAGGCGCGGATATGGTGGCGCTGATCGCATTGCGCGACCCGCGCGAGGTGGCGGATTCGCTGGCCAGCCGCGACGACATACAGCGCGATTTCGCCATGCTCTTGTGGCTGGCCTATACGCTGCGGGCCTTTGCGGGCAGCTCTGAGCTGCCCCGAATGACGGTGTTGTTCCCCGATTGGGTGGCTGACCCGACCCCGGTCCTGCATCGCATTGCCACACTGACCGGCATTGACCTGCCCAAAGATGCCGTCGCGGAAATCGCCGCCCGCTTTGCCGCCGATCAGGTCCACGCCCGCCCGGAACCCGCAGCAGCGCCTTCGCCCATCGAGACTCTGGCCGTTGAGATTTTCGAGACCCTGCGCCCGCTGGCTGCGGATGGCACCCTGCCCGACGCCAAGGCACTGGCCGCTTGGCAGGCCCGCTTTGACACGCTGGCCGCGCCGGTTTTGGGCGCAGAGCGTAGCCATACCCGCGCCCTGACCGCCGCGCAGGAACAAAACCGCCGGCTTACCACCCTGCGCGATGACGCATTGGCGCGTGCGGGGCAGACCGCCAAGGATTTTAACGAGGTTCATTCCACGCTGCTGGACACCGAGGCCCAACGCGACTTTCTGCAAAGCCAGCTTGCTGATCGTCTGCACGATTTTCAGGCATTACAGCACGACCTGACCGCGACCGAAACCCAGCGCGATGAGGTAACGGCAGTCCTGAGCGATACCCGCAACCTGCTGACCGCAACCGAAACTCAGCGCGACGAGGTAACGGCAATCCTGCACGATACCCGCGACCGGCTGTCCCAAACCGAAGCTGCCTCGGATCGCCATTATGCCGAATGGGAAACCGCTGTGGCACATCTGGACCGCCGTCAGGCTGAGCTGGAAACCGCCTTAACTCACCTCCATAACGCTCAGGCGCAGAATGATTTTCTGGCCGAGCGACTTCGGATCGAACGCATGACCATCCTGAAGCCGATTTACCGCCGCATCTATGGTTTCGGCGGTCGCGCCCTGCGCCGGATCGCGCCACCCGCGCTGGTCGAAGCCCTGCGCCGCCGCTTACCGCAGCCCGGTGGCATCCCCGGCAGGCTGGCTTTTACCCCGCTGCCTGAAACCACCGCCCCCGCACAAGCTTTCGACATCCCCCCCCCCCGCAGCGGCGACAAGCCAGATGTATTCGTCTTTTCGATCATCAACTGGGACTTTCGCACCCAGCGCCCGCAGTATTTGGCAACAGAAATGGCCCGCGCCGGTCATCGGGTGTTCTTCGTCGAGATGGAACAGGATCATGGCCCCGGATCAGCCCGAGAGGTCGCCTCGAATGTCCATGTGATCCGGCTGTCGCAACAGGGCGTGCGCCATATCCAGCCCTATACCGGCGTGCCGACACCCCGGCAGGCACGCGGCTGGATCGACAATTTCCATGCACTTTGCGACCAGATCCACATCTCGCCAACCGCGCATGTGGTGGTCGAGCATCCGTTCTGGTGGCATTTCGTCAAACATCTGGCGCCACGCTTCCGCATCACCTTTGATTGCATGGATGACATCGGCGGCTTCTCGAACACCGAACAGCATGTTCTGGATGCCGAGATGGAGATGATCGCCAAAGCCGACAAGATGTTCGTCAGCTCGCAATATCTCTTTGATAGGTTTTCGCAAATCCGCGACGTTGTGATGGTGCGCAACGGCACGGATGTCAGCCATTTCATCCGTGAACCCGAGATCGAACCAATCCCCGACTTTCTGCAAGGCAAGCTGGCCGATGGCAAGATCCACGTTGGCTATGTTGGTGCGATTGCCGAATGGTTCGATGTGGACATGCTGGAAGCTGTCGCCCGTGACAACCCGGATTTCGACATCCACCTTTGCGGTGCCGTGACGGCCGAGGCCCCCCTGCGGCTGGAGGCCCTGCCCAACATCACCATGCACGGCGAAATCCCCTATAAGGATGTGCCAGCCTTTCTGAAGGCGATGGACGTGCTGATCATCCCATTCCAGCTTTTGCCGATCATCAAAGCCTGCGATCCGGTCAAGTTCTACGAATATTCCGCCGTCATGCGCCCCACCGTCGCCACCGCCCTGCCCGAACTGGAACGCGCGTGCGATCTTGTCATCACGGCGCATGATGCGACCGATTTTGCCGCCGGCATCCGGCAGGCGGCAGAACGCGGACGCAACCCGGATTTTGGCCCGGCGTTGCGCCAATATGCACTTGATAACGCCTGGTCTTTCCGCGCGGCCGACATGCTGGCAGAGATGGAACGGATGCCGCTGCTGTCGGTGGTGGTGCTGGCCTATGGCGACCCGGAACTGACGCTGGCAACGCTTTATTCCATGACCGGCTTGGGCGAGATTTACCCGAATCTGGAAATCATCGTCTCGGACAACGGCTCACCCGAAAATGCGCTTGAGCAACTTCGCGCCGTTGCCCGTGCTGACAGCCGCATCCGCCTGATCGAGAACGGCGAAAACCTGGGTTTTGCTGCGGGCAACAACGTCGGCATCAAGGCAGCACGCGGCGAATATGTGCTGCTGCTGAACAATGACACTTTTGTTGCGCCTGACGCGCTGCACGCGCTGGTCGGACATCTGGCCCGCAACCCGGAACTGGGGATCGTCGGCCCAATGACCAACAACATCGGCAACGAAGCCCGCGTCGAGGTCGCCTATGCCGATATGACCGAGATGGCCCGCATCGCCCGCGATCTGGCCACCGGCCACCGCGACCAGCACACGCCGATGAAGGTCGCCGCTTATTTCTGCGCCCTGTTCCGCCGCGCTGATCTTGAACGGATCGGTGATTTGCCGACGGTTTACGGGCGCGGCATGTTCGAGGATGACGACCATTGCACCCAATTCCGCGCTGCAGGGCTTGAAATCGCGTTGGCCGAGGACGCCTTTGTTCACCACCACCTGTCCGCGACCTTCAACGCCCTGCCCTCGGCTGAAAAGCAGGCGTTGTTCGACAAAAACAAAGCGATTTTCGAATCCCGCTGGGGCAAATGGGTGCCGCATGTCTATCGCGACAGCCGCCCCGAAGGCACATTGCCTGATCGGGCATAGGGGCCACCATGAGAAAAGTTATCCTTCATTATCATATCTATAAGAACTCAGGCACGTCTTTCGATCATGTGCTGACGCAAAGTTTCGGCGCGCAGCATGAATTGTTTGACGGCCCGTTTCCGTTCTTTTCCATCAATCAGGACGAACTGGACCGCATCATCACCCGCCGCCCCTCGGCCGTCGCGTTCAGCTCACATCAGATCATGCTGCCGCAGCCGACTTCGCTGGAATACCGGGCGCTGGCGGTGCTGTTTCTGCGCCATCCGATCCTGCGCATCGGCTCGATCTGGCGCTTCAAGCGGGAAAGCGAGGATGGCACCACGACGTCGGACGCAGCACAGCAGATGAGCTTTGCTGAATGGATCGAGTGGTGCTTTGCCGATCCGCAGGAAATCAGCCATATTTCTAACGCGCAAACCCGGTTTCTGGCGGCAGTGTATGGGCGGCTGCCGCTGCGGCGCCGCACCGCCATCGGCATCGAATATGATCTTGAAACCGCCCGCCGTAATCTGCGACAGGTCGAGTTTCTGGCCCGGACCGAGTTCTTTGAACAGGATGTTGCCCGCTTCCCCGCCATCGCCGCACAGCACGGGCTGACCCTGACCCTGCCCGACGATCTGCATATGAACGCCACCCACCGGGCCGAGGCACCGCTGGAGGAACGGGTTGCCGCCCTGCTGGCGCAACTGCCCGGCAATCTGGCCGCGCGGCTTATCCAAGTAAACGCGCAGGATCAGGCGCTGTTCGATCTGGCTGGCGCGCTGATCGAGAAAGGACAACCGGAATGACCCGCACCATTCTTTGCACCGTCGGCACCCGTCCCGAGGCGATCAAGATGGCTCCGGTCATCCGCGCCCTGCAAGATGCACCGGATTTCAACTGCCGCGTTCTGGCCACTGCGCAGCACCGGCAAATGTTGGATCAGGTGTTGCGGGTCTTCGGGATCACCCCGGATATTGATCTGGACATTATGCAACCCAATCAGGGCCTGACCGGACTGACCGGGCGACTGCTGATCCGGCTGGATGAGGTTCTGACGGCGGAAAAACCCGATGCGATTCTGGCGCAGGGTGACACCACCACCGTGCTGGCCACCGCACTGGCCAGCTTTTATGCGGACATTCCCTTTGGTCATGTCGAGGCTGGCCTGCGCACCGGCAATATCCGCAACCCCTTCCCCGAGGAAATGAATCGTGTCGTTGCCAGCCACCTGACGCGTTGGCATTTTGCCCCCACACAACTGGCCGCCGACCGGCTGCTGGCCGAGGGTTATCCGGCGGCGGATGTGGTCGTGACCGGCAATACGGTGATCGACGCCCTGCATCATGTTGCCGCCAGCGAACCCGAAACCGGCCTGCCGCTGGACCCGGACAAGCGCCTGCTTCTGGTGACGCTGCACCGGCGTGAAAACTTTGGCGAACCGCTGGCCCGCATCTGCGATGCATTGTTGCGGATCTTGCAGGATAACCCCGACACGCAGCTTGTGCTGCCGGTCCATCATAATCCCAACGTCCGCCAGGTGGTGCAGGACCGTTTCGGCGGGCTGGATCGGGTGATCCTCTGCGATCCGCTGGATTATACGACCTTTGTCGGCACCATGAGCCGCGCCCATCTGATCCTGTCGGATTCCGGCGGGGTGCAAGAGGAAGCCCCGGCGCTTGGCAAGCCGGTTCTGGTCCTGCGCGAAACCACGGAACGCCCCGAGGCGGTCGAGGCTGGCGTCACCCGGCTTGTCGGCACGCAAACACAGGCGATTTATGATGCGGCACAGGAATTGCTGCATGACCCTGCGGCCTATGCCAGCATGGCACGACGCGAATCGCCTTATGGCGATGGCTTGGCGGCGGGTCGCATCGTGGAACGCTTGCGCCGCGATCTGAACGGCTGACCACAGCAAGATCACCGCGACCATGCCCGGCCCCCATCACGCTGGGCCGAAGTTTCGGCCCGCCATTCCGCACCGTCCCGCCACAGCGCCACCGCACCACTGCGTCGCAGACGCGTTTGGTCGAACAATCGGCAGGCGGGGCGATAATCGCGGGCCAGCGCCTCAGAACTGACGACCATCGCGCCGGGCTGACAGGCCGCTGCGGCCCGGTCCGCCGCGCCTTTGCCTGACATATGCCATAACACGCCCTCCGGCAGATCATAGCGACGCGCATTGGCGGGACCGGACCAGCCCGGACGGGCTGCTGCTGCAGCCTGCGGGGCCATATCACCATCCGCCTCCAGCCAGCTTGAGATGGCAAAAGCCCCACCCGATGGTTTGGACGGCACCCGGCCTTGCGGCCCCATCACCGCCACCGCCGAGCCATCCCACGAGATCAGGATGTCCGGTCGCGCCGCCTGCATCCAGGCCACGAAGCTGACCAGCAACGCCAGCCCCCCCGCCAGAGGCACCACACGCAAGCGCGGCAAGGTCAGCACCACAAGCAGCCCGGCGCCAGACATCAGCGGCAACACCCAACCGGGCGGCAGCGCCACGGCAGAGGTCGCGCCGTCCAGCCCGGCAACGTAATCGGCAACCCACAGCATCCAAGACGTGCCGATCCCCGCGACCCACAGCGCCGGCCATGCCAGCCCAAGCGGGGCCAGCACCGTCGCAATCACCCCAAAGGGCATCACCATCACCCCGACCACCGGCACCGCCAGCAGGTTGGCAATCAGCCCGTAATGCGGAATCCGCCCAAAATGCGCCGCGGCAATGGGCGATGTCGCCAGCCCTGCCACCAGCGAGCTGATGACCAACATCACGAAGCCACGCGAAATCGCCGGGAGCCACGGCTTGAACCACCCCCATGCGCCGCCGGTCAACACCAGCCCGATGGTCGCGGCAAAGCTCATCTGGAAACCCGCAGAGGTCAGCGCCTCGGGCGTCAGCATCAGGATCAGCAGCGCCGAGACCGCCAGCGTGCGCAGGGAAATTGCCCGCCGATCCGCCACAATCGCCCCCAGCATGACCGCCGCCATGATAAACGACCGCTGCGTGGCAACATCCATGCCCGAGATCCAGAGATAGGCCCCACCCGCCAAAATCGCCAGCAGGGCGGCCACCTTATAGCCCGGCGGGGCGCGGTTCAGGTGCCAGCCGCCCGCCCGCAGCCCCATCCCGGCCAGCAGGAAAACCCAGCGCAGCGCCTGATAGGTGAACCCCACCACCAGCGCCATATGCAGCCCCGAGATCGACACCACATGATAGAGGTTCGAGGCCCGCATGATGTCATTCGTGCGTTCCAGAATCGCACTGCGGTCGCCGGTGAACAGCGCCGCCGTAACCGCACCGGACTGCCCCGGAATCGCCTGCTGAATGGCCGCCGAGGCCCGCATCCGCAGCTGGTCAGCAGCAATCAGGCCGCCAGCCGGTTCAGGCTCGACCGTCAAGATCGCGGTGCGGGTATAGCCGACGGCGCCCAGCCGTTCGAACCACGCATAGCGGCGGAAATCAAAGCTCCCCGGCTCGGCCGGGCCCGGCGGCGCAGAGAGATTCGCCGTCAGCATCACCCGGCGGCCCGGTGGCGGCAGCGCGGCAGGCACCTCCATCAACCCGACGCGCACCCGCGCGGGTGTGCGTTCGGTGGGCATATTGGCCAGCACCACTTGGTCCAGCAGAATACGAATCCGGTCGCGGCCCGAACGGTCGATCTTGAGAACCCGCCCCTCAACCGGGCCGTAATAGCGGAAATCCAGCACTGGCGCCGCCACGCTGGCGGAACGTGCCGCCATCCCCAGAAAACCCGCCGCCAGCAGCGCAAGCGCAAGGCTGCCAACCAGCGCGGCGTCACCGCCAAGCCATGCGGGCAGCCGCCCTTGGCCCGCCCACCACAGGCCGGGTGCCAGCAACAGCGCCACCACGGCGGCCAGCACAGGCCAGCCGGGGTCCGTCGGCCAGATCAGCCACAGCCCGATTCCCAAGCCGAACCAGACCGGCACCCAGGGAAACAGCCCGGCGCGCGTCACCACCCCCTGCCGCGCGGGCGGAGCAGCCGCAAAGGCGGCACTGGCGGTTTGCGTGGCCATGCTTGTTCTTCGTCCCCGGCTTGCGTATCTCTGACCACGAATAGCGCATAATCCCTTTCCAAAGGGTTAACGCGCCCTGATTTTCCCGACGATTCGTCGAAAAATGGACTGTCCCGATGAATGATACGCCCGTTGTGACCCGCTTTGCCCCCTCACCCACCGGCTATTTGCACATCGGGGGCGCACGAACAGCACTGTTCAATTGGCTTTACGCACGCGGACGCGGCGGCAAGTTCCTGTTGAGGATCGAGGATACGGACCGGGCGCGCTCCACCCCCGAGGCAACCGAGGCAATCCTGACAGGGCTGGAATGGCTTGGCCTCGACTGGGACGACGAACCCGTCAGCCAGTTCGAAGGCATGGCACGTCATGCCGAGGTCGCCCGGCACATGCTGGAAACCGGCAATGCTTACAAATGCTTCTCGACGCCAGAGGAAATCGCCGCCTGGCGCGAGGCCAATCCGCGCCAGCCGTTCCAAAGCCCCTGGCGCGAGGCAACCGACCTGCCGGACACGCCCTATGCAATCCGGCTAAAGGCCCCTCGGGATGGGGAAACGGTGATCCGCGATGCGGTGCAGGGTGATGTGACCATCGCCAATGCACAGCTTGACGACATGATTCTGCTGCGCAGCGACGGCACACCGACCTATATGCTGGCGGTGGTGGTGGACGATCACGACATGGGCGTGACCCATATCATCCGCGGCGACGATCACCTGACCAATGCCGCGCGCCAGATCCAGATCTATGTGGCGATGGGCTGGCCAGTGCCGGTTTTCGCCCATATCCCGCTGATTCACGGCGAGGATGGCAAGAAACTGTCCAAACGTCACGGCGCTGTCGGCCTGCACGAATATGCGGCTCTTGGCTATCCGGCCGAAGCGATGCGCAACTATCTGGCGCGGCTTGGCTGGAGCCATGGCGATGATGAACTGTTCACTGACGCACAAGCGCGGGAGTGGTTTGATCTGTCGGGCATTGGCCGCGCCCCTGCCCGGCTGGATTTCAAGAAACTGGAGCATGTCAGCGGCTGGCATATCGGGCAAATGGATGACGCCAAGCTGTTGGCCGCGCTGGAGGATTTCCTGACCGAAACCGGCCAGTCCGCCCTGACCGAAATCCAGAAAGCGCGACTGATGCCCGCCATGGCGGTGCTGAAAGAAAAGGCGAAAACCCTGCCCGCGCTGCTGGATCAGGCCCGGTTCGCGCTGATCGACCGCCCCATTCAGCCAGACGAAAAAGCGGCGAAATCTCTGGATTCGGTATCCCGTGGTATGCTGTCGGAATTGACTGCCGCATTGCAGCATGATAGCTGGACCAGAGACACGCTGGAGGAGGCCGCCAAAGCCGTGGCAGAGGCGCATGGGCTTGGTCTTGGCAAGATTGCGGCACCTCTGCGGGCCGCTTTGGCCGGGACGAGTTCGACCCCTAGTGTATTCGACATTATGACGGCGCTTGGCCGCGATGAGACCCTCGCGCGGCTTGGCGATCAGGCAGGCTAAGCCCTGCCCTCAACCCATTTCCCGGCCTGGCCCGGATGACAGGTGAAAGGACATCGACGTGACCGATAAAACCGCAAAACTTTCCGTCAAAGGGCAGGAATACGATCTGCCGATCCTGTCCCCGACCGCCGGGCCTGACGTTCTGGACATTCGCAAGCTGTATGGTCAGGCGGATGTGTTCACCTTTGACCCCGGCTTCACCTCGACCGCTGCCTGCGAATCCGCCATCACCTATATTGACGGCGACAAGGGGGAGCTGTGGTATCGTGGCTATCCGATCGAGCAACTGGCCGATAAATCGCATTACCTTGAGGTCTGCTATCTGCTGCTTTACGGTGAACTGCCGACCGAAGCGCAGATGATCGACTTTGAAACCCGTGTGACCCGTCACACTATGGTTCACGAGCAGATGCACAAGTTTTTCAGCGGCTTCCGCCGCGACGCGCATCCGATGGCAACCATGGTGGGCGTTGTTGGTGCGATGTCGGCCTTCTATCACGACTCGGTTGACATCAACGACCCCTATCAGCGTGAGGTTGCCTCGATCCGGCTGATCGCCAAGCTGCCGACGATTGCGGCCATGGCCTATAAATACCACATCGGCCAGCCTTTCGTGTATCCGCGCAACGATCTGGATTACGCGTCGAACTTCCTGCACATGTGCTTCAGCGTGCCGGCGGAACCCTATAACGTCGATCCGGCGCTGGCCCGCGCGATGGACCGCATCTTTACCCTGCACGCCGATCACGAACAGAACGCCTCGACCTCGACCGTGCGTCTGGCTGGCTCGTCCGGGGCAAACCCGTTCGCCTGTATCGCCGCCGGTATCGCCTGTCTGTGGGGTCCGGCCCATGGCGGCGCGAACCAGGCCTGTCTGGAAATGCTGCGCGAGATCGGGACCGTGGACCGCATCCCGGAGTATATCGCCAAGGCCAAGGACAAGGACGATCCGTTCCGCCTGATGGGCTTTGGCCACCGGGTCTATAAAAACTTCGACCCGCGCGCCAAGGTGATGAAGGAATCCGCCGACGAGGTGCTGGACCTGCTGGGCGTTCACAACAACCCGACCCTGCAAGTCGCCAAAGAGCTGGAGCGGATCGCGCTGGAGGACGAATATTTCGTCAGCAAAAAGCTGTATCCGAACGTCGATTTCTACTCTGGTATCATCCTTGAGGCGATGGGCTTCCCGACCTCGATGTTCACCCCGATCTTTGCGCTGTCGCGCACTGTGGGCTGGATTTCGCAATGGAAGGAAATGCTGGGCGATCCGCAATCGAAAATCGGCCGCCCGCGTCAGCTTTATATCGGCGCTGGTCTGCGCGACTATGTGGATGTCGCCAAGCGATAAGCCAGCGCGAACCGGATCAAGGCCCCCTTTCGGGGGCCTTTCCTATGTGCGACAGCCTTTCCTCTTGCGGGGGCGCAGACCGGGTGGCAAGGAAGCCAGATGGAACAGAACACGCAAAAAATCGCCCTTGTAACCGGGGCATCTCGCGGGCTTGGCGCAGCGATTGCCGAGGCCCTTGGCGCAAAGGGCTGGCATGTGCTGGCCGTGGCACGCACCACCGGCGCATTGGAGGAGCTGGACGACCGCATCCGTGCAGCCGGTGGCGAAGGCGCGACGCTGGCCCCGATGGATGTCTCCATCCCCGAGGCCATGGGACAATTGGCGCAGGCCGTGCGCCAGCGCTGGGGCGGGCTGGACCTGTGGGTTCACGCCGCCATTCATGCCGCGCCGCTGACCCCCGCCGGACATATCGACGACAAGGATTGGGGCAAATGCTTTGCCGTCAATATGGACGCCACGCGCGGGTTGATCGGGATGATCGGACCGCTGTTACAGGCGCGGCAGGGCACGGCCCTGTTCTTTGATGATCCGCGCGGTGGCCAGCCCTATTTCGGCGCTTATGGCGCAACCAAAGCCGGGCAGATGGCGCTGGCACGATCCTGGCAGGCAGAATCCGCCAAACTTGGCCCGCGCGTGGTGATTGCGGAACCTCAGCCGATGCCAACCGCCATCCGGGGCCGGTTTTTCCCCGGCGAAGCCCGCACCCCACTGGCCCCCTGCAAGGATGAGGCAGCGCGTATCCTGCACGACATGGGTTACTGAAAAGGGGCGCGATTGCGCCCCTTTCCTTATTTCGCCCGCATCACCGGATGCAGCGATGCGCCAAGGATATGATCGGAATTATGGATCACATGGCTGGCATGACCGACGATCAGCGGATCAGGCGCGGTTGCGATCAGCGGGTCTTTATCCGGGTAATCCAGCGAGTTCAGGAAGTGCTTCATGCAGTTCAGCCGCGCCCGCTTTTTATCGTTGGATTTCACGATGACCCAAGGTGAATCGGCGGTGTCGGTGTAAAAGAACATCGCCTCTTTCGCCTCGGTATAGTCGTCCCACTTATCAAGGCTGGCGAGGTCGATCGGCGACAGCTTCCAGCGTTTCAGCGGGTCGGTTTCGCGCTCTTTGAAGCGGCGGCGCTGTTCTTCGCGGGTCACGCTGAACCAGTATTTATACATGCGGATACCGCTGCGGACCAACATCCGTTCCAGTTCGGGGGTCTGACGCATGAACTCCATATATTCCGACGGCGTGCAGAAGTTCATCACCCGCTCGACCCCGGCACGGTTATACCATGAGCGGTCGAAAAAGGTCATCTCGCCGCTGGTCGGCAGGTGGTTGATATAGCGTTGAAAATACCACTGGCCACGTTCCTCGTCGGTGGGCTTGTTCAGCGCCACGACACGGGCGAAACGCGGGTTCAGGTGTTCTGTATAACGCTTGATCGTGCCGCCCTTGCCCGCCGCATCGCGGCCTTCGAACAGAATCACGAACCGCTGGCCGGTGTCCTGCGCCCATTTCTGGACCTTCAGCAACTCGGCCTGAAGCTGCGCCTTTTCAACCTCATAGGGACGACGCGCCATTTTACGCGGATAGGGATATTTCCCGGATTCAAAGGCCGCCCGGACCTGATCCGGGGTCGGCGTCGGGAAAACACGCGGCCCGACGGCTGCTGTATCCGAAACGGCCTTGGCCGGAGCAGGTGCGGCATCCGTTACCGGCACAGCAGAGGTTTCAGCCGCGACCGTGTCATCAACCGGCGTTTCCGAAGCGGCAGAGGGCAGTTCATTCATCATGCGCGTTCCTTTCATCTGAATATGGTTAAATGTATCAAATGCCTGCATGATCCGCATTGCGCAGGATCAAACCCGGCACTTTTCCTTTCCAAAATCCGCGCGTAACCTGCTGAAGAAACCGGCAGAAAGGCCCCTCATGCTGAAAATTCATGGTGTCACCCGATCCCGCGCCTCGCGCATTATCTGGCTGTGTCACGAAATCGGCCTGCCGTTCGAGCAGATCCCGGTGATTCAGGCTTACCGGCTGGCTGACCCCGATGCGCCGGGGGCAGCACTGAACACGCGCTCTGCCTCATTCCTGCGGCTATCGCCTGCCGGTGCGGTGCCGGTTATCGAGGATGACGGGCTGGTGCTGTCGGAAAGCATGGCCTGCACCCTGCATCTGGCCCGCAAACACGGGCTGCCCTTTGGCCCCGCCGATATGGCCGAACAAGCGCTGATGGATCAGTGGTCCTTCTATGCCGTCACCGCGATTGAACCCGATGCCCTGACCATCCTGTTTCTGCACAAGCACGGACAGGTGCAAAAGGGCGAGGATCAGGCACTGGTCGCCAATGCCGCCGAGCGGCTGATCCGCCCCTTGCAGGTGGTCGAAGATCACCTGTCCCGCCACGGCCATCTGGTCGGCGGCCGCTTTACCGTGGCCGACATCAACATGGCCGAGGTGATCCGCTATGCGCAGGGCTATGGCCCGCTGATGGCGCAATTCCCGGCCCTGCAAAGCTGGCTGGCCGATTGTCAGGCCCGCCCGGCGTTTCAGAAGATGTGGGTCGCACGGCTGGTCGAGCCAGAATGACATTGAACACACAACATGGTGGCACCAAGAAAGGATGCCGCCATGTCCCGTCCTTGGCCCGAGTGGGCAACCATATCGCCTATGGCATGGTAAACGATGTTTTCGACCTTGCCGCATTATATGCGATGGCGATTGCACGCGGACATTGCCTTGATGATACCAACAAGCGCACTGCACATCAGTCCATGGATATGGTGTTGGCCCTGAATGGCGTAGAACTTTCATGGCCCGTTGAAGAAACCGGCCAGAAAATCATCGCTCTCGCGCAAGGCGTGATCGACGACGGCGTCCTGTCTGACTGGCTGCGGGATCGCGCCTGAACGCTCGGGCGCTTGCCCGCCCCTGCCCGCTCATGCGATAAGCCCCCAACCAAACAGAGAGCAGTTTCATGGCCGACGACCTTCTTTCCGCCGCCGAGTCGGGCGATTATTCCGCCGCTTCCATCGAGGTGCTGGAGGGGCTGGAGCCTGTCCGCAAGCGCCCCGGCATGTATATCGGCGGCACCGACGAACGGGCGTTGCATCATATGGTAGCGGAAATCCTCGACAACGCCATGGACGAGGCCGTCGCCGGTCACGCCACACGGATCGAGGTCGAATTGCACGACGGCCAGTCCGTGACCATCCGCGACAACGGCCGTGGTATTCCCATCGACCCGCATCCCAAGTTTCCTGGCAAATCCGCGCTGGAGGTTATCCTCTGCACCCTGCACGCGGGGGGCAAGTTCTCGGGCGATGCCTATGAGACCTCGGGCGGGCTGCATGGCGTGGGGGCTTCAGTGGTGAACGCGCTGTCCGATTCGATGGTGGTCGAGGTGGCGCGGAACCGCGAATTGTGGCGTCAGTCCTTTAGCCGTGGCGTGCCGCTTGGTCCGGTAGAAAAGGTCGGCCCGGCCCCGAACCGGCGCGGCACAAGTGTATTTTTTCACGCCGATGAGCAAATCTTCGGCCATCACCGTTTCCGCCCCTCGCGGCTGCTGAAAATGGTGAAATCCAAGGCTTACCTGTTCAGCGGCGTGGAAATTCGCTGGAAATCTGCGCTGGAGGACGGCGACACCCCGCAAGAGGCGACCTTCCATTTCCCCGGCGGCCTGTCGGATTACCTGACCGAGACACTGGAAGGCGCCAGCACCTATGCTGACCGCCCCTTTGCCGGTCTGGTCAGCTTTCAGGAAAAGTTTGACCGCCCCGGCAAGGTCGAATGGGCGATCAACTGGACGCCTTCGCGTGACGGCTTCATCCAGTCCTATTGCAATACCGTGCCGACCCCCGAAGGCGGAACCCATGAGGCGGGCTTCTGGTCGGCAATCCTGAAAGGCATTCGCGCCTATGGCGAACTGGTGAACAACAAAAAAGCCGCCAATATCACCCGCGACGACCTGCTGACCGGCGGTTGCGCCTTGGTGTCCTGCTTTATCCGCGAACCCGAGTTCGTCGGCCAGACCAAGGACCGGCTGGCCACGGTCGAGGCGCAACGGCTGGTCGAAGGCGCCGTGCGCGATCATTTCGACAACTGGCTGGCGGCGGATACGAAATCGGCCGGGGCCATTCTGGACTTTCTGGTGCTGCGCGCCGAGGAACGCCTGCGCCGCCGTCAGGAAAAGGAAACCGCCCGCAAAACCGCAACCAAGAAACTGCGCCTGCCCGGCAAGCTGGTCGATTGCAGCGCGACCAACCGCGACGGCACGGAGCTGTTCATTGTCGAGGGCGACTCGGCCGGTGGCAGCGCCAAACAGGCCCGCGACCGCCGGACACAGGCGCTCTTGCCGCTGAAAGGGAAAATCCTGAACGTGCTTGGCGCGGCCAGCTCGAAAATGGGACAGAATCAGGAAATCAACGATCTTTGTCAGGCTCTTGGCGTCAGCATGGGGACACGTTTCAACATCGACGACCTGCGCTATGACAAAGTGATCATTATGACCGACGCCGATGTAGACGGCGCCCATATCGCCAGCCTGCTGATGACGTTTTTCTTTACCCAGATGCGCCCGCTGATCGACAAGGGCCACCTGTATCTGGCCTGCCCGCCGCTTTACCGGCTGACGCAGGGTGCGCATCGGATTTACGTTGCCGATGACGCCGAAAAAGACCTGATGCTGGAAAAAGGTCTCGGCGGGCGCGGTAAAATCGACGTGCAACGGTTCAAGGGCTTGGGCGAAATGGACGCAAAAGACCTGAAAGATACCACCATGGACCCTGCCAGCCGCAAGCTGATCCGCATTGGCATCGACGAGGATTCAGGCGGAGAAACCGCCGATCTGGTCGAACGCCTGATGGGCAAAAAGCCCGAGCTGCGCTTTCAGTATATCAGCGAAAACGCCCAATTCGTTGAGGAGCTGGATGTTTAGGCAACGCTCTTAACCGGATCTTAAATCCTTCGCGCTACCCTGCTGGAAAGACGCGGGGTTGCGATGATTCGATGGCTGGATACAGGTGCAATGACAGCACGGCTTTGGGCCGTGCTGCACCTGTTGCGCTTACTGCTGGATCGTTTGCAGATATTCCACCAGCGCCACCATGCGGGCGGGCATTGGGGTCGGATTGCCGTCACCCGGATCATAGCTGATCGTGGGACCGTCCAGCAGGTCGCCGAAGGCCGGCATATGGCTGTCCGTCGCGCCCATGGTATAGCCGTTCACGCGCTCGAACATCTGCAATTTCGGGAAATGGCCCTGATGCCGCGCGGCGATCCGGGTCAGGTCGCTGGGTTGCGGGTTCATGGCAGCCGCCGCAGGGCCGTTGCCCTTGCCGCTATCGCCGTGACAGCTTGCGCAATATTGCAGAAAATCGTTCCGCGCCGAAGGCTGTGGCTCGGGCGTGCAGGCGGCCAGAAGACTTGCCGCGGCAGCAGCGCCCAGCCAGATCGTCGGTTTCATCGCAAATCCCTCCATTGCGTTTGTCTGTTTCTGCCTGCGATCCGCCCAACAGGCAAGTCAGCCAAGCCCGATCACCCGGTCCATCCGGGCAGCAAGGTCGTGGTTGTGGGTGGCAATCAGCGCCGAAAGCCCGGTTTCACGTACCAGATCCATCAGCACCGCGAACACCCGGTCGGATGTCTCGGGGTCCAGATTGCCGGTCGGCTCATCCGCCAGCAACAGCGCGGGCTGGTTCGCCAAAGCCCGGCAGAAAGCCACCCGCTGTTGCTCGCCCCCCGACAGCGCGGCGGGGCGATGATCGGCGCGGGCCGACAGCCCCACCCGGTCCAGCAGCATCAAGGCCCGGTCACGGGCAGCAGTTTGCGCCACGCCATTCGCAAGCTGCGGCAGGATAATGTTCTCGGCCGCCGAGAACTCGGGCAACAGGTGGTGGAACTGATATATAAAGCCCAAATCCTGCCGCCGCGCCTCAGTCCGGGCGCGGTCGCTCTGCCCGGTCATGTCGCGGCCATTTACCACGATCCGGCCCGAATCCGGCGTGTCCAGCAGCCCGGCGATATGCAGCAGCGTCGATTTTCCGGCCCCCGAAGGCGCGACCAGCGCCACCACTTCACCCCGCGCGACAGTCAGGGACAAATCGCGCAGCACCTCGACCGGGGCAGCCGTATCGCGGCCATAGGTCTTTGAGATGGCCTCAAGGATCAGCGTGTCACTCATAGCGCAGGGCCTCAACCGGGTTCATCCGCGCCGCGCGACGGGCCGGAAACAGGGTGATAATAAAGGCCAGCCCCAGCGACAGACTGACAGCGCGGAAAATATCCCACGCCCGCAACTCGGCCGACAGGCGATAGATGCCGCGCACCTCAGGTTGCCACGCGCCGCCGTTGGTCAGCGCATTCAGCGCCGCCATGATATTATCGACATTCAGCGCCAGCGCCACGCCAAGCACCACCCCGGCGATGGTTCCGATCACCCCGGTAAAGGCGCCGCACAGGAAAAATACCCGCATGACCGCGCCTTCGGTCAGGCCCATGGTCCGCAAAATGCCAATGTCGCGCCCCTTGTTCTTGACCAGCATCACCAGCCCCGAGACGATATTCATCGAGGCGATCAGCACCAGCACCGACAGGATCACGAACATCACGTCATCCTCCATATCCAGCGCAGCAAGGAACGACCCGGCACCGTCGCGCCATGTCCAGACCATCGCACCTTCCCCCGCCGTCTGCATCAGGGGCAGGATCAGGCGCTGGACATTCTCGGGGTCGGTGACAAAAACCTGCACCTCATCCGCGACACCTTCGCGGTTCAGATAGGATTGCGCCTCGGCCAGCGGCATATAAACCCTTGTCTGGTCAATATCGTAACGCCCGGCGCTGAAAATATAAGTCACCGGATAGGCATTGACCCGCGGTGTCACTCCCATCGGCGTGCGCGCCCCATTGGGCGAGATCAACCGCACCGGGTCGCCCACGCCCACCCCAAGCGTGCGGGCCAGACCGGCCCCCATGGCAATGCCGCTGTCGAAATCGTCAAGACTGCCCTGCCCGGTCGCCGGATCAACGATACGCGGCAGATCCGACAACGATTCCCGCGTCAGGCCGAAAATCTCGGCCACACCAGAAGCATCACCGTTCGTTGCCATTACCTGCCCGCGCACCACCGGCGTGGCATGGGTCACGCCCGGAACGGCGGCCAGCCGCGCGGCCATCTGGTCATAATCGCTGATCCGCCCAGGCACGACGACGCCGGGCGCGATCTCTTGCGGCGGCAGATAGACGGTCGCATGAGCGTTGGCGCCAAGGATCGTATCCACGAACTCGGCCCGAAACCCTGCCCGCACCGCCAGCGTGGCGATCAGCGCCATGACGCCAAGCGCAATGCCAATCAGGCTGATCCATGTCATCACGCTGACACCCCCTTCGGCCCGGCGGGCGCGCAGGTATCGCCATGCGATCAGGAACTCATATCGGGAAAAGGGCGCGGGTGTGGACATTTGGGGGCCTCTTGCGGTCGCGGCAAACTGACCGCTGCGGGACAAAAGCGCAAGCCCGCTGGCACCGCTCTGACGGGCCTGTTATCAGGGGCAAAACGTGAAAGGATACCATGGCCAAGCCCGTTACCGCCTTTACCTGCACCGCCTGCGGTGCCAGCCATCGCAAATGGGCGGGGCGCTGCGATGCCTGCGGTGAATGGAATACCATCATCGAAGAAGCCCCCCTGTCCCACGGCCCGGCGGGCAAAACGCTGGGGGCAGCCAAGGGCAAGGCCGTGCCACTGTCGGGGCTTTCGACCAGCGAGCCACCACCACCGCGCAGCCGCTCGGGCATGGACGAGCTGGACCGCGTGCTTGGCGGCGGGCTGGTGCCGGGCAGCGCGATTCTGGTCGGCGGCGATCCGGGCATCGGCAAATCCACGCTGCTGCTGCAAGGTGCCGCCGCTTTTGCCCGCCGCGGCATGTCCGCCATCTATATCAGCGGCGAGGAGGCCACGGCACAGGTCAAGATGCGGGCGCAGCGGTTGGGGCTGTCGGATGCCCCCGTGCAGCTTGGCGCGGCCACCGCCCTGCGTGACATCCTGACCACGCTGGAGCGTGAGCGCCCTGACATCGCCATTATTGATTCGATCCAGACGCTTTGGGCCGATACGGTCGAGGCTGCGCCGGGCAGCGTCGCGCAGGTGCGCTCGGCCGCACATGAGCTGACGACCTTTGCCAAGCGCAGCGGCGTGGCCGTGGTGCTGGTCGGCCATGTCACCAAGGACGGGCAGATCGCCGGGCCGCGCGTTGTGGAACATATGGTCGATACCGTCCTGTATTTCGAGGGCGAGCGCGGCCATCAGTTCCGCCTGCTGCGCAGCGTCAAGAACCGCTTTGGCCCCGCAGATGAGATCGGCGTGTTCGAGATGACCGGCGCCGGTCTGGCCGAAGTCGCCAACCCCTCGGCGCTGTTCCTGTCCGAACGCGGCCAGCCCGTCCCCGGATCGGCGGTTTTCGCGGGCATCGAAGGCACCCGCCCGGTCCTGACCGAGATTCAGGCGCTGGTCGCGCCTTCGACACTGGCAAGCCCCCGGCGCACCGTGGTCGGCCTTGATTCGGGCCGGGTCAGCACCATTCTGGCAGTGCTGGAAAGCCGCTGCGGCATCCCCTTTGCCGGGCTGGACGTGTTCCTGAACGTCGCTGGCGGGATGCGGGTCAGCGAACCCGCCGCTGATCTGGCCATCGCCGGGGCGCTGTTATCCGCCCGCGAGGACACCGCCCTGCCCGCCGAAGCGGTGCTTTTCGGTGAAATCTCGCTCTCGGCGGCATTGCGCCCGGTCGCTCAGGCGGAAAACAGGTTGAAAGAGGCGCAAAAACTTGGTTTTTCACGCGCAATCATGCCTGACGCGCAGAAAGTCGAGGGCAACGAAGGGATGCGGCTGGATCGAATGGGCGATCTGACGCGTTTCGTGGGCGAGACATTCGGCGCCGGGTAAAGCACCCCAGAAGCGCGTAGAAACAGGGACATACGGGACAGTTCTATGGACGGATTTACCATTATCGACGGCGTTGTTGCCGCTGTTATCATCCTGTCAGCCATCTTGGCCTATGCGCGGGGCTTCGTGCGCGAATCACTGGCGATTCTCGGCTGGATCGGCGCGGCGGTTATCGCCTTTCTTTTCGCCCCCACGGTCCGACCGATGGTCGCGCAACTGCCAATGCTGGATCGTTTTCTGAACGACAATTGCGAATTGGCAACGATTGCCGCCTTTGCCGTGGTCTTTGCGCTGGGGTTGGTGGTGTTCTCGATCATTACCCCGCTGTTTTCCGGCGTGGTGCAGCGTTCGGCCCTTGGCGGCATAGATCAGGGCATGGGCTTTCTGTTCGGTGTGGCACGCGGCGCGCTGCTGGTTGCGCTGGCCTTCATCGTCTATGATCGGGTGATGGGCGGCGAAGGCGTCGCGCAGGTGGATGACTCGCGTTCGGCCCAGATTTTTGCGCAAATGACCGGCGAAATGAACCGCGAGGTGCCGCAGAACGTCCCCGACTGGGTGATCCAGCGTTACAACCAGCTTGTCGCGCATTGCCAGCCCGGCACGACGACGGCAGCACTGACGACCAACTGAACCCGGTCGTTGCGATGATGTAACGGTCCCGTGACAGAAAACGCCCCGGCAGCCACCGCCGGGGCGTGACTTTATCCGCTGCGGGGGTTACATGGGCCTTATCTCCTCCAGCCAGCCGAAAGGCCAGATACGATGACCCGTCCCTTCATCGCAGACCCGTTCGACGCCGACAGCCTGCACGAGGAATGTGGCGTCTTTGGCGTGATCGGCGTGTCCGACGCCGCCAATTTCGTCGCACTCGGTCTGCACGCGCTGCAACATCGCGGGCAAGAGGCCGGGGGCATCATCGCCCATGATGCCGAACACGGGTTCAACAGCGCCCATCGCTTCGGCTATGTCCGTGACAATTTCACCAAAGCCTCGCTGATGGAGACCCTGCCCGGCCCACTGGCCATCGGCCATGTGCGCTATTCCACAGCCGGGGCCAAGGGCGCGGCAATCCGCGACGTGCAGCCCTTCTTTGGCGAGTTCAGCATGGGGGGCTGCGCCATCGCGCATAACGGCAATATCACCAATGCCGCCGCCCTGCGCCGCGAGTTGATTGAGCGCGGCAGCATCTTCCAGTCGGGCAGCGATTCGGAATGTATCATTCACCTGATGGCCCGCTCGATCCAGCGGTCGATCCCCGAGCGGATGAAGGATGCCCTGCGCCGTATCGAGGGCGCCTTCAGCGTCATTGCCATGACCCGCACCAAGCTGATCGGTGTGCGCGACCCGCTTGGCGTGCGGCCGCTGGTGTTGGGCAAGATCGGTGATGACGGCTTTGCGCTCGCCTCGGAAACCTGCGCGTTGGACATCATCGGGGCCGAATTCGTGCGCGACATCGCCCCCGGCGAAATGGTCGTGATCTCAAAAGGCCATGTCGAAAGTTCGCGCCCTTTTGGCCAGCATAATTCGCGCTTTTGCATCTTTGAGCATGTCTATTTCAGCCGCCCGGATTCCATCATCGACGGGCGCTCGGTCTATGAAACCCGCCGCCAGATCGGCGTCGAGCTGGCCCGTGAAGCCCCGATCGAGGCTGATCTGGTCTGCCCCGTCCCCGACAGCGGCACCCCGGCAGCCATCGGTTATGCCCATGAATCGGGTATCCCCTACGGTATGGGGATCATCCGCAATCAATATATGGGCCGCACCTTCATCGAACCGACCGAGCAGATCCGCAACATGGGGGTCCGCCTCAAACTGAACGTCAACCGCGCCCTGATAAAGGGCAAGCGCGTGGTTCTGGTCGATGATTCCGTCGTGCGCGGCACCACCAGCCGCAAGATCAAGGACATGATTATGGACGCGGGCGCCGCCGAGGTGCATTTCCGTATCGCCAGTCCCCCGACCGCATGGCCCTGTTTCTACGGCGTGGACACGCCCGACCGCGACAAGCTGCTGGCGGCGCAAATGTCCACCGATGAAATGCGCGACTGGATCGGCGTCGATTCGCTGGCCTTCGTCTCACTGGACGGGCTGTATCGCGCCGCCGGTCAGGCCAAGGGCCGCAACAACGCCTGCCCGCAATATTGCGACGCCTGCTTCTCGGGCGATTATCCGGTGGCCCCATTCGACCAGCTTCAGCGCGGCTTCCGCATGAAGCAAGATCGCCTGTCCGGCGATATGGAGGCGCAACAGGACCAGACCGGCTATCGCCCCGTCGAACACACGCTCGGCCCGGTCGAAGGCTCATCGACAGCGGCAGAATAATTCTGCTTCAACTAGCTAAGGAGCACCCAGAAAATAGTCTGGTGGACTACTTCTGGTGAGGAAGGTGACAACAGACAAGATAATAGCGTCCCAATAGCATCAGCCCCTCTCCCCCTCCGCTCACCAATGCGGCGGGCGCTGATCGGCCAGCGGGATAGTTCCGGCATCCGCCTCACGTTCGGCCTCACGCTCCATCAGCAGGCCGACATGGCGCGACAGGCGACGGATCTCGGCATCCTGACGCGCCACCACATCCGACAGATCCTCGACCATGCGGATCAACTCGGCCATACGGATTTCGACCGCTTCCTGCCTGTCACTCATCTTGTCCATTTCGCCGCCTTCCGCTAAGCCCTTGGCGCAACCAGCCAAAGGCCGCGCGATGTCCAAGGAAAAGAAACAACCCCGCCCCAAGGCCGAAACGCCCAAGGGGTTCCGTGATTATTTCGGCGCAGATGTGACCGAACGCAAGGCCATGCTGGACCGGATTGCCGCCGTTTACCATCGTTTCGGCTTTGATCCGCTGGAAACCAGCGCGGTCGAGACGGTCGAGGCTTTGGGCAAGTTCCTGCCCGATGTGGACCGCCCCAACGCTGGCGTTTTCGCCTGGCAGGAGGAGGACGTTCCCGGCGGCGGTCGTGGTGACTGGCTGGCACTGCGCTATGACATGACCGCGCCTCTGGCCCGCGTCGCGGCGCAATATCGCAATGACCTGCCCGCGCCTTACCGGCGTTATGCGATGGGGCCGGTCTGGCGCAATGAAAAGCCGGGGCCGGGCCGCTTCCGTCAGTTTTATCAATGCGATGCCGATACGGTTGGCGCGGCCAGCATCGCCGCCGACGCCGAAATCATCGCCATGCTGGCCGAAGCGTTAGAGGCCGCAGGGATCACTCGCGGCGATTATCTGGTGCGGGTCAATGACCGCAAGGTGCTGAATGGCGTGCTGGAGGCGATGGGCGTCGCCGACGAAATACAGGCCGCCGATGTGCTGCGCACCATCGACAAGTTCGACAAGGTGGGCGAAGCCGGTGTGCGGGAATTGCTGACCACCGGCCGCAAGGACGCCTCGGGGGCGTTTATCGACGGCGTGGGTCTGGCCCCGGAACAGGCTGACCCGGTGATTGCCTTTTTGACCTCGAAAGGCGCGGATAACGCGGAAACACTGACCAATCTGCGCGCGGCCATCGGCACATCCGCGATCGGCGCCGAAGGCGTGAATGAATTGGCAGAGATTGCCACCCTGCTGACCGCGCTGGGGCTTGGTCCCGACCGCGTGGTGATCGACCCCTCGGTTGTGCGTGGGCTTGGCTATTACACCGGCCCGGTGTTCGAGGCCGAGCTGACCTTTGAAATCCTCGACGACAAGGGCCGCAAGCGCCAGTTCGGCAGCGTCGCGGGCGGCGGGCGTTATGATGGCTTGGTGGAACGCTTTACCGGCCAGAAAGTCCCCGCAACCGGGGTCAGCATCGGCGTTGACCGGCTGCTGGCAGCCCTGCGGGAAAAGGGGCTGGCGGGGGCAGACAGCTCCGGCCCGGTGGTCGTTACCGTCATGGACCGCAACCGTATGGGCGATTATCAGGTGATGGCCGCTACGCTGCGGCAGGCTGGTATCCGCGCCGAAGTCTATCTCGGCAACCCCAAAAACTTTGGCAACCAGTTGAAATACGCCGACAAACGCGCGGCCCCCGTGGCCATCATCCAAGGCGCGGATGAGGCCGCCCGCGGCGTTGTGCAATTGAAAGACCTGATCCTTGGAGCGAAACTCGCCGCCGAGGTCAGCCATGAGGAATGGAAATCGCAACCCGCGCAGACCGAGGTGCCGCTGGCCGATCTGGTGCGGGAAACCCGCCGCCTGCTGGCGCGTCACGGGCTGGACACATGACCGCCAAAGCCGCGAAGCAGGCCGTCGGCCAGCGCCTTCTGACCGCCTTTCGTCAGGCTGGCGCGGTCGAGGTTGCGCCCGATATGCTATTGCCCGCCGATACGTTGCTGGACCTTTACGGCGAGGATATCCGCGCCCGTGCCTATGTCACCAGCGACCCGATCCGGGGCGAGGTCATGTTGCGCCCGGATTTTACGGTTCCGGTGGTTCAGATGCATATGGCCAATGGCGCGGAACCCGCGCGCTACTGCTATCTGGGTGAGGTGTTCCGCAAACAGGACGCGGGCGAGACCCTGCCCGAGAACCCGCGCGACAACGAATACCTGCAAGTGGGATTCGAGCTTTTCAGCCGCGATCCGGCGGCGGATACTGAGGTTTTCGCCCTGTTCCACCGGCTGCTGTCACCCTTGCGGCTGGATGCGACGATGGGGGATATGGACCTGCTGCTGGATGCAATCCGGGCGCTGCCGACCAGCGAGACCCGGCGTCAGGCGTTGCTGCATCATATCTGGCGGCCTGGTCGTTTCGCCCGGCTTCTGGACCGCTGGACCCATCCGCAAAGCGCGACCGCACCGCAAACCAGCGCAGCGCCCTGGACCGGGCTGCGCAGCGAAGCCGAGATGCAGGCCCGCCTGACCCGCCGCACGCAGGATCAGCTTGAGCCGCCGCTGGCCCCGGCATGGGCCGCCCGCCTCGACCGGCTGTTCGCGGTCAATGCCCCTGCCCCGCTGGCACTGGAGCAATTGCGTATGCTTGCCACCGAAATCCCTGCGATCCATGAGGCCACCGACCGGCTTGCGGCACGGCTGGACCTGCTGGCTGCGCAGGGAATTGATCCGGCGATGATCCGTTTTGACGCCAGCCACGGGCGGCAGACGATGGAATATTACGACGGCATGACCTTTGCCTTTACCGTGCCGGGACGTGCGGACCTGCCGCCGGTGGCCTCGGGCGGGCGTTATGACGCGCTGACCCGCGTGCTTGGTGGCGGGCGCGAAATCCCGGCAGTCGGCGGCATCATCCGCCCCGGCATGGTCGCGGAACTGGAGGGCGCGGCATGATTAAACTGGGGGTGCCGTCCAAGGGCCGGCTGATGGAACAGACCTTCGACTGGTTCGCCGCCCGTGGCGTGCGCCTGTCCCGCGCCGGATCAGACCGCGAATATGCAGGCCGGGTCGAGGGCGCGGATGGCGTTGCATTGGTGCTGCTGTCGGCGGGGGAAATCCCGCGCGAACTGGCTGCCGGGCGCATCCATTTGGGCGTGACCGGCACCGATCTGGTGCGCGAAAAGCTGGCTGGCTGGCAAAGCCATGTCCGCGAGCTGGCACCGATGGGGTTTGGCCATGCCGATCTGATCCTGGCGGTGCCGGATTGCTGGACCGATTGCGTCGATCTGGACGATTTCGCCGCTATTGCCCGTGATTTCCGGGCCAAACATGGTTTCCGCCTGCGCGTGGCGACGAAATATCACCGGCTGGTGCGGGCATGGCTGTCCACACATGAGGTCGCGGATTATCAACTGGTTGACAGTCAGGGCGCGACCGAAGGCACGGTCGCCAACCTGACCGCAGAGGCGATTGCCGACATCACGTCTTCAGGTGAAACGCTGCGGGCCAACCACCTGAAAATCATCGGGGAACCGATGCTGCGGTCGCAAGCAACGCTGTTTGCCAGCCAGCGCGCGGGAAATGCGGCTGAAATCGACGGTTTCGCCCGGCTGCTGGGGCTTTAACGCCCCGTTTCAGCCCCGATCCCAACCAACGCCTCGGCAAATTCGCGCGGATCGAAGGCGTCCAGATCGTCGATTTGCTCACCAACGCCAATCGCGTGAATGGGCAGGCCAAACCGATCGGCCAGCGCCACCAGCACCCCGCCCCGCGCGGTGCCGTCCAGCTTGGTCATCACCAAGCCCGAGACATCGGCCAGTTTCTGAAAGGTCTCGACCTGCGACAGCGCGTTCTGCCCGGTCGTCGCATCCAGCACCAACAGGGTGTTATGTGGCGCAGTCTCGTCGCGCTTGCGGATAACGCGGACAATCTTGGCCAGCTCCTCCATCAGATCGGCACGGTTCTGCAACCGGCCCGCGGTGTCGATCATCAGCAGGTCCGCGCCATCGGCCTCGGCCCGCACCATCGCGTCATAGGCAAGACTGGCGGGGTCGCTGCCCTGCGCGGCGACCAGCACCGGCACCCCGGCGCGTTGCCCCCAGACCTGCAACTGTTCCACCGCAGCCGCGCGGAACGTATCGCCCGCCGCGATCACCACATTCTTGCCTGCCGCTTTGAGCTGGCTGGCCAGCTTGCCAATGGTCGTCGTCTTGCCCGAGCCATTCACCCCCACAACCAGCACCACCTGCGGGCGCTTGGCGTAAAGCGGCAGCGGCTTGGCCACCGGGGACATGATCCGGGTGATCTCATCGGCCAGCGCCTGTTTCAATTCGGTGGCGGAAATCCGGCGGCCCATGCGGCCTTCAGCGATATTGGCGGTCACGCGCAGGGCGGTTTCCACGCCCATGTCGGCCTGAACCAGCATATCCTCCAACTCTTCCAGCATGTCGTCGTCCAGCTCGCGCCGAGGCTCGCCGCTGTCACGCCCGAACAGGCGACCCAACATGCCGGGGCGCGGCGCGGGTTCAGGCGCGGATGCGGGAGCGGATACGGGGGCAGGATCAGCGGGCATCAACACCGGCGCAGGCGCAGCCCCCGGCGCAGGCGGCGGCACCAACCCCTGATCTGGCGAAGGCGCGGGAGCCGCCTCAGGCGCAGCCTCATGGCCGACCAGATCTTCCAGCCCGGCCCCGATCTTCGAGGACGAGCGTGTCAGCCGTTGCTTGAGCTTTGAGAAAAACGACATAGGCCACCCCCGGATGTTGCTGCCTGATACCTAAGCCTTCGCCCGACCAAGGAAAACCCCATGCGGCGGGAATCCGTATCCGCCGCTGTTCCCCGGTCCAAAGCGCAGCTATAATCCCGTCATGGACCGCATCTTTTCCAAAGCCCCGCAGGCCCGTGCCTTTGCCGCCGTTGCGCTGTTACCTGCCGTTCTGCTGATCCTTGGCAGCGGTGGGGGCTGGCCCTTGTGGCTGGGTTTTCTGTGGATCGCCGGGGTCAGTCAGACCGCCGATACGCTGATCGCCCGCGGCTTTCCTGATGCCGAAACCGAGGATTTCCCCCTGTCCGATACCGCCCTGTGCCTGATCGCAGCGGCGCATTTCGCCCTGCTGATTGTGGCACTGCGCGCCTTCGCCAGCGACGCCCTGACCACCCCCGAGCGCATCGCGCTGTTTCTTGCCAGCGGCATGTATTTCGGGCAGGTATCCAACGCGACAGCGCATGAGCTGATCCACCGCAGCCATCGGGCGCTGTTCCGGCTTGGCGCGGGGACTTATGTCAGCCTGCTGTTCGGCCATCACACCAGCGCACACCGGCTGGTGCATCACATCCATGTCGCCACCGACAACGACCCTAACACCGCCCGCATGGGGGAAAGCTTCTGGCACTTCTTTCCCCGCGCGTGGATTGGGTCTTTCCGTGCCGGGCTGGTGGCCGAGCAGACACGCGCCGCCCGGTCTGGTCGCATGAACCCCTATGTCTGGTGGGTCAGCGGCGGGATCGCCTGCATTATCCTGACCGCTGCCAGCCTTGGACCACGCACCGCCCTGACCTATGTTGCCCTATGCCTTTATGCGCAGGCGCAGTTGATGCTGTCGGATTACGTTCAGCATTACGGCCTGCGCCGCCAGAACCGCGATGGCCGCCCCGAGCCGGTCGGCCCACAGCATAGCTGGGACGCCAGGCACCCGCTGTCCTCGCTGATGATGGTCAACGCGCCGCGCCATTCCGACCATCACGCCCATCCGACCCGCGCCTATCCGGCGCTGCGCCTGTCCCGAGAGGCGCACCCGCGCCCGATCCTGCCCTATTCCCTGCCGGTCATGGGTGCCATCGCCCTGATCCCGCCGTTGTGGCGCAGAATCATGGACCGGCGGGTGGCACGGATGCAAAGCCGCTGACCTGCTTTTCGTCCGGTGCCAACACCCCGCTCGGCCTTAGGCCCGCACGGCCTGATCCAGTTCGAACACCAACAGCGTTGAGGTCGCTGAAGCACATAAGCGACCGGCACCATCCAGCAGCCTGGCCTCTGCAAAAGCGACGCGGCGTCCCAATGAAACGACCGTCCCTTCCGCCCGAACCACGCCACTTTCAGCACTTAACGCCCGATGGTAGGCGACCTTGAGTTCAAGCGTCGTATATCCCTGATGCGCCTCAAGCCGCGAATGCACGGCACAGCCACATGCACTATCCAGCAATGCCGCAGCATAGCCACCATGAACCGAGCCGATAGGGTTATAAACAGCAGCCGATGGCCGACCTTCAAACACCGCCCGACCACGTTCAATCGCCACAAGTTGAAAATCGAGCGTCTGCCCGATCGGCGGCTGCACACCACGCTTTATCAGCGCCGAAAGCTGCCCCAAACCATCAAGCCCGTCCGCATTATCGGCCCGCACGTTCTGCGGTTCTGTTCCCATGACATCCTCTTTCTGTGCGCATCGCAAATGTCACCTTATGGATTTGGCCGATCCAATAAAAGCACTTCTCGCCCGGCCACAAAGGGCCTTTGCCCCGTCACCAGACGCCCGCATCACAGGTGCAGCAGCGTTCAAACCACCCCGCCCCGCGACCTGCGGAACAAGTGCACGACAGCGATCATCGACCAAAGCCGATACAGAACCGGCGAAACCTGTTCTAAAAAATGCTTAATGTGAAAAATGGCGCGCCCGAGAGGATTCGAACCTCTGGCCTCTGCCTTCGGAGGGATTACGACTAGTCCCGTCGATTACCGAAAGGGGTACACCATGCTACGCTATCTTACTGTAAATAAAAAGGAGTTTGATCTCCTTCGCCGACAAGCCTATCCTTCTGTTCGCCACGGTTTTCGCCCTGCTGCTTACGTGGTGCTTACGCGGGAAGTCGGGCATGTGATGGAGGAAGTCCATGGCTAAGCTGACAAAAAGGCTTGTGGACGCAGCCGAGAGCCGTCCGAGTGATTACGTGATCTGGGATGATGAACTACCAGGGTTCGGACTCCGCGTCTTCACGTCAGGCAAGCGCAGCTATGTGATCCAGTACCGCCAGGGCGGGCGTTCTCGGCGCTATACGATCGGCCTGCATGGCGTCTGGACGCCGGAACTTGCCCGCCAGGAAGCCAAGGTGCAGCTTGGCAGGATCGCGCGTGGCGAAAACCCAGCAGAGGAAAAACAGCTCGACCGCAAGGCAATTACGGTCAAGGAGCTTTGCACCCTCTATCTGAATGACATGAACGCTGGCCTGATCATGGGGAAAGGCGGTCGTCCGAAGAGACACAGCACGATTGTGACCGATACCGGCCGGATCAACCGGCACATCGTTCCGCTTTTGGGCCATCGCCGGGTAAGGGACTTGTCCAAATCCGACGTCAACAAGCTTCTCAAAGACATCATAGCTGGCAAAACTCGGGTTTCGGTCGAGACTGACAAGCTTAGGGGTAAGGCCATTGTCCGTGGCGGCGCCGGGACTGCCGCTCGAACCGTCGGGCTTCTCGGCGGCATCCTTACCTGCGCCGTCGATGCCGGCATCATAGAGTAGAACCCGGCACATGGCATCAAAAAGCCGAAAGACAATGTTCGCAAGCGTCGGCTGTCCGAGGCGGAGTATCGCATACTCGGTGTGACCTGCCCCCCTTTGTTCCCTCGTTTATAACGAGAGTCTGCGGGTTTTATT
>NZ_JAUNTN010000052.1 GCF_030538695.1 Paracoccus sp. (in: a-proteobacteria)
CGAAGGCGGTCCACCCGGTGGGCCAGCCCATCAGCGCCTCGACGAACAGCGGGTTCAAGCTCCGGCGCGTCTCGCAGGAAACGCTGCCAGCCAGCGGCGTCGCCAGGACCTGGCGGCCAAGCAGCCCGTTCACCGGCGTGTTCACCAGCGAGGTCGCCCCGTCCTTGTGATCGCGCGCTGTCGGTGTCATCCACATTCCCGCCGCCGCTGTCAGATCGGCATTGCGACGGGTGCCGCCGCTCGGCTTTGCTCCATCCGTGGCCATCGGCGTCGGCCAGTCCCGCGCCAGCCTGTCCAGCCCCGCCTCGTTCCGACGCGCACCGCCCCGGCTGCGGAAGCTGTCGGTCTGCGGCGTTGGCCAGAGCGCGGCCTCGGTCGCCAGATTCATCCCGTGCCGACCCGCCGCCTGCGAGGGCGTGGGTTTTGTCTGCCGGTTCTCGTTGGCACTGGCCCTTGGGGTCGGCCAGAGCCGCAGCAGCTCCGTGCGGTTGCCCCCGCTGGAGCGGATGCCCGAGCAGGCGCGCGGGGTCGGCCAATGCATCCCCGTCGCGGGCAGCGAGGATGAACAGCCGCTCGCGCCGGTGCGGCGCACCGACTTCCGCCGCCGTAAACAATCCTGCCGCAAGCCGGTAACCCATGCCGACCAATCCGCCGGCGACCTCGGGAAAGCCGAGGCGCAGATGATGGGCGACATTTTCCAGAAAGACGAAGGGCGGGTCGCATTCCGCGATGATCCGGGCGATATGGGGCCAGAGATGGCGGGGATCATCCGCGCCGCGCCGTTTGCCCGCGACGCTGAACGGCTGGCAGGGGTAGCCCGCAGAGAGGATATCCACGCAGCCGCGCCACGCTCGGCCGTCGAATGTGGCAACATCGTCCCAGACAGGAGCTTGATCCAGGGCCGCATCCGCCATCCGCGCCACGAGAATGGCCGCAGCGTAGGTTTCCCGTTCGACATGGCCCACAGTTCGATATCCGGGACCGCCGTCTCCGCCGAGGGCGAGCATGAGGCCAAGGTCGATCCCGCCCGCGCCGGAGCAGAGCGAGAGGCCGAGGAGGCGGGCGTTCGGCACTTCGGTGGCAGGCAGTCCGGTGGGAGGTAGAGCCATGTCATGCCTCGCTCCGCTCGGCTTTCACCTCATCGAATGTCCGCCCATCGCCCTCCAACACTGCCGCCTCGCCGGTGAACTGCTGCCAGCGGTCCACGGCCACGTCGACATAGGCCGGGTTCAGTTCCAGCCCCAGACAAATCCGTCCGCAGCTTTCCGCCGCGATCAGCGTGGTGCCGGAACCCATGAACGGCTCATAGACCGCCTGTCCGGGGCTGGAATTGTTCAGGATCGGGCGGCGCATGCATTCGACCGGCTTTTGCGTGCCATGCACCGTTTCCGCGTCCTGATCGCGGTTGGCGATCCGCCAGAGCGTTGTCTGTTTGCGATCCCCCGCCCAGTGACCCTTGCCGGTCTTGCGCACGGCATACCAGCAGGGTTCATGCTGCCAGTGATAGTCGCCGCGGCTGAGGATCAGCCGGTCCTTGGCCCAGATGATCTGCGCGCGGATGGCGAAACCGTTGACCTCAAGGCTTGCGGCAACCGTCGCCGCGTGCAGCGCGCCGTGCCAGACATAGGCGATGTCGCCCGGAAACAGCGCCCAGGCCTCGCGCCAGTCGGCCCGGTCATCATTCAGCACCTTGCCGGTGCGGCGGGTCGAGGACGCGCCCGCCTTGTTGCGCCAGGCGGGGTCATAGGCGACGCCATAAGGCGGGTCGGTGACCATCAGATGCGGTGTGATGCCGCCCAAGGCGCGGTCCACATCCGTGGCCACCGTGCTGTCGCCGCAGATCAGCCGGTGGCGACCCATGATCCACAAATCACCGGGGCGGCTGATCGGATCGGTGGGCGTGTCGGGGATATTATCCTCGCCATCGGTGGTCATATCCGCAGGCGTGGCACCCAGCAGCGCCTCGAGTTCGGCATCAGAGAAACCGATGACGTCGAGGTCAAAGTCAAAATCATCCTGCAAGGCAGAGAGTTCCAGCCGCAGCAATTCCTCGTCCCAGCCCGCATTCTCGGCCAGCTTGTTGTCCGCGATAACCAAGGCCCGGCGCTGCGGCTCGTTCAGATGGCCCAGCACGATGACCGGCACTTCGCTGAGACCCAGCTGCTGCGCAGCCATCAGCCGGCCATGGCCCGCGATGATGATATCATCGCTGCCGATCAGGATCGGGTTGGTAAAACCGAACGCGCGGATCGAGGCGGCGATCTGGGCGATCTGCGCGTCAGAATGGGTGCGGGCATTGCGAGCGTAAGGCACCAGCCGCGCGGGCGGCATCGTCTCGATCTGCATGGCGGTCCTTTCTGTGCGACAGTGCCGGGTTATGAAAAAGCCGGGCGCAAAACGCCCGGCTGGTGTTAGATTGGCGGGCCGCACACCTGCGCACCCAAGGCGCGAACCCAGAAAAAACCTTTTCACGTAGGGGGCTTGCGGGCCTCTGCCCCCCGCATAGCAACGCTTGCGGGGAGGAACCAAAGCCGGGGGCGGGCTGGGGTCGCCTCGGGTTTCGCCCCTCAACCGTGGGTGGCTGGCACAATATTTCTGTCCAGATCGTCGTTCTGACCAAAGCAACTGCTGGCCTCGGCGGCGGTCGTTCTGGCGCGGCAGAGCAATAATCTTTCGTTCGGATAATACTCTGACCGGCGCAGTCGGATGACCTCGGGCTGGGTGATCCGGGTAAGGGGCTTGCGTGGTGAAGGTCGCAAATCCTTGCCCGGATCGGCGGTCAGCGCCTGCCCTCACCTCTGGCCATCTTAGGGATAAACTGCCCCAAAACCCCGCGTTTTGTCGCGCCAGAAGTTCAACGCATCGGCCCCGTCACAGCAGCGTTCCCGCGCCGGGTTTGTCCGGTTTGGCGGCGGGTTCATCCGCAGAGTTTTGCGGCGCGGAACGAGAGGCGCCCTGATTCGGAGGGCGTTTCTTCTGTTTGTTCAGATGGTTGGCGACCGTGACCAGCGCCGCAGCCCATCTCCGCCACGCGGTCTGCCGCACCACGCCAACGCGGTAACAAACCTGCTTCCAGCGGCAACCCTCGGCCCGCATCCAGACGATCCGGGCATCGTCGGGCTCCAGCCAGCGCAGCCAGGTCAGGCACTCTTCCATCCGCTGGATCTCGGCGGGGTTGGGCACCACCCGCATCCGCGCCTCGTGCCAGCCATAGGCATGCTTTGCCTCCTGAACGTATTCCGGCCAGCTGCGCCCATAGCCCCTCGGGCCGGACCCCGGCGGATTGGGCAAGCGGCGCAGCGTCAGCGCGGCCTCCTCGAAGCGATCCTCGATATTGCGGGGCGTGAAGAGTTTGCGCATCAACGGCCTCCATCCACGAAGGGCACACCCCGCGCCTGCATCCGCTCCCGGCTGACCAGTCCGGCCTTCAGCAGCGCCGCCGCCATGCGGTTTGAGATCGCATTCTGGGGCAGGTATCTGTCCCCGTTCACCCAATCGGCGTGGAAGCGTAGGACAGGGTCGTTGCCGGGTGTAGCGGGCGTGGTTCCGACCGCTGCACCGGGCGCTGCCGAGGCCGCAGGCGCAACCCCGCTTCCCGCAGGAGGTGTTGCCGGAATTGATGCTGACCTGCCCCCCGTTCGTCCCTCGTTCATAACAAGAGTCCTTGGG
>NZ_JAUNTN010000010.1:0-90859 GCF_030538695.1 Paracoccus sp. (in: a-proteobacteria)
AGGTCCGCGCCCGCGATGTGCAGATGCTGTTCGCGGATGCCTCGACCGGGGCGCAATCCCCCGCGCTGGTCCGGCAGGGCCAGATTTCCGAACTCATCAACGCCAAGCCCCGCAACCGCCGCCGGATTCTGGAAGAAGCTGCCGGGATCAGCGGCCTTTATCAGCGCCGCCATGAGGCCGAGCTGAAGCTGAACGGGGCCGAGCAGAACCTCTTGCGCGTTGACGACACGCTGGACCAACTGTCAACCCAGG
This sequence comes from Paracoccus sp. (in: a-proteobacteria), assembly GCF_030538695.1. Lineage (GTDB taxonomy): Bacteria > Pseudomonadota > Alphaproteobacteria > Rhodobacterales > Rhodobacteraceae > Paracoccus. Next base: position 253 of record NZ_JAUNTN010000010.1, read on the forward strand.
CCGCCAGCCTTGCCCGACAGGCCCGCTCTGCTGCACGCTACCGCGAAATCGGCGCCGCCTTGCGGCTGGCCGAAGGGTTGCTGCTGTATCGCCGCTGGTCCGATGCCGAGGCCACCCGCGCCGCCGCCACGCTGGCGCTGCGCGAGGCCGGGGCCGCCACCAGCGCCGCCGAACGCGCCGCCAAGGATGCCGAACGCGCCCGCGAAAAGGCCGAGGCCGCGATGCCCCCTCTGCGCGAAGAAGAACAGATCGCCGCCGCCATTCTGTCCCGCGCCACAGTCGAGCGCGAAGCCTTGGATGAGGCCGAAACCCGCGCTCATGCCTTGATCCAGCAATTGACCGCGCGGATCGCGCAGCTTGACCGCGACCTTGACCGCGAAGCGGCGCTGAACCGCGATGCGGGCGAGGTGATCGGGCGGCTCGACTGGGAAAAATCCGGGCTGGAAAAGGCCCATGACGGCCACGACACCCGCACAGGCGCGGCGCAGGCCGCAGCGGATGAGGCTGCCGACGCGCTGCGTCAGGTGGAAATCCGGCTGGCCGAGTTGACTGACGAATCCGCCCGCCTCGCCGCCCGGCACCAGTCGGCGGAACGGCTGGCCAATGACCTGCGAACCATGCGCGACCGCGCCGAAACCGCCGCCAGCAAGGCACATGAGGCGGTGACACAGGCCGAGGCCAAGGGACAGGTCGCAGCAGAATCTGTCGCGCAGGCCGAGGCTGCGCATAAGGCCGCACAGCACCATTCCGAGGCAACCGATGCCGCGCTGGTCGCTGCCGAACAGGCCCGCGCCGCACTGGAAGGTGACGAAGCCGCCGCCCGCACCACCCGCGCCGAGGCCGAGGGCGAGGCCGGAGCCTTGCGGGCCGAGGTCGCGGCACTGCAAAAGCTGGTCGCGCGTGGGGACCGTGGCGGCAAGGCGCTGCTGGATCTGGTGCGCGTCGGCAAGGGCTATGAAGCCGCCTTTGGTGCCGCGCTTGGCGACGATCTGGCCGCCGGGCTGGCCGCTGACGGACAATCCGGCTGGACGGCTCTGCCCGGCTATGGCGCGACCCAGCCGCTGCCCAAGGGGGCCACAGCACTGGCCCCGCATGTGCAGGGACCGGATGCACTGACCCGCCGCATGGCGCAGGTCGGTCTGGTGAACGCGGCCGAGGCCCCGGCGATCTGGCCGCAGCTTGCGCCGGGACAGCGGCTGGTATCGCCCGAGGGGGATTTGTGGCGCTGGGACGGGTTCCACCTGCGCGCGGGCGAGGCCCCCTCATCCTCTGCGCTGCATCTGCAAAAGGTGAACCAACTGGCCGAGGCGCAAGACGCCGCTGCCAGCGCCGAAACGCGTGCCAAGGCCAGTATCGCTGCCCATGAAGCCGCGCGGGACCGCCTGTCCGCCGCCTCGGCAGCGGAAAGGCAGGCCCGTGAAGCTCGCCGTGAAGCTGAGCGCGCATTGTCTGATGCCGCCCGCACCGCCACCCGCGCCGAATCGGATCAGTCACTGGCGCTGGCGCAGGCTGAAGCCGCGCGGGGAGAGTTGGCCCGCCATCAGGCTGACGCGGGCGACGCCCGCAACCGTCTGGCCGAGGCCGAATCCACGCTGGCCAGCCTGCCCGACCGCGCCGCCGCCGCTGAGGCTGTCGAGAACGCCCGCACCGGGGTCGAGGCCGCCCGCATGGCCACCATGACCCGCCGTTCCGCACTGGATGAGCTGCGCCGTGAAGGTCAGGCACGGGTCAAGCGGTTGCAGGAAATCGCCAAGGAAACATCAGGTTGGCGCTTGCGTCTGGAACAGGCCGGCACCCGCGCACAAGAATTGGCCGAACGGCGTGACGCATCGACCCGCGAACTGGCCGAAGCCGAGGCACAACCCACCGCATTGGCCGAACGTCGAAGCACGCTGGCAGCAACCGAGACGCAGGCCAGCGCCCGGCTGGACCGCGCCCGCGCCGCGCTTGGTGGCGGCGAAACTGCGCTGCGGGCGGCCTCGGACGCCGAGCGCGAGGCCGAACGTCTGGCCGCCGCCGCTCGTGAGAACCGCGCCGCCGGACAGGCTCGCGCCGAAGCCGCAACCGAGGCGGTTCGGGCTGCCGCCGCCCGCATCCATGAGGACACCGACCAATCGCCGCAAGCCTTGCTGGCCTCGCTTGGCGATGTCGTCATGGACACCCCCATCGCCGCGCTGGAGGAGCAGATTGCCCGGCTGCGGACCCAGCGCGACGCGCTTGGGGCGGTGAACCTGCGTGCCGATGAGGACAAGGCCGAACTGGAAACCGAGCGCGACCGACTGGCAGGCGACAAATCCGATCTGGAGGCCGCTATCGCCAAGCTGCGCGGTGGTATCGGCGCGCTGAACCGCGAGGGACGCGAGCGCCTGCTGGCCGCATTTGAAACCGTTAACGGCAATTTCGCCACCCTGTTCACCACCCTGTTTGGCGGCGGCGAGGCCAAGCTGGTGCTGGTCGAATCTGATGACCCGCTGGAAGCCGGGCTGGAGATCCTCTGCCAGCCACCGGGAAAGAAACTGTCCACGCTGTCGCTGCTGTCGGGGGGCGAGCAAACCCTGACCGCATTGGCACTGATTTTTGCGGTATTTCTGGCCAATCCAGCCCCGATCTGCGTTCTGGACGAGGTGGATGCGCCGCTGGATGATGCCAATGTCAGCCGGTTTTGCGACCTGCTGGATGAAATGACCCGGCGGACCAATACGCGCTTTCTGATTATCACCCACCATGCCGTCACCATGTCGCGCATGGACCGGCTGTTCGGCGTGACCATGGTGGAACAGGGCGTCAGCCAGTTGGTCAGTGTGGACCTGAAACGGGCAGAGGAGCTGGTGGCGTAATCGAAAAGACGGCAGGTTCCCCCGCCGCCTTTCGTGTTCTTATCAGCCGTTTTCGGCCAGAGGCTCTGCCGGAGCCTCATCCACCTCGTCGCTGCGCTTGCTGCGGCTGCGGGTTGCGGGGTTGCGCGTGGCCGTGCGGCGGCGCGGGGCCGGCTTGCTGCCGGCATCTTCCGGCGTCGCAACCGGGCCTACATCGGCAACATCATGCGCCAGCGGCAGGGCGTCTTGCCCATGATCCTCTTGCGCAGCGGCGGGGCGATCTTCGCGGCGTTCGTCACGGGAACGGTCCTCACGGCGCGGTTCGCGGCGATCCTCACGCTCGGCCCGGTCAGAGGCAGCCCGGTCAGGGGCGGCACTGTCGTCAGCATCTTCGGCGCTGTCATCCTGGGACGCGCGATCGTCACGGTTCTGCTGATGCTGCTGGAACTGTGCCTGACGCTCGGCCTGCTCACGCTGAGCTTCGCCCAACATGCGGGTGTAATGCTCGGCATGTTGCAGGAAGCTTTGCTCGGCCACGCGGTCGCCGGAAAGCTGCGCATCGCGGGCCAGCGTCAGATATTTGTCAATAATCTGCTGCGGCGTGCCGCGCACTTTGCCTTCCGGCCCCGAACTGTCGAAGACACGGTTGACGATGTTGCCAAGCGAACGCTGGCGGTTCGACTTGTTACGCGAACGGGATTTCGATGATCTCATCAGCTCATTATGGCTTTGTCTGTCCGGTCAACGGATCTGGATTCATTGGGGTCGCGGCCTTTCTGCCTGTCTGAACCCTTCATCAAGTGCAATGCACCATTCTAAGGGTGGGGAAATCCCCAAGAGCAATTCCGGCATGTCAGGCTGACCCGTGCGGTGGCATCCGCCCCCGGCACGCAACCTGATAACCACGCCAATGCCCCGGTTACAAGGGAAAAGTGAATATTTCGCTAATCTGTGACGAAAAGAGCGGGGTTCAGCGCAGATTTTGCCCCAGAACGGCCCGATCCCGCCCATCCAGATCAGGCAGCACACGAATTTCGGTCAACCCGGCCTGCGCAAACAGTGCCGCAACAGCCGCGCCTTGTGCCGGGCCAATCTCGACCGCCAGCCAGCCGCCGGGCGACAGATGCGCCTCTGCCCCCGCCGTAATCGCGCGATAGGCGGTCAGCCCGTCGGCCCCATCGCTCAGCGCCAGATGCGGTTCCCAATCGTGAACCTCGGGGGCGAGACCCGCCATCTCATCCGCCGCAATATAGGGCGGATTCGAGACGATCAGATCAAACCGCCCCGACACTGCCGCAAACCAGTCAGACAGGGCAAAATCGGCCTGAACCCCGATGCAGGCGGCGTTGTCGCGGGCGACCTCCAGTGCTGCCGACGACATATCCACGCCAAGCCCGCGCACACCGGGGCGCTCAGCCAGCAGGGAAATCAGGATCGCCCCCGTCCCCGTTCCAAGGTCCAGCAGGCTGCGCCAAGGCAAATCCAGCGCCGCCGCAACCAGCGTTTCCGTATCCGGGCGCGGATCCAGCGTGTCGCGGGTGACGCGGAAATCATGCTTCCAAAAGGCCCGCCGCCCGATAATCTGCGCCACCGGCTGACGGGCAGCGCGGGCGGTAATGGCAGCATCAAACCCTGCCGGATCAGGCAGCGGCGCGGTCAGCGCCTGCGCCAGATGATGACGCGGCACGCCCAAAACATGCAGAAACAACCGCCGGGCATCGCCTTCCGGGTCTGCCACCCCTGCCCCGGCCAGACGCGCGGCAGCGGTGGCAAGCGCCTCGGCCCCCGTCATGCACTTCGTTATGCGCTTCGTCATTCCTCGGCCGCCAGCGCCGCAGCCTGCGCGGCGGCGACCAGCGCATCCACGATCTCGGCCAGATCGCCGGCAATCACCCGGTCCAGCGAATACAGTGTCAGATTGATGCGGTGGTCCGTCACGCGGCCCTGCGGAAAGTTATAGGTGCGAATCCGCTCGCTGCGGTCACCGCTGCCAACCTGCGCCCGGCGGTCGGCGGCACGCTCACTGTCGGCACGCTCGCGCTCCATATCGTAAAGCCGCGCCCGCAGCACAGCCATCGCATTGGCGCGGTTCTGATGCTGCGATTTCTCGGAGCTGGTGACGACGATCCCGGTCGGCAGGTGGGTGATCCGCACCGCCGAGTCGGTGGTGTTGACGTGCTGCCCGCCAGCCCCCGACGCGCGCATGGTGTCGATGCGAATGTCCCCGGCGGGAATGTCGATGTCCACCTCGGCCGCCTCGGGCAGAACGGCCACCGTCGCGGCAGAGGTGTGGATGCGCCCGCCCGATTCGGTTTCCGGCACGCGCTGGACGCGATGCACGCCGGATTCGTATTTCATCCGGGCAAAGACGCCCTCACCCTCGACCCGCGCGACGGCCTCACGCACGCCGCCAAGCTCGGATTCAGACAGATCGAGCAGTTGAAACGACCAGCCCTGCGATTCCGCGAAACGCTGATACATGCGCAACAGATCACCGGCGAACAGGGCGGCCTCATCGCCGCCGGTGCCTGGGCGGATCTCGATGATCGCGGGCCGGGCATCTGCCGCATCCTTGGGCAGCAGCGCGATACGCAGCGCATGTTCCAACGCGGGCAAAGCGTCGCGCAGACGGCTGATTTCATCCTCGGCCAGATCGCGCATCTCGGGATCGGTCAGCATCGCCTGCGCCTCGGCCATGGCCTGCGCGGCGCTGCGCCACTGGTCGATCTGCGCCACGACAGGTTTCAGATCGGCATATTCGCGGCTGATCCCGGCAATTTTCGCCGGATCGGCACCCGCGTTCAACTGAGCTTCGAGAAACTCGAAACGGCGGGCAATCTGGTCAAGGCGGTCCTGCGGCAGCATGGGCCGGGTTTGCCCCGCGCCGCACGCCGGGTCAATAGGCCGCAGGGGGCTATACAGCCGGGCTGTCAGGCTTTACCAGTTGCGCAAAATCCATGCAGAATGAGGGGAATCATGGCACAACTGACCGAACGCCTTGCCGCAATTCAGGCTGAGGTATTCCGCCGCAACGCAGGCGAACCCGAGTTTCACCAAGCCGTGCATGAGGTTCTGCAAAGTCTGAACCGCGTCGTCGCCAAGCATCCCGAATATGCGGAAATGGCCCTGATCGAGCGCATCTGCGAACCGGAACGTCAGATCATTTTCCGCGTGCCGTGGCTGGACGACAAGGGCAATGTCCACATCAACCGCGGCTTCCGCGTGCAATTCAACAGCGCGCTTGGCCCGTATAAGGGCGGCATCCGGTTCCACCCTTCGGTGAACGTCGGGATCATCAAGTTTCTGGGTTTTGAGCAAACCTTCAAGAACGCGCTGACGGGAATGCCCATCGGCGGCGGCAAGGGCGGTTCGGATTTCGACCCCAAGGGGCGCTCGGATCTGGAAATCATGCGCTTTTGCCAAAGTTTCATGTCGGAACTGCATCGCCATATCGGCGAATATACCGACGTTCCGGCAGGTGACATCGGCGTTGGCGGGCGCGAAATCGGTTATATGTTCGGTGCCTACAAACGGCTGACGAACAAATACGAGGCCGGGGTTCTGACCGGCAAGGGCCTGTCCTATGGCGGCTCGCGCGCCCGGAAAGAGGCAACCGGCTATGGCACCGCGGCCTTTGCCCGGCACATGCTGGCCACCCGCGGCGAGGAAATCGAAGGCCGCCGCTGTGTCGTGTCGGGTTCCGGCAACGTGGCCATCTATGCCATCGAGAAGATGCAGGAACATGGCGCAAAAGTCGTCGCCTGTTCGGACAGCAGCGGCTATATCGCCGATGAGGACGGCATTGATCTGGACCTGCTGAAAGAGATCAAGGAAGTACGCCGCGACCGCATTTCGGCCTATCACGCGGCCAAGGGTGGCAACAGCCACTATGTCGCGGGCGGCTCGATCTGGGATGTGGCCTGTGACATCGCCCTGCCCTGCGCCACGCAGAACGAACTGCACGGCACCGACGCCAAGCGTCTGGTCAAGAACGGCGTCAAGGTCGTGGCCGAAGGTGCAAATATGCCCTGCACCCCCGAGGCAGTCGAGGTTCTGCAAGCCGCTGGTGTGCTGTTCGGGCCGGGCAAAGCCGCAAACGCAGGCGGGGTGGCAACCTCGGCGCTGGAAATGCAGCAAAACGCCAGCCGTGACAGCTGGACGTTCGAACAGACCGCGCAACGTCTGGAAGGCATTATGAAGTCGATCCATGACGATTGCTTCGCCACGGCCGAAGAATATGGCGCGCCCGGCGATTACGTCCTTGGCGCAAATATCGCCGGCTTCCTGCGGGTGGCGGACGCCATGCGGGCTTTGGGCGTGGTCTAAGGGGGCTTTGCCCCTCTTGGCCTGACGCCCTCACCCCCAGGATATTTAAGGACAAAAGATAGGATCGCTTTCTTCTTTACTTAAATATCCCGGGGTCCGGGGCAGCGCCCCGGTTCAGGGCGCGAAAACAAACCTGTCGCTTCAACCGAACAGGCCCCGCGCTGCCGCAGGGCCTGTCGCTCCTCCCGCAATTGGCGTCCGGTCCCCCTCAGTCGCGGACGCCGCGGTATCCTTGTGACGCAGCGTGACAGTTTCCTAACCGGAAATCAACTCTGCTTGTCTTACGATCACTTGTGCCTGACGAATCGACGCAATGTCAACCAGTCTACCTTTGTATACCGTGGCCCCGGCGCCAGTTTTTTGCGCTTCTTCCATGGCCGCCAGAATCTCACGCGCCTCTGTCACCGCTTTTTCCGAGGGCGAGAAGACCTCATTCGCCAGTGCCACCTGCGACGGGTGAATCGCCCATTTGCCGACCATGCCAAGGGTCGCAGAGCGCAGAGCCTGTGCGCGGAAGCCGTCTTCGTCGCTGAAATCCCCGAACGGGCCATCGACGGGCAGAACGCCATGGGTGCGGCAGGCCGCAACGATGGCGGCCTGCGCCCAGTGCCACGGATCGGACCAGTATTTCGCGCCCTGATGCGCCATGTAGTAATTTTCCTGCGTGCCGCCGATGCCGGTCGTCGCCATCCCCATGCTGGCGGCAAAATCCGCCGCGCCGAGGCTCATCGCCTGAAGCCGGGGGCTGGCGGCGGCAATTTCTTCGACATGGGCAATCCCTGCGGCCGATTCGATAATGACCTCCAGGCTGATACGCTTTTTCCGACCCTTGGCAGCCTCGATCGCCGTCACCAGCGCATCGACGGCGTAAATATCCATCGCATTGCCGACCTTGGGAATCATGATCTGGTCCAGCCGCTCATCCGCCTGTTCCAGCAGGTCCACAACGTCCCGATACCAGTAAGGCGTGTCCAGCCCGTTGATTCGCACCGAGACCGTCTTATCGCCCCAATCCACGTCACCGATGGCCTGAATGATATTCTGCCGTGCCTGCGCCTTGTCATCGGGGGCGACGGAATCCTCAAGATCCAGGTTCACCACATCCGCTGCGGATTTCGCCATTTTCTCGAACAAGGCGGGGCGGGAACCGGGGCCAAACAACTGACAGCGGTTCAGGCGGGCGGGGGCGGCGGGTTGGGTGCGAAAGCTCATGGCGCGACCTTTGGGCAATGATGTTTCAATCCTGATGTGACAATCGTTAGATTGTTGCTGCATCAGCGGCAAGCCTGTTTTGCAGGCGCAGCATCTCTTGACCTTGCCGACGCGGGGGCAGAAACCATGCCCAAACCGCACCGGAGGCCCCCATGACCCGCACCGTTTACCTGAATGGCGACTATCTGCCCGAAACCGAGGCAAAAGTTTCAATCTTTGACCGTGGCTTCGTGATGGGCGATGCCGTTTACGAAGTCACCAGCGTGCTGGATGGCAAGCTGATCGACTTTGACGGCCATCTGGCGCGGCTGAAACGCTCGCTGTCGGAACTGAAAATGAAAAACCCGCTGTCGGATGCGGATTATCTGGAGGTTCACCGCCAGATCGTCGCGCAGAATGGCATTGGCGACGGGATGGTTTACCTGCAAATCTCACGCGGGAACGCCGGCGACCGCGATTTCGCCTTCCCGCCCGAGGACACGCCGCCAACGGTGGTTCTTTACGGCTGGAACAAGCCCGGCCTGACCGAAAATCCGCAGGCGAAAACCGGGATCAAGGTCATTTCCATCCCCGATCTGCGCTGGCACCGCCGCGACATCAAGACCGTGCAACTGCTGTATCCCAGCCTTGCCAAGATGGAAGCCAAGGCCCAGGGGGCCGATGACGCATGGCTGGTCGAGGACGGCTTCGTGACCGAAGGCACCAGCAACAACACCTATATCGTCAAGGATGGCACCATCATCACGCGGGAACTGTCGAATGACATCCTGCACGGGATCACCCGCGCATCTGTCCTGCGTTTTGCCCGCGAATCGCAAATGCAGGTCGAGGAGCGCCCCTTTACCATTGCCGAGGCGCAGGCGGCCGATGAGGCGTTCTTTACCTCGGCTTCGGCTTTCGTGCTGCCGGTCATCGAGATCGACGGCGTAAAAGTCGCAGGCGGCACCCCCGGCCCGGTCGCCACCCGGCTGCGCGAAATCTATCTTGAGGAAATGCGCAAGGCCGGAATCTAAGGACCGGGATTTGAACGACCTCAGCATCGCCCTGCTGGCGCTGGCTGCCAGCACCGTCACCACACAGGTTGCCAGCGCGGCCTCGCGGGCGATCCTGCCGCCCGTCGGGCGACGGATGCGGATTGATGGGCGGCACCTGCATGTGCTGGATCAGGGCAAGGGTCCGGCGGTGCTGATGATCCACGGGCTTGCCGGGCAGTTGAACAATTTTGCCCCGATCTGGCCGTTGCTGCCGGGGCGGCGGGTGATTGCCTATGACCGCTGGGGCGCGGGCCATTCCGACGCTGCGCCCAAAGGGGCCGAGGCGCTCGGCGAACAGGCCGCCCTTGCCGCCCGCCTGCTGGAACGGCTGGACACCGGCCCCGCGCTGCTGGTTGGCCATTCGCTTGGCGGCGCGGTCAGCCTGCGGCTGGCGCTGGACCGGCCCGATCTGGTGCGCGGGCTGGTGCTGCTGGCCCCGCTGGCCTGCGCGTTTTTCCACGGCCCGGCCATCATGGCGAACCGGCTGAACCGGGTGCCGTGGCTGCGTTGGGCCTTGCAGAACAGCCTCTCTGGCCCGGCGCTGGCGGTTTCTGCGCTGTCGATGCTGCGCGACGCCTTTCACCCCGACCCGATGCCGTGGGATTTCCAGCACCGGCTTGGCGGGGCGCTGTTCTCGCAGCCCCGCGCGATCGAGGGCGCAACCCGTGATCTGCATGTCGTCACCCGCGACATGGCGCCGCTGCAAGCTGACCTGCCCGGATTGCGCCCGCCGCTGACGGTATTGTTCGGGGATGGCGACCGCATCCTGAACCCGGCCGAGCAGGGCGTGGGTATCCGCACCGCCCTGCCCGATGCGCGGCTGATCCTGCTTCGCGGGGCGGGGCATATGCTGCCCTGCTGCCACCCCGAGACCTGCGCCGCCGAGATCATGCGGGCAGGTTAAAGCCCTGATTCCACCAGCACCTCTTGCACCACCGGGGCCAGATGCGTGGCCCATTCAGCCTGACCCGCGGCATCCGCAATCAGATCATTGCGCAGCTCGATCAGCAGGTTCGGCAGCCCATGGGCCAGCGCGTGCCGGTCGATGCTGTCGCCGTCCAGATGGCCCGCATAGGGCTGGTTGTCGCCCGTCACCCAGCCCCGCGCCCGGCAGGCATCCACCATCCGCCGCCCAAGCCGTTCATCCCGGTGCGAATACAGAATCCCAACCTGCCAGGGGCGACGCTCGCGCCCGCGAAGCTGCGGGGTAAAGCTGTGAATGGCGCAGATCGCCCGGTCGGGCCGCGCCCGTGCCAGCCGGTCCAGCGCCGCATGATAGGGCCGGTGCAGCCGGTCCAGCCGTGCCGCGCGCCCTGCCGGATCAGTGTCCCGGTTCGCCGGAATTACCGTGCCGTCATACAGGCGCATGACCAGCGTCGGGTCATCCTCGCCCCGGTTCGGGTCGATCACAAGGCGCGAGAAATCCGAACCGATCACCGGCGCATCCAGCAGCCCCGCCAGCGCCAGCGCCAGCCCCGCCGCCCCCACGTCATAGGCGATATGACGCCCCATATCCTCGGCCGCGATGCCCAAATCGCCACCGTTGATCCAATCCGGCACCCGGTTCGTCGCGTGATCGCATGTCACCAGCCAACGCGACGCCCGCCCTTCGCCCTCAATCCAGTAAGCCCGTTCCGTCATCTGCCCGTTACCCTGCCGCATCAGCCTGTTATGACAGAAACCACGCCCGATGCCAGTTGCCGCAAGGGCAGATTTGCGGCATATCAAACCCGACCGCAGCCGGAGACAACCATGAGACGCCACCGCAATATCAAGATCGTCGCCACGCTTGGCCCCGCCTCCAGCGACAAGGACACGATCCGGGCGCTGTTTCAGGCTGGCGCGGATGTGTTCCGCCTGAATATGAGCCATGGCACCCAGGACGATCAGCGCGCCCGTTACAACCTGATCCGTGAGATCGAGGCGGAAACCGGGCGGCCTATCGCCGTTCTGGCAGATTTGCAGGGGCCAAAGCTGCGCGTCGGGGTGTTCGCCAATGGCGCACATGAGATGAACGAAGGCGACGCCTTCCGCTTTGACCTTGACCCCGCGCCGGGGGACGGCCAGCGGGTGCAACTGCCCCACCCCGAGATTTTCGCTGCGCTGAAGAAAGGCTCGGAACTGCTGGTGAACGATGGCAAGATCCGCCTGCGCGTGGACGAGCGCGGCCCGGATTTCGCCAATTGCACCGTGACCGTCGGCGGCATGATTTCCGACCGCAAGGGTGTGAACGTGCCTGATGTGGTGCTGCCGCTGGCGGCGCTGTCGGACAAGGACCGCGCCGACCTGGAGTTTGCCTGCGAATTGGGCGTAGACTGGCTGGCCCTGTCCTTTGTCCAGCGCCGCGAGGACGTGCTGGAGGCGAAAAAGCTGGCGAAGGGCCGTGCCGCCGTCCTGTCCAAGATCGAGAAACCCGCCGCCGTCCGCGCCTTTGCGCAGATCCTTGAGGTGTCCGACGGGATCATGGTCGCCCGTGGCGACCTTGGGGTTGAACTGCCGATCCATTCGGTGCCGCCGATCCAGAAGCGCCTTGTCCGCGCCTGCCGCGCTGCCGCCAAGCCGGTGATCGTCGCCACGCAAATGCTGGAATCCATGATCGAAAGCCCGATGCCGACGCGGGCCGAAGTCACCGACGTGGCCAATGCCATCTATGAAGGCGCCGATGCGGTGATGCTGTCCGCCGAATCCGCCGCCGGTGCCTGGCCGGTCGAGGCGGTGCAGACCATGGATGCCGTCGCCCGCAGCGTCGAAACCGACCCGACCTACCGCGAGATCATCGAAAGCTCTCGCAAGGCGGACCGCGAAACCGTGGCCGAAGCGATTGTATCCGCCGCCCGACAGATTGCGGAAACCACTGATATCGCGGCGATTTGTGCCTTCACCCAATCGGGCGCGACGGTCAGCCTAATTGCCCGCGAACGTCCCCGCACGCCGATCATCGCGCTGTGTCCGATCCCTGGCGTGCTGCGCCGCATGTGCCTGACATGGGGGACGCATTGCGTCGTCACACCGGAATTGGAACGCTTCAAGCAAGCCGTTATCAACGGCACCCGCGCAGCCCGCGACTTTGGCTTTGCCGATGAAACCCATCAGGTCGTGGTGATGGCAGGGGTGCCGTTCAACGTGCAGGGGACCACCAACATTCTGCGCATCGCGCCCTGCGACGAACGCTTGATCTATCGCACCGACCCGGAATAAACCCAGACGGGAACGATAACGGGGGCGCATATGTCTGATCTGGCTTTGATTCTCGGCACGGCCCTCTGTGCGCTGTCTGTCCCGGTGGCGGTGATCTCGGCGCTGCTGCTGCGCCCGCCACGGGCAGCCGCAGTTATGATGATTCTGGGCCTCGCCGGGCTTGGCGCGGGCGCATGGCTGGCGAAAACGCCCACCGCCGCGCTGGATCTGCCCGCCGCTTGGGCGCGTCTGATTGCCGGGACGCCGGAATAACTCTTGCCAAATCCACCGCGCGGCCTTATAGACCGCGCTTCCACACCGCGCGACCGGCCAAATGGCATTGCCGAGCCGCGCGTTCACTCTGTCAAAGGAGACGAAAATGCCGAAGATGAAGACCAAATCGGCCGCGAAAAAGCGGTTCTCGATGACGGCCTCGGGCAAGGTCAAAGCCGGCCCCGCAGGCAAGCGTCACGGGATGATCAAGCGCTCGACGAAATTCATCCGCGAAACCACCGGGACCATGATCCTGTCGGATGCGGACGCGAAAATCGTCAAGAAATACATGCCCTATAATCGGTAAGGAGCGCGAGAGATGTCCCGAGTTAAATCTGGCAAGGTTACGCACCGTCGCCACAAGAAGGTGCTGGACGCCGCCAAAGGCTATTACGGCAACCGTTCGCGCAACTTCCGCACCGCCACGCAGGCTGTGGACAAGGCAAACCAGTATGCCACCCGCGACCGCAAGAACCGCAAGCGCAACTTCCGCGCCCTGTGGATTCAGCGAATCAACGCCGCTGTGCGCGCGGTGGACGCTGAAATGACCTATTCGCGCTTCATCAACGCTCTGGCGAAAGCCGGGATCGAGGTGGACCGCAAGGTTCTGGCCGATCTGGCCGTGCATGAACCGGAAGCCTTCGGCGCCATCGTGGCACAGGCGAAAGCCGCCGCCTAAGGCCGAAACGATCCGAAAGCCCCCGCCACGGCGGGGGTTTTTCTTTTCGGGCATGATGATTTCAAGAATTGCGCTTGTGATATTTCTTGTCTCTTGCGCAGCGCAAACCGTGCTGACCCCGCTGATTTTACGCCATATGGGACCAATCCCACCCCACCGCGATGCGCATTGGTTATCGTAGAAAATGTTTCAGGGGCGCGGCGGTAAGCTGACGGCGCTGGCAGCCTGCCCTGCGCTGGCGGGATGGGTCGCGGTGGCCGTCTTTTGCGCTGATAAACCACCACTGAACCCGGTGACGCTTAACGGTTTCTTCAGGTGTTTATGCCAATCTGGCGGCACGAATCATCTGGAACCGCCATGCTGACCGCATTTGCCCTGATCCTGTTGTTTACGGCCCTGCTGCGACCGGCTGCCCCTTTACAGCCGCGTCTCGCACCCCTATCTGACGTCGATCATGGCGAAACAAGACGACACGAATTACAAGGTTATCGCGGAAAACCGCCGCGCGCGCTTCGATTATTTCATCGAAAGCGATCTGGAATGTGGCATCATGCTCACCGGGTCCGAGGTGAAATCCCTGCGCACCGGCCAATCGAACATCACCGAATCCTATGCCAGCGTCGAGGATGGCGAATTGTGGCTGATAAATGCCTATATCGCCACACTGACCCATGCCGGGGTGTTCGGCCACGAGGAGCGGCGCAAGCGCAAGCTGCTGGTCAGCCGCCGGGAATTGTCGCGCCTGTGGCAAGCCATCGGACGCGAGGGGATGACCCTTGTGCCGCTGGTCATGTATTTCAACCACCGCGGCAAGGTGAAGGTCAAGATCGGCGTTGCCAAGGGCAAGAAAGTCGCGGACAAGCGCGAAACCAGCGCCAAGCGCGACTGGAACCGGCAAAAGTCGCGCCTGCTCAAGCAAAACGGCTGATGCAACACGGGCTCCAACTGACGCAATGTAAACCAACAGTTTCAGTTGCTTAATTTTTGATCTGTGCCATTCTTCCGCCATCATATCGGCAAAGGAGAAAAGCCGTGGAATATCTTCCCCTTATCATCAGCCTTCTGTCCGGTGCCGCTGGCGGCAATATCGTCGGCGCTTTGGCTAAGAACCTGAACCTCGGAACGGCGGGCAACTCGATCGCCGGCATCCTCGGTGGCGGGCTTGGCGCACAGATCCTCGGGATGCTTGGCGCAGGCGGTGCGGCTGCGGCCTCCCAATCGACCGGGCTGGACATCGGCTCGATCATCGCCAGCGTGGCGGGCGGCGGTGCAGGTGGCGGCGCCCTGATGGCCATTATCGGCGTTGTGCGCCAGATGATGAACAAAAACTGATTCGCCCGACAATCCCCCGCGCAGGCTTCTTGCGCGGGGTTTCCCATTGCCGCGCGGGGTCTGCTTTTGTAAAGCAGACATGACACGGGCAAAGGGGGCAATGATGGACGATCCGAAAACTCTGGTTTCAACCGACTGGCTGGCCGCCCATCTGAACGACCCCGACCTGCGGATCATTGATGCAAGCTGGCATATGCCCGCCGCAGGCCGTGACGGCCGGGCGGAATATGACGCCGCCCATATCCCCGGCGCACGTTTTTTCGACCTCGACGCAATTTCCGACACGAAAAGCGAATTGCCGCATATGGCACCATCGCCGGAAATGTTCATCAGCCGGATGCGGGCCATGGGCATTGGCGACGGGCATCAGGTGGTGGTTTATGACAATGCCGACACCCACAGCGCAGCGCGGGTCTGGTGGACCTTTCGCCTGATGGGCAAAACCGACGTGGCGATGCTGGACGGCGGTTTCGCCAAGTGGCAGGCTGAGGGCCACCCGGTCGAGGACATGCCCCCGGTTCTGCGCGACCGCCACATCACCGTGCAGCGTCAGGCCGGGCTGGTCCGTGACGTGACGCAGGTCGCCGCCGCCAGCAAGCTGCGCGACCATGAGATCATCGACGCCCGCGCCCCCGGCCGGTTCCGGGGTGAGGAGCCCGAACCCCGCCCCGGCCTGCGCTCGGGCCATATTCCGGGGGCAAAAAACGTGCCGATCAGCGCGATTTACAACCCTGACGGCACGATGAAAGACCCCGACGCGCTGCGGGCCGCCTTTGAATCCGCCGGCGTGGATCTGTCACGCCCCGCCATCACGAGTTGCGGTTCCGGCGTTACCGCCGCCAGCCTGTCGCTGGCGCTGGAACGGATCGGCCACCGCAACCATTCGCTTTATGACGGCTCATGGGCGGAATGGGGCATGTATAACGACCTGAAAATCGAAACCGGAGACGCATGATGCTGTCCAATCTGAAACCGCAGGCTGTCGATAAAATCCTCGCCCTGATCGGAGAGTTCAAAGCCGACCCCCGGCAAGGCAAGATCGACCTTGGCGTGGGTGTTTACAAGGACGCAAACGGGCTGACCCCGATCATGCGCGCCGTCCGCACCGCCGAGGCCCGGATGCTCGAGAATGAGACCACCAAGACCTACGCCACACTGGCGGGCGAGCAGGATTTCCGCGACGCCATGTGCAAGCTGGTGCTTGGCGATGGTTTCGACCCCTCGCGCACCGCTGCGCTGGCGACGGTCGGCGGCACCGGCGCAGTGCGTCAGGCGCTAGAACTGGCGCGGATGGCCAGCCCCGGCCTGACCGTCCATGTCAGCGATCCGACCTGGCCGAACCACAATTCTATCATCAATTTCATGGGCCTGCCGCTGGTCGAATACCGCTATTTCGACGCCGCCAGCCGTGGCGTGGATTTTGAAGGGATGAAGGCCGACCTGGCCCGCGCGAAAAAGGGTGATGTGGTGCTGCTGCATGGCTGCTGCCACAACCCGACCGGCGCGAACCTGACGCTGGAGCAATGGGCCGAGGTTGCCACAATTATCGAAAAGACCGGCGCAACACCGTTGATTGACCTTGCCTATCAAGGCTTTGGCGATGGGCTGGAGGCTGACGCCGCTGGCACCCGTCTGATGGCAAGCCGCTTCCCGGAACTGCTGATTGCGGCCTCGTGCAGCAAGAACTTTGGCATCTACCGCGAGCGCACCGGGGCATTGATCGCGCTGACCGATAACGCGGCGACCCGCGATCTGGCACAAGGCGCGATGGCGTTCCTGAACCGCCAGACCTATTCCTTCCCGCCGTTCCACGGCCAGCGCATCGTGACGCTGGTGCTGACCGATGACGCCCTGCGCGCCGATTGGGAAGCCGAGCTGGAGCAGGTCCGCAGCGGGATGCTGACCCTGCGCAGCCAGCTTGCCGATGAGTTGCGCCAACTGTCGGGCAGCGACCGTTTCGACTTTCTGGCACAGCACCGGGGCATGTTCTCGCGCCTCGGGACCACGCCGGACAAGGTGCAGAAGCTGAAGGATGATTTCGCCGTCTACATGGTGGGCGATTCGCGGCTGAACATTGCCGGGCTGAACAGCAGCACGGTGCCGATTCTGGCCCGCGCCATTATCGACGCCGGGATCTGATCCGGGCCGCAAACGCGCCGGGGATTACTCCGGCGCGTATTTCGTCAGCCACATCACCGACAGATCGCGCGAGGGCGTAAAGTCCTGCAACCGCATCTGGAACCGCGTGGGCGAGATTTTTTCCACCCCGCTGCCGCAAAAACTGACCAGCGAATCGGGCGTGGGCTTGTCCACGATCAGGGTGAAATCACCAATCGGGCCGCGCCAGTTCGCGCCGGTGGTCAGGATGTAATCCAGCCGGGTCTCGATCCCGCCGCTGCCATCCGGGAACATGCGGCGGGCAGCGTTGTGGAAACTGTCATCAATGCAAACATCCGCATAATGCGGATCATCCGCCCGATAGGTGCCACCGGCAATGCTAAGGGTCGGATCGGGCTTATAGCTGTGATGCACGGCAAGATCGCGCCCCGCCGGGAAGGTCTGGTTCCACC
The DNA here is from genome assembly GCF_030538695.1 of Paracoccus sp. (in: a-proteobacteria). Lineage (GTDB taxonomy): Bacteria > Pseudomonadota > Alphaproteobacteria > Rhodobacterales > Rhodobacteraceae > Paracoccus. Next base: position 17,672 of record NZ_JAUNTN010000010.1, read on the forward strand.
ACCAGGCGCGGCTCAACAGCCAGCGCGGTTCCCCATCCGGCATAACCAGATCGCGGATTTGCACCCGCTGATCGGCAGGCAGCGCGGCAAGCACGGGCGCGGCCTCCAGCGGGTTGATGGGGATGCGCAAGGCGGTCAGGCGCTCGGTCACATCGACCCCGGCCAGCAGCGCGCGGCTTTGCAGATTGGGCGTAACCGGGTTGCCGCCAACCGTCACCGTAAAGTCCATATGCCCCGGATCATCCAGCATCCCCGCACGGTCCGGCCCATAAAAATCGACGTCCAGATCGGGCAACGGAAAGGCCACGATCGTGGGAATGTCGGCGGCGCTGTGGTTGTGGAATACATAATCCACCGTGACCCGATCCGACGCGATATGCAGCACTTCGCTGCGCATTTCCACGTCGTCGGTGGTGTGCAGCACCAGCCCCGAGGCCGGCAACCCGGCCATGGAATCATTGGCCAGCGCGGGCGTGGCGGTCAGCATCAGCAGGGCAGCAAGGCGCAGCATGGTCGTTCCTCCTGCCGCGCAACGTAGCAGATACCGTGCCTCGCGTCAGCTTTTCCGCGCCTTGGCCAGCTTCTTTTCGATATAGTCGCGCAATTCCTCGACCTCGACACGGCTGTCGTTCAGCCCATCCATGGCAATGCGCAATTCGGCCTTTGCCTCGGCCAGCTTTTGCGACAGTTCGGCTTCGCGGGTTTCCAGTTCTGCGACAGCAGCATCGCGGGCCTCCTCGGCCTCGTGAAGCTGTTGGGCCATCTCCTCCAACTCGCCCATATCGGCGCGGGTTGGACGGGTCAGGCGGTGGACCAGCCAGCTTGCGAACCAGCCAAGCACAAAGGCCGCGAACAGGATAACAGCGGTGGCGAGGATGAACTCTTGTCGGTTCATGTCAGTTCTCCTGCGGTTCGGGTGTGGCGGCAGGCGCTGCCGGTTGGTCGGACTGCGCGGCGGGATCAGGTTCCGGGGCGGGATCAGCGGGGGCCGGTTCCTCGGTCGGTTCAGGTGCCGTTTCCGCAGCAGCTTCAGTGGCGGCTTCAGCTTCGGCATCCGGGGTGACTTCGGGGGCGGCATCAGCCTCGGGCGCGGTTTCCGCAGCATCCCCGGCATCAGTTTCAACCTCGGGTGCGGGTTCGGGCAGGTCAGTCGTCACCCCCGCCGTGACCGCAGGGGCCGCGGGGGCGTCCTCGACCGGCTGATCCGACAGCAAGGTAAAGGCGATGCGGCGGTTGGCCTCGCGCCCCTCGGGGGTGTCGTTATCGGCCACCGGCTGCGCCGCGCCATAACCGCGCGCCGTCAGCAAACTGGTTGGGATTGACGCCTCTGCCATAGCCGCCAGAACTGCCTCGGCACGGCTCTGCGACAGCGCGAGGTTGGTTTCATCCCGGCCCTGCGAATCGGTGTGGCCGCCGATCTCGATGCGGAAAGCCTCGCAATCCTGCATCGCCTCAGCCAGCCGCCCGATCAGCGGGTCCACATCCCCCACAATAGCCGCGCCACCCGGCTCGAACCCGATGGCGGTTTCCGACATCACCCGGTTCAGCCGGTCCACACATTCCGCCCCATCCGGCAGCGCCAGCGAGACATCCAGCCGCCGGTCATAGCGGATCGCCAGTTGATAATCCGCCCCTGCGCCAAGCCGCTGAGACAGCACTTTCGCCACATCATCACTGGCGGTCGGATTACCCGACAGACCGTCAATGCGGATCAGGTCGGGGGTCACGCGGATACTGCCCTCGGTCAGCCCGGCCATCGCCTCCAGCGCAGCAATGATCCGCAGCGTCCAGCCGTCGGGAACCGAAGCATCGACCCGCAGCAAATCCTCGACCTGCGGAAAGCGCGACCGGGCCAGGCCCTCGACCGCAGCGCGGATACGGGCATCAGGGATGCGCCCGCGCAGGGTAATCTTGCCGTCACCCCCGGCGCGGGCGGTGAACTCGACCGGGCCGGGCGCCTCGCTGCCACTATCGCGGTTGGCGGTCAGGCTAAAGCCAACGGGCAGCGCGTTTTCCAAAGCCCCCGCAACGTCGTCCAACTGGTCCTGCGCCACATCCGGCCCCGCCAGCAAAGACACCCGCCCATCCGACAGCGTAACCGTTCCCGTGCCAAGCGCCGCCAGCGCCCGAATCGCATCCGCCGCCGCCTGCCCCCATTGATCCGAGGGCGCACCCAGTCCCAGAGTGCAGCCGAGACGGCTGGTCACGCCCGCCTCCCGCGCGGCGCTCAGGATCATATCACGCGCCTCGGCGGTGTCAGCGGTGCAGGCGTCAAAGCGGGTGCCATCCTGATCCTTGACCAACCGCAGCATAAAGGGCGCCACCACCGGGCGCGGCGCGGAAATATCCATATCCAGCGTAACCCCACGCGGCGCAGCGCGGCGCAGATCGCCCTCGATCCGGGCCTTTTCACTGATATTCGCGGCAATCGCAGAAACCGAAACCCGCCCCGGCGCGACCGAGACCTTGGCCTGACGCAACATCTGCGTCGCCCGCAGGCCGAAATCAAAGGCCGGCTGCCAGTTCGCAGGCACCGGATAATCGGCGGCATCCAGCAGGTCCGAGACCTGCGCAACGTCCTCGGCCCGCGTCAGCCGGTCCAGCAGGCCACGGCGGTCGGTATTGGCAGGCACCAGCCCGATCAGCGACAGTGCGCCTTCGTTGCGCAGCAATTCGACCTTGAAATCCGGCGCGGCCAGCAACTCGGCGCGGGCCACATCCATATGATCACGGATGCGGTCCGGCTGCACCTGCGATTCCGCACGGGTCAGGGCGCGAAAGCGGGCGACCTCATCCGGGGCGGTGCCGTGCAAATGGACCTGTAGCCCGTCGGTCGAGACTTGCACCCAGTCCAGCCCAGCCTCGGCCGCCAGCGCAAGGCCGACATCCTGCGCGCTCTGCTGCTCGATGAAATCGGCGGCATGGGTCGCGGCCAGCCAGCTTAACCCCGCCGCACCGGCAAGCGCCACCAGCCCCGGCAGCACCGGCGCGGATTTCGGGCGTGCAGCAGGATCAGGGCGGGCGGGTTGATCGGCCATAGGGCGTCCTTCCGGTCGTTCCAAGGCCCCCGACCTAGCCGAAACCAGTGATTTTCGCAATCACACGATTGCGGCAACGGCCAGTGAGGCGGCAAGGATCAGCCCGGTATCGCGGTTGGCGCGGAACAAAATCATGCAATTGTCCGGGTCATCAGGACGGAACACCCGCATCTGCCAGACCATATGCGCCCCGTATCCCACCACACCGGCCAGCGCGATCAGCAGCGCCAGACCACCCGCGCCGGTCGCCAGCACCGCCACGACCATCAGCAGGCAGGACAGCGCCCCGAACAGCGGCAGGATGCGCGGGCTGTTATCGCCAAACAGGCGGGCGGTGGATTTCACCCCGATCTGCGCGTCGTCCTGCGTGTCCTGATGGGCATAGATCGTGTCATAGAACACCGTCCACGCAATCCCCGACAGCCAGGCGATAACTGGTGCCGCGTCCAGCCGCCCCATATGCGCGACATAGGCCAGCAGAACGCCCCAGTTAAAGGCGATGCCAAGGAATATCTGCGGCCACCATGTAAATCGCTTGGCAAAGGGATAGATCAGCAGCGGGCCAAGGCTCAGCGCCCCCATCACCACCGCGGCCCGGCCCATGGTCAGCAGCACCGCCAGCCCCACCACCGTCTGCACCGCCAGCCAGATATAGGCCCCGCGCAGCGTTACCTGCCCCGAGGGCAGCGGACGGGAGCGGGTCCGCGCCACCTGCGCGTCGAAATCGCGGTCGGTGATGTCGTTCCATGTGCAGCCCGCGCCGCGCATCGTCACCGCCCCGATGGCGCAGGCGATATACAGCCACAGGTCGCGCCATTCCGGCCCATCCGCCAGCATCGCCAGCCCGATCCCGAACCAGCAGGGCAGCAGCAGCAACCACGTTCCGATAGGCCGGTCGGCGCGGCTCATCCGCAGCAGCGGCCGCCATGCCGCCGGAGCATAAAGGTCAACCCAGTTGCGGGCGGGGGCATCGTGAACCGGGGCGTGAACCGGGTCTGGCATTTCGGCGGGTGCGGGCATATCCTGCCTTCCATGGGAACGATCCGCCTTTACCTAAAGCATCCTCTGGCCGCCGGGCAAGCCGTGCCGCTGGAACCTGCGCAGGCGCATTATCTGTCCGGCGTCATGCGGCAGGGTCCGGGGGCGCTGATCGAGGTCTTTAACGGCCACGATGGCGCATGGTCGGCCCGGATCGAAGCCGTCAGCAAGCGCGGCGGCAATCTGACCGCGCTGGAACAGGCCGCACCTCAGCGTGACCCGCCCGATCTGTGGCTGATGTTCGCACCGATCAAAAAAGCCCGCACCGATTTCATCGTCGAAAAAGCCGCCGAACTTGGTGCCGCGCGTATCCTGCCAGTGCTGACCGACCACACCAATGCCGAGCGCGTCCGTCAGGACCGCCTGCAAGCCCATGCCGTCGAGGCCGCTGAGCAATGCGGCGGCACCTCTGTCCCAGAGGTCACGGATGCACAACCCCTGCCCCGTTTGCTGGACGGCTGGGACAAAAACCGCCGCATCCTGTGGCCTGATGAGGCCGCCGCAGGGGTCGCCACCCGTCTGGACGGCCTGCCCGCCGGGCCTTGGGCCATCCTGACCGGCCCCGAGGGCGGCTTTTCCGATACCGAGCGTAACCGCCTGCGCAGTCTGGATTTCGTCACCCGCATCAGCCTTGGCCCGCGCATCCTGCGCGCCGATACGGCGGCGGTGGCGGCATTGACGCTCTGGCAGGCAGCACTTGGGGATTGGGGTTAACACTTGCACCTGACGCAAAGCGGAGTTGCGCAGGTTGTGGATAGTTTTGCGCTAACATCCCGGCTATAGGGCAGGCAGGCTATGGTTTGCCCGCCAATCGGGCAGTTTACAAACAGGTGCAATATGTCGGCCATCGACACGAACCGCGTGGAATACGCCGCGCAGGGTGACAGTTTTTTCAACAAGATCCGCGCGACGGTTTCGCGCTGGCTTAAATCGCAAACGACCCGTGACGAACTGAACCGCCTGTCGGATCGTGAACTGGCTGACATCGGCCTGTCGCGCTATGACATTGAGCATATCGCCCGCGCGATTTAAGAAATACCCGGTTATCCCTTCTTGTCTCTGGGATAGGAAAAACGCCCCGCCATTCGGCCGGGGCGTTTTTCATTATGCGTTGACGAATAAACCGACCCACGCGGACTTAGCCGCGCGTCAGGGTCAGCGTGGACCATTCGCCCATGTCGGCGCGGTCATCCAGTATAAAGCCCGCGCCCTGATAAACCCCGGCGACCTCATCGGCCTGCGTGGTCAAGATGCCGGACAGGATCGCCTTGCCGCCATGCGCGGTATAGCGGGCCATATCGGGGGCAAGGTCAATCAGCGGCTGTTTCAGGATATTGGCGAACACCAGATCATAAGGCGCGTTGGTTTCCAGCAGCGGATGGTCAAAGCCCGCCGCCTCAAGGCACTCGACGCGGCCATCCAGACCGTTGGCCATGACATTGGCCCGCGCGGTATCGACCGCCACCGGGTCGATGTCGCTGGCCAGCACGATATGCGGAAACACCCGCGCCGCCGCCATTGCCAGCACGGCGGTGCCACAGCCAATATCGGCAATGCGGGTCGGCTGGATGCCCTGCCCGATCAGCCGCTCCAGCGCCTCAAGGCAGCCTTTGGTGGTGTTGTGATGGCCGGTGCCAAAGGCCATGGCGGCCTCAATGCAAAGTGCCTCGACGCCATCAGGCACCTTGTCGGCATCATGGCTGCCATGGACAAAGAACCGCCCCGCCGTGACCGGCGTCAGTTCGCGCCGAACATGCGCGACCCAATCAACCTCGGGCAGTTCGCTGATAACAAAGGGTTCCGCACCAGCCGCCGCAGCCAGCAACGCCAACCCGACCTCATCCGGGGCCTCGGTGAAATAGAGACCGACTTCCCAGCGATTGCTGCCGTCCTCGATCTCGAACACACCGCTGCCGACGGGTTCGGGGGTCAGCAACTCCTCACCCTGCGCGGCCAGAGCCTCGGCGGCGTCGCGCCCGATCAGATGGGTCAAAGCGGTCCAGGTCGCCATCAGAAAGCCTCGCGCGGTTCACAAAGAGCGGCCTCTACGCCGGTGCCTTTCAGCGCGCAATAGCCGTTCGGGTTCTTTTCCAGATATTGCTGATGCGATTCCTCTTGCGCCAGCCAGAACCGGCCCGCCGGAATGATCTGCGTGGTAATGTCGGGAAAACCCGCCACCGCAAGGCGGTTGCTGTAATCGGTGCGCGACGCCTCGGCCTCGGCCCTCTGGGTCTCGCTGAAATACATGATCAGGCTGCGATACTGGCTGCCGATGTCATTACCCTGCCGGTCGCCCTGCGTGGGGTCGTGATTGTCCCAAAACAGTTGCAGCAGATGCGCATAGCTGATCATCGAGGGATCGAACACCACCCGCACGACCTCGGCATGGCCGGTCTGGCCGGTGCAGACCTGTTCATAGGTCGGGTTCTCGGCATGACCGCCGGCAAAGCCCACCTCGGTCAGCCAGACCCCGTTCTGTTTCCAGAACAGGCGTTCAACACCCCAGTAACAGCCCATGCCAAAGATCGCCTGATCGTAGCCATGCGGCGGTTCGGCGCCAAGCGGACGGTGGAAAATGGCGTGTTCCATAACGGTTCCTTTCGCGGCCTGTCGCACCCAACGCGCCGCGCGTCAGGCGGGTTTCCCAAGATAGACGTATCCGGCGACCGGCTGAAAGCCCAAACGGTGATACAGCCGCCGCGCAGTTGCATTGTTGCGGGTGACGGCCACGGCAAGGCTGGCCGCCCCTTGATCCGCGGCCCAAAACGCAGCCTCACGCACCATCCATGCCGCCAGCCCCTTTTCGCGCCACGCCGGCAGAACATTCAGCGCGTGCAGCATCGCGGTATCGCCATGAATCGCCGCAAACCCGACCCCGGCGGCGCGGTCATCCGTCCGGCCCAGCAGGGCGGCCTTTGGCGCAGGGGTGCGGTCCATCACCGCCAACCGCCCCGGCCCGATACCGGATTCCGCAAACAGGTCACGCTGAATCGCCAGCATCGGCCAGACCGGAAAGGCAGTGATCGGCGGCACCGGCAGATCGGTCAGCGCCGCCACCGGCACGGTCAGGATCAGCGATGGCTCGATCTGCACCAGCCCCCGGTCCAGCAGCGCGTCGCGCAGGGGTTCGTCCTCATCATCGACGCGGAACAGCGCGGGCTGGTCCCATGCCTGCGCCTGCGCCATCACCGCTTGAACCTGATCGCCATCCCAAGGCCCGGACGCCACCGCGCTGCCGACACGCCGACCGCCACCCAAAGCGCGGCCAAGGCGGAACCCACCGATCCGCGCATATTCCGCAGCGGGCCATGTCGCGTCAAAGGCCGCAGCCAGCGCCGCGTCCATCACAGCGCCCCGATGCGGCTGCGCAGGTCGGCCATCGCCGCCGCCACGCGGTCGGCGTCCAGCCCCCGGATCACCAGATTGGTGCCATATCCGCGCTTGGTATCGCCGCCGCCATAGGTAAAGGGATAAGACCCCATAGCCAGATCGGGCCAGTCGCGGGCGCAGGCGCCCAAAACCTCGGCCACGTCGGATTCGCCGCGCAGAACTTCCAGCGTCTCGGAATGGCTGGGGCGGCCTGCGGGCAGGGTCGGAATGACGCTTTCAACCATGCTGCGGAACACCTCAGGCACGCCCGCCATCACATGCGTGACGCCGATGCTGAAGCCCGGCGCAGAACTGACCGGGTTGTCGATCAGCGTCGCACCCACCGGGATGCGGGCCATGCGCAGGCGGTTTTCGGTCATTTCCAGCCCGATGCGGGTGTAACGCTCCTCCATCACGCGGCGGGCCTCAGGATGGATTTCCAGCACCGTGCCAAAGGCCGCCGCCACCGCATCCGCCGTCAGGTCGTCATGGGTCGGACCAATGCCGCCGCTGGTGAACAGATGGTCCACCGAACCACCGAGCGAGCGATCAAAATGCCGGATCGCCGCAATGATGCTGTCCATATCATCGGGAATCACCCGGATTTCGCGCAGATCAAACCCGGTCGCGGACAGCACACCGGCAAGGTAATGGGCGTTGCCCTCTCGTGTGCGGCCGGACAGGATTTCATCGCCAATAACAAGGATGGCGGCGGTCGGATTCTGGGTCATGGGAAGCCTCGGGTTACTTGCACCGAAACTAGCCCTGCGGCGGGGGGTGGAACAAGGGCGCTTGTGCGACTATCTGTCAGCGAAACGAAAGGGATCACCATGGACGACGGCCGCATCACGAAAGAAGGCATCCGCATCTATCAGCCGGGCGATTTCGCCGGGATGCACAAGGCCGGTGCGCTGGCGGCGCAGATTCTGGATGAGATCGGACCACTGGTCCAGCCCGGCGTGACCACCGCTGCGCTGGACGATTTCATCCGCAACGCGGTCGAGGCCGCAGGCGCCACCAGCGCCACCATCGGCTATCGCGGCTATCAGCACGCAAGCTGCATCAGCGTGAACCATGTCGTCTGCCACGGGATTCCGGGCGACAAGCTGCTGGTCGATGGCGATATCCTGAACATCGACGTGACGGTGATCGTGGATGGCTGGTTCGGTGACAGCAGCCGCATGTATGTGGCGGGCAAGCCCCCGATCAAAGCCAAACGGCTGATTCAGGTCACACATGACGCGCTGATGAAGGGGATCGAGGTCGTCCGCCCCGGCGCCACCTTTGGCGACATCGGCGCCGCGATCCAGACCTATGTCGAAGGCCATCGCATGTCGGTGGTGCGCGATTTCTGCGGCCACGGGCTTGGCCGGGTGTTTCATGCGCCGCCCAATGTGCTGCATTTCGGCCGCGCCGGCAAAGGCCCCGTGCTGGAAGAAGGTATGTTCTTTACCATCGAACCGATGGTCAACCTTGGCCGCCCGGAAACCAAGGTTCTGGCCGATGACTGGACCGCCGTGACCCGCGACCGCTCGCTCTCGGCGCAGTTTGAACATTCCATCGGGGTCACGGCAGACGGGTTCGAGATTTTCACCCTGTCCCCCAAAGGCGTGTTTTTTCCGGCGCTGGACTAAAGCGCCGGGACCGTTTCAGGCCGCGCCGACAGTCAGCCCACGCTGAACCGCAGGCCGCGCCAGCCAGCGCGTCTGCCAGGCGGTGACATTGGCGAAATCATCCAGCCCGACCAGATCGGCCGCGTCATAGCCGGTGCGCAGGTTGCGCACCCAGCCACCGCAGGCAATATCCGCGATGGAATAGTCCCCGGCAATCCAGTCGCGCCCCTCAAGCTGGCGGTCCAGCACGCCCAGCAGACGCTTTGCCTCGGCCACATAGCGGTCGCGCGGGCGCTTGTCCTCGATCTCGCGGCCCTTGTAGCGGTGGAAAAAGCCAAGCTGCCCCAGCATCGGGCCAAGCCCGCCCATCTGCCACATGACCCATTGAATCACCTGCCAGCGTTCCGCACCCGCAGCGGGCAGGAACCGCCCCGCCTTATCCGCCAGATAGACCAGAATCGCCCCCGATTCCCACAAGCCCATCGGCTGACCGTCCGGCCCGTCCGGGTCAATGATCGCGGGGATCTTGTTATTCGGGTTCAGCGCCAGATATTCCGGCGTCATCTGATCCAGCGCCGCATCGGAAATGTCGATCCGGTGCGCATCATAGGGCAGGTTCAGTTCTTCCAGCAAAATCGAGACCTTGACCCCGTTCGGCGTCGGCAGGGTATAAAGCTGGATCACGTCATCGCGCTGTGGCGGCCAGCGACGCATCACGGGGAATTGGTCGGTAAGCGACATCTTGCCCTCTTGAAAAAAGATGTTTGCGGTATCGGTCAGGTATGGTATGCGCCCGCCCTGTAAACTGCAACCAACGCAGCAATCATAAGGCTCCCCCTCTCATGATCAAAGAATTCAAGGATTTCATCGCCAAGGGCAATGTCATGGACATGGCCGTTGGTATCATCATCGGCGCGGCCTTCACCGCCATCGTGACCTCGCTGGTCAGCGACCTGATCAACCCGATCATCGGCCTGATCACGGGCGGCGTCGATTTCTCGAACCTGTTCATCAACCTCAGCGGCGGCGACTATACCTCGCTGAAAGCCGCGCAGGACGCCGGTGCGGCCGTCTTTGCCTATGGTTCGTTCATCACCGCGGTCATCAACTTCCTGATTATCGCTTTCGTCGTGTTCCTGCTGGTCAAAGCCGTGAACCGCCTGAAAGACGCTGCGGTCAAGCAGGAAGCTGCCGAAGAAGCCGCCACCGGCCCGTCGCAGGAAGAACTGCTGACCCAAATCCGCGATCTGCTGGCCCGCAAGTAATCCTTGCCCCCGGCAAACCGGAAAAGGCGCAGCCCCAAGGGTTGCGCCTTTTTTTCATGGCTTGCACGACCTTGACCGTGGGATTGGATATTTATGGACAAAAGATGGTTTTAGACGCCGGGTGCGGAGGGCCCCGCCTGTTCCAGAAACCGGCGGGGAGCGACGCCGTAATACGCCCGGAACGCCCGGTTAAAGTTTGAAATATCCCGAAAACCGGCGGCAAGGGCCATGTCCGTGACCTGCGGGTTCTGCGCCCGGCGGCGGGCAATGCGGGACAATTCGACGAACAGTTTTAACCGCTGCTGGCGCAATGCCTGCACAAAGCTGCTGCCATGCGCGGCAAAGTCGCGCTCTAGCTGCCGGGCCGAGACGCCGATGCGGGCAGCCAGCCACGCCAGCGACATATCGGCATGGGTGACATGGGTTTCGATCTGGCGCAGGGCCAGTTGGAACCGTGTCGCCGGGGTCAGCTTGCCCGCCTGCTGTCTGCCGCCGGCCGGGTCAGGCTGAAACGCCAGCCGGGCCAGATCAAAGACGTGTTCCGGGTCGCCATCCACGTTGCCGCGCATCACACCACTGATCCGGCGATGCAAGAGCCGCGCCGGTTCGCTGGACGCATCAATCGCCTGACCAACCCGCAGCGCAGGCCCTGCCCCCGACAGAAGCGTGGCCCGTGGCAGGTGCAGCGACAGAGAATGTGTAACAGCCCCGTCATAGTCGAGCTTGAGCGGTCGGGTCGAATCCAGCAGATACAACATGCCGGGCGTCACGATGCTGCGGTTGCCGTCAGCCTCGATATGGCTGCGGCCCTCGATCTGGACCAACAGGAACAGATGCTCGTGATCGTCGGCACGAATATCGCGCGGACTGCGGGTAATCATGCGGATGTCGCAGCGGAAATCGGCCAGATCCAGCCCGCTGACCCGGCGCGTGGTGAAATGCCCCCGCACGGCCTTTTGGCGGCCAGCAGGGACCGGGCTGAAACAGCCGCAAGTGGACCTGAGGGCATCGCCCCATGCCTCGAATAACATGTCGTGCCTCTCGTTTGTCTCCTCCCACGGGCCGCGAGGACTGACGGCACCGCACCCGGTCAGAGTAACGCAGCCCCCGGAAAAGAGAAGCGGCAATTTTGGCGGAAAAGTCCAAGCCGGGCAGACACCGGGCCGCTAGGCTGGGGGATAGTCTGCATATTGAGGGAGGCAACTATGACTGACTACAGCCTTTTGATTGGTGGCAAGCTGGTCCCCGGCGATGCCACGATGGACGTCATCAACCCCGCGACCGAGGAGGTTCTGGCCACATGCCCGCGCGGTTCGGTCGCGCAGATGGATCAGGCCGTTGCCGCGGCCAAAGCGGCCTTTCCGGCATGGGCCGCCCGCCCGATCACCGAGCGCCGCGCGATGCTGCTGGCACTGGCCGATGCGCTGGAGGCGCAGCAGGACGCTTTTGCCCGGCTGCTGACGCAGGAACAGGGCAAGCCCCTGCCAGAAGCGACGGCGGAAATCATCTATTCCACGGTTTTCATCCGCCAGTTGGCCGTGCTGGACCTGCCGGTAAAGGTGATCGAGGACAGCGCCACCAGCCGGATCGAACAGCACCGGATGCCGCTGGGCGTGGTCGGTGCGATCATCCCGTGGAACTTTCCGCTGCTGATTATCTGTTTCAAGATCCCCTGCGCCCTGCTGGCGGGGAACACGGTCGTCATCAAACCCGCCCCCACCACGCCGCTGGTCACGCTGAAACTGGGCGAGCTGATGGCCGATATTTTCCCGGCAGGCGTGGTGAATATCGTCACCGATCTGAACGACCTTGGCGGGCACCTGTCCACACATCCCGATGTGGCGAAGGTGTCCTTCACCGGCTCGACCGAGACCGGGCGCAAGGTCATGGCCTCGGCTGCGGGCACGCTGAAGCGGCTGACACTGGAGCTTGGCGGCAATGACGCGGCCATCGTGCTGCCCGGCGCAGATCCCGAAACTGTCGCGCCCGGCATCTTTGGCGGGGCCTTTATGAACGCCGGTCAGGTCTGCCTGGCGATCAAACGTGCTTATGTCCACGATTCAATCTATGATGAGGTGGTCGAACGGCTGGCCAAGCTGGCTAATGAAGCCGTGGTCGGTGACGGCTTGCAGCAAGGCACCACCATCGGCCCGCTGCAAAACAAGATGCAATATGACAAGGTGCAGACCTTCCTTGACGACGCCCGCAAGGATGGCCGCATCGTGGCAGGCGGCAAGGTCCGTGACGGCGCAGGCTATTTCATCGAACCGACCATCGTGGCCGACATCGACGACAACTCGCGGCTGGTGACAGAGGAACAGTTTGGCCCGATCCTGCCGGTGGTGCGCTATACCGACCCCGAAGATGCGCTGACCCGCGCCAATGCCTCGCCCTGGGGGCTTGGCGGCTCGGTCTGGGGCGACCGCGCGGCGGCCCGCCAGATCGCGCTGCGCATGGAAAGCGGCACGGCATGGGTGAACAAGCATCTGGACTTTGGCCCTCACGCGCCGTTCGGCGGGGCCAAGCAATCCGGCATCGGGGTCGAGTTCGCCGAAGAAGGGCTGCATGAGTTCACCCAGCTTCATATCGTGAACGAGGCCGTCTGACCCAGCAACGGGCCGCGCTGACCGGCGCGGCCCGCATATCTCAGCCGTGTTTTGGGAGGGACACATGAGACAATCTTATTGGGCCATCGCGGCCTGCGCCGCAGCCGTCGCAGCGGGTGGCGCATCCGCACAGGACACCAGCAACCCGGTTGCCGGACTGACGGACACCACGATCATCGCCAATGCAACCGAGACGAAAAACTGGCCCAGCTATGGGCTGGATTATCAGGAGACGCGCTTTTCCAAACTGGACCAGATCAATGCGGACAATGTGGGCGATCTTGGGCTGGCGTGGTCGCTGAGCCTCGAATCGCGGCGCGGGGTCGAGGCCACACCGCTGATCATGGACGGGGTGATGTATGTGTCATCCTCATGGAGCATCGTCCACGCTATCGACGCCGTAACCGGGCGCGAGCTGTGGCGCTATGACCCAAAGGTGCCGCATGACTATGCCGCGAAAGGCTGCTGCGATGTCGTGAACCGGGGCGTCGCTGTCTATGATGGCAAGGTCTATGTCGGCGCTTTCGACGGATGGCTGCACGCCATTGACGCAGCCACCGGGCAACTGGTCTGGAAGGTCGATACCATCGAGAACCGCGACATGAGTTATACCATCACCGGCGCCCCGCGGGTCTATAAGGGCAAGGTGATGATCGGCAATGGCGGCGCGGAAATGGGGGTGCGCGGCTATATCAGCGCCTATGACGCCGCCAGCGGCGATCAGGTCTGGCGGTTTTATACCGTGCCGGGCGATCCGTCGAAACCCTTTGAAAGCAAAGCGATGCAGGACGCCGCCGCGACATGGGACGCGGCCGGGGAATGGTGGAAACTTGGCGGCGGCGGCACCGTCTGGGATTCGATGGCCTATGACCCGGACCTTGACCTGATGTATATCGGCGTTGGGAACGGCAGCCCGTGGAACGCGGCGTTGCGCAGCCCGGCGGGGGGCGACAACCTGTATCTTGGCTCGGTCGTGGCGCTGCGGCCCGATACTGGCGAATATGTCTGCCATTATCAGGAAACCCCGGCAGAAAACTGGGACTACACCTCGACCCAGCACATCATCCTGTCGGATATAGAATGGCAGGGCGAAACCCGCAAAGTGTTTATGCACGCGCCAAAGAACGGGTTTTTCTTTGTCGTGGACCGCACGAATTGCCAGTTTCTGTCCGCCGAACCCTTCGTCAAGGTGACATGGGCCAGCGGCTATGACGACAACGGCCGCCCGATCGAGAACCCGCAGGCGCGCTCCCCCGATGGCGCGGTGTGGGAAACCATCCCGTCGGCCTTTGGGGCGCATAACTGGCACCCGATGTCCTATAACCCGCAGACCGGACTGGTTTATATCCCCGCGCAAGGGGTTCCCGGTGTGCAGCAACCCGACCCGGACTGGCAACCCAACCAGCTTGTGCCAGAGGCCCCGATGTCCGCGAATGGCTGGAACCTTGGCAAGCTCTTGTCCACCGGCGCACCCAAGGCCACGCCCTATGGGCAATTGCTGGCATGGGATCCGGTGAAACAGGCCCCGGCATGGCGCGTCGATTACGTCTCGCCATGGAACGGTGGCACGCTGACGACGGCGGGCAATCTGGTGTTCCAAGGCACTGCGGACGGACGCTTCGTCGCGTATGACGCCGCGACCGGCGACATGCTGTGGCAATCCCCGGTCGGCACCGGCGTGGTGGCAGCACCCGCGACATGGGAAAAGGACGGGGTGCAATATGTCTCGATCGCGGTCGGCTGGGGCGGCATCTATGGGCTGATGAACCGCGCCACCGAAGTTGCGGGACCGGGCCGGGTCTATACGTTCCGCCTTGGCGGTGATGCCCCCATGCCGGAACTCAAGATGCGTCCCACCGCACATCTGGTCGAAGGCGTCCCCTATGATCCTGCCGATGTCGAGGCCGGGGCCAAACTCTATGTCGCCTCTTGCCTGTTCTGCCACGGCGTTCCGGCGGTCGATAATGGCGGAGCATTGCCCAACCTCGGCTATTCCGCCCATGACATCATCGCCGCGCTGCCGGAACTGGTGCTGGCTGACACCTTCACCCCGCTGGGGATGCCCAGTTTTCAGGGCAAACTCAGCGAATCCGACCTGCACAAGATCGCCGCCTTTATCCAGAACACGGCGGACGCAGTACGCGGAAACTGAACGAATCGCCCTGCCCGATCCCTTCGGGCGGGGCATTTACCCCCTCACGGAACAAGCCCATATGTCCGATTTTGACCGATCCCCCGATGGTCTGGCCTTTTCCAAAGCCGTGCAGCAGATGCAAACCCGGCTCGGCTCCCGCCGGCTCTACGAGACCATGCAATGGCCGGTCGATATTCCAAGGGAACTGGCGGCGTTCCTGACCCTGCAACGCAGCGTGTTTCTGGCCAGCGCCAGCGCCGATGGGCAGCCCTATATGCAGCATCGGGGCGGGCCGCCGGGATTTCTGCACCTGCTGGACAGCCGCACCATCGCCATGGCCGATCTGCGCGGGAACCGACAATATATCACGCTGGGAAACCTGTCCGAAAACAACCGCGTGTTGCTGTTTGCGATGGATTACACCAACCGGCAGCGGGTCAAAATCTGGGGGCAGGCCGAGGTGATCGAGGACGACCCGGCACTGATCGAGCGCCTGACACCGCCCGGCTTACGCGCCGACCGGGCGCTGCTGATCCATGTCAGCGCATGGGATCAGAATTGCCCTCAGCATATCCCGCAACGCTATGAGGCCGATGCACTGGCCGAGCAACTTGCCCGCAAGGACGCCCGCATCGCCGCGCTGGAGCAGGAAATTGCCACCCTCAGCCAGCAGCTTGCGACGCGCGAGATCTGCGGCGATGATCTTTGGCCCCAGTAACGTGGCGGATCAGCCAAACACCTTTTTCGCGGCACTGATGGCGTTCATCGCAGCCGGAACGCCCGCATAAACCGAGACTTGCAGGATGATTTCGACGATTTCCGCCCGCGTCACGCCGCAATTTAGCGCGGCACGAATGTGGAACTCCAGTTGTGCAGGGGCGGTGGCCATCGCGGCCAACATAGCAACGGTCAGCATCTCGCGGCTGCGCAGGTCGATACCGGGGCGCGACAGAATGTCGGCAAAGGCGTGACCAAGGATCAGCTCGGTCGTGCCGAGCGCGAATCCTTCCAGATTGGCCTGCACCCGCGAGGCCGCACCGGGCTCCAACCGCTCCAGAACCGCCAGCGCATCGGAAAGGCGGCTCATGCGTCAACGCCCTTCATGCCCTCGTCGCTATAACGCGCCCCCACCACCGGCAGCGCGGCAAGACTGCGGTCGATCCCGGCCAGATCATCCGGCGTCAGCGCCAGATCCACCGCCGCCGCATTGTCACGCAGGTATTCAACGCGCACCGTGCCGGGGATCGGCACCACATCACCGCCCTGCGCCAGCAGCCAGGCCAGCGAAAGCTGCGCCGGCGTGCAGCCCTTGCGCGCTGCGATCGCCGCGATTTCATCCGCGATACGACGGTTCACCGCCAGCGCCTCGGGCTGGAAACGCGGCAGGCTGGTGCGGAAATCACCCTCGACGAAGCCCTGCATCCGCCCGGTCAGAAACCCGCGCCCCAGCGGCGCATAGGCGACAAAACCCACGCCTAGGTCTCGGCAAGCGGGCAGCACTTCGGCCTCGGCCCCACGCGCCCACAGCGAATATTCGCTTTGCACCGCCGTCACCGGATGCACCGCATGGGCGCGGCGCAGGGTCGCGGCGCTGACCTCGCACAGACCGATACGAGCGATCTTGCCCGCCTCCACCAACCGCGCCAGACCGGCCATCGTCTCCTCGATCCGGTCGCTGTCAACGCGGTGAACGTAATACAGGTCGATCCGTTCCAGCCCCAGCCGCCGCAAAGATCCCTCGACCGACCGGCGGGCATAATCGGGGCTGTTGTCGATGCTGCGCCGGTATTCGCCCGGCGCACGGATAATCCCGAACTTGGTCGTAACCTGCATCGGCGCCGAGATTTCGCGCAGGAAACGACCAATCAGGTCTTCGTTATGCTGCGGACCATACATGTCTGCGGTGTCAAGAAGCGTGATCCCCAGATCCGCCGCCTTGTGCAGCACGCGCAGGGAACGGGCGTCGTCGCACGGGCCATAAAACTCACTCATCCCCATACAGCCAAGGCCGATGGCAGAGGTCTGAAAATCAGCGGTCAGATTACGGCGTTGCATGGCGCACCTTTTCATTGTCGGAGTGATCCGACTGTGGCATTTCCGAAAAGCACGCAAAAGCGCCGGGGATGGTAAATGGATTTCCAAAATCGGAAAGATGCACCCTATGTCTGGGATGATATTCGCTGCTTTCTGGCCATCGCCCGGACCGGCTCGCTCAGCGGTACAGCGGCGCGTCTGGGGGTGGGGCTGGCGACCGTTTCGCGCCGTATCGCACGGTTCGAAGCCGCGATGGGCCAGCCGTTATTCATCCGCCAACAATCGGGCTATGCGCTGACCGAGGACGGGGCCGCCCTGATCGAGCGTGCCGAAACGATCGAGGCAGCCGCGCTGACACTGGGCAGGATGCAGGCCGAGGTTGCGGGCCGGGTGCGGCTGGCCACGGCGGAAAATCTGGCCACCGCGCTGATCCTGCCCGAATTGGCACGCCTGCGGGCCGCACATCCACAACTGACGGTCGAGGTGCTGACCGACTTCACCAGCGTGAACCTGCACCGCCGCGAGGCGGACATCGCCCTGCGCATGGTGCGGCCTGATCGCGGCAATGTCTCGGTTCAGCGGCTGGGGGTGATGGGGTTCGGACTGTATGCAGCGGCGGATTACCCGAACACCACCCCCGAACACCGCGGCTTTATCGCATGGTCGGACGCACAAGCCCATCTGCCCGCCGCCAGATGGGTGGAACGCGCCCTTGCCGGTGCCGCGCCTGCGGTGGTGACGACCTCACTGGCCGCTCAATTGGCGGCTTGCGCGGCGGGGCTGGGGCTTGCCGTGCTGCCGCATTTTCTGGCCCGCCCGCGCGGACTGATCTGCGCCGAACCCACGCCCGAACTGGATCAACCCATCTGGCTGGTCACGCAATCCGACCTTGCCACATCACGGCGCGTTCAGGCCGTGGCGGATTTCCTGCGCGATCTGGTCATGCAGAACCGGCAGGCGCTGGCGCATGGGATATAAACCCGCCCAAGCTGCCGCCTCGGCATGGATATTTACAGACAAAAGATGCCTCTCTTTTGTCCCTAAATATCCCCGCCGGAGGCAAGGGGGCGCAGCCCCCTTTATCCCCGCAGCGTGCCCCCGGTCGCTTTCGTGACCTTTTCCACGATCTTCGCCGCGACCGCCTCGATGTCCTTGTCGGTCAGTGTCTTGTCGCGCGGTTGCAGGCGGGCGGTGATGGCGATGGATTTCCGGCCATCCTCCAGCCCGGTGAACTGGTCGAACACCGTCACCCGCTCGATCAGGGCCTTGTCGGCCCCCTGCGCGGCGTTGACGATGGTCAGCGCCTCGACATCCGCATCGACGACAAAGGCGAAATCGCGTTCCACCGCTTGCAGATCGGACAGCACCAGCGCCGGACGCGCCGGGGTTTTCACCTTGGGCAGCGGCACATTGGCGATATGGATGGTGAAACCCACGGCCGGGCCTTTCACATCCAGATCGCGCAGCACGCGCGGGTGGACCTCACCAAAGGTCGCCAGCCGTTTCGGGCCAAGCTGCACATTCCCCGACCGGCCCGGATGCCACCAGCCATCCAGCTTGCGGTCGATCTGCGCCCGCGCGGGCGCACCGATGGTTTGCAGGATCGCCTCGGCATCGGCCTTTGCGGCATAGAGATCCACCGGACGGCGGCTGCCGAACGGGTCACGCGCGGCGCTGTGGCCGACCAGCAGGCCGGTCAGGCGCAGCTCCTGCTCGCCCGGCTCGCCGCCCGAGAACACCGGGCCACATTCGAACAGCGCCAGATCGGCAAAGCCGCGCGCCTGATTGCGCGCCGCCGCTGCCAGCAGGCCCGGCAGCAGGTCGGGGCGCAGATGGGTCATCTCGCTGCTGATCGGATTTTCCACCCGCGTCACATCCGAGCCACCGCCGAACAGCGTGGCCGCCTCATGGTCGATGAAGCTGTAGGTCACACATTCGTTGTAACCCAAAGCCGCCGCCATCCGCCGCGCCGCCTTTTCGCGGCTCTGCAAGGGCGTCAGCACCGGCTGCGGCACACCCGCACGGGGGCGCGGCAAGGGCTGGCCTTGCAGCCCCGACAGGCTGGCGATACGGGCGATTTCCTCGATCAGATCGGCCTCGCCCTGCACGTCAGGCCGCCAGCCCGGCACATGGGCCATGTCGCCTTCCAGCCGGAAACCAAGCGATTCCAGCGTTTTGCGCTGAACATCCGGGGCAATTTGCATCCCCACCAACGATTGCACGCGGTCGGTGTCCAGCCAGTAAGCGCGGGCCATATCAGGCAGCGCCCCCGCCGTCACCACCTCGGACGCCTCGCCACCGCAGAGGTCAAGCACCATCTGCGTGGCCAGATCCAGCCCCTCCAGCGTGAAGGTAGGGTCAATGCCGCGTTCGAACCGATACCGCGCGTCGGAATTGATCTTCAACGCCCGCCCGGTCGCCGCCGTGCTGATCGGGTCGAAATAGGCGGCCTCGATGAACACCTCGGTGGTGTCGTCCTGCGAGCCCGAACGCGCCCCGCCCATCACACCCGCGATGCTTTCCGGGCCCTGGTCGTCGCAGATCACTACCGCGCCTTCGGGCAGGCTATAGGTCTTGTCATCCAGCGTGACGATCTGTTCGCCCGACACCGCCCCGCGCAGATGCAGATTGCCGTGAACGCGGGCCAGATCGAACACATGCAGCGGGCGGTTCAGATCATAGGTGAAGAAATTGGTGATATCCACCAAGGCGTTGATCGGCCGCAGCCCGATCGCCCGCAGCCGTTTTTGCAGCCATTCGGGCGAGGGACCGTTCTTGACACCACGCACCGCGCGACCGCTGAAAAACGGCGCTTTGGCAGCGATTTCCGGCGCGATGGTGACGCTGATGGGCGAGGGGAGGCTGCCCGTGACCTGCGCCTTGCGCAGCGGTTTCAGCGTGCCAAGCCCCCGCGCCGCCAGATCCCGCGCCACGCCGCGCACACCAAGCGCATCGGGCCGGTTCGGGGTGATGGCAATGTCAATCACCGGGTCGATCTTCTCGGGCGCATGTTCGGCCAGCCAGTCCGTGAACCGCTGCCCGACCTGCCCCGAGGGCAGTTCGATGATGCCGTCATGTTCCTCGGACAGCTCCAGCTCGCGTTCCGAGGCCATCATGCCGTGGCTTTCAATACCCCGGATTTTGCCCACCGAAAGCGTGGTGTCGATCCCCGGCACATAATCGCCCGGCTTGGCCAACACGCCGATCAGCCCGGCCCGCGCATTGGGTGCACCGCAAACGATCTGCTTCTCGCCCTCGTCGGTTTCGACGCGCAGCACCCGCAGCCGGTCCGCATCCGGGTGCTGTTCCGCATGGGCGATGCGAGCGATGGTGAAGCCCGCCAGCTTCGCGGCGGGGTCGATGATCTCCTCGACCTCAAGGCCGAGATCGGTGAGGGCTTCCCCGATTTCCGAGACGGTTGCCGTGGTGTCGAGATGCTCTTTGAGCCAGGAGAGGGTGAATTTCATAGGAATATTCCCGCCATTACGCCGATTATCAAAGATGCCGCGCCAAATACCCAGAAAATCGTCTTTGAAGAAAGACCCACCAGCCCCAGACAGATAAAGAAAGTGGCGATTACCACCTTTGCTAGGTTATTTCCAAGCCACAACGCAAGTTTGGCCACGATGTCCGGCGGCAAAACCTTAAGGATCAAAACCGGTGCCAGCGCCACGACGAAGCTAAGCACACAACTTCCAACAACCGCCATGACATAGGGATCGTCGTTTGGTGGCGGCAAAACCTTGGACCATACCTTGCCGCTTCGGTCAACGCCCGAGAAGTAATGGACCATTTTCCCGAGCAGCAGCCATCCGAACAGGATTCCAACCGCAATCGCCAACTTGAAAACTGGATCCCATAAAAATGTGACCCACAATTCACTGAAACTGCAAGGCATAGGCCCGTTATTCAGAATTTTGCAAGTCGGCGTTACGGTCAGCAACCACGCATGCAGGGTCGGGAAAAAGAATAATGCAGCGAGGATCAAAGAGAAATAAACAAGAATCCTGTCAACCGCAGCATTAGCCGTGCGAGCCGGAAGGTCGCAAGCTTCCAGTTCGGGGCGCTGGGCTGTTGTCACCGCGACAGTCCCCCCGCCACGCTCGGCACATCCCCCGCCGCAAATCCATAATGCCGCAGCCAGCGCAAATCGCTCTCAAAGAACGCCCGCAAATCCGGTATTCCGTATTTCAGCATCGCAATCCGGTCTATGCCCATGCCAAAGGCAAAGCCCTGATATTCTGCCGGATCGACGCCAGCCGCCGCCAGCACCTTGGGGTGGACCATGCCGGAGCCGAGGATTTCCAGCCAGGAATCCCCCTCGCCGATGGTCAGCTTGCCGCCTTCCCAACTGCACCGAATATCGACCTCGGCCGATGGCTCGGTAAAGGGGAAATGGCTGGCGCGGAAGCGCAGCTCGACCTCCTCGACCTCGAAGAATGCGCGGCAGAACTCCTCCAGCGTCCATTTCAGGTTGGCCATGGAAATATCGCGGCCAATCGCCAGCCCCTCGACCTGATGGAACATCGGGGTGTGGGTCTGGTCCATGTCCATGCGATAGACGCGGCCCGGCGCGATCACGCGGATCGGCGCGCCCTGTTCCTGCATGGCGCGGATCTGCACCGGGCTGGTGTGGGTGCGCAGCACATGCGGCGGGCGCGGATCGTCCGCCGCGCGATGCATAAAGAAGGTGTCGTGTTCCTGTCGGGCGGGGTGTTCGGGCGGGATGTTCAGCGCGTCGAAATTGAACCAGTCGGATTCGACCTGCGGCCCTTCGGCCACGGCGAAACCCATATCGGCAAAAATCGTCGTGACCTCATCCATGACCTGACTGACCGGATGGATCGTCCCCGCCGGGCGCGGGCGGCCGGGCAGGGTCACGTCCAGCCACTCGCCCGCCAGACGGGCATCCAGCGCGGCATCCTCCAGCGCGGCCTTGCGGGCGCGCAGCGCAGCGTCCAACTCGTCACGCAGGCGGTTCAGGGCGGCGCCGGTGGTCTGGCGCTCCTCGGGGGTCATCTGGCCCAGTTCGCGCATCTTCAGGCTGATCTCGCCCTTTTTGCCAAGCGCGGCAAGGCGCACCTCCTCAAGACCCGCGGGGTCGGCGGCGGCGGCGATACGGTCCAGCCATTGCTGGCGCAGAGGGGCAAGGTCGGTCATGGTCATTTCCCTGAATAGCCTGCGCGGCTTAACATGCTGCGCGGGCCGGGAAAAGCTTTAACGCCAGAACTCACGATCCACGCCGGGCGCAGGCCCCGAAGTGCTGACGGCGGCCTCAATCCGCGCGACATGTAACAGGCCGGGCCACCGCGATATATGCCGTTATATCCCCCCCGGACCAGACAGTCAGCGGAACATCCCTCTGAACCAGCGGACTGAATGAACCCAGGCCGCAGGGCGAGATAAGCCCCGGCAGCCGGCAGGCCGTAAACCACGGACACAGCCCCGGAAATCATATTCAGAAAGTCGATGATGGTGGCCATGGAGCGATCTCACCGGCCGGCTTCCATGGCATTTGAGAACCCGCAGGACGGCTGCGGCAAGCAGAATAGGCGCAGCGCCCGCAGCGGGGCGCTGCGCAGACGCGCTTATCTGGCCGCAGTCAGTTTCGTGACCGAGCCGGTCTGGCTGTCCTCGCCCCGTGTGCCATACATCGCGACCAGATAGACCGCGCCATCAGGACCGGCGGTCAGGTGGTTTGGCGTCTGGTCGGCAGGAATATTCGCCAGCAGCTTGCCATCCCCATCCAGCACAGCCACCGTGCCGCCCGCGCGGGTCGCCGCAAAGACCTGCGAGGTCGCTGCGTTCCAGACCACTGATACAGCACCCGCGCCGATATAGGTGTTGGCCAGTTGCTTGCCCTCTGGGTCCAGCACCAGCAGGTTGTCGCTGTCCTGCGACACGACATAAAGCCGCCCCGTCGCCGGATCGCGAGCGATGTCGGTGGCACCGATGGCCTCGGGAATTTCGACCGAGGTCGTCTTGCCAGTTTCCAGATCAACCCAGCCCATCCATGCCGAATCGCGGCTGACCGAATAAAGCCGCCCGCCTTCTGCATCCAGTGCGAAATCCATGGTGTAAAACACCTCGCGCCCGGCATCGGCGAAAAAGGCGTATTGCGCGACATGTTCCAGCGAATCCGTGTCGAAAACCTCGACAAAGCCAGTCAGCGCATCTGCCACATAGGCACGGTTGCGGACCGCGTCGATGGCCACATCACGGGGGTGACGGACGGTGCCCTCGGGGAACATCTTGACCACCGACAGATCGTTCGCATCGTAAACCGTGACCGTCCGGGCCAGCGTGTTGGTGGTCCAGACACGATGATGCGCGTCGTCAACTGCGACACCGAATACGCCGACCTGCTCGCCCGTGCTGTCCTTGGGTATCCCGGCTTCGGCCTCGACAGCCAGCGTATCTGCGTTCAGCCGCAGCAGGCGGCTGCCGTCATTGGGACCACGGGCCGAGGCCACGAACAGCTTGCCATCCGCCGACAGCGCCGACCAATAGGCGCGTTCGCCCACTGGAGCAGTCTGGCTATGCCAGTCATCCACATTCAGCGGCGGCACGATTTCCGACAGCTTCAGCAGCGCGGTGCTGGTGCTGGCCGGGTTCTGCGTGACCAGAGTCAGCGGGTGCAGGCCAATCGCCGCATCAATCGGAGCGGTCAGCGGGATCGTCAGCCTGCCATCCTCACCGATGGTCAGGGGTTCAGGCGTCAGCAGCTCGGTGCCATGCAGCAGGCTGACCAAAGCCCCCGCCTCGGCCCGCTGAATATTGACCGAGGTTTCATCTCCCGGCTTGACCGGCACATCACGCGAGCCGGCGCGAACTGCCCCCGGAAAGCTGTCGGTTCCGGCGACCCAAGGCGTTTCCGCCGCCGCAGCCCCGGCCAAAGCAATGGCAGAAACCATCAGCATGGAACGAATGGAAAAGTTTTTCATCAGGGCACCCTTTGCCAGTGTCAGCGCCGTGCCTGTCTTTGGGTCCGGCCTTAGCCCCTGCTGTCATGTCAAAGAGTTTTAGTCAAGAATTGACTGTCAGCTCGCCTGCCGTCGGAACGCGCGTTTCAGCAGGTCCAGCTCTGCCCGCAGCAGATCCAGTTCCGCCCGCAGATCGGGTTCCAGCGCCCGGCCGCACAGCAGCGACAGGCTGGCCCGCGCCTGCCCGTCCGGCCCGGTCATCAGCAAGGTTTGCATCCCGTCATGCAGCACCGTCGCCGGAACCGGCACCGAGACCAGCCAGCGGGAATCGCCCGCCGCCTCGACCGTCAGTTCCGCCAGCGGCTGCCCCTGATGCACCAGATGCCAGCCCTCGGGCGCGGCATCGGCGGTCACGATGGCGGACCAGATACCGCCCTTGAGGCCCAGATTTTCAAACGCTTCGATCATGGCGGTTCCTTACACTTCGGCGCGGGGATGGCGCGAGATGAACATATCCCGCAACTCGACCGCGTTCATATGCGGGGCCTCGAAAATCAGGTCCAGCCAGATCTTTTCCAGCCGCTTTTCGTTCATGTTGATCAGCGCAAGATCAAATTCAGTCACCGGATGGTTGGACTGGCCGGGCATGATCTCACCCAAATGGCGCAGCAGTTCGTCGGTGTTCGGCCCATGCTGGACGTTCAGCCGCGCATAAATGCTGATCGGGCGCTCGACCTGAAGATCGGTTTCCAGCCGCAGGACATGATTCTTTTGCAACCCCTGCTGCGCATCAACGGGCAGATCGACGGACAGCGACAGATAGCTGCCCTTGAAATCCAGAACCTCCAGCCGCAGGGCAAAGGGCGACATATCGGCGCTGGCCGAATTGGCGACCTGCCGCAGAATCAACGGCGAATCGCTGTCGTCATGCCAAAGCCGGGCCAGTTCACCCACCGAATCGCCACTTTGCGGCCCGGCCATTCCCGAAGGCGATACCCGCCCCGCCAGAAACCCCGGACGCCAACGCCAGTCGGTGCCACCGGGCAATGGCAGGTCCGCCAGACGCGCGTGCGACAGCCGGGTGCGCTCATCGGCGCGGTGCAGAAAGCGGCCAAGGCTTTCGCGCAGGGTCCGCGCCTCATCCATGCGCCTGGCCAGCCGTGCGCGGCCAAAGCCGGACACCTGTTCTTCCATCTGGCGCCACTGCTCAGCAGCCCGCTTGCGTTGCAGGCGCTGCCACCATGCCTTCGGTCTGAAACCCATGTCGAATCAACCTCGCCGATCTTCGGCGCAGACGGGAAACAGCAGTTTGGCCATGTCAAAACCTGCGTTTTTCATGCCTTACTGCCCGAACCCATCGTGCCATTTCGCTTACCCGTGCATAAAAGCGCAGCACCGGCAGAGCAAGCCTTCTGGTCATAACAGACGTAAAACCGACGTGTTTTATAGCAGCGGAGCCGCCAAAGCGGCCAGATTCGCCCGCGCCCGCCGCCAGAAGGACCACGCCCGCACCTGATCGCGGGTGATTTCCGCAGCCCGGTCGATATAGGTCTGCTGTCGCGCATCCAGCGCCGCCGTCAGTGATTCCGAGACCCAGAACACGTTCATTTCATAATTCAGGTCAAAGCTGCGCCGGTCCAGATTGGCGCTGCCGATCATGGCCGCCTGCCCGTCCACGGTGATGATCTTGGCGTGCAACAGACCCGGTTTGAACAGATAGATGCGCACCCCGGCATCCAGCAACTCACGATAGAACCCCTCACTGACCCACTGCACCAGCCGGGAGTCGTTCCGGGCCGGCAGGATCAGCGTGACCGCAACCCCGCGCCGGGCGGCACTGGCGATGGCGCTTTCAACCGGCTGGTCGGGAATATAATAGGGCGTCGTCAGCACCAGCCGCTCACGCGATGCATGGATCAGCGTCACCAACGCATCCGACATCGTGCCTTCGCGCCAGTCCGGCCCCGTCGGCAGCACTTGCGCCACCTGCCCCGGCTGGCTGACCGGCGGCAGCGGGTCCAGCATCGCCCCAAGGTCGGACCCGGTATAGCTCATCCAGTCCTGCAAGAAGGTCGCCTGCATCTGCCGCACCACGGGGCCTTCAAGCTGCATCTGAATATCGACCCAGGGCGCATATTTCGCCTTGACCGCGAATGCCTGATCCGAGGCATTGCGGCTGCCGGTAAAGCCGACACGCCCGTCCACGACCGCAATCTTGCGGTGATTGCGCAAATCCAGCCGGCCCCACAACATGCTGATAACCGGCAGCCCCATCGGGTAAGCCTGCGCCAAATGCACCCCCGCAGCCTTCATCCCGGCCCATGCCGCTGACCGCGTAAATGCGCGTGATCCGAACGCATCCACCATCACCCGACAGGTCACACCACGCCCCGCCGCCCGCGTCACCGCATCGGCAATCCGGCGGCCTACATGATCGTCCAGCCAGATATAGAACAGCAAATGCACATGGTCCTGCGCGGCATCAATCGCAGCGATCATCGGGTCCATGGCCGTATCATCCTCGGCCAGCAGCGTGGCGCGATTGCCCGACACCGACTGCATCCCACCCACGGCGCGGATCATGCGCGTGACCGTATCGAACCGCCCGGTCAGTTCGACCGCCGATTCGCTGGGCTGCCACAGGTTCGTCAACTGCTGGCGCACATCGGCCCGCCGGTTGCGGTCGGCCCGGCGCATCCGCACCTCTCCGAACATCAGATAGGCCAGAATCCCGACCAAAGGCAGCGCCTCGACCACCATCACCCAGGCCAGCCGCACCGACGGTTCCAGCCCGCGCCGGGTCAGCACCCGGAACACGATCCCGGCGGCCAGAACAAAGTGCAAAAGCGGCAGAAAATATGTCCACATCCGCCCTAAAAGCCCCAACCACGCCCCCGGCGCAAGCCCCGCAATTGCAATCCGCCCAGCTTGGCCCTATCTGAACGCAGGGTAAAGCCAAAGGGGTCGCGCATGAACTGGATCACCAATTACGTCCGCCCGCGGATCAACGCGATGTTCTCGCGCCGCGAAATGCCGGAAAACCTGTGGACCAAATGCCCGGAATGTGGAACCATGCTGTTCCACCGCGAACTGGCCGACAATCTGAACGTCTGCCTGAACTGCGATCACCACATGGCGATCACCCCCCGCAAACGCTTTGAAGCTCTGTTCGATGGCGGCGTTTTCAACGAGGTCAAGGTGCCGGAACCCATCGCGGACCCGCTGCAATTCCGCGACCAGAAGAAATACCCCGAGCGGATGAAAGCCGCACAGAAATCCACCGGCGAAAAAGAGGCGATGCTGGTTGCCGAAGGCGAAATCGGCCGCACCCCGATCGTCGCGGCGGCGCAGGATTTCAGCTTCATGGGCGGGTCGATGGGCATGTATGTCGGCAATGCCATCATCGCCGCCGCCGAACGCGCGGTGAAACTGAAGCGCCCGCTGGTCCTGTTCTCGGCCGCTGGCGGCGCCCGGATGCAAGAGGGCATCCTGTCCCTGATGCAAATGCCGCGCACCACCGTCGCCGTGGAAATGCTGCGCGAGGCGAACCTGCCCTATATCGTCGTCCTCACCCACCCCACCACCGGCGGCGTCACCGCCAGCTATGCGATGTTGGGCGACATCCAGATTGCAGAACCCAACGCGCTGATCTGCTTTGCCGGGCCGCGCGTGATCGAACAGACCATCCGCGAGAAACTGCCCGAAGGCTTCCAGCGCGCCGAATACCTGCTGGAACACGGGATGCTGGACCGGGTGACGCATCGCAAACAGCTCCGCGATGAACTGATCGGCGTTATCCGTATGCTGATAAAAATGCCTGCCCCCGTCGCCGGCGACCTGCCGCCGCCCGACAAGACGCCTGAAGCACAAACCGCCTGATTTCTTCTTCACCCAAATATCCCGGGGGTCCGGGGGCAGCGCCCCCCGGTCGATTGCCGATGCCAAGCACTGACTCTATATTTGATCGCCTGATGCACCTGCACCCCAAGGTGATCGACCTGTCGCTGGACCGGCTGCACAGGCTGCTGGCCACGCTCGGCAACCCTCAGGATCATATCCCGCCGGTCATCCATATCGCCGGAACCAATGGCAAGGGCAGCACGCAGGCCATGATCCGCGCCGGGCTGGAAGCGGCGGGCAAGCGCGTCCACGCCTATACCTCGCCGCATCTGGCCCGCTTCAATGAACGCATCCGGCTGGCCGGAGAGCTGATTTCCGACGCCGACCTTGCCGCCACGCTGGCCGAGGTCGAAACCGCCAATGCCGGCGCCCCGATCACCTTTTTCGAAATCACCACCGCCGCCGCTTTCCTCGCCTTTTCGCGTGCGCCCGCCGATTATACGCTGTTAGAGGTCGGCCTTGGCGGGCGGCTGGATGCCACCAATGTAGTGGACCACCCGCGCCTGACCATCATTACCCCGGTCAGCATCGACCATACGCAATATCTTGGCGAGACCCTGCCCGAGATCGCGGGCGAAAAGGCCGGTATCCTCAAGCGTGGCGTCCCTGTCGTCCTCGCCCCGCAACAGGATACGGCGCTTGAGGTCATCGAGGCCCGCGCTGCCCGGCTTGGTGCGCCGCTGTTCGCCTATGGTCAGCAATGGACCTGCGCCCGGGAAGGCGACGCCCTGATCTGGCAGGATGAACGCGGGCTGATGGACCTGCCCCTGCCCGTCTTGCCCGGCCCGCATCAGATCCAGAACGCAGGCACAGCCATCGCGGCCTTGCGTGAACTTGGCTTTGCCGCGCCCGAGGCCAGCGCCGCCATGACCCGCGCCGAATGGCCCGCAAGGATGCAACGGCTGCGCCACGGCCCGCTGGTGCAGGCGGCGGAAAGCTGCGAGCTTTGGCTGGACGGCGGCCATAACCCGGCGGGCGGTCAGGCGGTGGCGGCAACGCTGGTCGCCATGCCCAAACGCCCTACGCATCTGATCTGCGGGATGCTGAACACCAAGGACGTCGCAGGCTATATGCACCCGCTGGCTGGTGTGGCCGACAGCCTGACAGCCGTGGAAATCCCCGAAGAGCCGAACACCTTGCCCGCCGCGGATACCGCTGCGGCCGCCGCTTCGGTCGGACTACCGGTCATGCAAGCCGCCAGCGTCATGCAGGCGGTGCAACAGCTTGCCGCCACATATCCCGGCTGCCGCATCCTGATTTGCGGCTCGCTTTATCTGGCCGGTCAGGTCTTGCGGGAAAACGGTTAGCAGGGGTCAGCGCCCCCAGTTTGCATCCTGCATTTCCCGCAACCGGCTGGCGGTGCGCTCGAACTCAAAGGCACCTTCGCCGGCGGGATAAAGCGCCTCTGGTTCGGCCTCGGCACTGGCCAGCACCCGAACCTTCGCCTCATACAGCGCGTCGATCAGGGTCACGAAACGCTTGGCCTCATTCTGCGCGGCGCGGTCCAGACGGGGAATGTCGTCGATGAACAGCACATCCACCGCAGCCGCAATCGCCAGATAATCCGCCGGGCCAAGCGCATGGCCACATAAATCCGCGAACCCGGCCCGCGCCACGCCCGCATCATGCAGCGGCAGCGTGACGCTGCGGCCCTTGACCTCCAGCAGCAGCGGCGCAACCTGATCGCCCGCTGTCATCTGGTTCCAGCGAACGTCCATGGCCGCCCGCGCCCCCGACCCGGTAAACCAGACCTGCGCCCCGGCCAGCCGGTCCTGCCGGTGGTCGCGCGGGCTGGACAGCTCGACAACCTGCATCCGGTCACGGATCAGCGCGATAAAAGGCAGGAAAAGCTGGCGATTCAGCCCGTTCTTATACAGATCATCCGGCACCCGGTTCGAGGTCGTGACGATCACCACGCCGCGCTCGAACAAGATCTGGAACAGGCGGCCCACGATCATCGCATCGGCAATATCGGTAATCTGCATCTCATCGAAACACAGCAACCGGAGCTGATCCGCCACCGCATTGGCAACCGGGCGCACTGCATCAGGATCTCCGCGCAGCCGGGCCGCGTTCAGCCCGGCCTGGATTTCCTGCATAAACTCATGAAAATGCACCCGACGCGCGGGAATATCCGGCGCAGCAGCCATCAGCATATCCATCAGCATGGACTTGCCCCGGCCGACGCCGCCCCACAGATACAGCCCGCGCGTATCCGGCGCGGCGGTCTCCGTCCGGCCAAACAGCCGCGACAACAGCCCGGTTTGCGGTGCGGGCGTCTGCTCTGCTGCCCGCAGCCGGGCGATCACCGCATCCATTGCGGGCAGCACGGCCCGCTGGCCGGGATCTGGGGTCAGGCGGCCTTCGGTGGCGGCCTGTTCGTAAATTGCGCTGACGGTTTTCATACGCGCGCCGTGCCAGATCACGGCGGCTGGTGCAAGGGCCATCGCCTTGTTAACCTGCCCCAAACAGGAGGCCCCCATGACCCTGCAAAGCCGCTTTGACGCGATCCGCACCGCCAGCCGCGCAACCCCCTTGCCGGACTGGCCCACGCGCAAGGACCGGCTGGACCGGCTGGAGGCCCTGATCCGCGAGAACCGCGACCGCTTTGCCAAGGCCATCGCGCAGGATTTCGGTCAGCGCCCGGCGGCGGAAACCAATCTGGCCGAGGTGTTCCCGGTGCTGGATGGCATCCGCGATGCCCGCCACAAAGGCCGTGGCTGGATGCGCCAGCGCCGCGCGGGTGTTGGCCTGTGGTTCCAGCCCGCACGGGCGGCGCTGCACCCGATGCCGCTTGGCGTAGTGGGAATCGTTGCACCGTGGAACTATCCGCTGATGCTGTCGGCAGGGCCGCTGACCAGCGCGCTTGTCGCCGGAAACCGCGCCATGCTGAAACTGTCGGAACACGCCCCGGCCTTTGCCGAAGCCTTTGCCGACGCCATCAGCCGCAGCTTTGCCCCTGATGAAGTCACCGGCGTCACCGGCGGCCCCGAGGTCGCGGCCGATTTCACTGCCCTGCCCTTTGACCACCTGCTGTTCACCGGCTCGACCAATATCGGGCGCAAGGTCATGGCGGCAGCGGCCCCGAACCTCACCCCGGTCACGCTGGAGCTTGGCGGCAAATCCCCGGTGCTGATCGCGCCAGATGCACGGCTGGACCATGCGGCGGCGCGGGTCATGGCGGGCAAGATGCTGAACGCGGGTCAGACCTGCATCGCGCCGGATTACGTCCTGCTGCCGCGCAACCAGCAGGACGCCTTTATCGCCGCCGCCCGCGCATGGGTGGGCAAGCACTACCCCAAGCTGGCCCGCAACCCCGATTACACCCGCATCATCAACGCCGCCCAATACGACCGGCTGAATGACTGGCTGACGCAGGCCCGTGACGCTGGCGCAGGCATCCACCCCTTGTCCGACGCCGAGCCGGACCCGCAAAGCCGCCTGCTGCCGCCGGTGGCGCTGACCAATGCTGCCGGGCCGGTCATGGATCAGGAAATCTTTGGCCCGATCCTGCCGGTGATCCCTTATGACAGCCTGCGCGACGCCGTGGCCCATATCACCGCACGCCCGCGCCCGCTGGCCTTTTACCCCTTCACTGATGATGCCGAGACGCGCGAACTGCTGCTGACCTCGGTCGTGGCCGGGGGCGTGACGGTCAATGACACGATCATGCATGTTGCCCAACACAGCCTGCCCTTTGGCGGCGTGGGCGACAGCGGCATCGGCGCCTATCACGGCCAAGCCGGGTTTGACCGGCTGTCGCATCTGCAACCCGTGTTCCGGCAATCGCGCCTGAACGCCGCCGGACTGATCGCGCCCCCCTATGGCGCACGGTTCAAGGCGGTGATGAAGGCAATGATCGGGCGTTAAACCCGCCTGTTCTGCTGGCTTGCTGTATTTCGTCCCCCATAAAAGCGATTCCCTTTCGCCTTTATGACCACAAACCTATGAAGAAACCCCTAACGCCACCGTATTTTCTATGAAAAACCACGGCGGAACCTGCTGAAAGGGATGCATCAAGGGCAGAGGGGCTGCGGATAAGTATGGGCAGGTTTGGCAGATCAAGCGTTTGTCCCGTTTGGCTCACCCCCATACAAGCCTGCGTCACCGATATGGGGCGGATATTCGCAAATGGAGAGCTGAGAAGGGGACAGATGCCATTGATTGCAAATTATCTCCTGCTTTCAAGGAGATCTGGTGCCGGCAGAGGGCACCGGACCAATGACGCATGACGTTGCATTGCGTTCCAGATTCCCGCATAAAATCCAGCAAGCTAGGCGTTTCGGTGTCGCATCCCGTCGCGCCGGATTCCCGCAAAGCGGGGCATCAATTGGGGGACTATCTGGGGGACTGGATGGCAAAGAATGTTCTGACCGCTGTGGCCATCAAAAAGGCCGGTGATGGCAAGCTGTTTGATGGCGGCGGTCTGACACTGGTCAAGGCCGGGGATAATGGCAAGTGGGTTTACCGATACTCGCACCTCGGTCGACGGCGCGAAATGGGGCTTGGCGCTTGGCCCACCGTCTCATTGGCCGCAGCACGGGCAGCCCGTGATGGATGGGCCGCAGAACTAGCCACGGGGCGCGATCCCATCGAAATCAGGAGCGCCGCCCGCGCCAAAGAGGCCGAAGATCGAAGCCGCATCGACCCGACATTCGCGGAGGCAGCGCAAGCCGTGCTTGAAGCAAAGCGCGAGGGGTTGCGCGGTGGTGGCGACCGGGGCCGCTGGTTCAGCCCGTTGCAGCAGCATGTCCTACCCCATATCGGGCGAAAGCGCATGTCAGAGATCACGCAACACGATCTGGCCGACGCCCTGCGTCCGATCTGGAAGACCAAGCACCCAACCGCGTTGAAGGCATGGCGACGAACCCGCGTTGTCCTGACCGAAGGCAAACTGCTTGGTTACGGATGCGACCCGGTTATCGCCGATGCCGCCGCCCGGATGCTTGGCGAGGTCCGCCATATCGATCAGCATATCGAGGCAACACCATGGCAGCGCCTCCCGGAACTCTATAAAGCCCTGCCGGATACCGTGGCGGGTGACTGCCTGCGCTGGATCATCCTGACCGTTGTGCGTTCAGATGGATGCCGGGGCGCACGGCTGGCCGAGATCAACGGCGGGATATGGACGGTTCCGGCAGACAGGATCAAGGGCCGGGTATCTGTAGTTCGGGATTTCAGCGTCCCTTTACCCGAACAGGCGCAAACTATCGCCAACCGCATCCAGCCATTTGCCGTGGATGGAGCCATGTTCCCCGGCTCGACAGGCCGTCCGATCAGTTCAACCGCCCTGACCAAAGCCCTGAACGGGATAGGTGAAGCAGGCCGCCCGCACGGCTTTCGCACCAGTTTCAGCACATGGGCACAGGACACGCAGGCTTGCGCTTGGGACGTGCGAGAAACCATCCTTGGTCACACCATCGGCAGCAAGGTCGAGCGCAGCTATGCCAGATCCGACCTGCTGGATCAGCGCCGCCCCGTCATGCAGGCGTGGGCGGATTATGTGACCGGACAATAAGAGCCGCTATGCTGACAAGGCATTGCCACCGCAAAAACATAAAAAGGGGCAGCCTTGTGCTGCCCCTCTACATTTCACCCAAAGATCAGATCGTCTTTTAGCTGGTCAATGGTGAAGTCCAAAATGGTCACTTCATTGACACCCTTGGAGAACTCAAGAATCAAGTCAGCCTTACCATCCCCGTTGACATCCTCGCTACGGGCAATTTTCTGAACATCCGTGAACGATCTCAATTGCAGCTCATCAAACAAGCGTAGCTTATCAACGTTATCTTCAAAATCTGCAATGCGGCTTATACCGCCACGTGTGCCAAAGATGAACACATCCGCACCGGCACCACCAATCATGACATCATTGCCCTTGTCACCAATGATGGTGTCATTTCCGGCACCACCGTTCAGGATATTGTTCCCTTCATCACCCCTGATCCAGTCATCGAAACGTGACCCGGTTATGTTCTCAATGCTGATATAAACGTCACCTTTTGCATCCCCCGTATTTGCGGAAGGATTCCGAAGGTCAACCACAACTCTTTCTGTGGCCGTTCCGTAGTGCGCGGTATCCCGGCCTGCCCCGCCATTCAGATTATCAGCCCCGGCACCGCCAATGAGAATATCGTCCCCAGCTTGCCCGCGCAGTGTATCATTTCCACCGCCGCCATAAAGCCAATCATTACCCGCACCACCTTCAAGAATGTTGGCAGCGCCATTACCGGTCAGTGTATCGTGACCAGCACCACTCCGCAGGTTCTCAATACTGACGAACCTATCACCACTGGCAGCGCCAGCCGTTGCGCCAGTCGCAAGGTTCACCACAACGACCTCATCAGATGCAGAATAATCCACCCAATCTGATCCTGCCCCGCCATCCAGAAGATCGCTTCCTGCACCACCGATCAGCGTATCGTTACCAGCACCCCCAAATAAGCTATCGTCCCCGGTGCTACCATCCAATAGATCATTCCCGTTCCCGCCATACAGGACATCATCCTCGCTACCGCCGTGCAGGTAATCGTCACCATCGCCGCCATACAACGTATCGTTGTCAACGCCACCCCAGAGGCTATCGTTGCCACCGCCACCATCGAGCAAATCAAAACCCTTGTAGCCTTCAATCGCATCGTGACCATTTCCGCCATAAACGGTATCATCACCGAAATCAGCGCGAACAAGGTTGTTACCATTACCAGTTCGGATGAGATCGTTCCCGCGTTGCGTCACAATCAGCTGATCCTCATCTGTCCCAACAACATTCGCATGTTCGCTTATCTCTGGTACACGGGTCCGACTCTCAGACAAGTAGGCATCAATGATTTCATCAGGCATCTGATTGTATGCCGAACGATAAGTTACGGAAGGCAAAACATCTGGGAGATCGTGGTTCGGCTCCAAGAAATGAGGCTCCTCTGATCGTCCATTCACAATGCCAGAGTAACGCCGCGCCCCCTCAAGGGCATAAAGAATACGACCACCGACATCATTCCTGATTTCCAACCATTGCTGACCTTGATATTCAACAATATCCACCCGCAACCCCGAAATCAGGTCGGGGCGCTGTAGGTCCAGCTTCTGGCCATCAATCCAGATTTCATCACTGCGCGGGTCAAAATCATCCAAACGACCGACCAAGGTTCCGCGTGTCGCAGCAGCATTAATAAACCTGAACTTATCCGAACCATCACCTCCGAAAACATGATGTCCTTGTTGAATAACACTCGCACCTGGAACGCTTAAATCTAGGTTGAAGGTATCATTACCCGCCTGACCGTATAAGTGTATTTGCTTCGCCCACGTTCCATCAGTGCTTGCATGGAAGGTGTCATCCTCCTTGCCGCCAGATCTTGCTCTATCTTTATCCTCAACCCTTATAACAAAGGTCTTCCCACTAACCGGGACACTATATAACACATCATTATTGGGCAGGTCTTCGACGGGTTCGTATGACATCGCTGAACTTCCTGTTAGCTGATAAGTGACTTGCAAGCCATCTGTGGCCACAGGACCGTGACTCGCGCTTACCACCTTGGTCAAGCGGAATCTTGCCGATGGAGCGATGGCGCGGGGTCAGAAAGGCGCAATCCCTTCGAAGCTGTCTGCCTTCGCTGTAACCTTAGGCCGATGCAAGAAACACCCCGCATCGACCTGCTGGATCAGGCGCAGACCGGCACGGCGGGATGCGGGGCCGCCGTCCTCGACCAAGGCTGCGGCTAAGGCGCTGCGACTGGCGCGGGTGCCGTCGCAGATGGCGCTATCGCTGATCGGCGCGGTCGCGCAGGCGCTCAAGAACAGCGTCGTCGTCAAGATCAGGTGTCGCATCGTCCATCCTTTGGCGGGTGATGATATAGTCACGTTCGGCGCGCGCTTGCGCCTCGTCCCGCGCCGCCTTGCGTCCGGCCCGCCATGCCGCCAGCAGTGCGACCAGCGAGGCAATAGCCCCGCCAGCAGCCCAGATCAGCCCGGTCACGTCGCGCCACCCCGCGCCTTGGCCCAGCGCCCGGCGATGAATGTTGCAACGAACCCGGCAGCCCCGGTCGCAACGCTAACGATCTGATCGACATGTATCGAGACAATCCCGGTGTCAGCGTCAAAGGCCAGCCCGAAGCCAAGGCCGGACAGGTTGCCAAAAACGAAATACAAGATCATGCGGATATAGAGACCCATGATTATTCCTCCTGAACAAGTGCCGCATAGGCGGCGGCGCGGTTGCGGTCGTGGCGGCTGCGGGCCACCAGGACGATAATTGCGACGGCGCAGAGGGCGACCAGCCCCCATTGCGCGGCGGCAGGCAGATCGACCAACGTGAAGCCCACCCCACCGGCAGCGGCCCCACCGGCAGCGGCATCCTCGCGCTGCGCCTTGGCCTTGGCGTCTGCGGCTTCCACGGCAATGGCACCGCCTGCCATCTGCACGGACCGCGCCTCGATGCTGGCGACACGGCGGGACCAGCCACGGCCAAAGGTCGCCCACGTCCCGAGACCGCGCAGGAAGCCCATGCGGTTGGCACAGGCTTGCTTGATCGTGGTCACACGGTCGGCCCGGTTGGCGGCGGCCAGCGTGGCGGGGCCGATCTTGCCGTCAGCGGTGACACCAAGCGCCTGCTGCAACCATCGCGCCCCCCGCGCGGTGCCGCTGTTCACGGCAGGATCGAATGTCACCAGATCGACGCCGCGCGGCAGGTTGTCGCCTTTGACCACATCCCAATAGCGGGCCTTGTAAATCTGCGACGCCTCGGCACGGGTCAGCGCCTTGACCTCGGCCTTGCTGACCGCACGGCCTCGCCACGCCGCCAGTGTCGCGCGGGTGATGCCCATATTCGTGGCCCCGCCGGGATCTTTGGGGTGATCGACATAGCCGCCCTCATGGGCCAGCACTTCGGCCAACGCGGCGTCAAAATTATCGTGCATCATGTCCTCGTGATGTTTGGGGCCACGGCCCCTGTGCAAACAGATTGGATTGGGTCAGCCCGCCATCTTCGGGGCAGCGGTGATGTGCCCAGATGCGCCACTGATCCGGTGTCGGGCCGGGCGGGGTCACGCGGACAGCCCAAGGCCCCCATGACTGACCGCCGGGTGAGCGGTTGCCGACCGGGCGGGAGGCGTCCTCGCCGGACGTATCGACCCATGCCCGTTCCCACGCCCCGTTGCGCTCGACATAAGCGGACAGGCTCAAGAACTCGCAACGCCGCTTGACCATGTGGCCGCTGACCACCAGCGTGGGGCCGGATGCCTCGATGCTGGTGACGGTTACACCGGCGAACGGGCTGCGCCCGGTTGCGGCCCGATAGGCTGATGTCTCACGAATGGGCGTCAGGCTGTCGAGCGCAGGCACGATCAGGACACCAAGCCAGACGCCGGTCAGGATGCTACCCCACTTCATTTGCGCCCCCGCCAGATGTCCCACAGCGCCTTGATCTGCGCCGGGTTGTCGGACAGATCGAGGATGCGCCGGACGATGTTTTCCCCGGTCAGCGCCAGCAGCGCGGCGGCCAGCGTCCGCATCTGCTCGCCCTCCCAGCCGAGGATATGGCAAACCGGGTCCGTGCCGACCCATGCGGCCAGCAGCGCAGCCGCAGCGGTGCCCAGCGCCCGACGCAGCGACAGCGACGGCGACAGCAGCAGCTTGACCACCACCGCCAGCGCAGCCGCCAGCCAAGCCCCGAACACTTGCCCGGTTTCGCGCATCACCATCAGCCATGTGTTTGGATTATCCGGCACGTCGCCACACCCCGACAGTCAGCACCGCCAGCGAGGCCAGCCCGCAACCGCTGGCAGCCCAAGGCTGACCCCACAGCAGCCATGCAATCCCCCATGAGGTCAGCGCCCAGGCACACCAGTCCAGCGCACAATCCCACCACAGCGGCGCCGTGCGCACTGTCAGCCCCTGTCCGGTTTCCCAGATCGCATAGGCGGCCAGCGAGATGATCAGCGCCAATTCGACGCCCAAAGCCGCGACCAGCACCAGCATGACCAGCGCGGCCAGTCCCTGATGCGCACAAAACCGGGTTGCCCATGGTTCAGCCTCGGTCTCGGCGGCGGGCGAGGTAAACAGTTCGATCAGCAAGTTGTTCATGCCAGCCTCGCTTGTGCATAGGTTTCAAGGGCGGTGCGCTGCGCATCGGTCAGCGTCCCACCGATTTTCAGCAGGACATCGCGGACGATCAGGCCAGAACGAGCAATGATCTGACCGGTTGCATTCGCTTCGCCGCCAATCACGAAGGTATCGCCCGACGCATTGGTTTGCCGGTCCCCGGTCGAGGCCAGCGCCGTGACCTGCTGCCCTGCGACATGGACGGTCATCGACAGGCTCATGTTGGCAATACCCTCGGCCTTGGCCCATGCGTAACTGCGCGGGCCGCTGGCGGACGGCAGATCATAGGCACGGATGGTGTTGCCGCTGTAAACACCCGCGTCGGGCAAGCGGAAACCGAACGAAACCGGGTTGTTGTTAAAAACCAACGGCCCGTTGTAAAACGCCCGCTGCATCACGCTGGAAGGCTGACACAGCGCCCAAAGCTCGAACGCGGTTTCTCGCGGCCAAGGCTCCCGCGTGGCGGCGTAACACCCCGCAGCGCAGTCCAGCCAGCCGCCCCGCACAACCGGATCACCAGACCTATCCATGACCAGCGGCAGCCCGTGGCGGGCGGTCCAAGTCGCCCCAGCATCCTCAGCCGCATAATGGGCATAAGGGGCATCGCCGAACAGTGCCAGCGGGAACGGGTCAGCAGGTTCGGGCGGGGCAATGGAACGCGTGCCTTTCGACAAAAGCCTGTCCAAGCCAAGATCAAGGCGCCGCAACTTCATGCCAGCGATTCCATAACGGCAACCGCGCCCATGCCTTCGGCGCGGCGGATATGGGCCTTCTGACCAGCGGCCAGTTCGACCGCTTGCCCCGGCTGCAAAACCAGCCCAAGCGCATTGTCGGGATTATCGCTGACGGTGATGCGGATAGGTGCCAACTGGCACTGAACGATGACGCCGCCCGTAGGCACGGGAAGCGCCGTCCAGCCAGAGAAAGACACCTGAGTCGTGGGATAATGAGCCATAGGATTTGCCTCTCAAACCGTTGAGAAGCGCAAATCCTATGCGCAGTTCGTCACCCTTCTACCAGATCATGCGGCGGCGCGCTAGTTATAGATCATCGGTGCCTGATTGTCCCGGATCGTCTGATTCAGCTTTTGGTTCAGGCTGATTCCAAACTCGTTGCGAGCACTAGCCCGCAGCCTGCCCCGCAAAGATTGCCGGATCGTCTCCGCCTTAATCGCGTTCATGGGATAGGTGACATTGTAGCGGCTGATTCTCTCCATGACATTATCAGGTATCGGCCTGCCTTCGCGCAGCGCATCGGTTACGGCCCGGAGGATATCTTTGCGCTCGTCCGTGATACGCTTTTCCTCGTTCTTCATCCGGTTGTTGACGCGGTAGCGTTCGGTCAGTTGCGCCGGGGTGAAGCCGCTGGCTTTGGACAGAACTTGCAGCGGGTTCATGTTCTCGATCAGCGGATCACCATTCAGGGTCCGCGCCCCATCAAACCAGAACCGGGCAGCTTGTAGCGGGTCACGGACAAATTTAGGCACCATCTGTTCGATCCCGCGCATGGTGTCGCGCTTCATCATGGACGCGCCTTTGATCGCACCGGAAGCGATACCGGCCACCGGACCAAGCATGTCATTAACAAAGTGGTTCCACATGTCCTCGCCTTCCAGATCACGGCCAGAGTCGCGGAACCAAAGGTTCGGCATACCGATGCGCTGGGTCAGGTCGATGCCGGTTACATGCCCCGGCGCACCGTTCAGCGCCATGCCCATGATCCAGTTCCATGCCGCCGTGCCGGGGTCATCACCTTCCATCAGCAGGGCATTTTCCAACCATTTCTCAGCATCGTCCTCACCACCGGGGAAGAACAGGCCAAGAAGCATCATCAGCAGGCCATAGCCCCATGTGCCACGAATCCCGGCATGAGCCATCATGGACAGGGTGATGCCGATCAACTGGTGGCGAGCCTCGGCACGTTCTTCCTTGCTGGCTCCGTTGAAGGTCTGATGAGCATCGCGGAACAACCGCCACAGCGTGTTGACGGTATAGGACCGGAACAAGAATACGACCTTAAAAATGTCGCCCTGCATGAAGCGGGCGCGACTGCTGTTCTGATAATCGTAATGAATCTTCCATGTCAGTGCCGAGGCTTCCTCGACGGCACTTTCATGGCCGATTCCTTCCTTGCGCAACAGCCGGTAATTGGCAAGAAACGTCACCTCGCGGTTCAGCCGTTCCGCATGGTGGAACATCCAGCCAATCTTCTCCATAACCATCTGCCGGACCGGGCTGTATTCGATGCCGGATTCTGCGACAGACGACAGATCGTGCGATTGGGTTTTGTCCACCGTGCCTTTACGATAAGCTGCGGCCATCGCAGCCTTTTCATCGACAGTCAGGCGTGCCGACTTGTCCGCCCATCCTTTGCCATCAGCAAAATCGCGCAGCGCCCTGGTCAGCTCACCCACGGACCCGGTGACGCCCGCTTTCTTAAAGCGATGCGACATGACCGGGACACCGATCAGCGTGGTCTGGCTGATGTTGACCAGCGCGGCGGCAGGGGACATGCCAAGATACCAGACAAACCCGAAACTGGTCGCAGCGGTGGAAAACTGATTGCTGGTGGGCGCCATGGTGAATTGGTGACGCTTGCGCATTTCCTCGACCACGAATCCCGCGCGCTCCGGGTTGGCACTGGCGGCAGCTTCTTCTGCCGCATCATTGAGCGCCTCATCCATATCCAGACTGTGCCGCAGACGAGCAAGCTGGTGGGAGCCATGGAAGATTTGTTTCCCAAATACGAGCAGCTCGAAGCCGAGAAAGCTGACATCACCGAGCGTCAAAAGGAGGTCATGTCCGAGGCCAAGGCGCGCGGCTATTCGACCGTCGCCATCCGCAAGATCATCGCCCTGCGCAAGCGCGACCACGACGACATCGCGGAAGAAGAAGCGATTTTGGAAATGTATAAGCAAGCGTTGGGGATGGAGTGATGACTGACCTGTCAAATCAAGCGTTGGAGCGACTTATCGCCGAAAATAACGTGGATCCTAGTAAGCGGCGCTCTCATAATCGCGGCTTTCTTCGTGGCGATTGAGAGGCTGTGATGCGACCAAGCCACGCAATTTCTTTATCGCGGGGTGGCTGGCCCATGCGGCGGACGCAAAGATGGATGCCGCAGGCATTGCTGGGGCCGCCGTTATCGCAGCGGTTGGCCTGTGGGCCGCAGTGCTGGAGCGTTGATATGGGTGCACCGCTTCCGATCTTCATCAGGCCATTTCAGGTTCAGCAGGTGTTCGGGATCCACAGGTCCACGCTTTACCGTTGGGCGAATCAGGGGTTGCTTGTGATTCACAAGCGCGGAAACATGGCGTTTGTTCGGGCGGTTGACGTTGAAAAGGTCATTGTCAGCTTGGGGGACCAGATGGGGGACTAAGGGTCAACACAGACGATTTATTGTTTATTTACAATAAGGTCTGGTGCCGGTGAAGGGACTCGAACCCCCGACCCCATCATTACGAATGACGTGCTCTACCAGCTGAGCTACACCGGCCAGCCAAGGTTTCCCCTGGTGCCGCGCCGGATAGCAGGTTCCGACGCGGGGGAAAAGGGGGCGAGCGCATTTTTCCTGCGCCCGCCCAGAACCTCAGTCATCATTTTTGCCGTGATGCGCCAAAGGCTCGACATCCGGGCGGATTGGTTGGGCGTCGTCGATCTCGACCGGCGCGGCCTCGGCGGTCAGCACCGGCGCACTGGCCTGTTTGCGGGACACGGGTTCCGGGTCGGTCACGGTGCGCGACGGTGCGCCCGTGTAATCCGATTCGCGCGGCACCATGCCGGGGGCGACATGCGCCACATCGAACGGGCGTTCGCGGTGATGTTTGGACGCAGGCACCGGCGTCGGAACCGGCTCTGGCGCGACATGACCCGGTGCCGAAGCCGCCTCAAGCACAGGCTTTTCGGGGGTGGGCTTTGAGGGAGCGGGCGCGACCTCGGGTTCCGGCT
The DNA here is from genome assembly GCF_030538695.1 of Paracoccus sp. (in: a-proteobacteria). Lineage (GTDB taxonomy): Bacteria > Pseudomonadota > Alphaproteobacteria > Rhodobacterales > Rhodobacteraceae > Paracoccus. Next base: position 59,643 of record NZ_JAUNTN010000010.1, read on the forward strand.
GAACCGCCGTGACCGAAGGTCCGGTCACATCAGCATCATCCGCCGCCGCAACCACGGCAGCCTCACGCCCACCGACCAGCAGCGGCAGCATCGCCGCCGAGGCCGCAGGCGAAGTCGCCGCCGTGCGTTTGTCATCGGGTTCACGCCAGGTTAACGTGTCAAAAGCCCCGCAAGAATCACAGACAGGCGCCCATTCGGCCATGACGTTATGGCACTTGTCGCAGCACCATTGGGGGCCGCGGCTGGCGGTCAGGGCGCGGGCCAGCCAGCCACGCACCACGGCGTCATCGGCACCTTCGCCACGCTCGACCGCCGCCATGATCGACAGGGTACGGGTGGTCGGGTGAACCTCGGCCAGATTGCCAAGCGCGCGGCGCGCGGCGGGAAAATCCTCGGCGGCCAGCAACAGTTCGGCGTGCAGCAAATGGCTTTCCTCGTGATCCGGGTTCTTGCGGATCAGCGCGTCAAAGCGGCGCAGGCGGGCGGTCGGGGTCTCATCCGGCACGATCTGCGCATATGCGGCGGCCAGATCGGGATGCGGGCGCACCGACCAGGTTTTTTCCAGCACGCGGGCGGCGTGTTTCGCATCACCCTTGGCGATATAGGCCCGTGCCGCCAGCGCCGCCGCCGGAATCAGGTCGGGCGAGGCCGCCGCCGCCGAAATCGCGGCCTCTTGTGCGCTGATATTGTCGCCCTGATCCAGCACTTCGCTGGCCTCTTTCAGCGCCAGAACCGCATCGCGGCGGATGTGGACATCCTTGGGCATCTCGCCCTGACGACGCTTGTCCTTCAACACGGCGCGCGCACCTTTCCAGTCGCCCTCGGCGGTCTGAAGTTGCAACAAGGTATCCTGCAATTCGCCGTGACGCGGTTTCAGCGCATAGGCTTTTTGCGCCAGCAGCAGCGCCTTGTGAGTGTCGCCCTTGGCCAGTTCCTGCCGCATCAGACCGCGAATCCCGACAAAGCGGGTGCGGTCGTCGCCCAGCAGGCGGCGATAGACGCGTTCGGCGGTTTTCTGATCGCCCGCAACCTCGGCGGCCTGCGCGGCCAGCAGGTCGGTGATATGCGGCTTTGACAGGTATTTCGCGGCTTTGGACGCCTTGTCCTGCGCCAGCTTGCCCTCGCCCGAGGCAATCGCCAGCATCCCTTCGGACAGCGCCTCATAGCCCTTGCGCTCGCGCCGACGGTGGAAATAGCGGTTCAGCGCCGTTTCATCCCCGGCGACAAAGCGCAGGATCGCCACCCCAAGCCCGACCAGCCGCAGCAGCAGCCAGCCAAGCACCAGCAGCACCGCCAGCGCCACCAGCGCCTGAATCGGGCCAAGCGTGTATTCGGTGCCGTCATAGGTCAGCTGCAGCGGATGACCATATTGCGCCGCTTTCATCGCACCAAGCGCGACGCCAAGCACAACCGCGAAAAAAAACAGGATCTTCAGCAGGGATAACAGCATTTTTGATCCTCTTAATTGGCGGGGGCGGACAGGCCGGACAGCGCAGCCTGAGCCTGAGCATAACGGCGGGCGCCGTCCAGCCAGCCGGACATGGTGGCTTTGGCGCTGTCGGGCAGGGTTTCGATTCCGGCGATGGCGGCGGCGATGTCGCCAGCCTTGACGGCCGCGCCCGCGCGGGACAGCACGGCATCGGGATCATCGCCTTCGCGCGGGGTCACGGAACGCGCGCCGGTCTGTGCTTTCAGAAAGTTTCCGATAATTCCGGTGGCCCCCTGACCGCCCGGATTGTCCCGCAGCGCGGCGGCCAGCGCATCACGCGCGGCCTGATCGAAACCAGCCTGAACCTCGGTCAGCGAGGGAATATCCGCCGCCGTCAGCGCCTCGGGGGCCTCCACCCCGGCGGCTTGCAGATCGGCCAGCGGTGCGGCCCGGTCGCCCCCCTCGGCCAGCGCCCCGTGCAGTCGCGCAACCGCAGCCTGAGCCCGGGCAGCATTGGCCGCAGCAGCGGTTTCGGCCTGCAACCGGGCGGCCTCGGTCTCGGCTTCGGCAATGCGGGATTCGGCCTCTTGTGCGGCGGCGGCAATCTGCGCCTGCGTGGCTTCGGCGGCCCCTGCCAGCGCGGCAAGGCGCTCTGCCGCCTGCGGATCAAGGGCGGGGCGTGCCGCCAGTTCGGTCAATTGCTGCGCCTGATCCTGCAAGCGGGTCTGCATATCGTTCAACGATTGTTCCAGCGCCGCCAGTTGCAGCGCCGGGACAGCCTCACCCGCGGGGGCATTGGCGGCAGCCTCAAGCGTGGATTTCAGCGCCGCAATTTCGTCGGCCTGCGCCTGCACCTGCTGGGCCAGAGCCGGGTCAGCTTCGGCAGCCGCAGGCGCGGGCAGATCAGCCAGCGCGGCGCGGGCCGCCTGCGCCGCAACCTGACTGGCAGCCTGCGCGGCTGCCTGAGTTGCGGCCTCCTGCGCGGCGGAAACCGCCTGATCTGTGATCGCCTGCGCATCGACCTGCTCTATCGGCGCGGCGGCGGGACGCCAGGCTTCGGGCAGGTTCGGAATGGCGTAATACATCGCCCCGGCCCCAAGCCCCGCAGCCACAACGCCGCCAAGGAAGGTCGGCACAAAGCCGGTGCGCTTGATAACCGTGGTCTGGCGTGGAGCTTCCGCCATGCGCGGGGGAACGGTGGCGATGGTCTTGTCCACCTCGGGTGCCGGTTCAGCGGGTTTTACGGCCGGTTTATCCGCCTCTGTAGCGGCCTTGGCATCCTTTGCCGGTCTGACCTGCGCAGCGGGCAGGCCGCCCTGACCGATCAGCGACGAATCGGCAGGCTCGATCTTTGCGGTGCCGGTTGCGGCTGCACCCTGCCCGGCCTGAACCGGGGCCGAACTGATAACGGACCCCGAAACCGGCAGCGGTCTTTGCTCGGGTGCCGGGGAATCGCTGGTTTCGGCTGCCGTCTGATCCTTGTCCTGCACGCGAAATCCCCTTTGCTTCTGCGCCCATCCTTGCGCCGCAGCGCCAATCTAGCGGCCTGCGGCCCCTGCCTCAACCCATCGTGAACGGGTTTGTTCCGCGCCCCGCAACATCCAAAAGCGGTGCCAGCAGCCCGTCAGCATCCGGCGTGGCCGCAACCCGGCAAGGCAAGGCCGGACCGTCCCATGCGGCCGACCATGCAGCCGCCGCTGCCGGGCTGATCGCCACCAGTTCCAGCGCCGCCCCAGCGCCTTGCACGGCCCCCCCTTGCACGGCATCTTGCGCCGCCTGCGCCAGCAGCGTGGCAGAGCGGGGCGAAAACAGCGGCAGGATCACCCGCGCCGCAGGATCATTCAGCAGGGCGCAGGCCCGGTCGTTCAGCGGCACCGGCATCTGGTCATAGACCACCATCCCCGACACCGGCAGATCGCGGGCGATATGGCGACCATGCGGATGGATCAGCTCTATCCCTTGTTCCAACGCAGCTTGCAGGATCGGCTCTAACCGGATTGCATCGCCGGGGCCTTCGATTACCTGAAATCCGGCCGCCCGCGCGACCGCACCGGACCGAGGCCCCACGCAATAGGCCACCCGCCCGCGTCCCGGTCCCGCTGCTGCCACCGCATGTTCCGACGTGAACACCAGCCCCCGCGCCGCCGCCAGCGCCGCGCCGTCATGGTCCACCGGCACAATCCGCAGGATGGGCGAGATCACAACGGCCAGCCCCTTCAGCCGCGCCGCAAAGCGTTCCGAAGCCGCCTGCGGGCGGGTCAGCAAGATCGTGGCGGCGACCTTTGAGGGAGCGGGCATTGGCATTTCCTTTCGCCGGGTGATAGCCTGCGCCAGACTGGCCAGCTTGGCCGCAACAATCAATCCCGGCCAGATGATCCGCCCGCTATGACCCTGACCTTTCTTGGTATTGAAAGCAGTTGCGACGATACTGCCGCCGCCGTGGTGCGTTCGGATGGCACGATTTTGGCCTCGGTCGTGGCTGGACAGACGGCGCTGCACGCGGACTTCGGCGGCGTCGTGCCGGAAATCGCCGCCCGCGCCCATGCGGAAAAGCTGGATGGCTGCGTAGCGCAGGCATTGGAGCGGGCCGGGCTGGCGCTGGCAGATCTGGACGGTATCGCCGTAACCGCCGGGCCGGGCCTGATCGGCGGCGTCATGGCCGGGGTGATGCTGGCCAAAGGGCTGGCGGCGGGATCGGGGCTGCCTCTGGTCGGGGTGAACCACCTTGCAGGCCATGCGCTGACGCCCCGGCTGACGGATGCGGTCGATTATCCCTATCTGATGCTGCTGGTCTCGGGCGGGCATTGCCAGTTTTTGCATGTCGCCGGACCGCAGGATTTCACCCGGCTTGGCGGCACCATCGACGACGCGCCGGGCGAAGCCTTTGACAAGGCCGCCAAGATGCTGGGCCTGCCGCAACCCGGCGGCCCCTCGGTCGAGGCTTGCGCGGCAGAAGGCGACGCCGGGCGGTTCCCGATGCCGCGCCCGCTGCTGGACCGGCCCGGTTGCGATATGTCGTTTTCGGGGCTGAAAACCGCCGTTCTGCGGGCACGGGATCAATTGGTGGCCACGCAGGGCGGGCTGTATCAGCAGGACCGCGCCGACCTCTGCGCCGGATTTCAGGCGGCGGTGGCTGCGGTGCTGGCGGAAAAGACCCGCCGCGCACTGGACGCCCGCCCCGCGCCGGTGCTGGCGGTTGCCGGCGGTGTCGCCGCGAACCAGACCATCCGCGCCGCGCTGGAAGCCGTCGCCGCCGAAACCGGCGCGCGTTTCATCGCCCCGCCACTGCGGCTTTGCACCGATAACGCCGCGATGATTGCATGGGCCGGGATCGAGGCGTTCCAGAACGGCCAGCGCGACGACATGACGCTGACCGCCCGCCCCCGCTGGCCGCTGGATCAAAGCGCCGCGCCAATGCTCGGGTCTGGCAAGAAAGGGGCAAAGGCATGATTGCTGTTCTTGGCGCAGGCGCGTTCGGCACCGCGCTGGCGGTAACGCTGGCGGCAAAGGGGCCAGTGACGCTCTGGGGCCGCCGCACCGATTGGGCGCGCGAAAACCCACGCCTGCCCGGCGTCCGCCTGCCCGATACGATCCGCGTCACCGACGATCTGGACTGCGTGACCGCGCCGCTGGTGATTCTGGCGCTGCCGGCACAAACCCTGCGTGGGTTTCTGGCCGATCAGGCCAGCCGCCTTGACGGGCGGGCGCTGGTCTCGGCCGCAAAGGGGATCGACCTGCACGACCTGACCGGGCCTTCGGCGCTGATCGCGGCGGCCTGCCCGCAGGCCACCGTCGCGGTGCTGACCGGGCCAAGTTTCGCTGCCGATATTGCACGGGGCCTGCCCACCGCGCTGACGCTGGCCTGCGCTGACGCGGACCGGGGCCGCGATCTGCAACACAAACTGTCCACCCCCACGCTGCGTCTTTACCGGACGACGGATGTCACCGGGGCCGAGCTTGGCGGGGCGCTGAAAAACGTCATCGCCATTGCGGCGGGCGCGGCCATCGGGGCGGGCCTTGGCGACAGCGCCCGCGCCGCCATCGTCACCCGCGGCTTTGCCGAGATGACCCGGCTGGCCGGGGCGCTTGGCGCACGGCCCGAGACGCTGACCGGCCTGTCGGGGCTTGGCGATCTGATGCTGACCTGCACCTCGGCGCAGTCGCGCAACTTTCGCTTTGGCGCGGCACTTGGCGCGGGCCAGCCCTTTGATCCCGCCACTACCGTCGAAGGTGCCGCCACCGCCCGCGCCGCCGCCCGGCTGGCTGATGCGCGTGGCCTTGACCTGCCGGTAACGGCCATGGTTGCGCGGCTTGCGGCGGGCGATCTGGCGGTGCAAGACGCGATGAAAGCCCTGCTGAACCGACCTTTGAAAGAGGAATAACCCATGCCCCTGTTTGCCGTCATCTGCCGCGATAATGCCGATTCCGTGCAACTGCGTCTGGACACCCGCGAAACCCATCTGGCCTATCTGGCCGACACCGGTGTGGTGCAATTCGCCGGCCCGCTGATCAAGGACGGCCAGCCCGCCGGCTCGCTGCTGGTGATCGAGGCCGAATCGCTGCAAGCCGCCCGCGACTGGGCGGCGGGCGACCCCTATGCCAAGGCCGGGCTGTTCGAAGCGGCCACCGTCACCGAATGGCGCAAGGTGATCGGCTGATGGCATACTGGCTGTTCAAATCCGAACCCGACGCCTTTTCATGGGATGAACTGGTCGCCAGGGGCGAGCAGGGCGAGGAATGGGACGGCGTGCGCAACTATCAGGCCCGTAACAACATGCGGGCGATGAAGATTGGCGAGCGCGGGCTGTTTTACCACTCCAACATCGGCAAAGAGGCCGTCGGCATCGTCGAGGTCATTGCGCTGGCGCATCCCGACAGCAAGGCCGCTGACCCGAAATGGGAATGTGTGGACATCAAGGCGATCAAACCACTGCCCCGCGCGGTCTCACTTGAGGATTGCAAGATGGAACCGCGTCTGTCCAATATGGTTCTGGTCAATAACAGCCGTCTGTCGGTTCAGCCCGTGGCTGAGGATGAATGGGCGGTGATTATGGAAATGGCGGGCCTGTAACACCCCGCCGCAAGGGGGACGCATGGAACTGCTGATCGTCATTGCCGCTGCCATCGCCGTCTGGGCCGTCGGATCGGTCTGGTATATGGTTCTGGCCGCGCCGTGGGGCAAGTTTTCCGGCCTTCAGGTCGAAAACCGGGGTGCGCCGTCGAAATCTTCGCCCCTGCCCTATCTGGTCTCCGGCGCGGCGATGGTCGTGTTCGTCGCCATGATGCGCTATCTGTGGCATCGCGCCGGGATCAGCGGGCTTGGCGACGGGCTGTGGACCGGGCTGCTGGTCGGGCTGTTCCTGATCCTGCCATGGACGGTCATCAACCAAAGCTATGCCCGCCGCCCGCTGATGCAATCGGTGATTTCCGGCGGCTATGTGCTGGTCGCCTGCACCATCTGCGGCGGGATTCTGGGCGCGATCTGACGCCCCGCACCCCGGCCCGAAAATCCTGTCCAACTGCGCTCTATCGCGTTGGCAGCGGCGCATTTTTTGCCTAATTTGCGCCGACTGCACATAAGAGGAGGCCCAAATGACCCAACGTCTGCATCTGGTTTTCGGCGGCGAGTTGACCGACCCGCAGCGGACCGAGTTCCGCGATGTTGAAAACATTCATATCGTCGGCATTTATCCCAACTATGCCAGTGCCCATGCCGCCTGGAAGGCCGAGGCGCAGCGCACCGTGGACAGCGCCCATACCCGTTATTTCATCGCCCATCTGCACCGGCTGCGCGACGAAGAACGCGAAGCCAGCCCGACCGAGGAACTGGACGGCTGATGTCCGTTGCGGGGTCTTTGGCCCTGTGGTGGCATCTGCGCCGCCACGCCGGAACCGTCGATCTTGGCATCATCCGGGTTCCGGCGGGCAATGATCCGCTGATCTGGCTGCATATCGGTCAGGGCGGCCTTCCGGCGCTGGATCAGGTGATCGAGGCATTGCATGAGGCCAGCCCCACCCGGCTGCGGCTGGCTGTCAGCGGTGTGGATCAGTTGCCCGAGGGGTGCACCGCCCTGCCCAATCCAGGACAGGACCGCCGCGCGGTGCAGCATATCCTGAACACGCTGCGGCCTTCGGCGGTGTTGACGCTGGGGGCCTGCATGAACATGGCGCTGGCTGCTGAAACGCAGGACATGGGGGTGCCGCTGGTGCTGGCGGAACTGCGCTGCCCGCGTGATCTGCCGGGCATGGCGATCTGGCAACGTCAGCTTGCTGCCGGGCTGGCAGCGGTGCTGGCCACGGATGACGGCTCTGCCGATCTGCTGAACCGGCTGGGCGTGCCAAGCGACAAGATCACCGTGACCGGCCCCGTCTCTGACCTGCGCGAGCCGCCGTCCTGCCTTGAGGCCGAGCGCGCGGTGCTGGCGGGTCAACTTTCCCGGCGCATGGTCTGGCTGGCCGCCGCCCTGCCGCAATCCGAAGAAGCCGCCTTTCTGACCGCCCATCAGGCCGCGCTGCGCTATAACCACCGGGCCTTGGCGATTGTGCTGCCTGCCGATCCGGCCCGCGCCCCGGAACTGGCGCAATGGCTGGAGGCCGAAGGGCTGGCCGTGGCGGAACGCGCCCGCGACGAAGAACCCGAACCCGAGATTCAGGTGTTGATTGCCGATGATCCGGCGGAATATGGGCTGTGGTATCGGTTGGCTTCGGTCTGCTACATGGGCGGCACCCTGTCGGGCGATGACGCCGCAACCCGACATCCGTTCGAGCCTGCCGCACTGGGTTCCGCCACGCTGCACGGCCCGCATATGCGCAAGTTTCAGACCGCATGGGCGCAGCTTGACGGCGGCAACGGCGCCCGCCGCGTGGCCGATGCGCAGGCGCTGGCCGAGGGGCTGACCGAACTGGCCGCCCCGGATCAGGCCGCGAGACTGGCAACGAACGCATGGGGCATCGCCACCGGCGGGGCCGCCGCCGCCCGTCAGATCGCCCGCACCACGCTGGCCGCCATCAAAGGACCAACCATATGAGCCGCCGCGCCCCCCTGTTCTGGTTCCAGACCCCGCCGGTTCTGACCGCCCGCCTGCTGCGCCCGCTGGGGGCGCTTTACGCCCGCGCCACCGCGCGGCGTCTGGCGCAAGGCGCGCGGCAGGCGTTGCCGGTGCCGGTGATCTGTGTCGGCAACATCAACGCGGGCGGCACCGGCAAGACGCCAACCGTCACCCTGCTGATGCAAATACTGGCCGCACGAGGCATTGCCGCGCATGTCGTCAGCCGCGGCTATGGCGGCAGCGAATCCGGCCCCCTGCGCGTGGACGAGCGTCGTCACACCGCCGCGCAGGTCGGGGATGAGCCTCTGTTGCTGTCGGCCTTTGGCCCGGTTTGGGTCAGCCGCGACCGGCTGGCGGGAGCGCGGGCGGCGATTGCCGCAGGGGCGCAGGCGATCCTGCTGGATGACGGGTTTCAAGACCCTGCCTTGCGCCATGACCTGTCGCTGGTGGTGGTCGATGCAGCCAAAGGCTTTGGCAACGGCCTGTGCATCCCTGCCGGGCCGCTGCGTGAACCCGTGACGGCGGGACTTGCCCGCGCCGACCTGCTGCTGTCCATCGGCCCGGATGCAGCGCAGGCGCGGTTTGCACCGTCGCTGCCTGACAACCTGCCACATCTGCGCGCCCGGCTGGAGCCGCTGCAAACCGGCATCGACTGGCAGGGCCATCGGGTGCTGGCCTTTGCCGGGATCGGCCACCCGGAAAAGTTCTTTGCCACGCTGCGCGGCCTTGGCGCCGACATCGCCCGCGCCGAGGCGCTGGAGGATCACCAGCCCTTCACCCCCGCCCTGCTGACCCGGCTGGCGACCGAGGCGCGACTGTTGCAGGCGCAGATGGTGACGACCGAGAAAGACGCCGTGCGCCTGCCACCGGATTTCCGGCGCGAGGTGCTGGCCCTGCCGGTGCGACTGGCGCTGAGTGATCCCGCACCGCTGGATCAGGCGCTGGACCGGCTGTTCGGGGTGCCGACCGGGACATAGGTCAGGCCCGTCAGCCCTCTGATGCTACCCGTCAGGATGCAGCCACACATCTTTCGCCCGATCACAGCACCGGCACAGCAGGCGCAACCCGCAACCGATCTTTTCAGCCTTTATATAAGCACCAGACAGCACTGCCGCAGACAACAGCGCATCACTGTCGCCAAGGCTGCTGACACATCCCGTTCAGGGTCTGAACATCCCCCGAACGCCAACAAATAACGCCGCGCCAACCGTCATTCCTGACGACAAAACCCGGCCCTGACAGGCCGGGTTTCAGGGGCGAACCCCTTGGTTCTGCAAATGAACCGCAGCTTTATCAGATCAGCCTTCGGCCTCGGCCAGCTTGGCGTCGATCACGGCTTTCAGCCCTTCCCACGGCTGGTTGCTGGTCTTTTCACCGCCGATAATAAAGGTCGGCGTTCCCTCGATCTGATCCGCCGTTGCGTTCTGCTGGAACGTCGCAATCAACTGTTCTGCCTTGGCCTGATCGTTCCAGCACGCATCCATCTGCTCGCCGCTCAGGCCCGCTTTGGCACCGACCTTTTTCATGTTGGCGGTGACTTCCTCGGCGGTTTTGCCTTGCAGCCAGTCGTTCTGGCCGCTGAACAGCAGATCCGACATGGCATAATATTTGTCATCGCCACCGCAGCGGGCCAGAATCCCGGCCCACAGGCCAACGCCATCGAAATACACGTCACGCTGGATAAAGCGCACCTTGCCCGTGTCGATATATTCCGATTTCAGCGTCGGAAACACGTTGTTGTGGAAATCGCGGCAATGGCTGCATGTAAAGCTGGCGTATTCGATCACGGTCAGCGGCGCATCTTCCTGACCCAGCACAATATCGGGCAGAATCTGCGGCGCAGCGGCCTCGGTCGTGGCGGCGGTATCCTGCGCCATAGCCGGGGTCAACGCGGCCAGAGACAGCGCCAGCGCGGTGGCGGCGGAACGAAGGGTGGGGATCATCAGACAGCCTTTCCTTGGGTCTTGAAGTCGTTATTCATTGCAACGCGCTGGCGCGACATCAGGTTCACCGCCAGCCGTGTCAGCGCCGCCCGCAAGTCAGCATCGGCAAAGCCGCTGGTCATATCGGCGGCGGCCTGCTGGCGGCGGGCCTCCAGCGCGGGATCGGGGCTCGGCTTCGGCGCAGCGGCAAACACCGCCTGCCCCTCGGCAAAGCCGGTCGGTGCGGTCTGCGTGACCAAAACTCGCGCCACCGCGTTGAACCCATAGCAGGCGTTGACCTTTTCGCGGATCAGCGGCGCGGACATTTCAACCATCGGTGCCCGCGCCCCGGTGGTGAGCAGAACCAGCGTCGCGCCGAAACCACCCCGCGCATGGGTGATCCGCACCGGGCGGGTGATCGCGGCCAGATCGGGACCGACGACCTCGGGCCAGTGGGTCAGCAGCCGCGCCACGGCAAAGCCGCGCGCCTCGCCCGCCTCACGGATACGCGGGGCCAGCAGGGTCGAGGCAGCCTCGAACCCGCGCATCCGGCGGCGCGGTGCCTTGGCAGCTTGGGGCGGTTTCTGCTGTGCCATCGGGCCAATCGTCGTTACAGTTGCCGCGACTGTAAACCCAAGCGCGACGGTTGCCTATAACCCGCGCGCTCAAGGCCCCTGAATAATGCGTGACACAACCGCGAGCCTGCTGCTGAACTGGTATGACCACCATGCCCGCACCCTGCCCTGGCGCATCCCGCCGGGGGCAGAGCAGCGGCCCGACCCTTACCGGGTCTGGCTGTCGGAAATCATGCTGCAACAAACCACCGTGGCAGCGGTCCGGGGCTATTTCCAGCGGTTCACCGACCGCTGGCCGGATGTGCAGGCGCTCGCCGCGGCGGATGATGCTGATGTGATGGCGGAATGGGCTGGGCTTGGCTATTACGCCCGCGCCCGCAACCTGCTGGCCTGCGCCCGCGCGGTGGCGGCGAATGGCTTTCCCGATACTGAAGCCGCGCTGCTGACCCTGCCGGGCATTGGCCCCTATACCGCCGCCGCAATTGCCGCGATTGCCTTTGACCGCCGCGCCGTGGTTGTGGATGGCAATGTCGAGCGCGTCACCGCCCGGTTTTTCGCCGTCACCGAGGCTTTGCCCGGCGCAAAGCCCCGGCTGCGGGAACTGGCCGACCAGTTGACCCCGGATCAGCGCCCCGGCGATTTCGCACAGGCGATGATGGACCTTGGCGCGACCATCTGCACCCCGCGCAACCCGGCCTGCGGCATCTGCCCGCTGGTCCATGACTGCGCCGCCCATGCGCAGGGTATTGCCGCCGACCTGCCGCGCAAAGCGCCCAAGCCGCCGAAACCGGAACGGCAAGGTGTGGTCTGGATCGGCTTTCACAGCGATGCGGTGCTGGTCGAGCGCCGCCCGGCCAAGGGCCTGTTGGGTGGCACGCTGGCCTTCCCCTCGGCGCATTGGGACGGGCGCGACCTGCCACCGCCCGCCGCTGCCGACTGGCGCGATATTGGCATGGTGCGCCATATTTTCACCCATTTCGCGCTGGACCTGACGGTAAAGGTCGCGCAAATCTCGGGCAACCCGGAACGCGGAGAGCTGATCCCCCTGACCCGGTTCGACCCGCAAGCCCTGCCCGGCCTGATGCGCAAGGCATGGGCGCTGACACAGGAGGCGACATGAGCGCGACCGACGGTTTCACCCTGACCCATACGATGATCCGCATTGCCGACCCCGACCGCAGCCTTGGCTTTTACCAGCAGGCTTTGGGCATGACGCTGGTCACACGACTGGATTTCGACGAATGGCGGTTCAGCCTGTATTTCCTGCAAGCGCCGGGCAATGGGCCAGCGGCGGAGACGCTGGCCGACACGTTCAGCCGCCCCGGCCTGCTGGAACTGACCCACAACTGGGACGATGGCGACAAGAGCTTTCACAATGGCAATACCGAGCCGCAAGGCTATGGCCATATCTGCATCAGCGTCCCCGATCTGGCCGCCGCGGTGGCGCATTTCGATGCGCTTGGCGTGAGTTTTCACAAGCGCCCCGACGAAGGCGGCATGAAGAACGTGGTCTTTATCACCGACCCCGACGGTTATCGGATCGAGGTCGTCCAGCCTGACCTGATGGACGGCATTGTCGGAGCCCATCGCAAGGCGTGACCTTGCGCCGCGCTGGCAGGGTGCGGGGCTTTGCGGTAACATCTTGCAAACGAAAGGATGCCCGATGAAAGCCCCGCTGCGAGAGGCCCTGCCCTTCTGGATGTCCCTTGGCCTGATCCCGCTGGCGGTGATTGCCGCGCGGCTTGGCGGTTGGTGGTTCCTGCTGTTGCCCGGCTATAGCTGGACGCTGACCACCCTGCTGGACGCGGCCCTTGGCCGGAACGAGGCGAACCCCGACCCGGAAACCCCGGAAACCGCGCTGTTCTGGTATCGCGCCGTCACGATCCTGTGGTTTCCGGTGCAGTTCTGCCTGATCTTCGGCATGATCTGGTATGCCACCCGCGCCCCGCATCTGTCGGGATGGGAGGCGATGGGCCTGTTCTTTGGCATCGGCGTCGCCAGTGGCACCATCGGCATCGTCTATGCGCACGAATTGCTGCACCAAAAGAACGCGCTGGAACGCTGGCTGGGGGATCTGCTGCTGGCCTCGGTGCTGTATTCGCATTTCAGAACCGAACATCTGCTGGTCCATCACGCCTGGGTCGGCACCCCGCGCGATGCGGTCACGGCGCGCTATAACGAAGGGTTCCACCGCTATTTCTGGCGCGTTCTGACCGATTGCCCACGCAGCGCATGGCAGGCCGAGGCGAACCGCCTGCGCCGCTCGGGCCGCAGCGTTTTTGCCCGCCGCAACCCGTTCTGGCGCTATGCCGCGCTGCAAGCCGCAATGCTGGCGCTGGCGCTGGTGCTTGGCGGCTGGATGGGCTTGCTGCTGTTCTGCTGGCAGGCTCTGGTCGCGGTCTGGCAGCTTGAGCTGACGAATTACATCGAACATTACGGCCTGACCCGCCAGCACCTTGGCGAAGGCCGCTATGAACACGTCCTGCCGCGTCATTCATGGAACGCCAGCCATACCGCGTCCAACTGGCTGCTGATCAACCTGCAACGCCATTCTGACCACCACTATAAGCCCGACCGGCGCTTTCCTTTGCTGCAAACCTATGGCACGGACGAGGCACCGCAACTGCCGCTTGGCTATCCCGCGCTTGGCATTGCGGCGATGATCCCGCCGCTGTGGCGCCGGGTGATGAACCCCCGCGTCCGCGCCTGGCGGCGGCAGTTCTATCCGCAGGTGACGGATTGGAAGCCCTATAACCGCGGCGATACCCCCATGCCCCGCGGGGCGCTTTAGGCGAGCGCGGAAGGGGGGCTGTCTGCCCCCCATCGCGTGCCGCGATTCCCCCCGAGGATATTTCTGGACAAAAGATCAACGCATGGGGAGATCTGACCCACCCCACAAAAAAGCCCCGCCCAAGGGCGAGGCAGGCGGGTTCCGGCCGCCCGATGCAGAAAGGCGGCGGGCCGGAACCGTGGCGATAGAGGTCAGTTGGGGCGATCGGCCATTTCGGCACGGATCTGCTGGCGCAGGATGTCGATAGGAACCATCCGGCCTTCGCGTTTGAAGTGCCAATAGGTCCAGCCGTTGCAGCTTGGCGCGCCTTCCAGCGCAGCGCCGACCTGATGGATGCTGCCCTTGACATCATTGCCGATCAGGCTGCCATCGGCGCGAACCTTGGCCTTGTGGCGGTTGCCGATCGAGAACAGTTCTTCGCCGGGCCGCAGCATCCCGCGCTCGATCACCTGACCGAACGGCACACGCGGCTCAGCCCGCTTGCTGGCGGTGGTCTCCAGCGCCGAAGCGTCAAAGCGACGGACGCGCGACAGGCGCTTTTCGGCGGCGGCGCGGTAGGATTCCTCGCGCTCGATACCGATGAAATCGCGGCCCAGCATCTTGGCCACCGCGCCGGTAGTGCCGGTGCCAAAGAACGGGTCCAGCACCACATCGCCGGGGTTCGTCGTGCCCAGCAGCACGCGATGCAGCAGGCTTTCCGGCTTTTGCGTCGGATGCGCCTTATCGCCGTTGTCGTCCTTGAGGCGTTCGCCGCCGTTGCAGATCGGCAGCACCCAATCGCTGCGCATCTGCACGCCTTCGTTCAGCGATTTCAGCGCCTCATAGTTAAAGGTGTATTTGGCACCCTCGGATTTGCTGGCCCAGATCAGCGTTTCATGCGCATTGGTCAGGCGCTTGCCGCGAAAGTTCGGCATCGGGTTCGACTTGCGCCAGACCACATCATTCAGGATCCAGAAGCCCTGATTTTGCAGCTCTGCCCCCATGCGGAAAACATTGTGATAGCTGCCGATGACCCAGATCGCCCCGTCGGGTTTCAGCAGCCGCCGCGCGGCGGCCAGCCAGTCGCGGGTGAAACGGTCATAGGTTGCGAAACTGTCGAACTGGTCCCAATGGTCATCGACGGCATCGACCTTGGAATTATCCGGCCGGTGCAGATCACCCCGCAGTTGCAGGTTATAGGGCGGGTCAGCGAAGATCAGATCGACACTGCCAGCGGGCAGGCTGTTCATAATCTCGATGCAGTCGCCCGCAAGAATCTGGTTCAGCGGAAGCGCGGTCTGCGCGGCTTTTTCTTTGGTCTTTGTCATCTCTGCCTCGGGTGATTTGTGCCGGCTGTTTTCCGCCAGCTTATGTCCCGAATGATGATTCAGACACAATTCGCCGTCAATTTCTTTTTTGAATCAATTAGTTAAGTTTTTACCTTGCCACAAGATGTTGTGGACGGGGGCGAAGGAACGTCTATGATGCGGGGTCACCCCCATATCTAGAAGCGCCTGCCGATGCGCCTTGGTCGGATAGCCCGCGTTCTTTTCCCAGCCATAGCCGGGGTGCTGTTGCGCCAAATCCACCATGATGCGATCGCGCCACAGTTTCGCCAGGATCGAGGCCGCCGCAATCGACAGCGACAGCGCATCGCCCTTGATGATCGCCTGCCCCGGCACCGGCAGGTCGGCAGGCAGCATATTGCCATCCACCAGCGCCAGATCAGGGCGCTGACGCAGCCCCACCACTGCCCGGCACATCGCCAGATGGCTGGCCCGCAGGATGTTCAGCCGGTCGATTTCCTCGACACTGGCATGGGCCACGCAATAATCGGCGGTTTCCAGAATCGCGGCCTCGACCGCTTCGCGCCGTCTGGCGGTCAGCTTTTTGGAATCGTTCAGCCCCAGCGGAATCCGCGCCGGGTCAAGGATCACCGCCGCCGCCGTCACCGGCCCGGCCAAGGGGCCGCGCCCGACCTCATCCACACCGCAGACCAGCCGCGTCCCCGCCGCCATCGCGGCTGTTTCCAGCGCGAAATCCGGGGTCATGCCACACGGTCCAGCTTGGGCAGGAACACCGTCAGCAGCCCCATCAGCGGCAGGAACGAACAGATCAGATAAACGAACTGTATCCCCCGCGCATCCGCCACGACCCCCAGCACCGCAGCCGCCACGCCGCCCATGCCGAAAGCCAGACCAAAGAACACCCCGGCGATCATGCCGACCCGCCCCGGCACCAGCTCTTGCGCGAACACCACGATGGCGGGAAAGGCGCTGGACAGGATCAGCCCGATCAGCACCGTCAGCACGCCCGTCGCCACCAGCCCCACATGTGGCAGCATCAGCGTGAACGGCAGCACCCCAAGGATCGAGAACCAGATGATCCGCAGCGTCCCGATACGGTCGCCGACGACACCGCCAAGGATCACCCCGGCGGCGGTTGCGGCCAGAAACAGGAACAGCATCACCTGCGATTGCTGGTTCGTCAGGCCAAAGCGGTCGATCAGGAAGAAGGTGTAATAGCTGGACAGGCTGGCCATGTAGATGTTCTTGGTGAACACCAGCGCCGCCAGCACGATGATTGCCCAAACCACGCGGTTGCGCGGCAGCCGCAGGGGCGGCACCTCTCGGGCCGCAGCGGCACGGCGGCGGGTCTCGGCCCATGCGCCGATGCGCCACAAGGCCCCCGAGGCCAGCGCCGCCAGCGCCGCGAAAATCGCGACCGAAGGCCGCCCGAACGGCACTACGATAAACGCCGCCATCAGCGGCCCCAACGCCTGCCCGAAATTGCCGCCGACCTGAAACAGCGATTGCGCCGTGCCGAACCGCCCGCCCGCCGCAATCCGGGCGATACGGCTGCTTTCCGGGTGAAATACCGCCGAGCCGCAGCCAATCAGCATCCCGCCCGCCAGCAGCACCGGATAGCTGTCTGCCCAGGCCAGCAGCAACACCCCCAGCATCGTCGCCAGCATCCCCACCGCCAGCGATTTCGGCATCGGGTGGCGGTCCGTCACCATCCCCACCACCGGCTGAAGCAGCGAGGCCGTCCCCTGAAACGCCAGCGTCATCAGCCCGATCTGCCAATAGTCCAGCCCGAACTCATCCCGCAGTTCGGGGTAGATCGCGGATAGCAGTGATTGCATCACGTCATTCGCCATATGGCACAGGCTCAGCGCAATCAGCACGTTCCAGGTGGTGCGCATAGCGGGCGCGGCAGGTGGCATGATCTTCCCCCATGAGACAGCGGCGCAAGGTCGCAACACGCCCTTGCCAAGTCAAGCGGCACAGTTGCCGTTACGTCACACCTCAAAGTTGTAAATCTGAACGTGGAAACTGAACTTGATAGTATAGTTCTTGTGGGTTAATCACAGCCGGCGCGAGACAGGGTTCCGCAGGAATCAGAACGCTACCATGTCTATTTTGACACCTGACAATTTAGACATGTTCCACCCAAAGGTGAAATATGACAGCAACGCATTATGACACGAACGGTTCAGATCGAAAGAACGTGATGAAATCCATGCTGAACAACTCGCTTGTTCCCGCACCTTCTGGCTCCCGCCCCGGCGCGATGCGACGGCAACACACATGGCAATCCATCAAGGCCGAGGTTCTGGCCCGCATCCATGATGGCACCTGGCCCGCAGGCGCGCTGATCCCGACCGAACAGGAACTGTCGCAGGAAATGGGTTGCGCCCGCGCCACGGTAAACCGGGCGCTGCGCGATCTGGCCGACAGCGGGCTTCTGGAACGCCGTCGCAAGGTCGGAACGCGTGTGGCCCTGAGCCGGACACAGGACCGGGCAGGCGGGCTGCGCTCCATGCGCATGGAAATCGAGGCTGCCGGGCTGACCCCGGAATATCAGCACGTCAACACCCGGGAACTGCCCGCCCCCGCCAATATCACCGCCGCGCTGCACCTGCCTGCGGATACGGTCATGCTGCGCGTTCATGGCCATATCCTGACCGACGGCCAGCCCTATCTGTGCCTGACCTATTGGATCAGCAGGCAGGCCGTGAACGGTTACAGCCTGCCGGATTTCGTCACCATCGCCCCGGATGACTGGCTGCGGCACAGCATCCCGCCCACGCGCAGCAATGCCGAGCTGATGGCCGTCGCCATGCCCGCGAATTGCGCAGGGTTCTTCACGACCACGCCCGGCACGCCGGCGCTGATGCTGCAAACCGAGGCATGGGACGGTGCCCGCCCTATCAGCCTTGGCCAGATGGTTTTCGCGCCCGAACACCGGCTGCAATCCACAACCTAGACAGGCCCGCTTGACGCGCCACGCAATGACCTCGAAAAGCGGCGGGAACCCGTTACCCGCTGCCGGGTTTCGTCCCTGTCTGATACCCGAGGTCTGTGATGCTGTCCCGCCGCTCTGCCCTGTTGCTTTTGACCGCCGCCGCCCTGCCTTTGCCACGCCGCGCCAAGGCACAAGCCGCGCTGACCGTCGATGCGATCGAGGCCGCAAGCTGGACCGGCAGCTTTCCCGCCGGGCAATCCGGTTTCGCCGTCAAGGTTCAGGTTCTGCTGGACCGCGCCGGGATTTCGCCGGGCGTCGCTGATGGGGTCAAGGGTGGCATGAGCCGTTCGGCCATCACCTCGTTCCAGCGCCGCGCCGGACTGCCGGTCACGGGCGAGATGACCGATCAGGTCTGGTCACTGTTGCAGGGCTGGGCTACGGAGCCGATCACCAAGACCTATACCGTCACCGCCGCAGATGGCGAAAACCTGGTGGACCGCATCCCCGATGATTACGCCGAAAAAGCCGCGATGACGCATCAGGGCTATACCAGCATCGCGGAACGTCTGGCCGAGCGGTTCCACATGGACGAAGCCTTCCTGAAACAGATGAACCCCGGCGTGCAGATCGTGCCGGGCGCGGTGCTGACCGTCACCGACCCCGGCCCCGAAGCCAAGGGTCAGGTGACATGGATCACCGTCAACCGCGCCACCCGCCGCGTGACCGGCTATGACAAGGTCGGGCAGATGCTGGTCGATTACCCGGCAACGATCGGTTCGACCAGCACGCCATCCCCGGCAGGGTCGTATAAGGTGGCGAATGTGGCGCTGGACCCGAATTATACCTATAATCCCGCCGTCAATTTCCGGCAGGGCGAGAACGACAAGCCGCTGGTGATTCCGCCGGGGCCGAACGGGCCGGTCGGCAATGTCTGGATCGGGCTGTCGCGCCCGACCTATGGGATTCATGGCACCGCTACGCCCTCGCGCCTGTTCGCCAACCAATCACATGGCTGTGTGCGGCTGACCAACTGGGACGCGCGGGAACTGGCGCATATGGTCAAGGCCGGGGTGACGCATGTCGATTTCATCGACAACCCGAACCCGCCCAGCATGATGCCGGTGGCGGGAAACTGATGCGGACGGCGGGGCTGGCCCTTCTGCTGATGCTAGGCATCGCCGCCGCGCAGGCGCAGGATCGCCCGCCGCTTCGCCCCGAGGGAGCAGAGGCCCCGGTGGCGAAACCCGAGGTGGAAACCGCCACTGTGGATTCTGAAACCACACCTGAAACGACCGCTGCATCGAAGCGCCCACCCCTCAAGCCGGAGCAGACAGAGGCCGCCACGGCCGCAGACCCCGAGGGGGAAGCCGTCACCAACGAACCCATCGCCACCACCACGCCCGCACCAGCTGATCCCGAACCCGCGCCACAAGCCCCGGACCCGACTCCGCCGCAAATCAGCGACTTCGACCATGCCGCCTGTCTGCTCGCCTTGCGCCTGTCCGGGGCGGAGTGGCAAGAGGTTGCGCCGGTCCGTGACGCTGACAATCCCGGCTGCCACATCGCCCGTCCGATCCGGCTGGATTTTGCCGCCCCCGGCATCGAGATCGTCGGGGGTGCGGTCATGCGCTGCGATACCGCGCTGGCGCTGAACCGCTGGACGCGCGAGACCGTCCAGCCCGCTGCCCGCCACCTGCCGGGAGCGCCCAAAGTGATGGCGCTGCTGCCCGGCTCGACCTATCAATGCCGGGGCCGGGCAGGGGGTGGCAGGCTGTCTGAACATGCCATCGGCAGTGCTTTTGACGTGATGGGGTTCCGGCTGAATAACGGCAGCGATCTGCCGGTGCAGCCGCGTCAGGATAAGGGCGACATGACCGAAGCCTTTCAGCGGGCCGTGCGCGGCGGCGCCTGCCTGTTCTTTACCACCGTGCTTGGCCCCGGCCAGCCCGATCACGACGATCACCTGCATCTGGACCTCGCCGCCCGCAGCAATGGCTGGCGGCTGTGCCAGTGATTCAACGCCGGATCTTGCGCAGATCCAGATAGCTGGGATCGAACCGGGCAAGCTGCACCAGCCCGTCCCAGTTCAGAATAGTGATCTCGGCCCCCGACCAGCGGATCAGCCCCCGGTCGCGCAGATCGCGCACCGCCCGGTTCACATGGATTGGGCTGTAACCCAGAATATCCGCCAGCTCACGCTGCAACAGCGGCAGGGTAAAGCGATGATCCCGCGCCGCCCCGACCAGATTCAACCGGGTGTAAATCTCGCACAAAATATGCGCCAGATGCGCCGAGGACCGCAGCGAGGCCGCCGCCACCAGCCATTGCCGATGCACCGCCGCGTCGATCACCGTGGACATCCACAACAACCGCGCCAGATGCGGGTAATTCTCGGTGATCTCGGTCAACTGATCGTGACTGACAAATTCGACCACCACCGGACCGGCGGCAATGACCGTATGCTCCAGCCCGGCCAGCACGAATCCATGCAGATCGACGAAATCCCCCGGCACATGCAGCGCGGTAATCACCCGCCCCTGCGGCCGCCCCACCAGCGCGTGCGAGCGCACCGCCATGCCCTGCCGCATCATGCAACTGCGGCTTGCAACAATATCGGCGGGAACAATGATTTCACCGGGCGCAAAGGAAACGGTCTCGGTCGTGATACGGGACAGCCGGTCCAAGTCCTGAGCATCGAGACTGTCACGATGCTCCAGAAAACGAACGAAAAAATCAGAGATGGCCATTCCTGCCCCTTATCTGCTCCGCAGAGACGCGCGAAGTTTGCAAATCAATCGCAATGGCGCAATGGCTGAAAGCATCGCACTAACATTCATCAAGAGTCTGTTCGCCCTATGACAGCCGGACCGCGCCCGCACGCGCCTGTCCCCGCCCTTGCGGCGCCGATCGCAACGCCGCCGCAAGCGCCTGAAAACTGGCGCTTACACCTCCGCCAGACGGCAATCCGACAAACGCATCCAGCGCCGGCCAGATGCGCACAGCCTCATCCAGCGCCGGGTCAGAGCCTGCAGCATAAAGCCCCGCCTTGATCATGGTTTCAGATTCCGCATAAGCGCCAAGGGCCGCGCGGGCGTGGCGGATCATCTGATTTTCGGTCTCACTCGCCGCATGAGGCAGCGACCGCGACACCGAACGCAGCACATCAATCGCCGGAAACCGCCCACGTTCTGCGATGGCACGGTCCATGACCACATGCCCGTCCAGCACACCGCGCAAAATATCGGCGACAGGCTCATCCATATCTGACCCCGCCACCAGCACGCTGAAGATGCCCGTAATATCGCCGCGCGGCTGGTCCGGCAGGTCCGGCCCTGGCCCGGCGCGCTCTGCCAGTGACATGATAAGATGCGAGGTCGAGGGCGGGTAGCCACGGTCGCTGGCCGATTCGCCGCCAGCCAGCGCGATTTCCCGATGCGCCTCGGCAAAGCGGGTGATCGAATCAGCCAAAAACAGGACATGCTTGCCAAGATCCCGGAAATATTCCGCCACGCTCATCGCCGCCCATGCACAGCGTCGCCGCACCAAAGGCGACTGATCCGAGGTCGCCGCGACCACCACCGAACGCGCCATTCCCTCTGGCCCAAGCACCGATTCAACGAATTCGCGCAGCTCACGCCCCCGTTCTCCGATCATGGCAATCACGATGACATCGGCCTCGACCCCGCGGGCAAGGTTGGACAGCAGCGTGGATTTTCCCACGCCGGAACCTGCGAAAAGCCCGATCCGCTGACCACGCACAAGCGGCAGCAGCGTGTCGAACACCGCCATCCCGGTCGCCATCCGCACCCCCAAGCGGCCGCGCGTCGCAGCAGCGGGCGGCGGCCGGCGATAGCCCCGGCTGACCGGCCCATCGCGCAAGGGCCGCCCGTCCAACGGCTGAGCAAAGGGATCGACCACCCGCCCGATCCATGATTCGTCCGGGGCGATTCGCGGCGCAAACAACAGCTCGACATCAGCCCCGACAGAGAGCCCCTCGACCGGACCTTCGGTCAGAACCACCGCATCGCCCGGTTCCAGCGCGATGATCTCGCCATGCACGACACCACCGCAACCCATTGAAAGCGCAACACGATCACCGACTGACGCGTGCATATCCAGCCCCGACACATGCACCAGCCCGGCCTTGATCCGCACCACGCGACCCCAGAATCGCGCCAGCCGCACACGGCAGATTTCATCGGCCAGGGATTCAATTTTTTCCAAAATAATCTCCTTTCAGGGGCAAAAATCGTCCCGCTCGAAAGGGTTTATAAACCTATTGGGGTTAAGACCGGGTTTACAGCCACGAAGGAGAACCCGGTTTTGTTCGATATTCCTGACACGATGCGCATGGCCCGCGCCCTGACCTCTCATGCCGCCGCACGAGAGGTCGTGCTGGCCCGCAATGTCGCCAATGCCGACACGCCGGGATACAAGGCCCGCGACCTGCCCGATTTCAACAGCGTTTACCGCCAGCAGGACGGCTTTCAGATGCGCCGGACGCGGGCAACGCATCTGACGGACACCGATTCTTATATCACCGCTACGGCGCTGCCGGACCCTTCAACGGAACCTTCCCCCAACGGCAACACCGTCTCGCTTGAGGATGAGATGATCCGACAGGCCAGCATCCGGCGCGAACATAATCTGGGGCTGACGGTTTATCGCTCGTCGCTGTCGATCCTGCGCAGCAGTCTTGGCAAGCGGGGGTAACGGATGAAAGGCCCGATTTCCGCAACCGAACTGGCAGGCTCCGGGATGCGCGCACAAGCTCAGCGGCTGCGCCACACCGCCGAGAATATGGCAAACGCCGATACCCCCGGCTACCGCCGCAAGATGGTCAGTTTCGAGGAACAGGTCCGCTTTGGCCGGCCAACCGGCATGGTCCAGACCGGCCGCACGCAACTGGATCAATCCGACCTGCAACGCATCTATGCCCCCGGCAATCCGCTGGCCGGGCCGGATGGGTATTACGACGGATCGAATGTCGATCTGGTCGTTGAAATGGCCGATTCGAGAGAGGCTGGCCGCAGTTATGAGGCCAATCTGCGCGTCTTTGAGCAGGCCCGCCAGATGAACAGCGCCCTGCTGGACATCCTGAAACGCTAACCAAGGAGAACCCTATGATTTCCGCAATCAACGCCGCTTCCGCCTATCAGACCGCCACCGCCCGCCTTGGCGCGGCACAGCCCGAAACCGGCGTGACCTCGACCATCCGTTCGTTCGAGCAGGTCATGCAGCAGGCCGATGCCGCCGCCGTCGGGGCCATGTCCGGCACCACCGACACCACCCATCTGGTGCAATCAATTGCCGAAGCCGAGCTGGCGCTCGATACCGTGACCGCCATCCGCGACAAGGTGGTTGAGGCCTATCAGGAACTGCTGCGGATGCCGGTGTAAACCATGACCGATGACATCCTGTTCGATGTGCTGCGTCAGGCCCTGTGGATCGCCGTCCGCATGGCTGCGCCGCTGCTGATCGTGGCGCTGATATCCGGCGTGCTGATCGGACTGTTTCAGGCGCTGACCTCGATTCAGGAAATGACCCTGACCTTTGTGCCAAAGGTCGCGCTAATGCTGGCCGTTTTCTGGGTCAGCATGAGCTTTATGACCACCACCCTGTCCAATTTCTGGATCGACCAGATCATCCCCATGATCGAAGGGAATGCTGATGGATAACATAGGCTACGCCACCCTCACCCGCCAATCCGGCCTGCTGCGCGAGATGCGCGTGGTTGCAAATAACATCGCTAATGCCGACACTACGGGTTTCCGCCGCGAAGGCGTCGTATTCTCGGAATATATGCACTCGCTGGATGCCACCGGGCAAACCCTGTCGATGGCCAATGCACGCGGTCGCACGGTTGATCTGATGCAGGCCGGGCTGACCATGACCGGCGGCACTTTCGATCTCGGGATCGAGGGCGACGCCTTTTTCATGGTCCAGACGCCCGAGGGCAACCGGCTGACGCGGGCGGGCAATTTCCTGACCGGCCCGGACGGCAATCTGGTCACGCCCGACGGGATGCCGGTTCTGGATGCCGGTCAGGCCCCGATCAACATTCCGGCGGGGGTGCAATCCGTGACCATCGGCAGCGATGGCACCGTGACCGCTGACGATGTGCCGGTTGCGCAGGTTGGCCTGTTTACCGTCGCAGACCCCACCAGCCTGCTGCACCGCGGCGGCACCCGCTTTGAAACCGAATCCGAAACCATCCCGACCGAGACCGCCCGCATCCGTCAGGGTTTCCTTGAAGGATCGAACGTCGATCCGGTTTTCGAAATGACCCGCATGATCGAGGTGCAGCGCGCCTATGAGATGGGTCAGGCCATGCTGGACCGTGAGGATCAGCGTATCCGCAACGTCATCACCGCGCTGACGCGCTGAAAGGATCACCGATGAAAGCCCTTCAAATCGCCGCCACCGGCATGTCGGCCCAGCAGACACGGGTCGAGGTCATCTCGAACAACCTCGCCAACATGTCCACCACCGGCTACAATGCCCGCCGGGCCGAGTTTGCCGACCTCGCCTATCAACAGGCCGGTCGCCCCGGCGCAATCACCGCCACCGACGGCACCGTGGTGCCTGCCGGGGTTCAGATCGGCCTTGGCGTGCGCCCGACCGCCGTAACGATCAGCGTCGCACAAGGGGCGCTGACAGCCACTCAGGGCGATCTGGACATCGCCATCAACGGCTATGGTTATTTCGAGGTTCAGACCCCCTCAGGCATCTCGGCCTATACCCGCGACGGCAGCTTCAAACGCACCGCCGACGGGCTGATCGTGACCTCGGACGGCTATCCGCTGCAACCCGAGATCACCATTCCCGGCGATGCCCGTTCTATCGCCATCAACGCCGCGGGTGAGGTCTATGCCTATTTTCAGGATCAGGTCGAACCCGAGCTTCTGGGTGAAATCACCCTGACCAATTTCGTCAATGAAAAAGGGCTGGAGGCGATCGGTTCCAACCTGTTCCTGCAAACCGCCGCCTCGGGCGAACCGATGACTGCGCTGCCAGGCACAGAGGGGCTTGGCACGCTGCGCCAAGGCTATCTGGAGGAAAGCGCCGTTGATCCGGTGCGCGAAATCACCGAGCTTATCAAGGCACAGCGCGGCTATGAAATGAACGCCAAGGTCATCACCGCCGCCGACCAGATGCTTGGCGCAACCGTGCAGGTCCGCTGATGCGCTGGCTGCTGATCGCCGCCCTCGCCGCCCTGCCCTTTGGCGCATCCGCCTTGACAGTCGCGCAAACCTTGCCCGCAGGCAGCATCATCGCCGCCGGGGATCTGATTGCCGACACTCCCGGCGAGAATCCCGACGCAATGATCGGGATGCAGGCACGGGTGACGCTGTATCAGGGCCGCCCTGTTTTGGCGGGCCAGTTGCGCGCCCCGCAACTGGTCCAGCGCAACAAGCTGGTGCCAGTGCTGTGGCAACGCGGCGGGCTGAGCATCACCACCGAGGCCCGCGCACTGGAACCCGGCGCGGAGGGCGACCGCATCCGCCTGATGAATCTCGATACCAAAACCACCATCACCGGCACCGTTGCTGCCAACGGCACCGTGATCGTTTCGCTCCCGGAGAACCGGCCATGAAAAAACTGTTTTTGATCCTTGGCACCCTTGCCGCCCTGTCCGCCTGCGCCCGCGTCAGCAATATTGGCCAGCCGCCCGCGCTGACGTCGGAACGCGACACCCCCGAGTTCGAAGCCATGACCAACCCCGAGCTTGACTTCTCGATGGCCGCGCAGCCCCAATCGCAGGGGGCTTCGCTGTGGCAAGGTCAGCAGCGTTCGATTATCGGAGACCGTCGGGCGATGGCACGCGGCGACATTCTGACCGTCGCCATCGAGATCAACGACCGGGCCGAAATGCAGAACAGCTCGGGCCGGTCGCGCAGCGCCTCGGATCGGGTCAGCATCCAGCAAATGGCCGGGATTCCGCAGCGGCTGGCAAATTCCTTTCCCGAAGGCGCCGGGCTGGACAATCTGGCCGAGGCCAATTCCGCTTCGACCTTCAAGGGCAGTGGGAATATCTCGCGCCGGGACAAGCTGACGCTGCGGGTCGCGGCAACCGTCATCGACCGCCTGCCCAACGGAACGCTGCATATTCAAGGCACGCAAGAGGTGCGCGTCAACAATGAGTTGCGCGACCTGACCGTCAGTGGTTTTGTCCGCCCCATGGACATCGACCGCAACAACGAGATCCGCTATGACCGTATCGCCGGCGCGCGTATTTCTTATGGCGGGCGCGGTCAGATCACCGACGTTCAGCAGCCCCGCTATGGTCAGCAACTGGCTGACATCATCCTGCCCTACTGAACGGATTTCGCATGAAAAAGCTGCTTTTCCTGTTGCTGCCCATTCTGGCCTTTATCGGCGGCGCCCTGTCCGGCGAAATGCTGGCCCCCAAGCCGCCAATCCCCGAGACGGGAGAGATGCCCGAGGCAGGCACCACCCAGCCGGGCGAACTGCAAGCCGATATGAAAATGGCCGGATTCCGTTTTCCCAGCCAGTTCTTTGTGCCAGTCATGCGACAGGGGCAGGTATCCTCGGTCATGGTCCTGTCGCTGACCATCGAAATGGCCGAGGCCGATCAAGAGGCCATCTACCGGCAGGAATACCGGCTGCGTGACGCCCTGCTGCGGCAATTGCTGATCTACGCCAATTCCGGCGGGTTCGACGGCAATTTCACGGCCGAACCGCGGATGGAGGCGCTGCGGCGGGAATTGCTGCGGGCGACACATGATGTTGCCGACGCTCCGGTTCATGCCGTGCTGGTCGAGGATATAACACGCCAACCCTCAAGCTGAACGCCGCAATCCAGGGCTGGCGGCAAGGGCGCAGGCGGGCTATCGCTACGACAGCGAAACAGCAAGACGATCAGGATGCCTGACACCGAGATCCTGCCCAGTTCACAGCCCGCCGTCACCATTCTGATGGCGACATATAACGGTGCGGCCTATCTGCCCGCGCAACTGGACAGTCTTGCGGCACAACAGGGCGTGAACTGGCGGCTGGTCATCTCGGATGATGGCTCAACCGACGCAACGGCAGAACGTGTCGCCCGCTTTGCCGCGCGGTTCCCGGCGGGACAGGTGCGGATGCAGCAAGGGCCGGGACAAGGCGCGACGCAGAACTTTCTGTCGCTGCTGGATCAGGTGGCGGATGGCGAATGGCTGGCGTTTTGCGATCAGGATGATGTCTGGCACCCCGACAAGCTGAACCGCGCCGTGAAAGCCCTGCAAGATCAGCCTGCTGCGGCAATCTACAGTGCGCGCACCACCATCGCCGACCAGAACCTGAAACCGCTGGCCGGCTCGCGCCGCTTTACCCGCCCTCTGGGCCTGCGCAATGCGCTGGTGCAGGCGGTGACGGCGGGCAACACGCTGGTGGCCAATGCCCCCGCCGCTGCGCTGCTGCGTCGCGCGGGGCCTGCGGCGCGGACTGCGGATGTGGTGTCGCATGACTGGTGGGCCTATCTGCTGGCCTCGGCTGCCGGGGCGGCGCTGGTCCGGGATGAAGCCGAGGTGCTGCTCTACCGCCAGCATCCGGGCAATGTCATGGGCCGCAACGATACCGCGCTGGCACTTGCCGCGCGGCTGCGGCTGCTGCTGGCCGGGCCGTTCGGGGGCTGGCTGGCGGCCAATCTGCGGGCGGTGCTGGCGGTGCGCGATATGCTGACGCCTGATGCGGTGACGCTACTGGAACAGGTGCAGGCAGCGCAGCGCAGGCCCGGCATGGCGCTGGCAGCAGAGCTTTGGCGGCTGGGGGTGTATCGCCAGACCCGCGCCGGAACAGCGGCGCTATATCTGGCGGCGCTGGCAGGTGCTTTGCGGGATAAGGGGTGAAACCTCTGCAACTGGCTTAACCGCCGGCCAAGCTACCAAGGAAATAAATTGTAAGCATGTGGATAAACCGAAAATACCGACTCTTGGAGCAGCGCACCGGACGAACCGCTCTTGCCGAAGCAATAACAGCCGGAAGATCAGCGGCATTGCCCGCGCTCTGAATGCCCCGAGCCGCTGGACGCACCGCAGGGCAACCGGCTCAGCGGCCGGGATGGGTTGGTATCTGGACGGAGCTTTGCCGGAGCTTCCGGCCGACAGGATTCCCCGATGCGTTGAGTATCACCAGAACCCCCATGTGGATGCATGGTTGGACGCATAGCGGGAAAAGGGCCAGATTGTGCCATCAGGCCCCCGCGTGGCAGGTCCACGGTGACAGCCCCCGCCCTGACAGATGATTACGGGCGAATTGCTGCCCTCTCACCTCGTGCAAAATCGCACGGGTTGAAACACATTCTTCTGGAATGGCATCACATTCCCCCTTACCGTTCTGTTCATCCGCTCTTACAGCGACACGCCAATATTCAGCAAATAAACCCAACCCAATAAATGCCTTCTAGGAATACTTATAAATGCCTGATGTTGCCGCACGAATCCGAAGCCTAAGAGAACAAAAAGGCTTAAGCCGGAAAGCATTTGCCGACGCAATAGGCGTGAGCGAAGCCAAGGTTCAGGCCATAGAGATAGGCAGGCAGCGAATAGACCACGAGGTTCTGAGGGCATTATCTAAACGCCTAGGGATTGATGCTAACTGGCTTTTACTAGGGGTCGCAGAGGCTAACTCGCCCGACACCTCAACACCTCTGGCACAATTCGTCCCCATAACCTGCTTTACCGTCGGAGCGTCCACAGGCCGCGGCTCCGTTGCCCAAGACGAAACAGGCAGCGGCACCTACGCCTATAACAAGGCGTTTCTGGACCGGCGCGGCCTGAAACCCGGCAATCTGGCGGTGATCTCTGTGCGCGGCGACAGCATGGCCCCCGATCTGCGCAATGGCGACCTGATCCTGATCGACCGCGCAGACGCCACACCCGACGCGATCCGCGAAGGCCGCATCTATGTGGTTAAGTTTGATGGTGATTTATACGTCAAGCGCATCCAGCGCGCCCCCGGCAAACGCCTGATACTGGTCTCGTCCAACCCGGCCTACCAGCCGGTGACGGTCGAGGAGGGCGACATGGACGGCATCAAGATCATCGGACGCGTCGTCAACTCGACCCATGAATGGTGACTTACTTCCAGTCGTAGGCGGCGGGTGGAAGCTGGCGGAAGTTATTCCAGCCGATTGTGTTCCGCTCTGCCCGATCAGGCCGGATCAGGCGACCAACACAAACCCCAGCAAACACGGGCCTTCCCAAAAGCCCATTCCAGAACAGCACGTTCCACCCATTCCAGTTTATTCCATTCACCCCAGCGAAGCCTCCCGGAAAAATCGCAGACATTGCTAGTGTGCCGCAACGGCTGGCCGCAAGACCAGCGCGGCTGCTTGCGGATAAGGGCCTGCAAACCAACTGCGCGCTGTGCCGGATGATTGCGGCACCGGGGCCGTCATTCCATAGCCCCTATCCTGCAAACGGGGCTTTCGCAGCCTTAAACGGCCAATCGTCGGCATCACAATCCCCCGGTCTGTTCCCTGCCCCTCATATGCCCCTGCACGAAATCACCATTGTGACCGCACCCCTATATGCCCACCCGATCTGCGACCAGGGGACAGGCCCCGGACGCGACGGCAAATGCTGCACTTGCAGCAAAAGCAGGTGCATCGAGTCACTTTTGCTGCTATACACCCCGCGAAGCAGAAAGGACGCCGCATGGACCTGACCACCATTGCCACGATCGTTCTGGCCTCTGGCAGCGGTGATCTGACCTGCCGCGCCGGTTCGGATGTCAGCCCGGCACAGGCACAATTGCTGTGCCAGGAGGTCGCGACCCGTTTGCCTGCCCGCACCCGCGCCGCAACGCTGGATATATCCCGCTATGGTCTCCATGGGGTCGAGGCTGTCCTGCATCTGACCGATGACACCGGCACGACCGTTGCCTTGCCCCGGATGGGCGTGACCATCCGGGATCTTGACCACTTGCCCGACGGGGCGCTGCAGGGGCTGGCAACCCGTATCAGCCGGAAAGCCCGCAAACACGTCAACCCGTAAGACCCGCCTCTCCGGCCCTTCCTGATTTTCACCCCCCCGAAACGGACCCGACATGAGCACATATACCCCCGAGCAGGTCGCTGATTACCTGACCCACGGCTATTATCGCGACATGGGCGAAGACCCGCGCCACTTTAACGCCCGCACCGGCAGCACGCTGACGGTGGACCTCAGCCCGCTGAGCGATGAGGCTGCCGCGATTGCCCGCAAGGCGCTGAGCGCATGGACCGCCTTTACCGGGATCAATTTCCGCGAAATCCGTGGCAATGGCTCGGATTGGGCCTCGACCGCGCAACTGGTGCTGACCGACAGCAACCCCTATGCCTTCAGCCAAAGCTATACGGTGGGCGGCTATACCGATCAGTCGCTCGTCAATGTCGGCTTTCTATGGGAAGTATACTACGGTATCCGCGACGATACCTATTATTTCCAGACTTGGCTGCATGAGATCGGCCACGCCCTTGGGCTGGGTCACACCGGGGCCTATAACGGTGATGGGACTTGGGGCGTCGACAATATGTTCGACAATGACACCTGGCAAATGTCGCTGATGTCCTATTTCTCACCGGACGAGTCGCCGGTCGTGAACGGGGATATGGCATGGGCGCTGACCCCGATGCAGGCCGATATTATTGCGATGGAAAATCTCTACGGGGTTTCTTCGACAATCGAGGCTGGCAACACGACCTATTTCTGGGACAGCAATGCCACCGGATATTGGAAAGATCTGTCGGACCGGATCGCCTCGGGTGCCATAAAGGACAAGTTCACCCTGACCCTTTACGACAAGGGCGGCAATGACACGATCAACCTGCGCGGCGATACCAACGCGCAGCGCATTGATCTGACCCCCGGTGCGGTATCGGATATTATGAACACCAAGGGCGGCATGGTGATCGACCGCACAACGATCATCGAAAACGTCATTGCCGGGTCAGGTGCCGACCATATCACCGGCAATGCGGCAAATAACCGTCTGGAAGGTCGCGCCGGGAGTGACACCATCTACGGCATGGCCGGCAATGACACGCTGGACGGCGGCAATGGCTTTGACCTGCTGGACGGTGGCGACGGTGACGACAGCCTGAACGGCGGCTGGGGCAATGACACCCTGCTGGGCGGTAATGGCAACGACATGCTGCTGGGCGGCGGCGGTGCCGACTCGCTGGATGGTGGAGAGGGCGAAGACCGCTTGTTCGGAGAAGCAGGCAATGACCGGCTGGCG